>NZ_CP026100.1:0-600000 GCF_003722335.1 Caulobacter flavus
CGCTGGACGCGCGAAATAGGAAAGTTATCCTACAAGAGGAATATCAGCCTAGGCTGATGCTCATGGGCGTCACTGGGGGCGCCGCTCTTGAGGGACCGTGATGCTCGCTCAAATCCTGGAGGAGGCCTGGGCGATCTCGCCCGATCCGCGCCGCGACCGTCTGGTCGCCGCCTTCGTCACTCATGCCGTGGCCCTGGCCACGGGCGTCGCGCCGGTCGACATCGCCTCGGACCGCCGCGCCACCAAGTCGGCCGCCCGGGCGCGGCAGATCGCCATCTACCTGGCGCACGTGATCTTCCACTGGCCGCTGGCCCGCGTGGCCTTCGCCTTCGGCCGCGACCGCACCACCTGCGCCCATGCCTGCCATCGCATCGAGGACATGCGCGAGGACCGGGTGTTCGACGCCCGGATGACGGCGCTGGAGGCCTGCGTGCGCCAGGCGCCCGAAACCATCCCCGACCTGACCGGGGTTGCGTTCCAACGCGCGGGGCTGGGCCGATGAGCGTCGCCGCCATCCTGGAGCACGACCTGCAGGCCGAGCATCTGGCCGATCGCGCCGCCCGCCTGCTGGACCGCGCGGGCTCGGTGATCGAGGCCCGGGGCCTGGCCTACGCCGTGCGCTTCGCCCGGGGTCGTCGCCCGATGCTGCTGATCGACGAAGCCGCCTTCCGCAAGCTGTTCCCGCGCCTGCTGCCTCGCGGCGACGGCGGCTGGCGGCTGTCGTCCCAGACCCCCTCCCCGCCGCCCGGACGCCCCGGCTTCGTCGAGGGCGAGAAGACGGTGACCGAGCCCGACGGCCGCGCGACCACGCATCGCGCGAACCTGGGCGAGGCGCCGCTGGACTGGCTGCTGCGGCGCAAGCACATCACCGCGGCCGAACGCGCGGCCGGCGAGCGCCTGGCGGCCGACGCCCACGCCTCGGGGATCATCGGCCGGCTGACCATGCGCTGGGATCCGACGCCGCGCTCGGGCGGCGGATCGCGCATCGAACCGATGGAGCGCGCCTATGCCGCCCGCCAGCGCCTGGGGCGGGCCATGGAGGCGGTCGGGGCCGAGGCCATGCCGATCCTGACCCTCATCTGCCTGACGGGCACGTCCCTGCAGGGAACGGAAGTCGCCCTGGGCATGAAGCCCAGAACGGGCAGGGCCGCCCTCAAGGCGGCCCTGCAGCGCCTGACGGCGCATTACGGGATGGCCTGAGCCGCCCCGCCTGTCTTGGACCGTCGCTCCGACAAGCCCTCGGGACTTGCCGGAACGATGAAGCCAGATCGTTACGACGCCAGCATGTGCTTGATGTCGCGCATCTGGTCGTGGCCGGCCTTGACCTTGGCGTAGGCCTCTTCGATGGCGCGGCGGGTCTCGGGCTGGATGTCCACGTCGCCCAGCGCCTTCTCGTACTTGGCCTTGATGTGGTCCTCGCCGTCCTCGACGGTCTTGACCACGGCCTCGTCGCCCTTGGTCAGGGCGTCACGGACGTTGAGGAACACGCGGTGGGCGGCGGCCAGGATGCTGCCGTCGTCGTCCGGCGTGCCGCCCAGGCGGCGGACCTCGGCCTGCAGGTCCGAGACGATGCCGCGGCGCTCCTGGGCGCGCGACTGGAACAGGGTCTTGAAGCGGCTGCTCTGCGCGTCCTTGGCGGCTTCTTCGTAGCCGTCGGCGCTGTCGATGGTGATCTCGACCAGGCCGTTGACGAGCTTGATGTGGTCTTCGTTCGTATGGGCCATGCTTGGGCTCCCTGAGCTTGGATGGAGAGACCGCAGCAACGCGGCCTCTCCGCAAAAGGTTCGAAGCGGAGCCTTACGGTTTCTTCGACTGCAGGAAGGTCCAGGCCGTGCCGGCGGCGGTGATCGCCGCACCGCGCGTGCGCTTGTTGATCAGCAGGCCGGCCAGAACCGCACCGCCCAGCACCGCGACGGCCAACGGCACGGTGCGACCGCCCAGCTGCACCTGGCGGCCGGCGATGCTGAAGCCCTTCCTACCCGGCGCATCGACGGCGTAGTCGGGAACCGGCGCCTGGGGGTTCAGCGGCTTGGACTGGTGGTCGAGGAAGTTCGAGACCTTGTCCGACAGGGTGTCGATCAGGCTCTGACGGGCGCGGGCGGGGCCGGCGCCGTTGGTCTGGCCGGGATTGAGCGTGGGGTCGTAGGCGACCATGGCGTCTGTCTCCATGTCCTGGGAAGGGGGTCGCGGAGATAACGCCGTGCGGGCGAGGGCGATCCGTCAGGACTCACGCGCCGGCCTGGGCGGCAGGGTCGCGCCCACATGGTCTATGCCCAACTCCAGGGCGCGGGCGGCCTGACGCTGGCGCTCGGCGTAGCGGGCCTTCTGGTCGTCGCTGCGGCTGTCGTGGCAGCGCGGGCAGGCCACGCCCTCGACATACAGCGGCGAGGCCCGATCGGCTTCCGACACCGGCATCCGGCAGCCCCGGCACAGGGCATGTGTTCCCTGCGACAGCCCATGGCCGACGGCCACCCGCTCGTCGAACACGAAGCACTCGCCGCGCCAAAGGCTCTGCGCCTCCGGCACCGTCTCCAGATAGTTCAGGATCCCGCCCTTGAGGTGGAACACCTCCTCGACCCCGCGCGCCTTCAGGAAGGCCGTCGACTTCTCGCAGCGGATGCCGCCGGTGCAGTACATCGCCACCTTCGGGGCTGGCGCGGCCGGGTCCCAGGTCTGGCGGAAGGCGTCGAACCAGGCGGGGAAATCAGCGAAGCTGGGCGTCTTGGGATCGATCGCCCCCTCGAAGGCCCCGCAGTCGACCTCGTAGCCGTTGCGGGTGTCGATGACGATGACGTCGGGCTGCGCGATCAGGGCGTTCCAGTCGGCCGGGTCGACGTGGACGCCGTGATTGCGGGCAGGATCCAGGTCCGGCTCGCCCAGGGTGACGATCTCGGACTTCACCTTGACCTTCAGGCGATGGAACGGCGGGTGATCGGCCTGCGCGAACTTCAGCTCCAGCGCCTCGCAGCCGGGCAGCGCCCGGATATGGGCGATCACCGCGTCGATCGCCTCGGGCGCGCCGGCGATCGTGCCGTTGATCCCCTCGCGGGCCAGCAGCAGCGTGCCCTTGACCTTCAGGCCGCAGCACAGCTTGGCGAGATCCGCCTGGATCGCCGCCGGGTCGTCGAAGGTCGCGAAGCGATAGAGGGCGGCGATGCGCCAGGTCGAGGTCATGGGCGGGCGATAGAAGATCGAAAGCGACGGTTCAAGCACGGCCGGAACCAAGCACGCCGAACGCGGGTTACCGGGCCATGAGCATCCTGATCACCGTCATCATCGCCCTCGTGCTGCTTGGCTTGGCCCTCTACGCCGTCCAGCGCTCGCCCATCCCCTCGCCCGTGAACTGGCTGATCCAGCTCCTGCTGATCATCGTGGCCATCGTGTTCATCGGCAACCGGGCCGGGTTCTTCTAAGGCGGTTAGCCAAGGCGGGCCTACCCTATCCGCCCGTCATTCCCGCCCTTGTGGCGGGAACCCCTGGATCAGCCCGCACGTGAGGCGCAAGCGAACCGCTGGCGGTTCGCCTCGTCCGCCCTTGCGACTGACAGAGGGCTTCTCGCCACAAGGGCGAGAATGACGGGAGCTGGGGGCTGGGCCTTCCTTAGGCGCCCGCCAGGGCCGCCGCGTCGCGCTGGATGCGGGCGACCATCGACTTGAGGCCGTTGGAGCGCTGCGAGGACAGGGCTTCCGACAGTCCCAGGCGCGCCATGGCCGCCGAGGCGTCGAACGCGGCGATGTCCCTGGCCTGCGCGCCGGAATAGAGCCGCAGCACCACGGCGATCAGCCCGCTGACGATGTGAGCGTCGCTGTCGCCGCGAAAGCGCACGCTTCCGTCGGCCTGCGGCTCGGTGACCAGCCACACCTGGCTGGCGCAGCCACGCACCTTGTTGTCTTCGGAATGCTCCTCGGGCGTCAGCGGCTCGAGGTCCTTGCCCAGCTCGATAACGTAGCGATAGCGCTCTTCCCAGTCGCCGAGCATTTCGAACTCGTCGGCGAGGTCGTTGAGGGCGGCGTCGATGGGGCTGGTGCTCATGGCGCGGCATCTAGGCGGGCCGCGCCCATGATGCAAGCCGTCTGGGCGGCGTCAGGCGCCCGGCAGGGCCACGATCGCGGTCAGCCCCTGCCCCGGCGCCGACTTCAGCCGCAACGAGCCGTTCATCGCCCGGGTCAGCAGGTCGACGATCGGCAGGCCAAGACCCACGCCCTCGCCAGAGCGGGTCAGGGAGGCCCCGCCCTGCTCGAACGGCCGCAGCAGGCGCGGCAGGTCGGAAGGCTGGACGCCCTCGCCCTGGTCGCGGATCGAGATCTCGACCATCCCGCCGGCGACGCGCTCGGCCTCGATGGTCACCACCCCGTCGCGCGGCGAATGGGCGACGGCGTTCTGCATCAGGTTGGAAAGGATGGTGCGCAGGCCCCGGCGGTCGGACAGCACGCCCGGCATGCCCACGAGGTCTGGCGCGCTCAGGGCCACGCCCCGCGCCTCGCACTCGGTCCTAAGCTGGGCCATCACGTCCTCGACCGCCTCGTCCAGCGGCTCGGCGGCGACGTCCAGGTCGGTGACGTGGCCTTCCAGCCGGGCGATCTCGACGATCTGGTTGACGAGCTTCAGCAGCTTGAGGCCGCTCTCGTGCACCAGCTTGGCGTATTCCTTGTATTGCGGCGCGCCGAGCGGGCCGTAGAGCTCGCTGGCCAGGATCTCCGAGAAACCGATGACCGCGTTCAGGGGCGTGCGCAGCTCGTGGCTGACCATGCGCAGGAACGAACGCTTCTGATCGTCGAGGGCGGCCTTGCGGCGCGCGCGGGCCGCGGCGCGGCGAAACGTCGCGGTAGGCCCTTCGGGGGGCCGCTGCAGGGCGCGCGAATCAGCCCCGGCCACGCTTTCGGCGGGCTCTTCGGCTGCGAGCGAAGCGTCCGCGGACGCCGTCTGAGGCATTTGAAACTCCCGGACCTTCTGTCCGCAAAGGCATTCTGTGCCACCCTGAACCAACCCGCTTACGAAACCGTTTCCGTCCACAAGAAGCTGGACTCGCCCGGTCGCCCCACAATTGTGCGCGCTTGGGGGATCGGCCGAAGCGGGGTTAGGATTCACCAATAACGAACCTTTTGAGGCGGACCCGTCCCGTTGGACATCGACCCGGTGCAGCCGCGGCAGGATGAAGCCGCTCTTCGCCCCGCCTTCGGCGCGGGCGAGACGGCGCGCGCCTGGCGTCTGGGCTGGCTGGCCGCGGCCCTGCTGGCCGGCGGCGCGGTGTCCTTCACCCCGGGCTCGACGGGCTGGCCGATCTGGACGGCGCTTCTGGCCGGGGCCCTGCCCGCCATCGCCGCCCTGCTGCTGGGCGACAGCGAGGACGAACGCACCCAGTCCCTGCTGCTGGTCGGCTGGGCCGCCGGCGGCGCGGTCGCCGCCGCCCTGACCGGCGGCGTCTCAGGCGCCATGAGCGCCTGGTGCCTGGCCCCGGTCGCCGCCGCCTCGACCCTGGCCGCCCCGCGCCGCCTGGCCGAGGGCGCGGCCCTGGCCCTGATCGGCGGCGCCATGGCCGCCCTGACCCAGCTGTCGGGCCTGGCTCCTCCGCCGCCGACGGGGCCCACCGCCTTCATCCTCGGCTTCCTGGCCGTCGCCACCACGGGCCTGGGCCTCGCCGCCGGCCTGATGCTGACCCACCGCCGGGCGGGCGAGCGCGACGTGCGCAACCTGTCGGAGCTGACCGCCCTGTCTACCCTGCTCGACGGCCTGCCGTTCCTGGCCTTCGTCGTCACCCTGCAGGGCCGCGTGCGCACCGTGCGCGGCGTGGCCCCCGAGGGCGCGGCCCTGGACCGGATCATGATCGACGGCCTGTCGCACGCGGCCGTGGCCGGCGAGCGGGCCCGCGTCGACTTCGCGCTCGGCCAGGCCCTGCGCGAGCACCAGGCGACCCTGACCTTCCCGGCCGCCGAGGCGCCGGAAAAGACCCTGTCGCTGACCCTGCGGCGCGTCGGCCCCGGCATGCTGGTCGGCGTGCTGCGCGACGTCACCGCCGAGACCCGTCACCTGCAGCAGCTGGACCAGGCCCGCAACGACGCCGAGCAGCTGGCCGCCGGCCGCGCCCGCTTCCTGGCCAATATGAGCCACGAGCTGCGCACGCCGCTGAACGCCATCATGGGCTTCTCCGACATCATGCGCGCGCGCATGTTCGGCCCCCTGACCGACCGCTACGGCGAATATGCCGAGCTGATCCACGAGAGCGGCCGTCACCTGCTGGACCTGATCAACGACGTGCTCGACATGTCGAAGATCGAGGCCGAGCGGTTCGAGCTGTCGCGCGGCGAGTTCGACGCCCGCGAGGCGGTCAACGCCGCCATGCGCCTGCTGCGCGTGCAGGCCGACAGCGTGGGCGTGCAGCTGCGCGGCGTGCTGCCGCCGGGCGAACTGGACGTCGACGCCGACCGCCGGGCGCTCAAGCAGATCGTTCTGAACCTGGTTTCCAACGCCCTGAAGTTCACCCCGCGCGGCGGCCAGGTGACGGTCACGGCCGACGGCCACGACGGCATGCTGGAGATCGTCGTCGCCGACACCGGCGTCGGCATCAGCCCCGAGGACCTCGAGCGCCTGGGGCGCCCCTACGAGCAGGCCGGCGGCGTCGACCAGCGCGCCAGGGGCACCGGTCTTGGGCTGTCACTCGTCCGCGCCTTCGCCCAGCTGCACGGCGGCGAGATGCATGTCGAAAGCCGCCTGGGCGCGGGCACCAGCGTCTCGGTGCGCATGCCCATCCTGCTGGCCGCCCCCAAACCCGCCGCCACGCAGGAAAGCCCGACGGCCACCGCCGACGCCATGGAGCCGCTGTTCGCACCGTCGTCGGACGACCAGGCCGGCGAAGAGCCCTTCCTGGGTGAGAACGTCATCCGCTTCGCCCCGCCGCGCTGAGATTTAGGAACCTCCCCCTGTGGGGGAGGCGATCGCTCAGCGATCGGTGGGGGGAGTGGCTGATGAGACTGCCACCGCCTCGAAAGCTGAAAAAGTCCCCCACCGGCCTTCGGCCGCCTCCCCCACAGGGGGAGAATCTCGACGCCAACCCTTACCCTAAAGCGCCGCTACACCGCCACGCTGAGCGATGGATCGGCCCGCAGCCGCGCCATGTCGCGGCCCGGCGGACGGCCGAACAGGCGGGCGTATTCCCGGCTGAACTGCGAGGGGCTGTCGTAGCCGACCGCGAAGCCCACGCCCGCCACGTCGCGGCCCTGCACCAGCAGCAGGTTGCGCGCCTCCTGCAGGCGGATCTGCTTCTGGTACTGCAGCGGGCTCATGGCCGTGACGGCCTTGAAGTGCCGGTGCAACGAGGTCTCGCTCATGCCCGCCACCTGCGCCAGCCGCTCGATCCGCATGGGTTCGGCATAATGGCCGCGCAGCCAGCGTATGGCCCGGCGCACCTGATCCAGGCGGCCTCCCGAGGAGGCGATCTGGCGCATCATCTCGCCCCGCTCGCCGGTCAGCAGGCGCCACATCAGCTCGCGCTTGAGCAGGGGCGCCAGCACCGCGGCCTCGCGCGGACGGTCCAGCAGGCGGATCAGACGCATCACCGTCTCGATCAGGTCGTCGTCCATGCGGCTGATCGCCAGGGCCCGCGTCGGCGGGCCTTGCGTGAAGGCCTCGCCCGTCTCGACCAGCAGGTCGGCGATCATCGCCGGGTCCAGCGGGATTCCCACCGCAAGGTACGGCGCCTCGATCACTCGCCCGCTGACCGGCAGGTCGGCCGACACCACCAGGTACTCGCCGGCGCGGTAGGGATAGCTTTCGGCGCCCAGGGTGGTGGTCTTGGCCCCTTCGAGGATCAGGCACAGCATCGGCTCGTAGACCAGCTGCTGGGCTTCGGTGACGGCCGTGCTGGCGATCAGGTGCACGCCCGGCGCGATCAGCGGACCGACGCCGTCCGTCGAATCTTCTCCTACATGGCTGCGGACCATGGCGACGAGTTCGGGCAACTTGCTCATGGCCGCATTCAACCGCTGCTGGCCCGGTCGGGCAACCACGATCACGGCGCTGGCGGGATCGTGCAAGAGACTGACGGCATCCGTCTACGGCCTTCGCCGCCTTTCGCCGCATGGTCGAGGCTCCTCAGAAGGAGCTACCCCATGACTTCCCCCGCCCCCCGCATCTGGTTCGTCACCGGCGCTTCGCGCGGCCTCGGCGCCGAGATCGTCCGCGCCGTCCTGGCCGCCGGCGACCGCGTCGTCGCCACTGCCCGCAACCGCCAGGCCCTGGTCGACAGCCTGGGCCCCGACGGCGACAACCTGCTGTCCCTGTCCCTCGACGTCACCCGCCCCGACCAAGCGCAGGCCGCCGTCGACGCGGCCCTGGCGCGCTTCGGCCGCATCGACGTGCTGGTCAACAACGCCGGCTACGGCAACCTGTCGCTGTTCGAGGAATCCACTGCCCAGGACGTGCAGGCCCAGTACGACACCAACGTCTTCGGCCTGATGCACGTCACCCGCGCCGTGCTGCCGGCCATGCGCGCCCAGCGCTCGGGCCGGATCTTCAACATCTCGTCGATCGGCGGCATCGTCGGCGGCGAGAGCGGCGCGCTGTACTGCGCCTCGAAGTTCGCCGTGGAGGGCTTCTCGGAATCGCTGGCCGGCGAGGTCCGGCGCTTCGGCATCCACGTCACGATCGTGGAGCCCGGCTTCTTCCGCACCGACTTCCTGGAGCCGACCTCGGTGCGCCACGGCTCGCACGCCATCGCCGACTACGCCCAGGTCGCCGCCGACCTGAAGGCCTTCTACGACTCCCGCAGCCGCAACCAGGCCGGCGATCCCGCCCGCCTGGGCCAGGCGCTGATGACCCTGGCGAGCGTCGAGCGGCCGCCCGTCCGCTGGTGCGCGGGCAGCGACGCCCTGGGCATCGTCCAGGCCAAGATCGACAGCCTGCAGGGCGAGCTAGACGCCTGGCGCGACCTGTCGGCCTCGACCGACGGCGAGTTCGAGTTCAAGCCGGAAGCCGAAACGACGATGGCCTGGCGCTAGGACGCTGAAACGAAAACCTCGTCCTTCGACAAGCTCAGGATGAGGTTTTCGACTGCACCGCCCTTGCCTTGGTCCTCACCCTGAGCCTGTCGAAGGGCGAGGGCCACAGCGCCAAACCAGGGCCCAGAAACAGAAAAAGCCGGCCCGCGAACGCGGAGCCGGCTTTTCGTCGCCCTTACGGCGAGACTTCGAGGCTTTAGGCCTTCTTCGCGGTGAAACCGGCGAACTTGGCGTTGAAGCGCGAGACGCGGCCGCCACGGTCCATCAGCTGGGCGTTGCCGCCCGTCCACGCCGGGTGGGTGCGCGGATCGATGTCGAGCGCGAGGTTCGCGCCTTCCTTGCCGTAGGTCGAGCGGGTCTGATAGCTCGAGCCGTCGGTCAGGGTGACGGTGATGAAGTGGTAGTCGGGGTGAATGTTCTGTTTCATCGGACGGTCCAACCGACTAGAGCGCGGCGTGAAATGTGGGTGAGCGCCACCTGCGGGGTGGCTCTCGAAGACGCGCGGCTATAAAGAACCCGCGCGATTTTGGCAAGGACCCAGTTGATGACCGACGTTAACGGCGGCGAGTTTCAGGCCGATGGCCGCCCGGGCGCCGGCGCCGAACTGGCCCAGAACCTGAGCGAGGCGGCCGCCCGCCGCCCGCGCCGCAAGGACATCCGGCCCCTCGCCCATCTGCTGCCGTTCGTCCGCCGCCACATCGGCGACGCCCTGGCCGCCGGCTTCTTCCTGCTGTTCTCGACCAGCGCCACGCTTGGCCTGACCGCCGCCTTCAAGGAGGTGATCGACAAGGGATTCGCCAAGGGCGCGCCTGGCGCCGGAGCGGTCAACGGCGCCTTCCTGCTGCTGGGCGGCGTGGCGCTGGTGCTGGCCGTGGCCACCGCCGCGCGCTTCTTCTTCGTCACGCGCCTGGGCGAGCGGGTCGTGGCCGACCTGCGCCGCGCCCTCTACGGCCACGTCCTGTCGCTGGACCCCGCCTACTTCCTGAAGACCCGCACCGGCGAAGTGCTGTCGCGGATGACCACCGACGTCACCCTGATCGACCAGCTGGTCGGCGCCTCGGCCTCGATCGCCATCCGCAACACCCTCAGCCTCGTCGGGGGCCTGGGCTACATGGCCGTGGTCAGCCCCAAGCTGGCCGGATTCATCGTGCTGATGGTGCCGGTGGTGCTGGCCCCGATGTTCCTGATGGGCCGCAGCGTCCGCAAGCTGTCGGCCACTGCCCAAGACCGCTTCGCCGACGCCGTCGGCTACGCCGGCGAGAGCCTGGACGCGCTGGACACCGTCCAGGCCTTCGTGCGCGAGCGCGAGGCCGACCGCCGGTTCGGCTCGGCGGTGGAGACGGCCTTCGACGCCTCGGTGCGCCGCATCCGCGCCCGTGCCCTCATGACCTCGGTGGTCATCACCCTGGCCTTCGGCGGCGTGACCCTTCTGCTGTGGTTCGGCGCCCAGCTGGTCCTGAAGGGCGAAATGACGCCGGGCACCCTGGCCCAGTTCGCCCTGCTGGCGATCATGGCCGCCGGCTCGGTTGGCGCTCTGGGCGAGGTCTGGGGCGACGTCCAGAAGGCCTCCGGCGCCATGGACCGCATCGCCGAGTTGCTGAACGCCAGGCCCGGCATCGCTCCGCCGGCCGCGCCCAAGGCCCTGCCCTCGCCCGTGCGCGGCCAGATCGCCTTCGAAGACGTGGCCTTCGCCTATCCGGGCCGCCCGGACCTGCCCGCCCTCAACGGCTTCTCCTTGACCGTGAAGCCGGGCGAGACCGTCGCCCTGGTCGGCCCCTCGGGCGCGGGCAAGAGCACGGTCCTGCGGCTGCTGCTGCGGTTCTACGACCCGCAAAGCGGCGCGATCCGCCTCGACGGCGTCGACCTGCGCGAGGCGACCCCGGCCGAGGTGCGCGGAACCATGGCGCTGGTGGCCCAGGACTCGCCGCTGTTTTCGGGCTCGGCGATGGACAACATCCGCTTCGGCCGCGCCGACGCCACCGAAGAGGAGGCCCGCGCCGCCGCCGACGCGGCCCAGGCCACCGGCTTCATCAGCGCGCTGCCCCAGGGTTTCGACACGCCGGTCGGCGAGCGCGCCAAGACCCTGTCGGGCGGTCAGCGCCAGCGCCTGGCCATCGCCCGCGCCCTGGTGCGCCAGGCGCCGATCCTGCTGCTCGACGAGGCCACCAGCGCCCTGGACGCCGAGAACGAGCGGCTGGTGCAGCAGGCCCTCGACGCGGCCATGAGCGGCCGCACCACCCTGGTCATCGCCCACCGCCTGGCCACCGTGCTGCAGGCCGACCGCATCGTGGTCATGGAAGAGGGCCGCGTGGTCGAGGAAGGCACGCACGGCGACCTGGTGGCCAAGGGCGGCCTCTACGCCCGCCTGGCCCGACTGCAGTTCGGCGTCGAGGCGGCCTGACCGCGCCCCGCCTTGGTTGACGAAGCGCGCGCGGGCGTCGAAAGCTCGCGCCCTTCGTCCCGGGGGTGCGTATCGTGATCGACAAGCTGGCCGTCCTGAACCCGCTGGCCAAGTTGCCGGACGAGGAGACCGCAACGCGCGCGGCCCGGGCCGGCGCCGTGGGGTCCTGGCTGACCGCCGTCGGCAGCGTCTTTGGCGCGGCCATGATCTTCCTGCGCTTCGAGACCTATGTCGGCGAGATGCGAAAGCAGATCCTCGCCAACGCCGCCCAGCAGGACCCCGCGGTCACCCAGGCCATGCTCAACGCCATCGGCCCGACGACGGCCTGGGCCACGATCATCTTCACCCTGGTGCTGGGCCTGGTCTATCTGTGGCTGGGCTTTGTTCAGTGGCGGCGGCTGACGCGGATGATCCCGCTGCTGATGCTGCTGCTCAGCGCCTATGGCCTGCTGTCGACCCTGCTCGCCTACGCCAGCAACAAGGCCGCCACCAACCTCACCTCGCCGGCTCAGATGACCGTCAGCATGGCGATGCTGGCCGTGGCGGTGCTGTGCTTCATCGCCGGCCTGCGCGGCGGCTTCCGCCTGCACGCCCTGCGCAAGGCGGGCTAGCCGGCCGCCTCGGCCTCGACCGCCTTCTTGATCAGGGCCACGTGGGCCACCTGGTCGCGCAGGATCTGGAAGGCGGGGCTGGACGGGCCGTCCGGTTGCTTTTCGGCCCAGTCGACCAAGACCAGCAGCGCCTCGCTGATGCGGCCGATCTGGCGGCCGTAGCTGCCCACCTCGTCCAGCACCCGGGCCTCGATGGCCGGATTGCGCGACTGGCCCAGATTGACGGTCAGCAGCGAGAAGTCGCCGAATCTCCACGACCACGGATTGATGGTCTGGGTCAGCTGGCGCGGGGCCAGGGAAAGCTGGAACGGCTGGGTCATGCGGGCCTCCCGGTCTGGAAAGGCCCAGCATGGCGCCGTTGCAACGCCAGCGTGTGACGCTCGTGGCCGGCGAGCGCCTGAAAACGCTCGTCTCGCCCAAGCCTTGATCAGCCGCGCGCGGCGACCGCCAGGCCCGGGAAGTCGCTGAACACCCCGTCGACGCCAGCGGCGTACAGCGCCTTCAGCACTGCCGCCACGTCGCCCCGCTGGGCCAGATAGTCGGCGGCGCCGGCGTTCCCCTTCCGCAAGGTCTGCGGCAGGAAGTAGTTCTCGGCCCGCACCGTCCAGGGATGGACGACCAGGCCCGCGGCATGGGCGTCCTTCACCAGCGACGTGGCCGGCAGCAGGGTCTGCTTGTCCTGCGGCACGATCATCGTCTTCTCCGGGCCCAGGCCGTCGGCGTAGGCCGCCACGCCCTTCAGGCCCTCCGGCGTGACGAGGTCGGCGTAGCGGACGCCCGGCTGGTCGGCCGGACCGCCCTCGCCCGCCACCAGCAGCACCAGGCGCGCGGGCGTCTTCAGGCGCAGGGTCTTAAGCGGCCCGACCTCGAAGCACTGCACGAAAACCGGCGCGGTCTTGGAGTTGAGGTCGTTGCGCTTGAGCGCCTCGATCATCCGCCCCTCGATGGCCAGGCCGATCGAGGCGAAATAGGCCGGGTGCTTCATCTCCGGGTAGACGCCGATCGTGCGCCCCGTGCGCCTGCTCTCGGCGCGGGCGAAGGCGACCACCTCGTCGAAGGTCAGCACGCTGGCCTGGCCGTCGAAGGCCGCGCTGGCCGGACGCAGCTGCGGCAGCCGCTCGCGAGCCCGCAGGCTCTTGATCTCGGCCAGGGTGAAGTCTTCGGTGAACCAGCCCGTCAGGCTCTCGCCGTCGATCGTCTTGGTCGCCTTGCGGCCGGCGAACTCGGGCCGGGAGGCGACGTCGGTCGTGCCGCCGATCTCGTTCTCGTGGCGCACGACCAGATGGCCGTCCTTGGTGGCGACGAGGTCGGGCTCGATGAAGTCGCAGCCCTGCTCGACCGCCAGGCCGTAGGCCAGCAGCGTGTGCTCGGGCCGCTCGCCCGAGGCGCCGCGGTGGGCGATGACGATCGGCTTGCGCACGCCGGCGCGCACCATGGTCGGGATCATGCTGGCGCCCATGGTGCCTGCGAGGGCGGCGGTCGTCATGGCGCGGCGGGTCAACAGGGTCATGGCGGCTGATTAGCGCGCGGGTGTGACGGTTTGGCGAGAGCCCGATGGCGGTTTGGCCATACTCTGCGCGCAAACGAAAAGGGCTCCGGAACCCCCGGAGCCCTTTCCAGCCAAGCCTTCAGACGCCTCAGCCCGCCGCGTGCAGGGCCTTCAGCACCTGCGGGTGCAGCTCGGGGTTCGAGGCCAGGATCGAGGCGCCCTGCACCGGGTCGCCGTGCTCCTCGATGGTCGAGACCTTGCCGCCCGATTCCTGGACCATCAGCACGCCGGCGGCCACGTCCCAGGGCTTGAGGTTGCGTTCCCAGTAGGCGTCGAAGCGGCCGGCGGCCACCCAGGCCAGGTCGAGCGAGGCCGCGCCGAAGCGGCGCACGCCGGCGACCTTCTGGCTGACCTGGTGCAGCTCCTTCAGGAACTGGCCGTGGCCCGGCTTGCCCACGAACGGCACGCCGGTGGCCAGCACCGACTCGTCCAGGTGCTTGCGGGCGGCGACGCGCAGGCGCTTCTCGGCGCCCAGGAACGCGCCCTTGCCCTTCTCGACCCAGAACAGGTCGTGGGTGATCGGGTTGTAGGTGACGCCGGCGACGACCTCGCCCTCGCGCTGCAGGGCGATGTTGACCGCGAAGTGCGGGATGGCGTGCATGAAGTTGGTGGTGCCGTCCAGCGGGTCGACGATCCAGGTGTGGGTCTTGTCGGTGCCTTCCACCATGCCGCGCTCCTCGCCGAGGAAGCTGTAGCCCGGACGCGCCTTGCTCAGGATCTCGAACAGGGTCTGCTCGGCCTTGAGGTCGGCGTTGGTCACGAAGTCGCCCGCGCCCTTCTTGGAGACCTGCAGCTCGGTGACTTCGCCGAAGTCGCGGGCCAGACCCCGAGCGGCCTTGCGCGCGGCGTCGATCATCACGTTGAGAAGGGCGGAAGGCGTGGGCACGGGCAAGTATCCTATGGAATTCCCTGCACCGGCGCGCGGACGCGCGGCGGCGGGAGACGGACGATGGCAGTGGGAAAGAGCGGGCGCGGAACCTAGACGCGGGGCCGCCGGAAGGCAAGGCGGGGCAGAATGTCGCGCCTTGGGCGAGCCCTCTTGAAAAAGGAGACCGATCGGTCAATTTTTAGGGCGGCCGTTGATCCAGCGCAAAGCGAGGGATCGGGCCACGCGCAAACTCCCCTTAGCGCAGACAAGGAACGACCCAATGACCAAGCTCTCCCTGATCACAGCCGCCGCCGCTCTGCTGGCCGTGGCCCAACCCGTCGCCGCCGAGACCCTGCTGGGCGGCGCCTCGCAACGCGTCTCGGTGACCGGCAAGTCCTCCGACGCGGTCAGCCAGGAGCTGACCCGCGCCGCCCGCCAGGTGTGCGGCAAGGCGCTGAAGAGCAGCCGCCACCCCAACTACGCCTCGTGCGTGACCGAGACCCTCGGCCAGGCCCGCGCCGACTACGCCGCCCTGCGCTCGGCCGCTGCCAGCGCCGCCGAGTAAGGCCTCGCCCGCCGCGCCGCCGGGATCCCCCCCGGCGGCGCCACCGGAGCGGATTTGCCGAGAAAAAACTTCGCGGCCATGTCACGTCTGGCGCCCTGGCCTCGTCCTGTCGGCGAGAACCGAAGGATGCGCCGATGACCGCCGCCGACACGATCTTCGAAAGCCGCCGCCCGGCCATGACGGGCCTGGCCTATCGCATGCTGGGCTCGCGGGCCGAGGCCGAGGACGTGGTGCAGGACGCCTGGCTGCGCTGGCGCGAGGTCGACGCCCCCGCCGTCGACAACCCCGGCGCCTTCCTCAACCGCGTGGTCTCGCGCCTGTGCCTGGACCGCCTGAAGTCGGCCCGCGCCCGGCGCGAGCTCTATGTCGGCGAATGGCTGCCCGAGCCGGTGGTCGACGTCGACGAGACCTTCGGCCTGGGCGAGAACCTGACCGTGGCCTTCCTGCTGGCCCTGGAGCGCCTGACCCCGCTGGAGCGGGCGGCCTTCCTGCTGCACGACGTGTTCGACACGCCCTTCGCCGAGATCGCCGCCACCCTGGGCCGCTCCGAGGCGGCGGTCCGCCAGCTGGCCGCCCGGGCCCGCGACCACGTCAAGGCCGGCAAGCCCCGCTACAAGCCCAGCGCCGACGAGGAACGCCGCCTGACCCAGGCCTTCATCACCGCCGCCATGAGCGGCGACGCCGCGTCCTTGCGCGGCCTGCTGGCCAACGACGTGGCCATGCACGCCGACGGCGGCGGCAAGGCCGCGGCGACGATGAACCCGGTGTTCGGCCTCGACAACGCCGTGCGCCTGCTCGAGGGCATCGCCCGCAAGTGGCCCCACCCCGGCGGCACGAGCGTCCGGCTGGCGCGCATCAACGGCCAGCCCGGCGTGGTCCTGTCGCACGACGGCGTGGTGTTCCAGACCATGGGCCTGGACATCGTCGAAGGTCGCATCGCCGCCGTCTATACGATGCGCAATCCCGACAAGCTGGCGCGGATCAGCCCTTGAGATGGACCTGACAGGCCGACGCCAGAATCGGTCGCAGAAGAGAACAAAGAAGGAACTTTATCATTGCTCCGACGGCGCCGAACCCGCACTGTAGCGGGGCATTTCAGCACCTAGGAATTTTCAAAATGCCCATTGTCAATACGACCCAAGTTTTCACCAGCAACACCACCCTCGACCGCGATCAGGTCTGGACTTTCGAGACCGGCGGTTACTTCGAAGTCGACGGCTGTACTCTGCGCATCGAGGGATCGGTGATCGCCGGCTATCGCACGATCTTCATCCTCAAGAACGGCGGCAAGGTCACCGGCCTTCGCCGGGTGTGCCCCGAATGGTGGGGCGCCGGTTCGGGCGCGGCCAACAACGCGCCCTATATCCAGGCCGCCATCAACTGCATGGAGGACGCGTTCAACACCTCCAGCGGCCCGCTCGAACTGGTGCTGACCGGCCCCTATCCGGTGACCGAAGGCGTGAGCCTGACCCCTTCCAGCCTCAACAACCTGCACGTCACCGGCGGCGGCGGCGGCATCGTCTCGCGGCTGATCGCCAAGGGCTCGGGCTGGTCGGCCGGGCAAGCGGTCGTCACCGTCAAGGCGCGCAATGACGTCTCCAAGACCTCGGACTTCGAGTTGCGCGGCTTCGCGATCGTCAACGAAGGCTCGACCGCCCGGATCGGGCTGCAGATCGGCGTCGAAACCGACGATTACGATGTCCAGGGCCAGCGCCTGAGCCTGGTCGAGGACGTGGTCATCCAGGACTTCCCCGTCGGCGTGCTGCTGCAGCGCGCGCGGCTGGTGAAGTTCCACCGCCTGGGCGTGTGGCTCGAGAACCAACCCAACGGCGTTGCGGTCCGGGTGCGCGTGCCGGCCGCGACCATCAGCCGGGCCGAGGTGGGCGACAGCGAGTTCGAGAACTGCGAGTTCGCCGGCCCGACCTACAACGCCGCCAACAGCGCCTACGGCGTGGAGACCGTGATCGAGGCTTCGGCCATCGGCGGCATCCAGGCCCTGCGCTTCGACAAGTGCATCTTCCACAAGTTCAACGACGCCTTCCACCTGGCGGACGGCACGTCGAGCACCACGCAGAACGGCTACCGCTCCAACATCACCGACATCTGGATCACCAACTGCCAGATGGACGGCCCGTGCGGCCGCGGCGTCCTGCTGAAGTCGAACGGCTCGTCGGCCAATCCCTGCTGGATCTCCAACGTCCACATCTTCGGCTGCTACTTCCAGGGCAGCGCGCTGGAGTTCGTGAAGATGGAATCGCCCAACGCCGACGACCAGGTCCACCTCGTGAAGAGCGTGTTCGTCAGCAACAACTGGAGCAACGGCGGGGCAAAGATCTTCCTCGACGCCTACAAGGCCGCCGGCCTGACGGTGACCGACAACCAGATCTCCGACCTGACCTGGGCCAGCGGCCCGGCCATCGAATTCCACACCGTGCAGAACGTCGTGTGCACGGGCAATCTGATGCGCCGCCAGAGCAACGAGACCGTCCAGCACATGGTGCAGGTCGACCAGCCGAGCGACTGGTACGTCATCGCCAACAACAACAGCGGCGGCTGCGCCACGGCCGGGGCGGTCAACGCCGCGACCGGAGCCAACCGGGTCGTGCAGCTGAACATCTAGGCCAGGCCTGGACGGGCGGAGTCCGACCGCGTGCGGCAGGCCTCCGCCGACGCCCCGGATCGTCCGGGGGCCGGCTCAATTACGGGGGCGGCGAAACCTCATTTTCAGCGTGACGATTACGTCGTCCCGGCGGGCCCGCCGGGGCGACGCCTTCGCGTGTCAGGGCAACGGCGTCTTGGGCAGGCTTTCCCTGGCCTCGCAGGCCAGCTTGCCGGCCTTGCCCGCCGCGCCGGAGATGTCGTCGACCTTGGCTTCCTGCCGCCAGTTCTTGGGCAGGCCCTTGTCGCCGGCGAAGTCCATGCCGAGGTCCATCCACTTGTCGGCGGCGCAGTCGAGGGCGAAGAGCATGATCGGACCCTTGCCGGCCGGCCAGGCCTTGTACGGCCCGCCGCCCTTGCCTTCGGCGATGCGCAGCACCACCAGGCCGGTCTTCTCGTCCACCCTCAGGAAGTCGGCGTCATAGAAGGTCTTGGCCTCGCCGGGGGCCGGTTTCCAGGTCTCGGCGACGACCGGAGTCGCGGCCAGGACCAGCATGGGTAGGCTAAGCAAACACGCTACGAGCCGCTTCTGCATGGCGGTCCCTCCCCGTTATCGTTCGCTGGGAAGGAGGCTATGCCTCTGCTACAACCACGGCAAGAGAACGCCGATACGCGGAGCGCCGCGTCAGCCGCGCGCGGCCAGGCCCTGCGTGATCGCCGCGTTCAGCGCCGCCACGGCCGCGTCCGGCCCGTCCGGATGAGCCCACACCCCGCCCGAAACGGCCAGGAAGTCGGCGCCGGCCGTGGCCAGCGGCGCGGCGTTGGCGGCGGTGATGCCGCCAATGGCCACGCACGGAACCTCCATCGTCTCCTGCCAGATCGACAGGATGTCGGGCTCGGCGACGATCGGGGCGTCCTTGGTCGTCGTCGGGAAGAAGGCGCCGAACGCCACGTAGTCGGCCCCGGCCTCGGCGGCCTCCATGGCCAGGTGGCGGCTGTCGTGACAGGTGACGCCGACCATGCGGTCCTTGCCCATCAGCTTGCGGGCGGCCGCATAGGGCGTGTCGCCCTGCCCCACGTGCACGCCGTCGCAATCGAGGCGGGCGGCGAGGTCTGGACGGTCGTTGAGGATCACCGCCACGTCGCGGGCGCGGGCGATCGGCGACAGCGCCTCGACGGCGGCGGCCACGACGTCGTCGGACACGTCCTTGAGGCGGACCTGCAGGGCCGCCACGTCGCCGCCCTCGAGGGCGCGGGCCAGCTGGCGGCCGAAGTCGGCCAGATCCGGCAGAGACGGCGGGGTGATGAGGTAGAGGCGGCAGTCGAGCGTCATGCGCCGCCTTTACGCCGATTTGGAGCCAAGCGCGACTTCGCCCCTCGCCTGCGGCGACGCGCCGCCGCTAACTCGACTGAGAGTCAGTTGCAAACCGGTGGAAAACTGTTAGATGAGAATGACAATCATTCGGTAGGGCGTTCTTTCCTTGTACGTCTGCAATTGCAACGGCATCCGCCAGCGTGAAGTCCGGGCCGCGATCGACGCGGGGGCGACTCGTCCGGCCGAGATTTTCCGCCACAAGGGCTGCCAGGCCCAGTGCGCCAAGTGCGTCTGCGAGATGCGCCAGATGATTCAGGAAGCCCAGGAAGCTCTGGCCTACGCCGCCGAGTAAGGCTTCCTGCGACGCAAAGTCGACGATTTCAGGTTACCGCGAAGCACTCTCACGCTTTTCTGTGAGGCTGCGAGACACTTGCACACATTACTGTTGAAGGGCTGAAAAAGCCGACTAAGGGTGCGGGCGAACTCGAACCTTAGGAGGCCGCCATGCAAGGCGATCCCGGCGTTATCCGCGTCCTGAACGCTGTGCTCACCAACGAGCTGACGGCCGTCAACCAGTACTTCCTGCACGCCCGCATGCACGACAACTGGGGCTTCAAGCGCCTCGGCCAGATCGTCTATCAGGAATCGATCGGCGAGATGAAGCACGCCGACAAGCTGATCAACCGCATCCTCTTCCTGGAGGGCCTGCCCAACCTGCAGGACCTGCACAAGCTGAAGATCGGCGAGACCGTGCCCGAGTGCCTGGCCGCCGACCTGTCGATCGAGCTGTTCAACCGCGAACTGCTGGTCCCGGGCATCGTCCAGTGCGAGCAGGCCCGCGACTACATCAGCCGCGAGCTGCTGCGCGAGATCCTCAACGACACCGAGGAGCACATCGACTACCTCGAAACCCAGCTGTCGCTGATCAAGTCGCTGGGCGAGCAGAACTACCTGCAGAGCGCCATGGGCGAACTGCCGGCGGCCTAAACGGCCGCGACGACCGAAGACTTCGGACGGCCTCCCCGCCCTCGCGGGGAGGCCGCTTTGCTATTCGCAGAGCGCTTCCAGCGCCTCGCGGTCGAGCAGTTCGACGTGGCGCACGGTCGGCAGGGCGATCAGCCCCTCCTGCAGGAAGCCCGTCAGGGTGCGCGACACCGTCTCGATGGTCAGGCCCAGATAGTCGGCCATGTCCTGACGGCTCATCGGCAGGTCGAAGGCGGCCTCGCCGGTGCGGTCGGCCAGCAACAGCAGAAGGCCCGCCACCCGCTCGCAGGCGCTGCGGCGGCCCAGCATCAGCACGTGGTCCTGGCTGCGCTGCAGGCCCGAGATGGTCAGCTGGTAGAGCTGGCGGGCGACCTCGCCGTTGCGGGCGGCCAGGTCGCTGAGCGCCCGGCGGCGCACGATGCGGACCGTGACCTCGCTCACCGCCTCGGCCGTGGTGCGGCGCACCTCGCCGGCCTCGAAGCCGAAGGTCTCGCCGGCGAAGTGGAAGGCGTCGATCTGGCGGCGGCCGTCGCGCAGCAGCCGGCCCGTGCGCACCGTGCCCTCGACCAGTTCGTAGACGTGGTCGGCGCTGTCGCCCTCGGCGAAGATCTCCTCGCCGGCCGCGTAGCGGATGACGCTGGCGGCGGCGACCGGCAGGGCCGGCTGGGCGAAGGCGGGTTCGAAACGGAGGGGCGACAGCATCAAACGGCTCCCGAAGGCATGAGACGAGAAACGCCGCCCCAACGCCGGCACATTCCCCCTACTCTTCGTGCGGGTAAATTCGGGTGCGCCGCATAAGGGGTTCTGCGTAGGCGCCGCGCGGGGACCGGTTATGGTCGCCCTAGTTCCCGCTCCAGCCCTGATGGAGACCGCCGATGAAGACGCTTCGGATCCTGGCCGCGCTGGCCTGCCTCGCCGCGACCCCGGCCGTCGCCGACGGCCCGCCCAAGCCGGCCGAAGAGCCGAAATCCGAGGCCCGCACCTTCCCCTATGACGACGGCGTGGTGGAACTGCTGATCATCGGCCCGGCCGCCAGGCTGCTCTACGACCGCCTGCCCGGCAAGGGCAAAACCCAGGCCTGCGGCGCCAGCGGCCTGCACAAGGGCGACGGCCAGATCACCTGCTCCAAGGAAGGCGGCGAGTACGCCTGCCGGGTCTGGCTCGATGCCAAGAAGCAGACGCTGGCTCAGCCTGAGAGCGACGACTGCTGAGGGCGCTTCGCCTCACCTTCCAAATTCCGTCATCCCGGAAAGCGCGCAGCGCTTATCCGGGACCCAGGGGCCAAGCGCGGTGAGGCGGCTCCTGGGTCCCGGCTCTACGGTCCGCTGCGCGCACCTTCGGCCGGGATGACGACAAAGGCCTACCGCTTACCCTTCACCATCCGCTCCAGCTCCACCGCCCGCACGGTCGTTATGCTGAGGTGGCAGCCGCTGACGTTGAGCATGTCGATGGTGCCGCCGGTCAGGTCTTCCTGGCACTCGGCGTCGCGGCGCTTGATCCAGGCGCGCTGGGCGGTGCGCAGCTTGGCCTGCTCGGCCTTTGAGCGCTTGGCCATCGCGGCCTTGTAGGCACGGTTGAGGCGGGCGTCCTGCTTGGCCAGTTCCTCGTGGGTGCAGCCGGCCATGGCCACCGTCACGCCCTTGATCGCATCGCCGCTGTTCAGACAGCGATCGTACGCGGGCGTGTATTCCTTCTCGGGATCGATCTTCGGCGCCCGCGCCTGGGCGGGGGCGGCCGCCAGGGCCAGCAGCATCAGGCCGGGGGCCAGTCGTCGAAGCAGCATGCGGATCCTCGCTTTCGACGGCGAGCATGGCCCGCCGATCACGACGGCTTCAAGGCGCGGTTCAATCAGAGGTTCCGGCCGATCCGGTCGGCTAGCGCCGACAGGTCGCCGCCGGCGTCGTCGAACACGTTCATGTCCTCGGCCGTGATCCGCGCGAACAGGTCCTGCGCCGCTTCCGAGGTCGTCAGCAGGTCGAGCGCCGCCTCGGCCTCGCCTTCGGGCCAGCGGTCAAGCCGTGCGCCCAGCGCCTTCAGGCGCGCTTCGAACTGTTTCAGGTCCATAGCCACAGATCTTCTTCTGCCTCTGGAGTCTCGTCTTCAAGGTCTGCCGGCCCCGTTTGAGGAGCGAGCGGACCGCCTGTTCCGAACAGCCCATGGCGTCGGCGATTCTACCGACCTCGAGCTCTTCGAAATAGAACAAAGTCAAAGCCTGGCGCTGGGCGGCCGGCAGCTTGCCCATGGCCTGCTGCAGGGTCACCGCGACTTCCGAGCGCTCGAGGCTGGCCAGGGCGTCGGCCTGGACCGGCCCCCGGACCTCGGCGTCGGCCAGGCGAGTGATCACCTCCTGGCTCTCCGGCACGGCCTTGCGGACGCGCCGGCGGTCGATCGCCTTGTTGACCGCGATGCGGTGCAGCCAGGTCGAGAACCGCGCCTCGGGCGTCCAGCGCTCGCGGGCCCGCCAGGCGGCAATAAATGCCTCCTGCGCCGCGTCCTCGGCCTCCTGCACGTCGCCCAGGACGTTCAGGGCCAGCCGCCGGACCATCCGCAGGTGCCGGTCGACCAGCACCCGGAACGCCAGCTGGTCGCCCTGCCGGCAGGCCAGGAACAGGTCCTCGTCCGACCGCGCATCCGCCAGCCCGAACTCGCCCGCCGCAGTCATCGCTGAATTTGCCATGGCGATTACTCGCCTCCATCGCTGTATCGCAATGGGATCGGCAAACAACATGCCACATATCAGATAACTACAACACTGAATTCACCTGATACAAAAGCAATACGCAAAAACATTTCTATTTTTCAGAACGAAGTTCTTTACAGAACGGGCGCAACAAGTCGAGTACGATTTGATACGAATTCGACACATCTTTGCGCCGACTGGCGCGAACCATGCTGTCGAGCACGTACTGGTAGAAGCTGCGCAACGTCTTGCCGTCCGGTCCGGCGGCCGAGAAATCCAGGCTCGTCGACAGAACGGTGAGGATCTGCGTCGCCCGCATGGCGTGTCGGCACATTTGATCCAGCCGCCCCTGCTCGTGGGCGAATTTTGCCGAGCCGATGGCCCGGTAGAGCTCCTCGTGCACCGAGGCCAGCACGTCGCGCGGGCTGGCGGTGAGGCGGCTCGAGGCCGCGTAGGCGCTGAACGCCTGGCTATTAGTCGTCGTCATCGCTGCTGGCTCCGAGGATGGCCTTGATCTGCTCTTGAAGGATCTGGGCGGCGTAGAGCTGCGTCTCCATCGCCGAGTACTTCGCGATCAGCTTGGTGCGGTAGGTCTCCGCGTTGTCGCGGATGGTCTCCGACTGCTCGGTCAGGTCGCTGTTGACCGTGTCGAGGGTGTTGATGCGCTGCTGGATGACGCCGGTCGTGGTGTTGGCGTAGTCGCCCATCAGGCTGGTGATCAGGTTGGCGAAGCCCTGGGTGATCTCCACCGAGATCGTGCCGCTGGTCGCGTTGGCCAGGGCGAAGGACAGCCCCTCGTAGATCGTGCCGCTGGCGCCGACGATCCGACTGCCCGAGATCGTGAACAGGCTGCTGTCGCCGCCGACCGACACGCTTGAGATCGCCCCGTCGGTGACGGTCACGTCCAGGTCGAAGTCGAACGACAGGGTGGTGTCGTTCTTCAGGAGCTTGAGGTTGCTGTCGCTGGCCTCGAAGCTGGTCTCGAAGAAGGCCGCGACGCTGGACAGGTCGGTCAGCAGCAGGTTGTCGAGCGAGGTCTCGTCCGACAGCTCCA
The DNA here is from genome assembly GCF_003722335.1 of Caulobacter flavus. GTDB lineage: Bacteria > Pseudomonadota > Alphaproteobacteria > Caulobacterales > Caulobacteraceae > Caulobacter > Caulobacter flavus. The sequence goes on from NZ_CP026100.1 coordinate 23,619, forward strand.
GCTGGTTGGCGCTGTTGAGCGTGATGCCCAGGGCCGACAGGTCGGTCAGCTCGTCGTCCGAGCCCGCGTCGCCGCCCAGGAGCGCGTTGAGCTGGCGATTGACGTCGCGCAGTATGCCGTCGGCGAACAGCACGGCGTCGTCGGCCACCACCCCGCCCGAACCCACCGTCTGGTTGGTCACCACGAAGGCGCGCAAGGCGTTGTAGGCGTCGATGAAGTCGGTGATCGCCGTCTTGATGTCGTCGTAGTTGGCCTCGATGTCGAGGGTGATGGTCTGGCCCGAGGTGGCCTGCAGCAACGAGATCGACAGGCCGGGAACGACGTCGGTCAGCTCGTTGCCGTCGCTCTCGATCTCGACCCCGTCGATGGTGACGATCGAGGGCTGGGCGGCCTGCAGCACGTTGGCGAAGGCGCCGCTGGCGTCCGTCAATCCCAGCGATTGGCCGACGTCGTCGCCCGAGACCGAGGTCATGGCGATCTGCTGGTTGGTGTCGCTGGTCGACATGACGAGCCGCGTGCCCGTCGAGCTGGTGATCAGGGTGGCCGTGACGCCGGTGGTCGCGGTCTTGGCGTTGATCGCCGCGGCGACGTCGCTGACCGTCATGGTCGAGGTGACGGTGATCTCGGCGGCGGTCCCGCCGTCGACGCCGATCGACACCACGCCCGCCAGGCCCAGCGCCGTGCCGGCGGTCTGGGCGGTGGACGTCACCTTCATGGCCTTGGCCAGCTGGGTGACGGTGATCTCGTAGGAGGCGGCCACCGCGTCGCTGTCGGCGTCGACCGCGATCACCGAGGTGGCGTCCGTGCCGTCAGAAGCGGTGAGGTAGGCGCTCTTCTCGTCGAAGGCGTTGGTGGTGGCGGTCACCGAGCTGTAGGTCGTGGCCGCCAGCGAGGTCATGGAATCCGAGATCGCCTGCAGCAGCGTCTGCAGCGACTGGTACGAGGCGATCTTGGTCTCGTTGGCCGTGACCTTGGCGTCGATCGTGTCGGCGCGGGCGGTCTTCTGGGCGACGGCCGCCTCGATCAGGGAGTCGGTGTCGAGGCCCGAGATCGTGCCCGTCAGATAGGTCGTCGAGCCCGAGGTCGAGACGGTGCTGGTCGTCGTCATGGCGATGTCCGGAAAGTCGGCGGGAGGACCATGGCCCTCCCGCCCAGTCTGCAGGACGACGCGGGCAAGCCCGCGCCTTCACGGCTGAGCCGACTACTGCAGCAACTTCAGAAGCGACTGGCTCATCGAGTTGGCCTGGCTGAGGGCCGAAATCGCTGCGCTGGTCAGGGTCTGAGCGTTGGTGAAGTTGGTCTGCTCTGCGGCGATGTCCACGTCGGTGATCGCCGACGCCGCCGACTCCAGGTTCTCGAGCGACGTGGAGATCACGTCGCCGCGGAACTCGAAGCGCGACAGGGTGGCGCCGACGTCGGCCCGCATCTTCGAGACCGCCGTGATCGCCGCGTCGATCTCGTCCATCGCGGCGACGGCGTCGCTGGTCGAGGAGATCGAGGTGACGGTCAGGGCCAGGCCCGTGGTGTTCGCCGTACCCAGCTCGACCTTGATGACATCGGTGCTGGACGTGCCGACCATGAAATCGACGCCCGTGCCCTCGGTGTAGTTGCTGTCACCGTTGAGCAGCGAGACGCCGTTGAAGGTCGTCGTCTCGGCGATGTCGTTGATTTCCTCGGTCAGCTGTTCGTACTCGGCGCTGATGTACGACAGGTCGGCAGTGCTCGACGTCCCCGACTGGGCCTGGGCCGTCAGGGAGTTCATGCGCTGCAGGATGTCGGCGATGTTCGACAGGGCGCCGTCAGCGGTGTTCAGCACCGAAGTGCCGCTGGTCACGTTGGTGGCGGCCTGGTTGAGCACGGTGATGTCGGCGTTCATGGACGTCGCGATGGCGAGGCCGGAGGCGTCGTCCTTCGCGCTGACGATCCGCGAGCCGCTCGACAGCTTCGCCAGGGATTCGCTCTGCGCCGCCGAATTGTTGTTCAGGTAGCGCAGGGCGGTGTTGGCGGCCGTGTTGGTGGAGATAACAGGCATGTTCTAGTCCGGTTCTCTGTCTGGAGTCCGCCCGGGGGAGAGTCCGGTCGGGAAGCTGTCCGCCGTTCTGACGGCCTGGCTTCGACGGGTTGAACGGGACGTCCGCCGACGATGGGGCGGATTATTTTTCGGCGACGGCCTGGGGCAGGATCAGGTCGGTCACGCGGTAGATGTGGAACTCGTTGGTCGAGACCTCGGCCAGCCGGCCCCACTTATCCACGAACACCGGGTCGGAGAAGAACTCGCCGACATTGCCCTCGTCGGCGATGGCCTCGATGTTCACGACGGTCAGGCCGTCGGTGCTCTTGGCCAGGTTGCTCCACAGGAAGCCGGGCTTTCCGGCCGCCAGGCGCACGACGTCCTGAATGATGTCGAAGGCGTCGTCCTGGCGTCCGGGTTGGGCGTGGATGACGTTGACGACGAACACGGTCGGCGCGGCCCCCGCGACGAAGGTGACGGGCGGCTGGGTCGAAACAGGCGATACAGACATCTTGTGAGCATCCGAAGACGCGGCCGGACTTGACCGCGACAAGGCGGATAGTCCTGGGCCGTCGGCGGAAAAATACGCTATCGATCTCGTCTGAGCGGACAATTCTGTCCTGAATGGAGCATCGATCCGTGGACAGCCTGGGCGCCTTCAACGTCTTCGTCCAGGTCACCGAGACCCGCAGCTTCGCGGGCGCGGCCGCCAGGCTCGGGATCTCGCCGTCGGCGGTGGGCAAGGCCGTCGCCAGGCTGGAGGCCCGGCTGGGCGTCAGGCTCTTTCAGCGCAGCACGCGCAGCATCGCCCTGACGGCCGAGGGCGGACTGCTGCTCGACCGCTGCAGGCGCATCTTCGCCGAGGTCGAGGCCCTGACCGGAGAGCTTTCGGCCTCGCGGGCCATGCCCCGCGGCAAGCTGCGGGTCAGCTTCCCCCTGGTCGGCATGCTGCTGATGCCCACCCTGTCGAATTTCATGCGGGCCTATCCCGACATCGAGCTCGACCTGGACTTCACCGACCGCATCGTCGACGTCATCGAGGAGGGGTTCGACGCCGTCGTCCGCACGGGCGAGATTTCGGACTCCCGCCTGATGACGCGATCGCTGGGGGCGTTCGAGCATCGGGTGGTCGGCGCGCCGGACTATTTCCAGCGCCATGCGCCGCCCGAGACCCCCGAAGACCTGCGCGCCCACGCCTGCCTGCACCACCGCTACCCGTCGACGGGAAAGCTGGAGCGCTGGCCGCTCTATCGCGACGGCGCCTTCGTCGGACACGACCTGCCGGTCGCCGTGACGGCCAGCACCCTGGAGCCGCTGATCTATCTGGCCGAACAGGGCCAGGGCCTGACCTGCGTGCCGCTCTTCGCCATCCGCCAGCAGCTGAGGGCCGGAACCCTGGTGTCGGTGCTGGACCCGTTCCTGCAGAGCACGGGCGTGATGCGGGTCGTCTGGCCGTCCAACCGCCAGCTGACGCCCAAGGTCCGGGCTTTCGTCGACTTCATGTCGGCCGAGCTTCCGATCTCCGACACCTGAGGACGGGCGCGGCGAACAGGAAGACCGCCCGCCCCCGAAAATAATCCGCCCCATCCGGCGCGGAGCCTCCGTTGAACCCGTCGATCGGCGCCCAGAGCGACCGGACCGACTTCACCGGAGGGCTTTCTCCATGACCACCGTCTCCTCGGCGACGAGCACCAGCACGACGAGCGCCGCCAGCTCGTCCGGCACGCTGCAGCTGGGCACCACCGACTTCCTGCAGCTGCTGATGACGCAGCTGACCAACCAGAACCCGCTGGATCCGACCGATCCGACCGAGTTCACCAGCCAGCTGGCGACCTACTCGTCGCTCGAGCAGCAGATCAGCATGAACGACACGCTGACGACGATGTCGGACAACATGTCGTCGCTGCTGACCCAGGTTCAGCTGCTCGCCTCGGCCTCGGAATAGGGGCGGCGACCATGAGCCTGTCCTCGGCCCTCTCGACCGCCGTCTCCGGCCTGACCGCCCAGAGCATCGCCCTGTCGGCGATCTCGGAGAACATCGCCAACGCCTCGACCACCGCCTACAAGACCACGGAGGTCTCGTTCCAGTCTCTGGTCAGCGGCGCGATGGGCTCGACCACCTCGACCAGCTCCGTGGTGGCCAAGACCAGCCAGGCGCTGAACGTCACCGGCGCCATCTCCTCGACCAGCGTGGCGACCAACATCGCCATCGACGGCTCGGGCTACTTCGTGGTCGCGGCCAACGCCGGCGACACCGGCAGCGACCTCGTCTACAGCCGCAACGGCAGCTTCTCGACGGACGCCGACGGCTATCTGGTCAATAGCGAAGGCTATTACCTGATGGGCTTCGCCACCGACTCCGACGGCAACGTCCTGGCCTCGAACACCAGCGACCTGACCAGCCTGTCGGCGATCAACCTCGACTCGATCAGCGGCACGGCCAAGGCCACCTCGACGGTCAGCATGGCCGCCAACCTGCCGGCCGACGCCACGACCGGCCAGAGCTTCGACACCAGCATGGAGGTCATCGACTCCCTGGGCGTCAGCCACACGGTCGGCCAGACCTGGACCAAGACCGGCGACAACACCTGGTCGCTGACCCTGTCGGACCCGGTCCTGACCAAGGACGGCACGACCACCTCGGGCACGATCAGCCCCAGCACGGTCACGGTGACCTTCAATTCCGACGGCAGCCTGGCCACGACCGACCCGTCGCCGGTCGACATCAGCATCACGGGCCTGTCCACCGGCGCGGCCGACAGCGCCATCGTGCTCGACCTCGGCGCGGCCGGCGGCACCGACGGCCTGACGCAGTACGCCTCGACCTCCTCGACCTTGTCGATCAGCCCGACCTTCGAGCAGGACGGCGCCAACTACGGCGAGCTGTCGGGGATCACCATCGACGAGAGCGGCCTGGTCACGGCCAATTTCGACAACGGGGTCAGCCTGGCGATCTACCAGATCCCGGTCGCCACCTTCAGCAACCCCAACGGCCTGACCCACGTCTCGGGCACGGTCTACGACGAGAACACCGCCGCCGGGCAGGTGCACCTGAACCTGCCCGGCGAGGGCAACGCCGGCAGCCTGGTGGCCAGCGCGCTGGAAGGCTCGACCACCGACACGGCGACCGAGTTCAACAAGATGATCATCGCCCAGCAGGCCTATTCGGCCGCTTCGCAGGTGATCAGCGCCTCGAGCGACATGTTCGACACCCTGATCCAGGCGGTCCGGTGAGCGTCATGGGCACCATCGAACGCCTCCACGCCCGCGCCCAGAAGGCCCGTCGCGATCCGGCCACGCCCGTCGTCTCGTCGGTCGAGGAAGCCCGGGCCCTGGCCCGCAGCATCGCCGAGGGCCTGTCGGCCCTGTCGGACGACCAGCGCCTGCTCATGCTGTCGAACCTGCACGAGGTGCAGGCGACCCTCGAGGACCGCATGGCGAGCCTGGAGACCGAGATGGCGCGGGAGCGCGTGCGCATCCAGGCCGTCAATCGCGGCCTGGACGCCCAGGCCAGCTATCGCAGCGGGGTGCTGTCGCTGCGCGACCACCGCCGCCGCAAGGACTGACGCCATGTCGCTGTCGTCGATCATCAGCTCGGCCTCGTCGGCCCTGTCGACCGCCCAGATGCAGATCGCGGTGGCCAACGCCAACGTGGCCAACGCCGACGACCTGACCTACACCAAGAAGACGGTCAGCACGACGGCGACCACGGCCCTCAATTCGGCCTCCAGCGCCACCGTCCAGCGGGCGGCCGACACCTACCTGGCCAAGACCGTGGTCAAGACCGCCGCGGCCTCCGGCTACGCCTCGACGATCGACGCCTACATGCAGTCCTACGACGCCGCGCTCGGCTCGGTGGACAGCGGCGACGATCTCTCCAGCCTGCTCGACGCCTTCTCCAGCGCGCTCACCGCCCTGTCGGCCAGCGCCGACAGCGACACGGCCAAGGCCGCGACCGTCTCGGCCGCCTCGGCCCTGGCGGCGGGGATCAGCGGGCTGTCGGCCTCGATCCAGGACCTGCGCACCCAGGCCAACACCGAGATCGCCACGAGCGTCGACACCATCAACTCGACGCTGTCGACCCTGTCCTCGCTGAACGACCAGATCGTCTCGATCACCGCCCAGGGCGGCGACGTCACCGCCCTGCAGGACCAGCGCGACGCGGCCCTGACCACCCTGTCGGGCCTGATCGGGGTCAGCAGCTACACCACCTCCGACAATCGGCTGGTGGTCTACACCACCGGCGGCGACCAGCTCCTGGGCACGACGGCGGCCAAGCTGTCCTACACCGCCTCCAGCGCCCTCTCCTCGACCAGCGTCTATCCGACCTCGATCGCCGGGATCACGCTGAACGGCAAGGACATCACCGCAAGCCTCGACTCCGGCCAGCTGGGCGCCCTGGTCACCCTGCGCGACACGACCCTGACCGGCGCGCAGGCCGAGCTCGACGCCCTGGCCTCGACGCTGATCGACCAGGTCAACGCCATCGCCAACGCCGGCTCGGCCGTGCCCGCGCCGAACGCCCTGACCAGCGCCTCGACGGTTTCGAGCACGGACGCCTTCTCGGCGACCGGCACGCTGCGGGTGGCCGTGGTCGATTCCAGCGGTTCGACGGTCTCGACCCAGGACATCGACCTGTCGGCCTATTCCACCCTGGCCGACTTGGTCAGCGCGCTCGACGCCATGGACGGCCTGTCGGCCAGCATCGGCTCGGACGGCAAGCTGTCGATCACCGCCGACGACGGCGCAGGCGGCGTCGCCCTGGCCGATGTCGGCGCGAAGGTCGGCGCGTCCTCGCAGGGCTTCTCCGACTATTTCGGCTTCAACGACCTGTTCTCCGGCTCCACCGCCGCCGACATCGCCGTGTCCTCGAAACTGTCGGGCGACTACAGCCTGCTGGCCACCGCCGCCCTCGACACCACCTCGACCCTGGCGGCCGGCGACCGGGCCCTGTCGACCTCCGACAGCACGACGGTCGACAAGCTGTCGGCGATGCTGTCGGGCGCGCTGAGCTTCTCCGCCGCCGGGGACCAGGCCGCCAAGACCGTCACCCTGTCGTCCTATGCCTCGAGCTTCGTTTCGGGCGCGGCCACCCTGGTGTCGAACGCCTCGTCCAGCGCCGCCAGCGCCCTCTCCGCCTACGAGGCGGCGACCACGCGCCTGCAGAACGCCACCGCCGTCAATGTCGACGAGGAACTGGCGCTGCTGACCACCTACCAGTCGCAGTACGAGGCCAACGCCCAGCTCGTCTCGATGGTGCAGGAGCTGTTCGACACCCTGATCCAGATGGTGAACTGACCATGATCAGCCGCATCGCCACCTTCGGTCACTCGACGACCATGCTGGCCGCCAGCCTCAAGGTGCAGGCCAAGCTGGCCGACCAGCAGGCCCAGACGGCCTCGGGCCTGAAGTCCACCTCGTACGGGGGCCTGGGCAGCAACACCGGCAGCCTGCTGCGCCGGTCCAGCCAGAGCAGCGCGCTGACCGCCGAGAACGCCGCCGCCCAGACCGCCACCGCCTACGTCAACGCCGCCTATTCGGCGCTGGGCGACATCGCCGACCTGGCCACCACCATCAAGACCCAGCTGGCCTCGATGATCTCCAGCACGACGATCGACTCGGCCACCACCGCCCAGTACGCGACCAACTGGCTCAATGACCTGCAGGCCCTGCTCAACAGCACCTCGGGCGGGACCTACCTGTTCTCGGGCACGGCGGGCGACACGGCCGCCGCCGACTTCGGAGACGCCGACTGGGACGCCTCGGCCGGAGCCGACGCCGACTACTACCAGGGCGCGTCCAGCACGCGCAGCTTCACCACCACGGACGGCCAGACCATCGACCTGTCGGTGTCGGGCGGCTCGGCCGCGTTCGAGAAGCTGGCCCGCGCCCTTTCCATGATCATCGCCTCGCCCGACGACAGCAGCGTCGTCTCGGCCGCCTACGACCTGGCCGGCGAGGCCCTGACCGGCGTCGGCTCGCTGCAGGAGCAGGTGTCGATACAGGCCTCCACCCTCGACCGCCTGATCGAGCGCAACGAAGCCAAGATCGAGAGCATCGACACCCTGGCCTCCAACCTCAAGGACGCCGACCTGGCGCAGACGGCGGTGCTCGCCACCCAGTACGAGACCCAGCTGGAAGCCATGTACTCGATGATCTCGACGCTCTCCTCGCTGAGTTTAAGCAAGTATCTGTAGGGGGAACCTCCCCCTCTGGGGGATCGTTGCATAATGGGGTAAAACGAGAACGACTTTCCCCTTTTGATTCCGAACTGTTCTCGAACGGATTCTGGTCTGTTCTTCGACGTTCCGAATTTCGCAACAGTCCCCCTCTGGGGGAGGCGGCCGAAGGCCGGTGGGGGGCCGGTTTCAGCTTCCGAGATCTCGGCCGATTTCCCGCTCACTCCCCCACCGATCGCTTCGCGATCACCTCCCCCAGAGGGGGAGGATCGCGATCGTCATTGCAAACCCGCAAGACCTCGACATACGCCGGCAGGACAGCCCGGCCACAAGGGCGGCCCGCCTGATCGGAGTCTCGATGCCCTCGCCCGTTTCCCCCCAGCCGCCGCGGCTTGCTGGCCCTGGCCGGCGCCGCGCCCTTCGCCGCCATCGCCGCCTCGGCCCGTCCGGTCGCCGCCGCCGAAAACGTCTGCGCCCTGACGCCCCAGGTCACGCAGGGGCCCTACTGGTTCGATCCCAAGCTCGACCGCGCAGACATCACCGAGGGCAAGAAGGGCGCGCCGGTCACCGTGGCCCTGACCGTCGTCGACGGCGCCTGCCGTCCGCTGAAAGGCGCTCGGGTCGACATCTGGCACTGCGACGCGCAGGGGATCTATTCCGGCTACGAGGGCCAGGGCGACGACCACGCGACCGCCGCCAAGGGGCAGACCTTCCTGCGAGGGGCCCAGATCACCGACGCCGCCGGCAAGGTCGCCTTCAAGACGATCTGGCCTGGCTGGTACGAGGGCCGCACCCCGCACATCCACATCAAGGTGCATCTGGACGCCCGCACGGCCCTGACCGCCCAGCTGTTCGTGCCCGACGCCCTGTCGGAGTTCCTCTACGAGAACGTCCCAGCCTACAGGCGGCCCCGAGCGCGCGACATGTTCAACCGCCAGGACGGCATCGCCCTGCAGGGGGGCGAGGCCATGGTGGCCAGCGTCAGGGAAGGCAAGGACGGCTACGTGCTGGCCCTGGCCCTCGGCGTCGATCCGGCCGCCGACTGGAAGGACGACGCGGGGATGGGCGGTCCGGGCGGCCCGCCGCCGAACGGCATGGGCCCGCCTCCCGGCGGCATGCCTCCCCAAGGCATGAACGGCCGCCCGCCCGGCCCGCCGCCCGGCGGCTTACCCGGCGGCCCTCCGCCCGAAGGCATGGGCCCGCCCCGCCACGAGGCGCCCACCGGCGAGGCGCGGCTGAAGGCGATCGTGCCGGGCATCTGACACCCTCCCCCTGAAGGGGGAGGTGGCCCGAAGGGCCGGAGGGGGAAGTGATTTCTGACGGCGACGCTGCCGCATGCGCCGCATTCACGTCCCCCTCAGTCGCTCCGCGACAGCTCCCCCTTCAGGGGGAGCATCTTGCGGCTTCCCCTTCTCCCTCCGCCAAGCCATCCTCCCGCCAAACGGCCGTTCGGCCACGAGGGGATGGAAATGCACAAGACGATCTGGGCCGCCCTGACGGTCTCCCTGGGATTGGCCGGGGCGGCCTGCGCCCAGCCGGCGCCGGCGGGCCCGCAACCGAAGAACGACTACAAGCAGGACGCCTCCTGGCTGTGCCGTCCCGGCCGCGCCGACGCCTGCGCCCAGGACCAGACCGCCACCATCGTCGCCGCCGACGGCGCGACCAAGGTCGAGCCGTTCAAGGTCGAGCCCAAGGCCCCGATCGACTGCTTCTACGTCTATCCCACGGTGTCGACCGACCCCGGCGGCAACAGCGACATGACCATCGACCCGGCCGAGACCATCGTCGCCGAGCAGCAGTTCGCACGCTTCGGCCAGGCCTGCCGCACCTTCGCGCCGATGTATCGTCAGGTGACCCTCGCGGCCCTGCGCCAGGTGATGCAGGGCAAGGCCTCGCCCGGCGACGAGAACCTGGCCTATGGCGACGTGCTGGACGCCTGGAAGGACTATCTGGCCCGCGACAACGGCGGCCGCGGCGTCGTCTTGATCGGCCACTCCCAGGGCTCGCGCGTGCTGCTGCGTCTGCTGGCCGAGGAGATCGACGGCAAGCCGGTGCAGAAGCAGCTGGTCTCGGCCCTGATCCTGGGCATGAACACCCCGATCGACCCGGCGACCGACGCCTATGGCTCGATCAAGATGTGCCGCCAGCCCGGCCAGACCGGCTGCATCGTCTCCTACGTGTCGTTCCGCGCCTCCAGCCCGCCGGCCGAGCCCGCCTTCTTCGGCAAGGCCACGCCGGACGGCAAGCGCGCGGCCTGCGTCAACCCGGCAGCCCTGGCTGGTGGCGAGGCGCCGCTGCACGGCTACTTCAGCGACCGCACCATCGCCGGCGCGCCCCGCAAGACGCCGTGGGTGAAGGGCAAGGACGTGACCACGACCTTCGTTTCGACGCCCGGCCTGGTGTCGGCCAAGTGCGAGACCAGCGGCCCCTACGACTACCTGGCCATCAAGGTGCACGGCGACCCGACCGACCCGCGCGTCGACGACATTCCCGGCGACCTGATGGTGCTGGGCTCGCCACTGAAGGCCTGGGGCCTGCACCTGGTGGACGTCAATCTGGCGATGGGCGACCTGGTGGCGCTGGTCGAGGCGCAGGCGAAGGGTTGGAAGTAGCAGGCAAGACCCCCTCCGGCCCTCCGGGCCACCTCCCCCAGAGGGGGAGGATCTTGGCGCTTCTGATGCTCCCCCTCTGGGGGAGCTGTCGCGGAGCGACTGAGGGGGTCTTGCCGCCCTGCCTATTTCCCCGTCACGCCCTTGAAGATCCCCATGCCCAGCACGAGGGCGACGAGGAAGATCACCAGGAACAGGAAGAACAGGATCTTGGCCACGCCCGCGGCGGCGCCGGCGATGCCGGTGAAGCCGAGCGCGCCGGCGATGATGGCGACGACGGCGAAGATCAGAGCCCATTTCAGCATGGGTAAGCTCCTTGCACTGGGCCCGCGACATGCAGGCTTCAGCGGATCAACGTCGCCTTGGCGCGCGTCGTTCCTTGTCTTCGCGGGCCCGCGCCGCTAACTCCAAAGCCATGGCCGCCAAGCCCGAGAACCCGACCGAACCCTTCAAGCGCGCCCTGGCGCACGCCGCCCGCTCGCTCGCCGAGACCCCGGACCTCGAGATCGTGTTCTCCGGCGAGTCGCCCGGCCTGGTCGGCAACCGCGCGGTGCTGCCGCATCCGCCGCGCGACCTGTCCGGTCCCGAGGCCGCCCGCCTGCGCGGCATGGCCGACCAGATCGCCCTGCGGCTGGCCCACCACGACCCGCTGACCCACGCCCGCGCCCGGCCGGCCGCGCCCGACGCCCAGGCGATCTTCGAGTCTCTGGAGCAGGCCCGTATCGAGGCCATCGGCGCCAATGCGCTCGGCGGCGTGCGCGCCAACCTGGCCACGGTGCTGGAGACCCGGCTGGAGAAGCAGGGCCTGACCCGCGCCGTCGCCTTCGACCGCAACACCGCTCCGATGGCCGAGATCCTGGGCCTGATGGTGCGCGAGCGCCTGACCGGCGACGCCCCGCCCGATGGCGCGAAAGCCCTGGTCGAGATCCTGCGCGCCGACATCGAGGGCAAGGCCGGCAAGGACCTCGACCGCCTGGCCGCCGCCGTCGACGACCAGGCCGCCTTCGCCAAGGTCACCCGCCAGATCCTGCGCGACCTCGACTTAGGCGACGACGTCAATGACGCCACCGAGTCGTCCGACGAGGACGAGGGCGACGACGACAACCCCACCGACGCCGCCGACGACGATCAGGGCGACGGCGAAGGCGAGCAGACCGACGGCTCCTCGCCGCAGGAAAGCGAGGCCTCCGACCGCGAGAGCCAGGCCGGCGACGAGGAGATCGTCCAGTCCGAACAGGAGGGCGAGCCGCAGGACAGCGACGAGAGCCCGGACATGGGCGACGGCGCCAAGCCGGCCCGCCCCGACTCGTCGGCCGACAAGGGCGGCGAGCCGGCCTACAAGGTGTTCACCACCGCCTATGACGAGGTGGTCTCGGCCGAGGAGCTCTGCGATCCCGACGAGCTGACCCGCCTGCGGGCCTATCTCGACCAGCAGCTGTCGGCCCTCTCCAGCGTCGTCTCGCGCCTGGCCAACAAGCTGCAGCGTCGCCTGCTGGCCCAGCAGAACCGCGCCTGGACCTTCGATCTCGAGGAAGGGATGCTCGACGTCGCCCGCCTGACGCGGGTGATCATCGACCCCACCGCGCCGCTGTCGTTCAAGCAAGAAGAGGACCAGGAGTTCCGCGACACCGTCGTGACCCTGCTGATCGACAATTCCGGCTCGATGCGCGGCCGCCCGATCATGGTCGCCGCCGTCTGCGCCGACATCCTGGCCCGCACGCTCGAGCGCTGCGGCGTCAAGACCGAGGTGCTGGGCTTCACCACCCGCGCCTGGAAGGGCGGGACCAGCCGCGACGAGTGGATCAAGGCCGGCAAGCCGCCCTCGCCCGGCCGCCTGAACGACCTGCGCCACATCGTCTACAAGGCCGCCGACGCGCCCTGGCGCCGGGCTCGCAAGAACCTGGGCCTGATGATGCGCGAGGGCCTGCTGAAGGAGAACATCGACGGCGAGGCCCTGATGTGGGCCCACCAGCGCGTGGTCAACCGGCCCGAAGCCCGCCGCATTCTGATGGTGATTTCCGACGGCGCGCCGGTGGACGACTCCACCCTGAGCGTCAATTCGGGCCACTATCTGGAGCGGCACTTGCGGCAGGTCATCGCCGAGATCGAGGGCAAGAGCCCGGTCGAGCTGATCGCCATCGGCATCGGCCACGACGTGACCCGCTACTACCGCCGCGCCGTCACCATCGTCGACGTCGAGCAGCTGGGCGGGGTGCTGGTCGAGCAGCTGGCCGCCCTGTTCGACGAGGAGCCGCGCACGGCCGTCCGCGCCCGCGGGCTGTTGCCGCCGCCGCCCACCGTCGTTCCGTCCGCCCCCAAGGCCGCGCGCAAGGCTTCGGCGTGATCGGACTGCGCAGCCTGCTCGTTCTGGGCCTGGCCGGCGGCATGCTGGCCCAGTGCGGCCCCAAGCCGGCCCCGCCGCCGCCCGTCGTGCTGCCCGCCGCCCCGGTGAAGGTCGGGCCCGAGATCGGCCTGACGGCGACGCCCGTGCCGCTGAACGCCGCCGACGCCAGCCAGACCGCCGTCGGCCGCTTCGTCTATGCCGGCGGCCTGCACATCACCAGCGCCGACACCAGCCGCCTGCACGGTCTGTCTGACCTGATCCTGACCGACAACAACGGCCTGGAGGCGATCACCGACGACGGCGACCGCTTCTCGGCCAAGCTCCAGCTCGACGCCAACGGCCGGCTGGTCGGCCTGACCGACGGCAAGCTGTCGCCCCTGCTGGGCGTCGACGGCGAAGGCCTGCGCGGCAAGACCGAGGGCGACGCCGAAGGGCTGACCCGCCTGCCCAGCGGCGAGCGCCTGGTCAGCTTCGAGCGTGATCACCGCATCTGGCGCTACGCCGTCGGCGCCGACGGCCAGTGGAGCCGCCCCGCCGTGGCGCCCAAGCCCGCCACCGTGTTCCCCGACAACGAGGGCATGGAGGCGATCACCGCCTATCCGGCCGCCGGTCCCGACGCCTATCTGGTCGGCGGCGAGGAGGGCGAGGCCTGGCTGTGCCGGCTGTCGAGCAACTGCCAGTCGATCGCGCCGCAGACGCCCAACGACTTCACCTGGGGCCTGTCGGGCTTCGCGGCCTTCCAGGGCAAGGCTCTGGCGACCCTGCACCGGGCCTACGACCCCGTGCGTGGCTGGCGCGCCCAGGTCCGCTTCCTGCCCGATCCGCTGCTGCCGGCGGCCAAGCAGTACCCGCTGGCCACCCTGATGCTGGACGGCCCGGTCACCCGCGACAACTTCGAGGGCGTCGCCCTGGCCGCGGGGCCCAACGGCGCCACGCGGATCTACCTGCTGTCGGACGACAACGGCGGGTCGATGAACCAGCGCACCCTACTGCTGGCCTTCGACTGGACCCCGCCGCCGCCCCAGCCCGCGCCGCCTGCCCCGCCGCCGAGGAAGAAGCGACGCTAGGCGCCGGTTCCGGTGACGATCTGGAAGTTCGCGCCCGGACCGGCGGCCGCGTTGAGCGAAGCCAGCACGGTCTCGATCCGCTGGGCGTAGGCGATACCTGTCGGTCCGACCGAAATAGCCAGCATCATGCCGACCGGCTGGAAGCTGTTATTGGTCAACAGAGCGCCATCGTCGCCGATCTCGAAAAAGTCGCGGGCGGTGTTGTTCACCGCGATGCAGTCCTGGAAGACCTGCGCCGTGCGGTTGGCGTAGCGGACGGTCATCTGAGCCGTCACGAGTTCGACCCTTCCTGTCGTCGCGCCGGTGGTGCGGCCGCTCTTGCGCACCGTCTGGCCAGGCACGACCGAGGCGTTCGGCGCAGCGATCGGGGCGAACTGGTTGTCGCCGATCAGGATCCGCGGGTCGTAGGGACCCGTTACCAGCGCCGCCGCGACGTCGGCCGGCGGTATCCCCACGGAGCCCTGCAGCGCGCCCAGGTACTTGGTCACGCCGATCTGCGCTTGCGAGGCGTCGCCGTCATGGGCCGACGGCTGCCGCACGCCCGGCCCGCCGACCGTGCCGTTGAGCGTGGGGTCGAGCACGTGTCGGCAGGAAACCAGGTAGGTCGCTCCCTGGCTGCTGGCATAGAATCCCAGCGTGCCGGCGTAGTAGGCGCCCAGGGGCGCGATGGAGACGCCGCAGGGCGGCCGGTCGTATTGCTGGAGCCAGGGCGCGTTCAAGCCCGCCACCGCCACCTGAGGGGCGACGATGTCGCCGACCTCCTCCACGTGCACCGGCAGGCCGGCCAACGACGACGGCGGCTGAATCTCGCCGGCCCGCGCCACCTGAATCACGATCGTGGGCCGCCGCGCCCCGCAGTCGCCGGCCCGCAGACCCAGGCCCACGCCGACCGCGTCCACCCTGCCCTCGGCATGGTCGCAGCGCAGGGCGTCGAAGCCATGCCAGAGCTCGTGAAACGCGCCTTCGTCGCCGACATGGCCGCCGAAACTCTGAAGATCCCTCTGATAGGTCGACATGATGACCAGCCCCCCTCGCCCCAGTTTACGCGGAGCCTCGCCGAGGCGTCGGGCGAAAGCAACGACCAAGCTCGACCTGAAATTGCGGTTCCTGCGAGCGCACCCTGAGGCCCGCCTTCGCCAGCCGTGGGATTCGCCGCCGCCAGCGGCGCGAAACGGGCGGACAACCGGCGCGACACGTTGGACGGGTGCGCTCTTCCTGCCACAGTGGGGTTTGGCGACCACGCACTCCGGACGCGCCAGGCCCGGCCGGTGGGGCCTGCCCGCCTCGCACGGCCCAGGCAAAAGGACCTTCCCGCCGATCGCCTGAAGCCGGGTCCAGCGTCGCGCGCAGCCACGCCACAAAGGGATAATTTCACCCGAAACTAACGGGTTGATAGGCGCTTATTTGCTGCGCATACTGCCTTTTGCGCACGCAACGTTCGCCGGCGTCGTAAAAAATTGACACCGGGAGCCAAAAACACGCTTGCCATGACAACGCTGTCAGATCTATCTAGTCCGTGACGGCTGAGAGCAGGCGAGATCCGAACCGGCCGTCAGAGGAACGCATCGGGAGGAGGTTGATCCCAACCCCCTTTCCGGAATGACTGAAATGCAACGTGTGTTTGTTCTGGCCGCTTCGGCCATCGCTCTCCTGAGCGCCCCCGCCGCCTTCGCCGGTGAAGTCACCGTGAAGGTCGCCGGCCGCACCACCGCCGCCGTGCACGCCGACATCGTCAAGGCCGCCACCTCGGTGTGCCAGGAAGACAACGGCTCGACCACCTACGGCGCCGACGTGCTGCCCTACTGCATCCGCGACGTGGCCCGCGCCGCCGTCGAAAAGGTCGGCAGCCCGACCCTGACCGCCTACGACAAGACCCAGTGGCGCCCGAACGGCCTGATCAAGACCGCCTCGGCCCGCTAAGCGCTACAACGCCTTAGCCCATCGGGACCAGAGCCCGCGGAGCCCCCGCTCCGCGGGCTTTTGATTGCCTGCCACGCAGCCTTTGACACCGGTAACAAGCGCGTGAAATCAATGACTTCGCCTGCCGGTTGCGCGAACATGACTGTTGATAACTGATCAACGATGAGCTAAGCCTCGTTCTCGGTGACAGAGCGGGCGAGATCCTGGACCAGTCGCCGGAGGAACGCGTCGGGAAGCGGTCGATCTGAACCGTGCGCTGCAAGCGCCGCCCGACCTGGAATCCATCCCGATGATCCGCTCCGCCGCTCTCGCTCTCTCCGCCCTGGCCCTGCTGGCCGCCGCTCCGGCCGGCGCCGCCGAAGTCCGCGTCAAGGTCGCCGGCCGCGCCGCCGCCGACGTCCGCGCCGACATCGTCAAGGCTGCCTCGACCGTCTGCTGGCAGGACGTCCGCGGCGAGTCGCTGGCCATGTACCTGTACCCGGCCTGCGTTCGCTCGTCGGTCAACGACGCCGTGGCCAAGCTCGGCGACGCCGACCTGATCGCCTACAACGCCGCCAACCCGGCCAAGCCGCTGGAAATGGCCGCCCGCTAAGCGCGCCAGCCCTTCCAAGGCTTCAAGAGCCGCCGTCGCCCCGCGACGGCGGCTTTTTGCTGGGCGCGTCCCGTCGAGCCCTCTCTTTGAGAGAGGGAACACAGAGAGAAACGCGAAAAAGCCCGCCAGGCGAACCTGGCGGGCTTTTCGTACGGCCGGAGCCGAAAGGCTTAGGCGGCCTGCGCGGCGGCCTTGGCCTTGGCCTTCACCTGGGCCTTGATCTTCAGGGCGCGCGGCGACAGCTGCTCGTCCTTGGCGCCCAGCAGGAACACGTCCAGGCCGCCCTTGAAGTCGAGGGTGCGCAGGGCAGCGTTGCTGATGCGCAGCTTGAAGGATTGACCCAGCGATTCCGACTGCAGCGTGGCAGGCGACAGAGCCGGCAGGAAGCGGCGCTTGGTCTTGATGTTCGAGTGGCTCACGTTGTGGCCGATCATCGGACCGACGCCCGTGAGTTCGCAACGGCGCGACATGACGAGTACCTTGGGCTAGGCGAAGCCGAAGGCCCCGCGAACATAATGTCAGGCGCGCTTCCGGACAGGTCCGCCGCGCGAGAGGGGGCGATATAGGCGAGGGAGCCCCATAGAGTCAAGGCGCATGGGCTTGAACGTCGCCATCACCCCGCCTTCAATCACGGTTCATCTGCGACTTCCTATATACGCGACCATGAAGGAGTTCGACCGCATGCGTCCCATCGCCCTCGCCGCCACCGCCCTCGCCGCTTCCGCAGCCGCCCTGGCCGTCGGATTCGCCGCGACCGCGACGGCGCAGGCCGCCGCCCCCAAGGCGACGATTCTTCCGGGCCACTGGGAGTACAGCTACCGCATCGGCATCATCCCGATCGGCAACGAGGACAAGTGCATCAAGCCGGCCGACGCCGCCCAGTTCTCCAAGGGCATCTGCACCCGCCGCTACAAGTGCGAGTACACCACCAACCAGGTCGACGACGGCAAGATCGCGCTGAAGGGGACCTGGACCGACAAGAAGGGCCGCGCGGCCCCGGTCAACGCCAAGGGCAGCTACACCCCCGAGAGCTTCAAGCTCGACATCAAGATGAAGACCGTCGACGGCATGCCCCTGGCCGGCGTCATGAACGCCAAGCGCCTCTCGGCCACCTGCCCCGCCGACGTGAAGTAGGGCGCTCGCGGAACGCCGTTGTGGTTAATCGGCGTTAAGCTACAATAGCTTGTAGGGAACAAATCCCGAATCGGACGGTGTCGGCGATTCGGTCCTGATTCGTTTCGCGCGCGTTCCGGCGCTTCAAGCCTTGCCGTTAACTTGGCTGTGGACGTCCGCCGGTTACCCCCAGCATCCCGCGCCACGATCGCAACCAGGCGGCGCGTGGCCGCCAAGCTCCACCCATGCGATTGACAGCCGGCGCGCCCAGGCCGAGCCTCGCGCCTCAATCAAGGAGGGGAGCCGGACATGCGGGACGAGCAGGAAGACAAGACCCAGTACACGGTGGTCGTGAACCACGAGGAGCAGTACTCGATCTGGCCCGCCGACCGTGAGCTGCCGCTGGGCTGGCAGAGCACCGGCTTCACGGGCCTGAAAAGCCAGTGCCTGGAGTACATCCAGGAAGTCTGGACCGACATGCGGCCCAAGAGCCTGCGCGAGGCCAGGGAAAGAGAGCAGGGCTGAAGCGCCCTACTCGGCCGCCACCTTAACCGCGACGGCTTCCAGCGCCTGGGCCACCGTCGGGCCGGGATCGTCGTGGATCACCCGCGACAGGTCGCGGCCGTCGACCACCTGACCGCAGGCCTCGCAGGCCAGCTTGGGGTGGAAGTCGCAGCCGCAGGCCTTGTGCACGAAATGCACCGGGCCGTTGCCGACGCCGTAGACGTGGCGGTCGCCCCACTCGGCCATGGTCAGCAGCACGCTGGACAGGTCCCGCCCCTTGGCGGTCAGCACGTATTCGTGGCGCGGCGGGCGCTCGGAATAGCGGCGCGTCTCCATCACCCCGTAGCCGACCAGGCTCTTCAGCCGCGCGGCCAGCACGTTGCGGGCCACGCCCAGCCGTTCCTGCCATTGCTCGAAGCGGCGCACGCCCTGGAAGGCGTCGCGCAGGATCAGCAGGGTCCAGGGATCGCCGACGACCTCGAGGGTGGCGGCGATGGCGCAGCGTTGTTCGCTATAGTCGGCGGTGCGGCCCATACGGACGAAAGTGCTGCGTTCCGCCGGGGAATGCAAGGGCCGTTGCTTTTCAGTACGAACCCGAGTAGGTTTTTTATCGCAATTGACTCTCTCGGTTCATTGCTCGACTTTCCGGCCGACGACGGGAGCCGCCCTTCCGCCGCCGGCCGTTTCTTGCGCCCGACTAGCGCGCAAGACGCTTGCGCAAGCGGGCCGACAGAGGGTCTATTCCACCGCAAAATAACCGTATCGGGAGTTCGTCCATGTCCAATCGCGCCGATCCTGTGGTGATCGCCAGCTTCGCCCGCACGCCGATGGGCGGCTTCCAGGGCGCGCTGGGCGGGGTGAAGGCCACCGAACTGGGCGCGACCGCCGTCAAGGCGGCGCTGGAGCGCGCGGGCCTGTCAGGCGACAAGGTCGACCAGATCATCATGGGCTGCGTGCTGCCCGCCGGCCTTGGCCAGGCGCCGGCCCGCCAGGCCGCGCTCGGCGCGGGCCTGCCCAAGTCGGTCGAGGCCACCACCGTCAACAAGATGTGCGGCAGCGGCATGCAGGCCGCGATCATGGCCCACGACGCCCTGCTGGCCGGCAGCGCCGACGTCGTCGTCGCCGGCGGCATGGAGAGCATGACCGGCGCGCCCTACCTGATGGCCAAGCACCGCGGCGGCGCCCGCATCGGTCACGACCAGATCTGGGATTCGATGTACCTGGACGGCCTCGAGGACGCTTATTCGCCCGGCAAGCTGATGGGCGCCTTCGCCGAGGACACCGCGGCCGACTACCAGTTCACCCGCGAGGCCATGGACGACTACGCGACCAAGGGTCTCGCCAAGGCCAAGGCCGCCGTCGAGGGCGGCGCCTTCGCCGCCGAGATCGCCCCGGTGACGGTGACCACCCGCAAGGGCGTCGAGACCGTCGACAAGGACGAGCAGCCGCTGAAGGCCGATCCGGCCAAGATCCCCACCCTGCGCCCGGCCTTCTCGCGCGACGGGGCGATCACGGCGGCCAACTCCAGCTCGATCAGCGACGGCGCGGCCGCCCTGGTCATGACCCGCAAGAGCGTCGCCGAAGCGCTGGGCCTGCCGGTGGTCGCCACCGTGGTCAGCCACGCCGCCCACGCCCACGAGCCGGGCCTGTTCACCACCGCGCCGGTGCCGGCGATGAAGAAGGCGCTCGACCGCGCCGGCTGGAGCGTCGCCGACGTCGACCTGTTCGAGGTCAACGAAGCCTTCGCCGTGGTGGCCATGATCGCCCAGAAGGAACTGGGCATTCCGGACGACAAGCTGAACGTCAACGGCGGCGCCTGCGCCCTGGGCCACCCGATCGGCGCGTCCGGCGCCCGTATTCTGTGCACGCTGATCTCGGCGCTGCAGGCGCGCAAGGCCAAGCGCGGCCTGGCCTCCCTGTGCATCGGCGGCGGCGAGGCCACGGCAATGGCGATCGAACTCGCCTAGTTTGTGCCCAATATGCGGCATTCCAGCCCGTCGCGCGGCAAGACCTTGCGCGACGGGCCGGCAAGCGTTACCTGTTGATCCGCAAGCCTACTGGACCCTTTCCGACCTCATGCCCTCGCACATGATCACCATCGCGCTCTTTACGACTGGCCTCTCGGCCGGCGTCGCGATGTGGTGCGCCATGATGTCGAAGATGAACCAGATTAAAACCGTGCCGGTAAGGACGGGGCAAAGACGGCGCGCAGACTAGGGACCTCCCTGGAAAACCAAGCCTGAGGATCACGAGATCCGAAAAAGCCCCGCCTCCGAAAGGAGCGGGGCTTTTTCGTTGCGCGGTCCGACGGTCCTCAAACCCAAAAGGATCTTCGAACATGAGCTACCTGCCTTCCCCACCCGCCTTCCACAGCGACGACGACGGCGTCACCGTCCACCAGCTGTTCCTGTCGGCCCAGGACGCGCCCAGCGCGCTGGACGCCGTCCGCCAGAGCCTGGCCGACTGCGGCGCCGAGCTGTGCAACCTGTCCCTGAAGCCCGTCGGCCAGCTGGTCGAGGCTTCCTTGCGCGTCCGTCGCCTCGGCGACCAGGCCGCCCGACTGCTCGCCCGCGACCTTGCCGCCTGGCCCGGCGTCAACTCGGCCAGCGTGGAACACCAGTGGGTGCGCCCGTGAGCCTCAAACAGGACGATGAGAAACGCCGCCTTTTCCTCGTGACCGCGCAGGACACGCCCGACGCCCTGATGCGGGTGCTGGGCGTGGCCAGCGTGCAGCAGGTTCGCCTGCGCGCCCTGACCGCCCAGCCCGAGGGGGCCGACTTTTCCATTCGCCTGGAGATCGACGACCAGGGCGACGACCGGGCCCACGCGCTGGCCGCGCGCCTGGCCTCGGTTCCGGCGGTGCGGGGCGTGGGTCACGGTTGGCGCTAACCGGTTCAATCCTTTTGCCGGCTCGCTCCGTACCTATGTCGAGCTTGTGAAAGGACCGCCCATGTTCCGCCGTTTCCTGATCGTCCTGGCCCTGCTGGCCGCACCTCTCTGCGCCCTGCCGGCCACGGCTTCGGCCGCAACCCAGACCGCCGTCTTCGCCGGCGGCTGCTTCTGGTGCATGGAGAACGACATGCGCGGCATCCCCGGCGTCGTGAAGGTCGAGAGCGGCTACACCGGCGGCCACGTCAAGAACCCGACCTATCGCGACGTGACCAGCGAGCGCAGCGGCCACTACGAGGCCGTCCGCGTCACCTACGATCCGGCCAAGATCGAATACGCCTACCTGCTGTCGCGCTACTGGAAGCTGGTGGACCCCACCGACGACGGCGGCCAGTTCTGCGACCGCGGCCCCTCCTACCGCCCCGCCGTCTTCGTCGACGCCCAGCAGCGCCCCGTCGCCGAGCGCTCGCGCGCCCTGGCCGCCCAGCGACTGAAGACCGGCACGATGAAGGCCCAGATCCTGCCGCTGCAGACCTTCTGGCCGGCCGAGGCCTATCACCGCGACTACGCCAGGAACAACGCGGTCGAATACCACCTCTACCGCACCGGCTGCGGGCGCGATCGCCGCCTGACCCAGGTGTGGGGGAAATGACCCTCCCCCTGAAGGGGGAGGTGGCCCGAAGGGCCGGAGGGGGAAGTTCCTGACAACGTCAGTGCTCTCCCGGCCCAGCAAGCACTTCCCCCTCAGTCGCTCCGCGACAGCTCCCCCTCCAGGGGGAGCGCATAAAAATTACACGCATAATCTCTCGACAATCCGTCGCGGGCATGGAAACTTGGCTGCAACGATAGAGGGAGACGCCGCGCCGATGCTTCGCGCCGCTTTGTTCGCCACCGCCTGCGTGGCCGCCGCTTCCGCCGCCCCCGTCTCGATGGCGCTCGCCCAGACCGCCCCCAAGGTCTCGGTCACCATCTACAACAGCAATCTGGCGCTCGTTCAGGATCAGCGGACGATCGACGTCGCCGCCGGCCGCCAGCGGCTGGAGTTCAAGGACGTCTCGGCCGCCATCCGGCCCGAGACCGTCAGCCTGTCCTCGCCGACCCTGGGCGTGGTCGAGCAGAACTTCGACTACGACCTCCTGACCCCAGACAAGCTGATGGAGAAGGCGGTCGGCCGGCAGATCAAGATCGTCCGGACCAATCCCGGCGACGGCAAGGAGACCACCGAGACCGCCACGGTGCTGGCCGCCAACGAGGGCGTGGTGCTGAAGATCGGCGACCGCATCGAGGTGCTGCGCGACGACGGCGTGCCCACCCGGGTGATCTTCGACAAGGTGCCCGAGACCCTGCGCGCCCGCCCGACCCTGTCGGTGACGGTCAACGCCGACAAGGCCGGCCCCACGCCTGTGACCCTCAGCTACCTGACCTCGGGCCTGTCGTGGGCCGCCGACTACGTCGCCCTGTTCGACGAGAAGAAGGGCGCGCTGGACCTGCAGGGCTGGATCACCCTGCAGAACAATTCCGGCACGGCCTTCGAGAACGCCCAGACCCAGCTGGTGGCCGGCAATGTCAGCCAGTTCAACGGCGGCGGCGTGCGTGGCGTCACCTCGGCCGGAACCGAGGGCAGCGATCGCGAGCGCATCGCCGACTACTACATCTATCCCCTGCCCGAGCGGACCACGATCGCCTCCAACCAGAGCAAGCAGGTCGGCTTCCTCAGCGCCCAGTCCGTGCCGGCCAAGAAGGTCTACGAGGTGCGCGAATACGGCTTCTCCAGCGACGAGAACCCGCAGAAGGCCATCACCGCCATCCAGTTCAGTAATTCCAAGCTGAAGGGCCTGGGCGACCAGCTGCCGGCGGGCACGATGCGCGTCTACATGCGCGACCAGGCCGGCGACCCCAAGTTCATCGGCGAGAACGCCATCGGCCACACCTCGGCCGGCTCGGAGCTGTCGATCAAGACCGGCGAGGCGTTCGACGTCTCCAGCCAGGCCACCCTGGTCTCGCAGGAGAAGATCTCCAAGACCCGCTCGCGCTATGTGATGAAGTACCTGGTCCGCAACGCCCGGCCCGAGGCCGTGACCGTCGAGCTGCGCCAGGCCGGCCTGTGGCGCGACGGCAAGGTCACCGACGAAAGCCTGCCCAGCCGCCGCATCGACGCCCGCACCCTGGCCTGGAGCGTGCCCGTGCCCGCCAACGGCGAAACCGTCCTGACCTTCACGGTGGACAACGGCTGGTGAGCCCTCGCCTAAACCATCAGGAACCTCCCCCTGCGGGGGAGGTGTCGAAGGCGACGGTGGGGGGAATAACCGCAGGCCTTGCCACGCCCACCGCCGGTCGCTTCGCGACCGCCTCCCCCACGGGGGGAGGTTCCCTGCTGCTGCGCACAACCCTCGCCGCCCTCGCCCTCCTCTCCGCGCCCCTCGCCGCCCGCGCCGACACCATCCCCTCGCCCGCCGCCGAGGCCGTGGCGGTCACGCTCTATCGCGACGGCCAGGGCCCGGTGCAGAAGCTGTCGCCCTGGGAGAAGCAGCAGGCCTTCGAGAAGGGCCTGGTGCTGGTCAGCGAGACCCGCACGGTCGCGCTGCCGGCCGGCCGCCACACCCTGCGCTTCGACGGCGTCGCCGAGGGCCTGATCCCGCAGAGCGCGGCCATCGAGGGCCTGCCGTCCGGCGCGGTCGAGCGCAACTACGACTACGCCCTGCTCAGCCCCGGTACCCTGGTCGAGCGCTCGCTGGGCAAGCCGGTCAAGATCGTGCGCACCAACCGCGAGACCGGCCGCCAGTCCACGGTCGAGGCCACCCTGATCCAGGGCCCGGCCGGCCTGATGGTCCAGACTGCGGACGGCGTCGAGGCGCTGGGCTGCTCGGGCGGTCCCGAGCGCCTGGTCTTCGACCGCGCGCCCGATGGCCTGTCCAGCAAGCCGGCCCTGTCGGCCGTGATCGACGTGCCGATGGCCGGGACGTACGCGCTGACCCTGACCTACCTGGCGATCGGCGTGAACTGGCAGGCCGACTACGTCGCCACCCTCAATCCCGACGGCCAGACCCTGGACCTGCTGGGCTGGCTGACCGTGATGAACAGCTCGGGAACCAGCTTCGCCGACGCGCCGACCCAGCTGGTGGCGGGCAAGCTGTCGCGCGTGCCGGTCAACATCAGCCGCGCCCGCGTGGTCCCGGTGCGCCGAGACTGCTGGCCGATGGACACCACCACCCACGGCCAGCCGGCGATGATGCCGATGGACGTGGGGGCCATGCCCGCGATGATGGCTCCGCCCCCGCCGCCACCTCCTCCGCCGCCCGCGCCCATGATGGAGATGCGTTCGGCCGTGGCGGCCAAACGGGTCATGGCCGAGCAGTCGGATCTGGGCGACTACAAGCTCTACACCCTGCCCGAGCCCGTGACCGTGGCCGCCCGCCAGACCAAGCAGATGGCCTTCCTCGACGAGAAGGCCGTGCGCTACCAGCGGCTCTACGTCGTGCCGGTCAGCCCGTGGAACGACTACGACCAAGAACAGGCGATCGACGCGCCCCAGGTGGTGCTGCGCCTTGAGAACAAGAAGACCGAAGGCCTGGGCAAGCCCCTGCCGTCGGGCGCCCTGTCGGTGATGGAGACGGTCGGCGGCCTGCCCGCCTTCGCCGGCGAGCAGGCCGTGCGCGACGTCGCCGTGGGCGAGCCGGCCGACCTGATGATCGGCCAGGGCATGGACGTCCGCGCCCGGCCGCGCCTGGTCGAGGACAAGCGCGCCAACAAGACGACCGTGAGACGGACCTACGAGGTCGACCTGGCCAACAACAAGTCGATCCCGATCACCGTCGAGATCCGCCACGATCCGAACGTCCAGTTCTTCAAGGTGGTCTCCGAGCCGGCCAAGCACGACATCCGCCAGGGCCAGGTCGCCTGGCGCGTGACGTTGCAGCCGGGCGAAAGCCGCGTCTTCCGCTACGCCGTCAGGCACGCCGGCTGAGACCCCCCCAGGCGTGTCCGAAGCGCCACAGCAACCCTGCGACGTGCGAAATCGGCGAACGCCGGTCTTGCGGCGGCGCGCGGCGCATGAGATCAGCCCGCTCCCGATCAGATCTCCGGAGTCGAACCGCCGCATGACCTTTCTCGCCGCACAGCTGAAGCCGCCGATGACGGCGGAATGGCGCGCGTCGACCAAGGCGCGCCCGGCCCTTCGCCCCACCGTTTTCAACCGCTGATCGCGGCCGCTCCGGCCGCGTCCGGAGCTCTTCGATGTCCATCCTGCCCCTGGCCGGGCCGTCCCAGACGGCCTCGCCCCTGCTGCGCCTGATCGCGCCCGACTATGCCGACACCCTGGCCACGCTGTGGCCCGCGCCTCACACGCCGTTCCTGACCGCCGCCGCCGCGCGGCGCCATCTCGTCTGCCTGATGCTGGCCGTCGACCCCGTCGGCCCCGTGCCGCTGGACGTCGCCAGGCTGCTTGAGGAGCCGCTACGCAAGGCCGTGCGGCTTGTGCTCGACCCCGCTCCCGACGGCCTGCGCCGGGCGCTGGAGCGGCTGGGCGAGATCGCCTGGAGCCCCGCCGACTACCGCGCCCTCTCGGTCCTGCTGGCCGAGCCGGCGACGGCCAAGCGGCTGCGCCACGCCGAGACGATCACGCCTGAGCAGGTCCGCACCCTGGCCGCCCTGCCCGCCACGGTCCGTGACGCCGGCGGCCCGGCCGTGCGGATGACGCCGCCCCAGGCCGAACTGCTGGCCGAGGCGCACGCCATGCTCTCGCGCCGGCTGACGCCGACGGTGCTGGACGAGCGCGTGCGGGCGTGGTCCCAGGCCGCCAACGCCCGGGCGCTGTTCGGGCTGGTCGCCGACGACTTCCGCCACGAGCTGCCCAAGCCGCCGCATCCGGGCACCGACCGGCTGAAGCCGCTGGAGACCGTGGCCGCCATCCGCGACGCGGCCCGGCGCTATCGCAACTGCCTGGAGGGCTATGTCGACCACGCCCTCGACGAGCGCAGCGCCATCTACGAGTGGCTGCCCGCGCCGGGGGCGGTGATCGAGCTGACGCCCGACAGCTTCTTCGGCTGGCGACTGGACCAGGCGCGGCTGCGCAGCAACAAGGGCGTGGACGAGGCGACGCGTCAGGCCATCGTCGCCGAGCTGCGCGGCATGGGCCTGCATGTCGGCCGCAGCGCCTGGCAGGTGCGCCGGGCGCTGAACCAGGCGGCGTCGCCGGGCTTCAAGCTGGAGCCGCTGGACGCCGCGATCGCCGAGTACTTCACCGACGACTGAACGGTCGTCGGTGAAGACCGGCTTGGAACCTTAGAACGGCAGGATGTTGCGCTGGCGGCTGTAGGCCAGGTAGCCGATGTTGGCGCCCAGGCGCAGGCCGACGCCGGCCCGGATCGGGGCCAGAACGATGGTGTCGGCCTTCTGGTAGTTGACGCCCAGGCCGCCCACGAGATAGGCGCTGCCCTCGACGCCGGGGAAGCGGCGGAAGATGGCGTCCG
This sequence comes from Caulobacter flavus, assembly GCF_003722335.1. Classification (GTDB taxonomy): domain Bacteria; phylum Pseudomonadota; class Alphaproteobacteria; order Caulobacterales; family Caulobacteraceae; genus Caulobacter; species Caulobacter flavus. The sequence goes on from NZ_CP026100.1 coordinate 50,315, forward strand.
GATACTGCAGGTTATAGCACAGGGTGAAGACCCGGCTGGCGTTGCCGCCCCAGTCCCAGCCCACCGACGGGCCCTGCCAGTACACTTCCTGGGTCGGGCGATCCTTCATGTAGAGCAGGCCGCGGCCGTAGCGCAGGCCCACCGCGATGGCGCCAGAGCCCTCCTCGCCGGCCACGTAGCCGGTGGGCTGGCCGCGCTCGCGGAAAATCCGCTCGATCGCCGCGCCGGCGCTCTCGGCCGTCACGCCCAGGAAGTCGGAGGTGGCGCGGACCATCTCGTCGGCCGAGTAGGTCGCCGCCGCGCCGGTGTCGTAGGCCGGCCCGTTCGGATCGGGATTGCGCGGCTGGGAGGTGCTGGCGCAGGCGCCGAGGCCAACGGAGGTCAGGCCCGAGGCCATGCCGGAGAGGATCAGCGAGCGGCGGTCCATGTGTCTTTCTCGCAAGTCTAGAGCGTGGCAGCCGAAAGTGTCGGCGGTTTCGGCGACCGCCACGCTCTCATGCTTCATTTAGAGACCGCCTGTCTGCTCCTGGCGGGCCAGGAACAGGCGGGCTCTACGTGTCTGCACTGTCACAGGCTTTCATGTCGGGTTTGGGGCGCGTTGCTTAACGGGCGGTTAAGCATGTTCCGCGCTCCGGCCCAGCACGCCTCTAACGCGCGGTGCGCTCCACCAGGTCCGCCAGATGCTCGGCCGCGTCGGGCACGGCCGCCGACCGGGCGCCCTTGGCCATGCGGGCCAGGCGCTCGGGGCTCTTGAGCAGGGCGTTCAGCGCCCCGGCCAAGGCGTCGACCGTCAGCTCGTCCTCGAGGCACACCGCCGCGCCGCCGGCTTCTTCCAGCAGCTTGGCGTTGAAGCGCTGGTGGTCGTCGGCGGCGATCTTCAGCGGCACCAGGATCGACGGGCGGCCGGCCACGGCCAGCTCGCAGCAGGTCGACGAACCGGCGCGGCCGACGACGATGTGGCTCTGGCGCAGGCGCCCGGCCATGTCGCGGAAGAACGGCGCGACCTCGCAGTCGACCATGGCGTTGCGATAGATCTTGCGGGCGTGCTCCATGCTCTCGGCGCGAGCCTGCTGGAACACCTTCATGCGGCCGCGCATCTCCTCGGGCAGCTTGGCGATGGCTTCGGGCACCAGCTCCGACAGCAGGCGCGCGCCCTGGCTGCCGCCGGTCACCAGGATGCGCAGCTGCACCTCGGGCGGCAGGTAGGCGACGTCGGCCAGGGCCCGGATCTCCGGACGCACCGGGCTGCCCACCACGTGGGCGCGGGCCTTCACGGCCGGCTTGGCCAGTTGCAGGGTCGGGAAGGCGCAGGCCACCTCGGTGACGTGGGGCGCCAGGAAGCGGTTCACCCGGCCCAGCACCGCGTTCTGCTCGTGGATCACCGTGGGGCGCTTTTCCAGCAGCGCCGCCAGCAGCGCCGGCAGTGCCGGGTATCCGCCAAAGCCGACGACGACCTGCGGGTTCAACCGCGCGAAGGCCTGCCTGGCCTGCATCACGCCCTGGAACACGGCCACGCCGGCCTTGACCATGCCGATCGGGTCGCCGGCCTTGGCGGTGGCGGCCGACAGGGCCAGCCGCTCCTGGGCGGGGAACTTGTCGGCGTAGAACGCGCCGCGCTCGTCGGTGGCCAGCACCACGCGCCAGCCGCGCGCGATCAGGGCCTCCGACAGCGCCTGGGCCGGGAACATGTGGCCGCCGGTGCCCCCGGCGGCGACGATCGCAAGCTTGCCGCTCATCAGGCCAGATCCGCCGCACGCATGGCGGAAACCAGGAAGGTGTTACGCAACTGCAGTCTCCCTAACCCGAGAGCCTTCAGTCGAAGGCGCCGGTCTGACCGAACGGCCCGCCGCCGCCATAGGACCCGGGCCGCTTGCGCGTCAGCGCCAGCGCCATACCCAGGGTGAGCCCCATGGCCAGCATCGACGAGCCGCCGTAGCTGATGAACGGTAGGGTCATGCCCTTGGTCGGGATCATGTTCAAGTTCACAGCGACATTGATGAACGTCTGCTGGCCCAGCAGGACGAAAAGCCCGGCCGAAGCCACCTGCTCGAAGGGGTCGGCCAGCTTCATCGACTTGTAGAGCCCGCGCACCACGATGAAGGCGAACAGGCTGATCAGGGCCAGCGAGAAGACCAGGCCGTACTCTTCGGCCGCCACCGAATAGATGAAGTCGGTATGCAGGTCGGGCACGTGGCGCTTCATGACGCCCTCGCCCGGGCCGCGCCCGAACAGGCCGCCGGCGTGGATGGCCTCGGCGGCGCGGGTCACCTGGTGGGTGTCGGCCTGGTCGGGGCTGAGGAACTTCTGCACGCGGGCATGCACGTGATCGAACAGGAAATAGGTCGAGGCCAGCCCGCCCAGCGCCACCGCGCCCAGGCCCATGATCCACGAGATCGGCACCCCGGCCATCCAGAAGGCGGCCCCGAAGGCGATAGTGATCAGCACGGTCTGGCCGACGTCGGGCTGCATCAGCAGCAAAGCGACGGCGATGAAGTAGAGGCCGAAGGCGATCGACACGCCCGGCACGCCCTCGCCCTTCTGGCCCTCGGCGAACATCCACGAGACCAGGATGATCAGGGCCGGCTTCATGAACTCCGACGGCTGGAAGGTGAAGCCGCCGATCATCAGCCAGCGGGCCGCGCCCTTGGCGCTGTGGCCGATGAACGGCAGGGCCGCCATGACGCCGATCGAGACGATGTAGATGAAGAAGGCCGCCCGCCGGATGCCCTTGGGGCTGAGCATCGACACGGCCAGCACAATGGTCGCAGCCCCGACGCCGAACACCAGCTGGCGAATGGCGAAGTGGAACTGGTCGTCGATGCCGATCCGCTGGGCGGCGGCCGGGCTGGAGGCGAACGACAGCAGGACGCCCAGCGTGACCAGGATCGCGGTCGCGCCCAGCAGCCAGCGGTCGGTCGTCCACCACCACACCCCGAGGGGCGAGCGGTCGGTCCGGGCGAAGGCGTGGGCGGTCTGCTGGCGCATGGGGGCAAGAGTCGGCCGTTACGGTTAATCGAATCTTGCCGCCGACCGCGACGAAATCGCGGCCGGCCGGTTTTTCTCCGCTATTCCACAGGCTTGACCACCGGAGGGGCCGTCGGCGTGTCGGCCGGACGACCGTACTCCCAGGCCCGGGCCAGCGGCAGCACGTGATCGTGCAGCGCCTGGCCGAAGCGGACCGACTGCATCTGGATCGCGGCGTGGCCGGTGTTCGGCAGGATCACCAGCTCCTTGCCTGGCGCCCGCAGGCCGTCGAACCAGGGCCGGACGAAGTCGGGATGGTCGTATTCGCCCTGGATGATCACCATCGGCAGGACGAAGTCCTGGCCCAGCGGCGCGGCCTTCCAGAACTGGTTGGCCTTGTAGACGGCCAGGGAGCGCTGGCGGCGGATGATCCTGCCCGCGTCCTTGTGGGTGATCAGGTCCTTGAGGCTCCAGTCGGGCATGGCCAGGGCCTGGCGGTAGATCTGGCCCTCGGTCTTCTTGGGCCCCTCGGTCTTCAGATAGACCGGCTCCAGGGCGTCGATCTCCTTCCAGCGGCTGGGCGGATCGTAGGGCGGCGGGCCGAAGGCGGTCAGCTTGGCCAGCAACTCCGGATGCTTGCCGGTCTTGGCCACCGCCAGCATGTGGTCATAGACGTGGCGATCGCGGGCGTCATTGTCGACCGCCTGGCCGGTGCCGACATAGACCGAAAACAGGTCGGGCCGCTTCTGGGCCATGGTCAGTGACACCCGCGAGCCCCACGACCAGCCCAGCAGCGCGATGCGCGGCTTGTGCAGACGGCCCTTCAGGTGTTCGGCCAGAGCGATGCCGTCGGTGACGAAGCTGTCCACGCCCTGGTTCGGATCGATCTTGCCGCCCGCCCGGGCCAGGCTCTTGCCGTGGTCGCGACGGTCCCAGTGGACGACCGTGAAGTCCTTCTCCCAGCTCTTGAAGTCCTCGGCGAACAGCGAGGTGGGCACCCCGCCGCCGTGGACGACCAGCAGCACCGGATTGTCGACGTTCTCTCCCCGGACCACGACCCACTGCTCGCCGCTGGGCAGCTTGACGAAGCCGGCCTCCTGGATCCCGTCCTTGGCGTCGATCCGCAGCCGCTCGGCCGTCTGGTGCTGCAGGAACCCACGCGTCGCCGCCGCGCCGCCCACGACCGCGATCGACACGGCCGCCACCCCGACCGCGCCCAGGCGCAGCCACGTCTTCAGCTTGCTCATCTCGGTTTATCCCCGTACATTGATTTACAGGCGTAGACTGCATAAGGCGGTTATTTTTACAAGCGTAGTTTTGCGAATGGAAGCGCAAAGAACCTCCCCGTCTGGGGGAGGCGATCGCGCAGCGATCGGTGGGGGAATTGATGCGGGACCAGCCGGCGCTTCGGAAGCTGAGAACGTCCCCCCTCCGGCCCTCTGGGCCACCTCCCCCAGAGGGGACCGCTGCAATACGCCTCTGTAGGAGTGCTGGGGACGCGGAGTGGTCGTTCTGAGGCCTCCTTTTGGAGGTCTCAGGTCGATCGGGACGGACGGGTGGCGTGATCAGGCCGTCAGGATGGCGGCGCGGCGCAGGTTGAAGGCCATGGCGGTGAGCAGCACTTGGCCGGCGGCCTTGGCCATCCCCAGATAGCGAACCCGCGTCAGACCCATGCGGCGCTTCCAGGTGGCGAAAGTGGTTTCCACGGCGGCGCGACGACGGGCGATCAGGTCGTTAAGGCGCTTCTGGCGATCGCTCAGGGGATGATAGCGGTTGGGGCGGCGCATCAGTCTGGGCTTCACGCCGGCCTGCTTGAGCCGATCGCGGCGAGCGTGGGTGTCATAGGCCTTGTCGGCGTAGACGGCCGCCTCGTCGCCCCGGATCAGGGCGTCGGCCGGGACGGTGTCGTTGACGTTTGCGGGGGTGGTGATCACCGCCCGCACCAAGCCCGAGCCCTGATCGACATTCACGTGGGCCTTGTAGCCGTAGGTCGAGCCAGACTTGCCCTTGTGCTTGGCGAAGGCCGCGTCGGGGTCCCTGGCCTTCGCCAGGGCATCGGGACCGCCCCGGGGACGTGGCGTGGCCGCCTCGATCAAGGTGGCGTCCAGCATCGCGCCCTGCTTGAGCACCAGGCCCGCGCCTTCCAACTGGCGATCCAGCTCGTCGAACAGCCGCTCGAGCAATCGCTGGCTCACCAACCGGTTACGAAACCGGCACAGCGTCGTGTGATCGGGAACCGCGTCCTCCAGGCTCAGCCCCACAAACCGGCTGAACGAAAGGCTGTCGCCCAGCCGGAACTCCAGCTCAGCGTCCGATAACCCGTACCAGGCCTGCAGCAGGAGCGCCTTGAACAGCAGCAGCGGCCGGTAGCCCGGACGTCCCGGGCCATCCTCGCGAAGACCCGCCAGGGCCTTCTCGAAGCCCGACCAGTCCACCAGCGCCGACACTCGATCCAACGCCGCGCTGCCCGCCCGGCGACCAGCGCCGATCTCTCCAAATCCAAGCTGGCCCGTCGCCTTCACCGACATCGCAATCCTCCCGCTTCAACGCCAAGGAATCACAGCCAGCCAATTTCGCAACAGTCCCCCAGAGGGGGAGGAGCTTTGGGATTCGCCTTCCTCGTCCTCGCGCCCCGAACTCGCGCACCAACGTTCTCCAACCTCTGGACGGATCGTCTCAACAGGCGGATGCTTCCGAACTTCACGGTCCAGCTTGGGAGGGCTTGATGACCGCTGTGAACACCCTGTCCGCAGGGGGCAAGACCCCGTGGCATGTCTGGCTGGTCGGCGTGGTCGCCGTGCTGTTCAACGCCATCGGCGTCTTCGACTTTACGATGAGCATGGCGCAGGGCGAGGCCTACATGGCCAGCGCCGGCATGACGCCCGACCAGATCGGCCACTATCGCGAGATGCCCGCCTGGATGACGCTCGTCTGGGCGATCGGCGTGTTCGGCGCCTTCGGGGCCTCGGTGCTGGTGCTGCTGCGCCGGAAGCTGGCCTTCGGCGTCTTCGCCGTCTCGCTGGCGGCGTTCCTGGTCAGCCTAGCCTACACCTACCTGCTGACGGACGGCGGCAAGGTGATGGGCCAGCAGATGGCGATCACCAGCGCCGTCATCGCGGCGCTGCTGGCGTTCTTCACCTGGTACGCCTGGGCGATGGGGAAGCGCGGGGTGTTGAGGTAGGACTTCAAGCCCCTCCCCCTTCCCGTCATTCCCGCCCTTGTGGCGGGAAGCCCTCTGTAAGCCGCAAGGGCAGGAGGGGCGGCGTGCCGGGCACGCCGCTGGCGTCTCACGTGTCAACGGAACCAGGGGTTCCCGCCACAAGGGCGGGAATGACGGGAGTATAGGTGGGCTGACCTAGGCCCGCTTGGCCTTCGGCCTCACCAGGCCGTTGACCGCGGCGCGGAAGGCCTCGCCGCGGGCTTCGAAGTCGCTGAACTGGTCGAACGAGGCGCAGGCCGGCGACAGCAGGACGATGGCGTCCTGGCCGCTGGCGGCGGCGTCGGCATGGGCGGCGGCGACGGCGGTCTCGATGTCGCCGCATTGCTTGACCGGGGCCTTGCCGTCCAGGGTCTTGCCGAACGCCTCGGCCGCCTGGCCGATAAGGTAGGCGCAGGCGACGCGCGGGAACAGGTCGGCCAGGTCCTCGATGCCGCCGGCCTTGGGCACGCCGCCGGCGATCCAGTAGAACTTGGGATAGCTCGACATCGCCTGGCGGGCGGCGTCGGCGTTGGTGGCCTTGCTGTCGTTGACGAAGGCGACCTTGCCGATCTTGCCGACCGTCTCCATGCGGTGCGCCAGGCCCGGGAAGGTCATCAGGCCCTCGACCGCCTGCTGGGGCGGGATGCCGATGGCGATGGCCGCGGCGTAGGCGGCGGCCGCATTTTGCCAGTTGTGGCGGCCGGGCAGGCTTCTGGCTCGAAGAAGATCGGCCATTTCGGTAACGCGTTCGCCGGTGGCGTCGTACAGCACGCCTTGCAGGGCGTAGACGCCCCGACCCATGGCCTTGCCGGCGCTGATCGGCCAGATGGTGCGGCGGTTGGCGGCGGTGATCTCGGTGCAGATCTGCTGGCACCAGGGATCGTCGACCCCGATGATCGCCGTGTCGCCCTTGCCCTGGTTCAGGAAGATGCGGCGCTTGGCGGCGATGTAGCCTTCCATCGAGCCGTGGCGGTCGATGTGGTCGGGCGACAGGTTGAGCAGAACCGTGGCGTCGGCGTGCAGGCTGGAGGTCAGGTCCAGCTGGTAGCTCGACAGCTCCAGCACGTAGACCGCGCCGCCGTGCATGTCTTCCAGGCCCAGGATCCCGGCGCCGATGTTGCCGCCGACGCGGGTGTCGCGGCCGGCCTGCCGGCAGACGTGGCCGATCAGGGCAGTGGTGGTCGACTTGCCGTTGGTGCCGGTGATGGCGATGATCTTCGGCTTCTTGTGCTCGGGCGCGGCGTTGACCGTGCGGGCGAAGAGCTCGACGTCGCCCAGGATCTCGACGCCGGCCGCCTTGGCCGCCTCGACGGTCCAGTGGGGCTTGGGATGGGTCAGCGGCACGCCGGGCGACAGCATCAGCGCGGCGAACTGGCTCCAGTCGGCCGTGGACAGGTCGACGACGGGCAGGCCCTCGGCGCGGGCGGCCTCGCGGCCGGCCTCCTTCTCGTCCCACAGCGCCACCTTGGCGCCGCCGGCGATCAGGGCGCGCGCGGCCGTCAGGCCGGTGCGGCCCAGGCCGAACACCGCGACCGTCTTGTCCTCGAACCCACGGACCGGGATCATCCTACGCCCTCCCCTACCGCAGCTTCAGCGTGGCGAGACCGACGAACGACAGCATCATGGCGACGATCCAGAAACGGACGACGACGGTGCTCTCGGCCCAGCCCAGCTTTTCGAAATGGTGATGGATCGGCGCCATCAGGAAGATGCGCTTGCCGGTCTTCTTGAAGTAGGCGACCTGGATCATCACGCTCAGCGCCTCGGCCACGAACAGGCCGCCGACGATGCCCAGCACCAGCTCGTGCTTGGCGCACACGGCGATCGAACCCAGCGCGCCGCCGAGGGCCAGCGAGCCGGTGTCGCCCATGAAGATCTTTGCCGGCGGAGCGTTGTACCAGAGGAAGCCCATGCCGCCGCCGATGATCGCGCCGCAGACCACGGCCAGTTCGCCGACGCTGGGCACGAAGTGCAGGTTCAGATAGTCGGCGAACTTGTAGTTACCGACGAGGTAGGCGATCAGGCCGAAAGTCGAGGCGGCGAACATCACCGGCACGATGGCCAGGCCGTCCAGGCCGTCGGTCAGGTTCACGGCGTTGGAGAAGCCGGCGATCGTGATCGCGGCGAAGGCCACGTAGAACCAGCCGAGATTGATCACCAGGTTCTTGAGGATCGGGAAGACCAGCGAGGTCTCGAGCCCCGGCGTCATCTGCGACTTCGGCGCGAAGATGATCAGGGCCACGGCCGCCAGGATCGAGACGATGAACTGGGCGACAAGCTTCTGGCCGCTGGAAAGGCCGGCGGTCGTCTGCTTGGTGACCTTGGCGTAGTCGTCCATGAAGCCCAGCACGCCGAAGGCCGCGGTGATACCCAGCACCACCCAGACGTGGACGTTGCGCAGGTCGGCGAACAGCAGCGAGCCGACGAACAGGCCGGCCAGGATCATGAAGCCGCCCATGGTGGGCGTGCCGGACTTCTCCAGCACGTGGCGCTCGATGCCGTCGGTGCGGATCGGCTGGCCCTTGCCCTGCTTGGCCTTCATCCAGCGGATGAAGCGCGAGCCCATGGCTACGGCCACGATGTAGGCCGTCAGCATCGACATGCCGGTGCGGAAGGTCAGGTACTTCAGCAGGTTCAGGACCGGCACGTGCTCGTGCCCGCCGCGCGAGAGCCATTCGTAGAGGAAATACAGCATCAGACTTGTTCCCGCCGGCCGAGCGCGGACAGGGCGGCGGCGACAGCGCCGGCCCGTGACCCGTTCGACCCCTTCACCATCACCACGTCGCCGGGCTGCATGGCCGCGACGATCTGCTGCGCCAACGCGGGCGCGGCGTCCGCATAGCCGCCCCGGCGCTCCTGCGGAAGCGCGTTCCACAGCGACATCATTAACGGGCCGGCGCAGAAGACGAGATCGATGCCGGCCTTCTCGATCGCGTCCGCCAGTTCCGCGTGGAAGCGCGGGCTGTCGGGCCCCAGCTCCAGCATGTCGGTCAGGGCCACGATCCGGCGGCCCGCGACCTTGCGCGCGCCCAGCGTGGCCAGGGCCGCCTGCATCGACACCGGATTGGCGTTGTAGCTCTCGTCGACCAGGGTGAAGGCGCCGCCGTCGATGGCGATCTCCTGCTCGGCCCCGCGCCCTTCGATCGGCGCGAAATCGGCCAGGGCGGCCAGGGCCGTGGCGCGGTCGACGCCCAGCGCCTCCAGCATCAGCAGCACGCACAGGCTGTTGGGGCCCCAGTGCACGCCCGTCTGGCGGATCGGGAAGGAGGCGGCCTGGCCGTCCAGCTCGGCGACGACCGTCGCGCCGGCCCCTTCGACCACGAAGTCGACGAGGCGGGCGCTCGTCCCGTCGCGGCCGAAGCTGCGCACGACGGCGCCGGCCGTCTCGGCCTCGGCCTTCAGCAGGTCGAACCACTGATTGTCGGCGTTCAGCACGGCGACGCCGCCGGGCTCCAGCCCGTCGAAGATCTCGGCCTTGGCGCGGGCGACGCCGATCTCGCCGTCGGCGAAGTTCTCCAGGTGCACCGGGCCGACCGTGGTGATCGCCACCGCGTGCGGGCGGATGAACTTCGACAGCGGCGTGATCTCGTCGGCGTGGTTCATGCCGACCTCGAACACCGCGCGCTCCGTGTCGCGCGGCATGCGAGCCAGGGTCAGCGGCACGCCGATATGGTTGTTGTACGACTTGACCGAGGCGTGGGCCTTGCCGGCGCGGCGCAGGCCGGCCTCGACGGCGCGGGTGACGCTGGTCTTGCCGACCGAGCCGGTGACCGCGCCGCGACGGGCCTGGGGCGCGCGTTCGCGGGCGGCGACGCCCAGGGCTTCCAGGGCCGCGAAGGTATCGGCGACGACGACGGCGGGGGTCTCGACGGCTTGCGAGACCAGCGCGCCGGCCGCGCCCTTGGCGGCGGTCTGGGCGACGAACTCGTGGCCGTCGCGCACGCCGGCCAGGGCGACGAACAGGTCGCCCGGCTCGACCGTGCGGCTGTCGATCGACACGCCGTTGGCGGCAAAGTCGCCGGCGACCTGGCCGCCCGTCGCGGCGGCGATCTCTTCAGCCGTCCAGAGGGCTTCAGGCATCGACGGCCTCCAGCGCACTCAGGGTCTCGGCCACGTCGTCGAACGGGTGGACGACGCCGGCGACGGTCTGGCCCTGCTCGTGGCCCTTGCCGGCGACGACCAGCACGTCGCCGTCCTGAAGAAGGGCGACGCCGGCGCGGATGGCCTCGCGGCGGTCACCGATCTCGCGCGCGCCCGGGGCGGCGGCGAGGATGGCGGCGCGGATGCTGGCGGGATCTTCCGAGCGCGGATTGTCGTCGGTGACGATGGCGACGTCGGCCAGGCGCGCGGCGATCTCGCCCATCTGCGGACGCTTGGTGCGGTCACGGTCGCCGCCGGCGCCGAACACGGCCACCAGCTTGCCGCGCACGTGCGGGCGCAGGGCCTTCAGCACCGTCTCCAGGCCGTCGGGGGTGTGGGCGTAGTCGACATAGGCCTCGCCCTTGCCGGTTCCCTTGCCCACGCGCTGCAGCCGGCCGGCGGCGCCTTCCAGCTTTTCCAGGGCGGACAGCACGGCGTCGAGATCCTCGCCCGCGGCCAGCACCAGTCCGGCGGCGACCAGCACGTTCGACGCCTGGAAGTCGCCGGCCAGCGGCAGGCGGACTTCGAACTGACGGTCCTGGGCCTCGATCTTCAGCAGCTGGCCCCAGGGGGCAGGCTCGCGCGAGATCAGCTTCAGGCCCTGGCCCTGCTCGCCCACCGACAGGATGGTCTCGCCCGAGGTCACGGCGGCGGCGGCGAAGGCGGGGAAGGCGTCGCTGTCGGCGTTGAGCACGGCGGTCGCGCCGCGCGGCAGCAGGGCTTCGAACAGCCGCAGCTTGGCGGCCCGGTAGCAGCCCATGGTGCCGTGATAGTCCAGGTGGTCCTGGGTGAAGTTGGTGAAGCCGGCGGCGCTGATCTTCAGCCCGTCCAGGCGGCGCTGGTCGATGCCGTGGGACGAGGCCTCGACGGCCAGATGGGTGACGCCCATGCCCGCGAGCCTGGCGGCCATCTCGGCGACGTCGGCGGCGTCGGGCGTGGTCAGGCCCGGCGGGGTTAGCTGCTCGTCCGGGACGCCCGGCGCGCTGACGACGACGCCCAGCGTGCCCATGCTGGCGGCCTTCTTGCCCAGCAGGGCGAAGATCTGGCGGGCGAAACCGGCGACCGAGGTCTTGCCGTTGGTGCCGGTCACCGCGATCACCGTGGCCGGCTGGGCGGCCCAGAACTCGGCGGCCGCCAGGGCGTAGGCGCGGCGGATGTCGGTCGCGTGGGCGGTCGGCACCGAAAGCCCGGTCACGTCGTCGGGGGCCAGGATGGCGGCGGCGCCCGAGGCGATCGCCCCCGGAACGAACGTGCGGCCGTCGACCTTGCTGCCCGGCAGGGCGGCGAACAGGAAGCCTTCACGCACCTTGCGGCTGTCGGCGGTGACGCCGGCGATGGCCGGGTCAGCGTCGAACGGACGGTGCAGGATCTGTGAAAGCGTCTTGGTCAAAGTCCCGCCCCTGGCGTGGTGGCTTTCGGCTGGGCGCCGGCAATGATGAGTTCGTTCCGGCGCTGGACGCCGAGGAACGGGGCGATGCGGTCGATGACGCGGCCGGCGGCCGGCGTGGCCACCCACCCCCCGGTCGAGAAGCCGAAGGTCTTGGCCGTGCCGTGCGGTTCATCCAGCAGGATCAGGACGAAATAGCGGTCGGCCTCCAGCGGCCCCTCGGTGGGGAACACCGCGGCGAAGGACGAGACCTGGCGCTGGTGGTTGTAGCCCCGGATCGACGGGTCGTACTTCTCGCCGGTGCCGGTCTTGCCGCCCACCGACAGCCCCTTGACGTCGGCGGTCTTGCCGCTGCCGCCGGTGACGTTGGCGCGCATGATCTGCAGCATCTGCTGCGAAGTTTCCTCCGACAGCACGCGCGGACCTTCCGGGCGCACGCCGGGCGCCAGCTTGCGGATGGTCAGCGGCGGCATGGTGCCGCCGTTCAGCAGCGGGCCGAAGGCGCGGGCCAGCGCCAGCGGACTGACGTTCATGCCGTGGCCGAACGAAGTGGAGGCCACCGCGTCCTCGTCCCACTTCTTGGGGGTAAGGGGGCGGGCGGACTCGCGCAGTTCCACCTTGGCCGGCTTGGTCAGGCCCAGGTTGTTGTAATACTGGCTCAGCCGCTGGGCGCCGACGCCCTCGGCCAGGCGCGCGGTGCCGATGTTGGACGAGTGCTGGAACACCTCGACCAGGGTCAGGATCTTGCGCGAGGCGTGGTAGTCGTGGATCGTGCGGTAGCCCAGCTTGTAAGGCTCGCGGGCGTCGAAGGTCGAGCTGGGCGTGGCAACGCCCGTGTCGAGGCCGATGGCGACGGTGAAGGCCTTGAAGGTCGACCCCATCTCGTAGACCGAGGCGGCCGCACGGTTCAGCTTGGCGTCGTCGCTGGCCTTGCCCGGGTCGTTGGGATCGAAGTCCGGATAGCTGGCCAGCCCCAGGATCTCGCCGGTGTGGACGTTGGTGACGATGCCGACGGCGCCGCGCGGACCAAACTCCAGGGCGGCCTTGCGCAACTCGTCCTCGAGCGCGGCCTGAACGCGCAGGTCGATCGACAGGGCGATGGGCGCGGCGCCCTCGCCTTTCGCGGCCGCCGCGTGGATGTCGTCGTTCAGCGCGCCCTCGGCGCCGGCCAGGCCCTTGCCGCCGCCGTCGACGAAGCCGACGAAGTGCGCGGCCGAGACGCCCAGCGGATAGACCCGGCGGGCCTGTTCCTCGAACTCCACGCCCGGCAGGCCCAGGTTGAAGATGGCGTCCTTCTGGGCCGGATCCAGGCCGCCCAGCAGGAAGGTGCGGCGATCGCCGAAGATGGCCTTGTCCAGGCGCTTGGCCGGCACCTGCGGCAGGGCCTTGCCCAGCGCGGCGCGGGTGGCCTTGGCGTCCCACACTTCCTTGGGGTCGATGTAGAGCGCGTAGTGGGTCAGGTCGACCGCCAGCAGCTTGCCCTCGCGGTCGGTCAGGTCGCCGCGCGCGCCCTCCATGGCCGCCAGGTAGCCGCCGTTCTTGCCGGCGTTGGAGAACACCGCCGCCCATGTGGCGCCGACCGCCAGCACCATGAAGGCGCAGCCGAACAGGGCCAGGACGAAGAAGATGCGGATGCTGGTGTCGTCCTCGGGCTTGGCCGCGGCGCGCGAGCGCTCGAAGGCGTGCTCCAGGCGCCAGACGCGCTCGATCAGCCAGCGCCAGGCCGGACCGCCGCCATGGGGGACGAGGTTGGCCAGGCTCATCGCGGAGCCTCCTCGGCGCCGGCGCTGACGCCGTCGGGGGCGTCGGCGGCGGCCAGGGCCGGGTCGGGCGTGGCGGCGATCGGCGGAGCCGGCGACTTCGAGGGGGGAACGGGCTTGCGGGCCACGTCGATCAGCGCATCCTCGCTGGTCTCGCGGTCGGGCGAGATCGGGGCCAGCTGCGCGGCCTGGGCCAGCGACTCGATGCGGCGCGGCTGCTCCAGGTGGGCGACCTCGGCCTGCAGCAGGCGCACCTTGATGCGCTCTTCCTCGATCTGGCGCTCGACCGAGGCGATCTCGGCGCGCTCGCGGCCGGCGAAGGCCTTGGCCATGTAGACGCCCAGCACCAGGGTCAGCAGCACGCCGACGCCGACGATGTCGACGACGCGGAAGCCCCGCACGCGGCGATCGAAGACCTCCGAGATCCTCATGCCGAGGCCTCCCAGACGGGGGCCTCGGTGCGGATGGCCGCGCGCAGCTTGGACGAGCGGGCGCGCGGGTTGGCGGCCAGCTCTTCCTCGCCCGGCGCGATGGCCTTGGTCTGGATCAGCTTGAAGCTGGCCGGCGCGCCCTGGGCGGTCGGCGGCGCGTGGCGCGAGCCGCCCGGCGTGCGACCGGCGCGCTCGGCCAGGAAATTCTTGACGATGCGGTCTTCCAGCGAATGGAAGGTGACCACGGCCAGGCGGCCGCCCGGCTTCAGCACGGCCTCGGCAGCGGCCAGGCCGGCTTCGAGCTCGCCCAGCTCGTCGTTGACGGCGATGCGCAGCCCCTGGAACGAGCGCGTGGCGGGATGGACCTTGGCGCCCTTGCGCCCGCCCAGGGCGCGCTCGATCACGGCGGCCAGATCGAGCGTGCGGGTGAAGGGCTGCTCGGCGCGGCGCTTGACGATGAAGCTGGCCACGCGCCGCGAGGCGTGCTCCTCGCCGTAGACATAGAGGATGCGGGCCAGCTCGACCTGGTCGAGCGTGTTGACCAGGTCGGCCGCCGTGGGGCCGTCGTCGCCCATGCGCATGTCCAGCGGACCGTCGCGCATGAAGGAGAAGCCGCGCTCGGCTTCGTCGAGCTGCATGGAAGACACGCCAAGATCCAGGGTTACGCCGTCCACCGACGCAGGCCCAAAATAGGCGGTGATTTGCGAGAAACGGTCCTGAATCAGCCGAAAGCGACCATCCGTCGCGGGAAGATCGGCCGTGAAGCGCTGCACCGTCGGATCGCGGTCGAAGGCGGTGACCGAGGCGCCGCTGGCCAGGATCGCGCGGGTATAGCCGCCCGCCCCGAAGGTGCCATCGAGGATCATGTCGCCGGGCTTGGCGTCGAGCGCCTCGACCACTTCGCCCAGCAGGACCGAGATGTGCGGCGCGGCGCTCATGCGACGCCTCCCAGGCGGGCGGCGCGCTGCTGGGCGCGCAGGGCGGCCAGGCCGTCGCGGGCCAGTTCGCGCTGGGTCGCGCGGTGGGCCTGGAAGGCGTCGCGCGACCAGATCTGGAAACGCTCGCCCAGGCCCACGATCGTGACCTCGTCGGTCAGGCCGAACATGTCGCACAGCACGTCGGGCAGGGTGATGCGGCCGGCGGTGTCGAACGACAGGCGGGCCATGCCGCCCAGGACGCTGGTCTCCAGCGCAGAGCGCACCGGATCGCCGAAGGGCAGCTCGTCGATCACCGCCTGGTAGCGGTCGAACAGAGCCTTGCCGCCGGCTTCCAGGCAGTCGGCCTCGATCGAGGGGAAGCAGAAGATGCCGTCGAAGGGGCCCGAGACGGCGGCGCGGAACTCCTGCGGCACCACGAGGCGCCGCTTGCTGTCCAGCTGCTTCTCGAACGTCGAGAGGAACACCCCGCCAACCCTTGCCCAAAACGCCGTCGCCCCAGCACGAGTCCGACCGGCCCGAATGGGTTAACATGGGATGAAGTGGGAAACAATGACACCAGAGGCCATTTCGCCAGGAATTCAAAGGCGCTAGCGGTAATATCGAACCGCTCAAATTGGTTAATTTCGGAACATACAGACAACTGGATTTCTATCCACAGACTCGCGCACAGACGCGTCCCATCGCCGCCCATTTCGGGGAGCCTTGGGGCGCTTGGGGTTGCGGAAAGTTTGATGGACCAGACGGCCTGTAAGCCGGGTTCTGTGCCGCCCCTGTGAACAGGGACGCGACGATCATTCCTCTTGGCCGCCCATTGCTGGACGACTCTCGCGACCAACCCGGATCCTCTCGGCCAGTGACGACCTAGCCGGCAAGCCGGCGCGGGATCCCTATTCGGTCTTGCTCCAGGCGGGGCTTGCCATGCCGTCCCTGTCGCCAGGTCCGCGGTGGGCTCTTACCCCACCCTTTCACCCTTCCCGCCCCGTAGGGAGGAGGTTTGCTTTCTGTGGCGCTTTCCCTGGGATCGCTCCCGGTGGGCGTTACCCACCGCCTTGTCACCGTGGAGCCCGGACTTTCCTCGACTCCCTTGCGGGATACCGCGATCGCCCGGCCATCTGGTCCGCGCTCTCTTTGACGGCGGATGGACCGGCGGTCAATGACGGATCGCCGCGCGTCCTTCGAGGCTCGCCTTCGGCTCGCACCTCAGGACGAGGTGTTCAGTGCAAGGAAGTCCTCATCCTGAGGCGCCCGCGCAGCGGGCCTCGAAGGACGCAAGGCCTCAGCCCTCGCCCCGCATCCACTCAGCCACCGGGTGATCGCCCAGCGCCGCGATCACGCCGGCGCGTTCGGCCTCGCGCTTGTTCTGGCCGAGCTTGAACGTGCCTTCCAGGCGCTCGACGTGCAGCCGGGCGCCGACGATGCCGCGCAGCAGGGCGTCGAACTTGGCGGGGGTCATCTTGTCCCGCGTCCAGACCGGCTTGGGCAGGAGGCGCGCCTCCTCCTGGGCCGACAGGTCGTCGAGCAGCTGGATGGTCTCGGCGCCCGACAGCGGCGTCACGAAGCCCTCGGCCTCGACCGAGACGTAGTTCCAGGTCGGCACCTGGTCGTCGGTTCCGTACCAGTCGGGACTGACATAGGCGTCCGGACCGCTCGCCAGGGCCACGGCGGAAAAGCCGGTGACCACCGCCCCGGCCAGCGCGTTCATCCGCGACAGGTGGAAATCCAGGAACAGGCCGTCGGCGTCCAGGTCGCGCACGACCACCGGCGCCTGGGCCACGAACGGCCGGCCGCCGACGCTGGCGCACAGCGTCACGAACGAATGCTCGGCGAGGAAGGCGAGCAGGCGCGCGCGGTCCTCGACGTGGAACGACCTGGCCGGATGCATCAGGCGCCCGCCGCCGCCCGCAGCAGGCCCACCAGACGCGCGCGGGTCTCGCCGTCGGCGACCCCGTCGAAGCGGCTCTGCAACCAGTGGCGCTGGAAGGCGGCGACCACGGTCTCGGTCCATTCGTCGTACTGGCCCGAGGGCGCGCAGTCGAAGCCCAGGCGGGTCAGCCCGGCCTGCAGCGCGAAGACGCCGGTCCCCTCCTCGCCCCGCCCCAGCGGCGCGCCGGGCGACGACGGCGGCTCGACCCACAGGCCGTGGCCGCTTTCCGCCAGGCGCTTCCAGGGGAACAGCTCGCCCGGATCGATCTTGCGGGCGGGGGCGACGTCGGAGTGGCCGATGATGCGGTCGTCGTCGATGGTCCAGCGCGAGCGGATGTCGGCCAGCAGGTTGATCACCGAGGCGACCTGCGCTTCGGGAAAGGCGCGGTAGCCGAACTCGTGGCCCGGGTTGACGATCTCGATGCCGATCGACGACGAGTTGATGTCGCGCACGCCCTTCCAGAAGGCCGCGCCGGCGTGCCAGGCCCGCCGCTCCTCGGCGACCAGGCGGAACACCCGGCCGTCTTCTTCCACCACGTAGTGGGCGCTGACCTTGGCCTCGGGATCACGCAGGCGCTCGATGGCCGCCTCGCCGCTCTCCATGCCGGTGTAGTGCAGCACGACGGTGTCGGGCACGGCCTTGCGGGCGTCGAAGTTCGGCGACGGGGCCTCGACGATGGTCATTGCGAGCGGTCCTTGAGAAACATCAACAGCGGCGTCACCTGGTTGCGGCGCAGGGCCACGATCAGAACGCCGGCAAGCGCCAGAGCCGCGCCCAGGCCCATGCGCAGGTCGAAATGGTCATGGGTGATGGCCACGCCAAGACCTATGGTCATCAGCGGCGTCATCAGGGTGAGCGGAGCGATCAGGTTGGCCTCGTAGCGCTGGATCAGCCCGTAATAGCCGGTGTGGGCGATCACCGACACCACCAGCGCCGAATAGGCCACCGCCCCGACGAACGGCCAGCCGACGGCCAGGGCCTTGCCGGTCGCGCCGGGCTCCAGGGCGAGACTCGCCGCCGCCAGCAGCCACACCGAGGTAAAGCCCACCCAGGCCTGCAGCTGCAGCGGCTTCACCCGCTGGATCTGCTTCATCATCACCGCCCCCAGCGAGCCGGCCAGGGCCGAGGCCACGACCAGCCACAGCCCCAGCGACAGGGAAAAGCCGTGCGGGTTCCAGATCACGATCAGCGCGCCGGCCAGCGTAAGCGCGATGCCGACGCCGCGCCGCCAGTGGATCTTCTCGCCCAGCATCAGCACCGACAGCAGGGTGGTGAACGGCACGCCGGCCTGCACCACCACCGCCGCGGCCGACGGCGAGGCGGTCTGGAAGCCCATGAACAGCAGGGCGAAACCTCCTGCCCCCATCAGCACGCCGACCGCCAGCATCCGCCAGGTCGGCCGGGGCGCGGGCAGCAGCCACGGCAGGGTCACCGCCGCGACCAGGGCGAAACGCACCGCCGCGTAGAACAGCGGCGGCACGCCCCAGTGGGCGACCACGATCTTGGAGACGATGTTGTTGCTGGCCCAGATCAGGCAGATCAGCACCAACAGGCCGAAGTCGCGTAGGGACATGCCTCTCCGCATACGCGGCCACGAGGACCATGCGCAATGAAAACCGACGCCGTCGCACGCGCCGCAATTGACGTCGGGTCCAAACGGTCGTTTGCTGGTGAACATCGTTCACTTAAAACAGGATCCGGGCTCACCGGACCACGGGGACGGAGACGGCCATGAGCACGGAATACTTCGACGTCTTGATCGTCGGCGCGGGCCTTTCGGGCGTCGGCGCGGCGCATCACCTGACGCGGCGGGCGCCGGGCAAGACCTACGCCATTCTCGAGGCCCGCGACGCCATCGGCGGCACCTGGGACCTGTTTCGCTATCCGGGCATCCGCTCGGACAGCGACATGTACACCCTGGGCTACGCCTTCAAGCCGTGGCGGCAGGCCAAGGCGATCGCCGACGGCCCGTCGATCCTGAACTACGTGCGCGAGACCGCGACCGAGGCCGGCGTGGACGAGCACATCCGCTTCCGCCACAAGGTGCGCCGCGCCGAATGGAGCAGCCAGACCGCCAGCTGGACCGTCGAGGCCGAACGGCTCGACACCGGAGAGATCGTGAAGATCGCCTGCGGCTTCCTCTACATGTGCGCCGGCTACTACGCCTACGACGCCGGCTACACGCCCGACTTCGAGGGGACCGACAGCTTCAAGGGCCGCATCGTCCACCCGCAGCACTGGCCCGAGACCCTCGACTACGCCGGCAAGAAGGTGGTGGTGATCGGCAGCGGCGCGACCGCGGTGACCATCGTGCCGGAGATGGCCAAGACCGCCGCCCACGTCACCATGCTGCAGCGCTCGCCCACCTATGTGGTCTCGCGTCCCGCCGAGGACGGCCTGGCCAACTGGATGCGCGCGAAGCTGCCGGCCATGACCGCCTACGGCATCACGCGCTGGAAGAACGTGCTGATCACCATGCTGTTCTTCAACCTGGCGCGGAAGAAGCCGGCCAAGACCAAGGAGCGGCTGATCAACCTGGTCCGCGACCAGCTGCCCAAGGACTACGACGTCGAGACCCACTTCACGCCGCGCTACAATCCGTGGGACCAGCGGCTGTGCCTGGTGCCCGACGCCGACCTCTTCGACTCGATCCGGAACGGCTCGGCCTCGGTGGTCACCGACCATATCGAGCGCTTCACCGAGAGCGGCCTGCTGCTGAAGTCGGGCAAGACGCTGGAGGCCGACATCGTCGTCACCGCCACCGGCCTGCGGATGCAGCTGATGAGCGGCATGGAGGTGGTGGTCGACGGCGCCGCCGTCGATCTGGCCAAGGGCTTCAGCTACAAGGGCATGATGTTCAGCGACGTGCCGAACCTGGCCTCGGCCTTCGGCTACACCAACGCCTCGTGGACGCTGAAGGCCGACCTGACCAGCGAGTATGTCTGCCGGCTGCTGAACCACATGGACCGGACGGGCATGGACATCTGCGTCCCGCACCTGGACCAGCCCGGCATGGCCGCCGCGCCGTGGCTCGACTTCTCGTCGGGCTACGTGCAGCGGGCCATGGACAAGTTCCCCAAGCAGGGAACCAAGGCGCCCTGGAAGGTGCACCAGAACTACGCCCTGGACCTGGCCGCCCTGCGCCTGGGCAAGCTGGACGACGGGGTGATGCGGTTCTGGCGAAAGAGCGCCAAGGCGGCGGCCTGACCGGCCGCCGCCCCGCGCGTCAGTTGATCGCGACCGGCGCGGGCGAGGTCACTCCCAGATAGCCCAGAACCCCGTAGTACGACACGACATCGGTGAAGATGCCGCCGCCCGAATAGCCGGCGCTGGGGTTGGTCCAGTAGACCGAGATGGTTTGCTTGCCCGTCGGGTGGAGCGGCCCCAGCAGCATCTCGAAATTGTCGATGTAGAGCATGCCGGGGGCCACCCGGACGTTCCATGGCGTGCCCACGAAGGTGAACTGGTCGCAGCCCGAGCCGCCGGTGACCGTGGCGCTGGTGACGCTGGCCGAGGCGCCGCCCGCTGGAACACTGAAGGTCATGGCGATGTCGCACGACGCCCCGCCGTCGAAATTCATGATGCCCACGGTGGTGAAGGTGGTCGGATTGGGCGTGATCACCTGGGCGTGGGCGCCAGTGGCGGCAAGCGCCCCCGACATCAGGACGAGCGCGAAGACGCGCGAGATCCAGGACATTGGCGACTCCCTAGTCGTTGGTTGCTTTTGCACAACCATCGGTACAATTTACAGTCATGTAAATCAATGCCGGGAGCGACTTGCGACGGCATGGAACCCAAGGCCCAGCTTGCCGTTCCTGATCAGCGTTCACACCCTATGATGGGCGCGAAGCAGTGGAGCGGGGCATCATGCGGGCGGTTCTGACGAAGATTGCGATTCTGGGCGCGGCGGCGTCCCTGGCCACCGGCTGCGCCACGGCCCAGCCCAGCTATCCGGCCAAGCCGTCCCAAGCCGCCACGGCCAGCAAGCCTCCCCCGCCCCCGCCAGGGACTCCGACGGCGACGGCCGCCCCGACGGCTGGCGCGAGAAGTCGATGGAGATCGGCACCCAGCCGGCCCGCGACGTCGGCCTGTCGAAGAAGAAGATCCCGCCGGTGCTGGAAGAGGCCCTTGCCGATCCCTACAGCCTCAAGGGGCTGAAGACCTGCGCCA
Source organism: Caulobacter flavus (assembly GCF_003722335.1). GTDB lineage: Bacteria > Pseudomonadota > Alphaproteobacteria > Caulobacterales > Caulobacteraceae > Caulobacter > Caulobacter flavus. The sequence goes on from NZ_CP026100.1 coordinate 71,228, forward strand.
AGCTGGTGGCCGAGATCCAGCGGCTGAACGACGTCCTGGGTCCGGACTACCAGACCGGCAACGAGTACACCGAAAACCGCACCGGCAAGCTGGCCGAGGCCGGCGGCAAGGCGATCGTCAACTCGATCATCCCGTTCCGCAGCCTGGTGCGCGAGATCTCTGGCGCGGCGCCGGCCGACCGCCACCTTGAAGCCCTCGGCGACGCCGGCCTGGCGCGGCGCGGCTTCCTGCGCGGGGTTCACCAGAAGCAGGGCTGCAAGCAGCGGTTCTAGACCACGCCTGCGGCCGGCGCCGTCAGCTACTCTCGTCGTCGAAGCCTTCGTCCTCGACGACGACCGGGGCGCTTGCACCCTTGCGCCGCACGAACCGCAGGGCGGTGTGGGTCTTGGAGAAGGCGCAGACCTTGGTGTCGACCAGGCCCACGCCGCGGGCGGAGGCCATGACGTCGACGTCCTTCAGCGGCGCGGCCTTGCCCTTCTGGGAGACCACCCAGATCGCCCCCTTCTCGGCCAGGGCGCCCTGCAGGTCCTCCAGGCGATCGAGCTGGCCCAGGTCGTCGGCGGCCAGGAACAGCAGGTCGACGTCCTCGAAGTCCTCGCCCGGTCCGATCTCGGCCTCGACGCGGCCGGCCAGTTCCTCGAGGAAGGCCTCGTCGTCGACGCCGTCGACGACCACCGTCATGCCCGGCTTGACGCCCAGCTTGTCCAGCCGCGTGGGCGGGTTGAGGATGGCGTGCACCCACTTTTCGGCCTGGCCCGGATCGAGGGAGAAGCGCGTGCCGTCCGACAGCACGATGTCGTCGCCCTCGGCGCGGATCCCGCGCAGGGCGTGACCCTGATAGATGCCGCGAACCGCCCCGCGGAAGATCAGCTTGGGCGGCTCCCACAGGAGCTTGCCGTCGCTTTCGCCGTCGCTGAGCTGGCCCCAGGCGCGCGCTTCCCTGCCCATGCCTCAGGCGCCCCGGAACGTGGGCTGGCGCTTTTCGAGAATGGCGTCGACGCCTTCCATGTGGTCCTCGGTGTGGTGGGCGATGGCCTGAGCGGCGGCGCTCATCTCCATCAGGGTGTCGTAGCTCGCCGTCTGGCCGTGCTTGAGCAGACTCTTGGCCATGCGCAAGGCATGAGGCGGCTGCTGGGCGATCCTTTCGGCCAGGGCCAGGGCCTCGCCCATCAGGTCGCCCGACGGCACGGCGCGGCTGATCAGGCCCCACTCGGCCGCCTTGGCCGCGTCGATGACGTCGCCGGTGAACAGCAGTTCGGCCGCGCGGCTCATGCCCACGGTGCGCGGCATCAGCCAGGCGCCGCCGTCGCCGGGGATCAGGCCGAGCTTGAGGAAGGTGACGCCGAACCTGGCGGTGTCGGCGGCGATGCGGATGTCGGTCATGCAGGCCACGTCGCAGCCCAGGCCGATGGCCGCGCCGTTGACCGCCGCGATCGACGGGACCTCCAGGCCGTAGATGGCCCGCACGATGCGGTGGATGTTCTTGCGGTAGCCGTCGCGCACGGCCACGCCGTTGCCGCCGAACGCGCCCTCGCGAGCCTTCATCGCCTTGACGTCGCCGCCGGCCGAGAACGCCTTGCCGGCTCCGGTCAGGATCACGCAGCGGATGTCCTGGTCGTCGTTGATCGCCTCGCAGGCGGCCGCCACCTGGTCGCCGTCGCCGGGCGCGCCCAGGGCGTTCAGCGCTTCGGGGCGGTTGAGGGTGAGGATGGCGACGTGGCCGCGTTTCTCGGTCAGGACCAGCGGTTGGGTCATGGGTGTGGGCGCTCCTGCAATCTTGTTTTTCCCTTTGCATAGAGACTTTCGGCCAGGGAGGGAAACGGCCTCGCCCGGCTCTCGCCCGGCGGGCGGCGCCATCACGGCGACGTGAGCGCCCGTGCGTGCAGCAACACATTTCTGAGGGCGAACACGTGAAATCGATTGGCGAGAACTGAAAGTTCGGGTTGTAGTCTTGTAAGGGACGACAGCGGATTGGCGTTAAGTGCAGTGAAACGGTCCCAAGGCCACGCGCTCATCATCGAGGACGAGATCCTCATCGCGCTCGAGGTCGAGGCCCTGCTGGCCGCCCAGGGCTATTCCAGCTTCGACATCGCCGACAGTCCGCAGGAAGCGCTGACCTGCGCCCTCGCCCGCGCGCCCGACCTGATCACCGCCGACTTCCGCATCATCGGCGGCACCGGACTGGAGGCGGTCGAGGCTATCGAGGCCAAGCTCGGCGCCATCCCGACGGTGTTCGTCACCGGCAACGCCGACCAGCTGGCCAACGCCCGCCGCACGATCGTCGACAAGCCGATCTCGCCCCGGCGCCTGGCCGAGGCCTGCCAGCAGGCGCTGGGCCGCCGGGCCTGACAGGCGCCGCCCGCCGCTGCTAGGCTCGCCGTCGACGACGGGAGACGACGCATGGCGATCATCGACACCCTGGACGCGCTGGAGGCGATCTACCACGCGGCGCCCGTGGCGGCCTCCACCGTCAAGGTCAGCGACCGCCTGACCCCGGACTATCGCCGGCTGGTCGAGGCCTCGCCGTTCCTGGCCCTGGCCACCGTCGGCCCCGAGGGGCTGGACTGCAGCCCGCGCGGCGACGCCCGCGGCCTCGTCTCCATCGCCGACGACCGCACGCTGGTCCTGCCCGACCGGCGCGGCAACAACCGCATCGACAGCCTGCGCAACGTCGTCCGCGACCCGCGCGTGGCGCTGCTGTTCCTGATCCCCGGCTCGGGCACGACCTTCCGGGTCAACGGCCGCGCGGTGATCAGCGCCGATCCGGCGCTGCTGGACGGGCTGGCGGTGGACGGCAAGGCCCCCCGCACGGCGCTGATCGTCACCATCGAGGAGTGCTATTTCCAGTGCGCCCGGGCGGTGATGCGCGCGGGCCTGTGGAACCCCGACGCCCAGGTCGACCCGAAGTCCCTGCCCACGGCCGGGGCGATGCTGGCGGCGGTCACCGCCGGCGAGGTGGGCGGCGCGGCCTATGACGAGGCCTGGCCGGCGAGAGCGGCGGCGACGATGTGGTGAACGAAGAGAACCTCCCCCACAGGGGGAGGTTCACGTCGGCGCAAAATGGATTGTCACCGGTGTCATGGTTCGTGCTAGCCCTAGCGGCAAGCTCGTCAGAAGCGCCGGAGGACAACACCATGGATCGTCGCAGCCTGCTGCTGGCCGCCGGCGCGGCGGCCGCCGCCAGCGCCCTGCCCGCCTACGCCGCCAAGCCCGCCGGACCGGTCCGCTCGCCGATCGTGACCACCGCCGCGGGCAAGGTGCGCGGCGCGACCACCGCCGACGGCGTGCACGTGTTCAAGGGCCTGCGCTACGGCGCCGACACCGGCGGCCAGAACCGATTCGCCCCGCCCCGCAAGCCCCAGCCCTGGACCGGCGTCGCCGACGCCCTGGCCTACGGCGCGGCCTCGATGCAGGCCGGCAAGGGCGAGGAAGGCGAGACGCTGTCGGAAGACTGCCTGTTCCTGAACGTCTGGACGCCGGCGAAAGCCTCCAAGACCGGCCTGGCCGACGGCGGCAGGCGGCCGGTGATGGTCTACATCCACGGCGGCGCCTACAACGGCGGCTCGGGCGCCAGCCCCTGGTACGACGGGACCCGCCTGGCCAGGCGCGGCGACGTGGTGGTGGTGACGGTCAACCACCGCCTGAACGCCTTCGGCTACCTGTATCTGGCCCGCCTGTTCGACGATCCCAGCGTCGCCGACAGCGGCAACGCCGGCCAGCTCGACCTGGTGCTCGCCCTGCAGTGGGTGCGCGACAACATCGAGGCCTTCGGCGGCGATCCCGACCGGGTCATGCTGTTCGGCCAATCGGGCGGCGGGGCCAAGATCGCCACCCTGCTGGCCATGCCGGCCGCCAAGGGCCTGTTCCACCGCGCCGTGACCATGAGCGGCCAGCAGGTCACCGCCGGCGGCCCGTTCAACGCCACCAAACGGGCCAGGCTGTTCCTGGAGAAGCTGGGGATCAGCGACCTGGCCGCCCTGCGCGCCCTGCCCGCCGACCAGCTGCTGAACGGCCTCAAGGCCATCGACCCGGTGGCCGGCTCCGGCGGGGTCTATATGGGACCCGTGCTGGACGAGCGCTCGCTGACCCGCCACCCGTTCTTCCCCGACGCCTCGCCGCTGGGCCTGGACGTGCCGCTGATCTGCGGCAACACCCACGACGAGACGCGCGGCTTCGTCGGCTCCGATCCCAAGGTGTTCGACATGACCTGGGACCAGGTGGTCGAGAAACTGCCCGGCCAGTTCAACGCCCGCATCGACATCGACCCGGCCACGGTCGTCGCCGCGTACCGCAGGATGTATCCGCACTATTCGCCGTCGGACGTCTATTTCGCCGCCTCGACGGCCGGGCGCTCGTGGAAGGCGGCGATCCTGCAGGCTGAGGCCCGCGCCCCGACGCGCGCGCCGGCCTGGGTCTATCAGCTGGACTGGAAGTCGCCCAAGGACGGCGGGGTCTGGGGGGCGCCGCACACCCTCGATATCTGCCTGGCCTTCGGCACGCTGGACGCCAAGGGCGCGATCGTCGGCGCGGACGCCCGCAGCCAGGCGATGTCCAACACCCTGCAGGACGCCTTCGTCGCCTTCGCCCGCACCGGCGATCCCAACTGCGCGGCGATCCCCAGGTGGGAACCCTACACCCTGCCCCGCCGCCAGACCCTGGTGTTCGACGAGACCACGCGAATGGCCGACGACCCGCGCGGCGGCGAGCGCGAGCTGTTCAACAAGGTGCCGTTCACGCAGTTCGGGACCTAGGCTCGAGCCGCGTTTGGATAACCTCTCCCAGAGGGAGAAGGTGAGAAGTCAGGCCGCGACTTCGCCTTCCTCGTCTTCGTCCTCGTCGTCGTAGTCTTCCTCGTCCGGACCCAGGGCCAGGTCGCGGAGGAGTTCGATCTGGTCGGCGACGTCGGCGGTGATCTCGTCGTCGACGCCGGCGGCTTCGAGGGCGGCGGCCAGGTGGCCGATGATCAGGTCGAGTTCGTCGTCCTCGACGGCGTTGGCGCCGAACCACACTTGAGCCAGTTCGAGGTCGCCGCGGGCCTCACCGGCCTCGGGGTCGAGGGCGCCAGCCACCACGGCCCGGGCGCCGGGCGCGATCTCGCCGCCGAACAGGCCCTTGAGCCGCTCGTCGCCTTGGGCGCGCTGGAAGAAGTCGGCGATCACCGACTGGGCGGCGGCCTCGCCGCCGATGCGTTCATAAACGCTCATGCCGTCCTCACGAGGTCTGGGGAACGGCTGAAACGCTAACACGGGTCGCTCAATCGGTGCGTGAACCCTGGGCGATGGTTTCGTGACAGGGTCCGCAACGAAAAACGCCCCGCTTCTCAGCGGGGCGTTTGATCCTATTTCGCCTTGTCCATCAGGCCGGCGAAGCGCTCGAAGATGTAGAGGCTGTCGGTCGGGCCAGGCGAGGCTTCCGGGTGGTGCTGGACGCTGAACACCGGCTTGTCCTTCAGGGCGATGCCGGCGTTGGTGCCGTCGAACAGCGAGACGTGGGTCTCCTGCACCGGCTCGGGCAGGCTTTCGCTGTCCACGGTGAAGCCGTGGTTCATCGACACGATCTCGACCTTGCCCGTGGTCAGGTCCTTGACCGGGTGGTTGGCGCCGTGGTGGCCCTGTTCCATCTTCACGGTCTTGGCGCCCAGGGCCAGGGCCAGCATCTGGTGGCCCAGGCAGATGCCGAACACCGGCTTGCCGCTGGCGACGAGCTTCTGGATTTCGGGCACGGCGTACTCGCCGGTCGCGGCCGGGTCGCCCGGGCCGTTGGACAGCAGCACGCCGTCGGGATTGCGGGCCAGGATGTCCTCGGCCGAGGTGTCGGCCGGAACCACGGTGGCGCGGGCGCCGACATGGGCCAGGGCGCGCAGGATGTTGCGCTTCACGCCGTAGTCGATGACGACCACTTCGTACTTGGGCTTGTCGAGCTTGGCGTAACCGGCCGGCCACGACCACAGGCCCTCGTCCCAGGTGAAGGTCTGGGTGGTGGAGGCGTCCTTGGCCAGATCCAGGCCGACCACGCCCGACCAGTCGCGGGCCTTGGCCTTCAGGGCGTCGAGGTCGAACTTGCCTTCGGGCGAGTGGGCGATGACGCCGTGCGGCATGCCGGTCTCGCGGATCTTGCGGGTCAGGGCGCGGGTGTCGACGCCGGCCAGGCCCACGACGCCGCGGCGCTGCATCCAGCCGTCGAAGTCGCTGTTGGCGCGCCAGTTGGCCGGATCGGTCGGGACGTCGCGGAAGATCGCGCCGCGGGCGGCCGTCTCGGCCACGCCGGTGATCTGCTCGACGTCTTCGACGTTCGTGCCGACGTTGCCGACGTGCGGGAAGGTGAAGGCCACGATCTGGGCCATGTAGGACGGGTCGGTCAGGATTTCCTGGTAGCCGGTCATGGCGGTGTTGAAGCACACCTCGCCGACCGCGTCGCCGACCGCGCCGCAGCCCACGCCCTGCAGGACCGTGCCGTCGGCCAGAACCAGAACGCCGGTGACGCCAGGGAGAAGGTCTTGGGACATCTCGAGAAGCGCCTCCAGAACGCGTGGAAAGCCCGGACCGGGCGGATCATTTTCGCAAAAAGGCGGGCCGGGGAGAACCCCGCCCGCCTGCGCAAACGGCGGCGTGTTTAGGGGGGCGCCGAAGGGGGGTCAACCCCCGACTTGCGTTCGCCGTCCGGCATGCCATGCTGAACTCAACCTTAGAGGGATCATGCATGCACAAGAGTAGCGGAACGGCCTTCGTTCTCTGGCTTCCCTGCCTCTTGGGCGTGTGCGGACTGCACCGTTTCTACATGGGAAAGTACGTCACCGGCACGCTCTGGCTGCTCACCTTCGGCCTGTTCGGCGTCGGGCAGTTCATCGACCTGTTCCTGATCAACGGCATGGTCAGGTCCGCGAACGAAGACGACGCCCTCGCCCGCGCCTACGACGCCGTCCTGCGCAACGCGGCCGCGCGTCCCCGGGCCTGACGCCCTCCCACAATCCCGTGATCTGCGAACGCGCCCCCTCGCGCTCGCGCCGTTCCGACCCTTATGGTGTGGGGCTTCAACGCATAAGAACACGGGAGGACGGCCCTTGCTCGAACTGCGCCCAAACTGCGAGTGCTGCGACCGCGACCTGCCGCCCCAAAGCGGCGAGGCCCGCATCTGCACCTTCGAATGCACCTTCTGCGTCGAGTGCGCGGACAGCCGATTCCACGGCGTCTGCCCCAACTGCGAGGGCGACCTGGTGGCCCGGCCCATCCGTCCGGACAGCAAGCTGCATCGCTTTCCCGCCTCGCTGCGACGGGTCAACAAGGCCCATACGGCCTGCGCCAAGCCCCCGCCGAGGCAGTCTCCCGACGGCTGGGGTGTGGCGCTTTAGGCGCACCCTGGATCAATCGGTCGCACGCCTGCATCCGCCGGCGGTTCACCGCCGTTAACTCCTCGGACGCCACAAGCTTGGGCGTAAACGAGGAGATGGAATCATGACCGCCGCCGTCCACGATCGAGCCGCCCACAAGCGCGCGCCGAAGATCGCCTGGACGCGCCTTCCGGGTCAGTCGCTGGCCGGCCAGGCGCTGGGCCTGATGCTGAGCGCGGGCGTGGTGGTCAGCGGCGTGGTGTTCGTCGTCCTCACCTTCTGAAGACCTTTCTGGCCAGCGACCGATTGCCTTCGGCGTCGGGTCGTGCACCGTGCGGGCGCCCGCTAGAGAGGAGCCCTCCCGATGTGCGACGACGACATCCACCCAGGCCTGGTCCATGACCCCCGCGTCTCGCGCCGCGCGTTCGGCCTGATGACCGCCGCCGTCGGCGGGCTCGCCGCCACGGCCGCACACGCCGACGACAAGGTCGTCGAGACCGACGTCGTCATCAAGACGCCCGACGGGCAGGCCGACGCGGCGCTGTTCAAGCCGGCCGGCAAGGGCAAATGGCCCGCCGTGCTGATCTGGCCCGACGTCATGAGCCTGCGCCCCGTGTTCCGCGACATGGGCCGCCGCCTGGCCGCCGCCGGCTACGTGGTGCTGGTCCCCAACCTCTATTACCGCGTGAAGAAGGCGCCGGTGATCGACGGGACCTTCAACTTCGCCAATCCGGAAGACCGGGCCAAGATCACCCCGTTGCGCACCACCGTGACGCCCGAGGGCACCGACAGGGACGCCCTGGCCTATGTCGCCTTCCTCGACGCCCAGAAGGAAACCGACAAGGGCCGGAAGATCGGCGTGCAGGGCTACTGCATGGGCGGGCCGCTGTCGTTCCGCACCGCCGCCGCCGCCCCGGGCCGTATCGCCGCCGTCGCCAGCTTCCACGGCGGGGGCCTGGTCACGGCCGATCCGACCAGCCCGCACCTGCTGATCCCCAAGACCCACGCCGAGTTCCTGATCGAGGTCGCCGACAACGACGACAAGAAGGAGCCCGACGTGAAGGACAAGCTGAAGGCGGCCTTCGCCGAAGCCAAGCGCCCGGCCAAGGTCGAGGTCTTCGCCGGCGCCGCCCACGGCTGGACGGTCAAGGGCAGCCAAGTCTACGACGAGACCGCCGCCGAACAGGCCTGGACCAACCTTCTGGACCTCTACAAGCGCACGCTGCGCTGATGTAGACGGAGGGCATGAGCCTCATCACCACGGTCGGCGTCGACGCCGACGACACCCTCTGGCACTGCGAGAGCCTGTTCCGCCTGACCCACCAGCGGTTCGTGCAGCTGCTCGCCGACTTCGGCGACGAGGAGCGGATCAACAGCCAGCTGGCCGCCGCGGAGAAGCGGAACCTGCGGGTCTACGGCTACGGCGCCAAGGGCTTCACCCTGTCGATGATCGAGACCGCGCTGGACCTGACGGACGGCGCGGTCTCCACCCGCGTGATCCGCGAGATCCTGGCCGTGGGCCGCGAGATGCTGACCGAGCCCGTCGAGCCCCTGCCGGGCGTCGAGAAGGCCCTGGGCGAGCTTTCCAAGCGTTACCGCCTGATCCTCATCACCAAGGGTGATTTGCTGCACCAGGAGCAGAAGCTGGCCGCCTCGGGCCTGGGCGACCTGTTCGCCGCCGTCGAGATCGTCTCGGAGAAGGACGCGGGCACCTATCGCCGGGTGTTCGAGCGCTACGGCACCGGGGCCGAGCAGGGCCTGATGGCCGGCAACTCGATGCGCTCCGACATCCTGCCGGCGCTGGAGGCCGGGGCCTGGGGCGCGCTGATCCCCTACCCGCTGGTCTGGGCCCACGAGGCCGCCGAGGCGCCGCAGAACCACCCGCGCTACGTGGAGCTGGCCTCGATCGCCGAACTGCCGGCGTTCGTGGATCACGTGTCCAAACCCCTTCTCCCATAGGGAGAAGGAGGGGCCCGCGCCGCAGGCGTGGGAGGATGCGGGGTTAGAGCGGTCGAGGGTTTATCCCCTCACCCTCCCACCGCTGCGCGGCGGGCCCCTCCCTCTCCCTATGGGAGAGGTTTCTTCGAGGCGGGCTTGCCCCATCGCGCGATGGCGTCCCGCGCGGGTTTCTCGAAATACATCAGCGACAGATAGCTGACCGGAATCAGCGCCAGGCCCCAGGCCAGGCACCACAGGCGCATGAGGTCGCCGGTGAGATGCAGCATCCCCAGCCCCACCCAGTTCAGGGCGATCTTCAGCGCGATCGGGTGGAGCATGTAGACCGAGTAGGAAAGCTGCCCCCACGGGGCCAGCCAGCGTACGACGGGGCCGGGCTTCACCGGGGCGTTGTCGGCCGCCACGCCCAGCACGCCGACCGCGTAGCAGACGAACAGCAGCAGACCGCGCTCCATCTGCACCGCCGCCCCGGCGAGGAAGGCGAGGCACGAGGCGAAGAACCACCAGCGCGCCCCGGGCAGGCGGCCCAGGGAACCGCGGATCCCATAAGCGATCATGCCGATCATGAAGCCCGGCGCGGCGCGGGCCACGCCGAAGTCGGCGGTCCACATGTGGAAGGGCTGGTTGGCGGCGGGAGCGAACAGCGGGAGCGCGAACAGGGCCGCCAGGATCACGGCGGTCGCCAGCGTCAGCCAGGCCGTCCCGCGCCCCGCCAGCCACAGCAGCACGGGCAGCAGCAGGTACATCGCCCACTCGGCGCTGATCGACCAGCTGACGAAGTTGAAGGTCTGGGCCCGGCAGATGCCGAAGGCCTGCAGGTTCAGGAGGTTGGGCACGACGCAGGCCGGGTCGTAGCGGCTGGGGTCGCGGTCGTTGACCAGCCCCATCACCCCGGCGACGGCGATGACGATGAAGACGCCCAGCGTCAGCCAGTGCAGCGGCATCAGCCGCGCCACCCGCTTCTGCAGGAACCAGCGGAAGTCGGAGACCGTGCGGATCCGGCCCGTATAGACGGCGCTGATCACATAGCCGGAGATGACGAAGAACAGGTCGACGAGCAGGCTGAAGCTCTTGACCGTGTCGTCCACCGCCTGCCAGCGGCCGTCGATGTTGATGAACCGGTTGAAGTGGAAGACGACGATCAGCACCGCGCCCAGGGCCCGCAGGGCGTCCAGGTGCAGCATGTCGTCGGAATCGGTCTTGAGCGGCGGAAACGGTTTCACGCCGCAGTCGTGAGCGCCCTCACGCGGACGGTCAAGCTCGGCCGGCGGGCAGTTTCCGGCGGATCGGACCGACCAGGCTGTAGGCATAGGCCGCCGACACGCCGCAGACGTCGGCCAGCAGGTCGCCCCACGAGGCGTCGCGTCCCACGAAGTGCTGGACGACCTCGATCAGGCCGCCGAACGCTGCCAGCACCAGGCCGATGCGCCACAGCCGGCTCTTGGGCAGGGCCAGGCACCCCAGCACCGCCAGGACGTAGAAGACGATGAAGTGCTTGGCCTTGTCCCACGGGATCAGGCCGACGCTGTCGTCGCCAGGCGTGATCGCCTTCCAGAACGCATAGGCGGCCGCCGCCACGAATACGGCGAAGGCCAGCCAGTTGATCTTGCGCTTGAAGCTGCGGGACATCGGGGCTCCTGGACGAGACGCGTGAGCCCTGCCCTAGCCGCTCACCTGGGGCGTGAAAATGGCCCTGGAGTCATTCGGGACCATTCTTGTCGCGCTCTGCACGCGATCTGCATACGTCCAGCGAAAGGCGAACCGAGCCATCCCCCAAACTGCTTCCCTCGCCCTCGTGGCGAGGGCCCATGCCGGAAACCGCTCAGACCCACGCCAACCCGTCGAGGTCTGAGCAGGCTGAACCATGGATCCTGGGCACGAGGCCCAGGAAGGCAGGAGAGAAGGCAAAGAAGAAGCGGCGGACAGGCGACCCCGTCCGCCGCTCTTCACCCTCAGAAGGTCAGCGCGCGGGCTTCCTTCACGTGCGGCAGGGCCTGGATCTTGCCCAGCAGGGCCTCGTCCGGGGCCTGGTCGACGCCGACCAGGGCGATGGCGTCTTCGTCCGCCGAGACACGGCCCAGGTTGAAGGTGGCGATGTTCACGCCCGCCTCGCCCAGCAGCATGCCCAGGGCGCCGATGAAGCCCGGCTTGTCGAGGTTGTTGATGTAGAGCATGGCCGGCGAGAAGCCCGCGTCCAGTTCCATGCCCTTGACCTCGACGACGCGCGGAGCGCCGGCGATCACCGTACCGGCGAAGGCGCGCTTGCCCTTCTCGGTGGTGATGGTCACGCGCAGCAGCGAGTCGTAGGTCGGGCTCTTTTCCTGGCGGCTTTCCGAGACGGTCACGCCGCGCTCCTTGGCCACGGCCGGGGCGGAGACCATGTTGATCTCGGCCAGCATCGGCTTGAGCACGCCGGCCAAGGCGGCCGAGGTCAGCGGCTTGACGTTGAGGTTGGAGACCTCGCCCTCGAAGGCGATGTCGATGGCCTTGATGCCGAAGTCGACCATCTGGCCGGCCAGGGCGCCGATCTTCTCGGCCAGGGCCACGAACGGCTTCAGCTTGGGGGCCTCCTCGGCGCTGACCGAGGGGCTGTTGAGCGCGTTGGTCACGGCGCCGGTCAGCAGGTAGTCGCTGACCTGCTCGGCGACCTGCAGGGCCACGTTCTCCTGGGCTTCCGAGGTCGAGGCGCCCAGGTGCGGGGTGGCCACCACCTTGTCAGAGCCGAACAGCGGGTTTTCCTTGGCCGGCTCGGTGACGAACACGTCGAAGGCCGCGCCGCCCACGTGACCGTCGTCCAGCAGCTTGCGCAGGGCGACTTCGTCGACCAGGCCGCCGCGGGCGCAGTTGACGATCAGCACGCCCTTCTTGGTCTTGGCCAGGTTCTCGGCCGACAGGATGTTGCGGGTCTTGTCGGTCAGCGGGGTGTGCAGGGTGATGACGTCGGCGCGGGCCAGCAGCTCTTCCAGCTCGACCTTCTCGACACCGATCTCGATGGCGCGCTCGGGGCTCAGGAAGGGGTCGTAGGCGACGACCTTCATCTTCAGGCCGAGAGCGCGGTCGGCGACGATGCCGCCGATGTTGCCAGCGCCGATCAGGCCCAGGGTCTTGGCGTAGAGCTCCACGCCCATGAAGCGGTTCTTCTCCCACTTGCCGGCCTGGGTGCTGGCGTCGGCGGCGGGGATCTGGCGAGCGAGGGCGAACATCATGGCGATGGCGTGCTCGGCCGTGGTGATCGAGTTGCCGAACGGGGTGTTCATCACCACGATGCCCTTGGCGGTGGCGGCGGGGATGTCGACGTTGTCGACGCCGATGCCGGCGCGGGCGATGACCTGCAGCTTGTTGGCCGCGGCGATCACGTCCTTGTCGAGCTTGGCGCCCGAGCGGATGGCGATGCCGTCATAGTCGCCGATGACGGCGATCAGTTCGTCCTTCGACAGGCCGACCCTGATGTCGAAGTCGAGGCCGCGGTTCTTGAAGATGTCGACGGCGGCGGGGGAAAGCTTGTCGGCGATGAGGACGCGAGGAGCCATGGTCGGGTGTTCCTTGTCGGCGGCGGCCGGTCGGGCCGCGATGTTCGGATCGGAAGAGCCGCGCTCAGCGAAGCCAGCGCAGCATGTGCGGGAAGGGAGCGACCCCGCGCTCGGCCGCCTGTCGCGGCTCGAGGGCAAGGCCGTAGTACTGGAGCAGCGGCACGCCGATGGCGCCCCCCGACGTGAAGGTCTCGACCAGCCACCCGGCGTCGCCCTTGTAGCCTTCCGGATGGAAGACCACGCCGGGGTCGAGCTCCAGGTGGGTCAGGGCGGCCCACGACCACGCCAGGGCGGCCATCTCCTCGCCGTCGGTGGGTTCGAGCCGTTCGGCCTTGCGGCCTTCAGGCTCGGTGACGGCGATGTGGCCGGCCTCGTGCAGGATGTCGCCGGGATGGGCCAGGCGCCGCTCGTCGATCACCAGTCCCCCGAAGCGGATGTCCACTCCGGGAAGAAAGGTGTCGTCGGGCAGCTCGCCCGCCGTGACGTCGATGCCGAGGCCGATCACGAAATCGGCCAGGCGCTGCGTCAGGGGATCGGCGAACACCGGCTTCAGGCCGCCTGGAGCGTGGCCGCCTTGGTCTCGGCGAAGGCCCAGTCGAGCCACGGCGTCAGGGCCTCGAGGTCCGAGGCCTCCACCGTCGCGCCGCACCAGATGCGCAGGCCGGCCGGGGCGTCGCGATAGCCGCCGATGTCGAGGGCCGCGCCCTCCTTCTCGAGCAGGCTGGCCAGCTTCTTGGCGAAGTCGGCCTGGGCGTCGGCCGGCAGGGCGGCGATCTGGGCGTCCACCACCTTCAGGCACACCGAGGTGTTGGAGCGGATTTCCGGCGAGGCGGCCAGGAAGTCGACCCATTCGGTCTTCTCGACCCAGTCGGCCAGGACCTTGAGGTTCTGGTCGGCGCGGGCCTGCATGGCCTGCAGGCCGCCGATCGAGGCGCCCCATTGCAGGGCGTCCAGGGCGTCCTCGACGCAGAGCATCGACGGGGTGTTGATCGTCGCGCCCTCGAACAGGTCCAGCGTGACCTTGCCGTTCTTGGTCATGCGGAAGAGCTTCGGCATCGGCCAGGCCGGGACGTAGCTTTCCAGGCGGGCCACGGCGCGCGGCGACAGGATCAGGATCCCGTGCGCGCCCTCGCCGCCCAGCGCCTTCTGCCAGGAGAAGGTCACGACATCGAGCTTGGTCCAGTCCAGGTCCTGGGCGAAGGCGGCGCTGGTGGCGTCGCAGATGGTGATGCCTTCACGGTCGGCCGAGATGAAGTCGGCGTTGGGCACGCGCACGCCCGAGGTCGTGCCGTTCCAGGTGAAGACCAGGTCCTTGGCCGGATCGACCTTGGCGGTGTCGGGCAGCTCGCCGTAGGGCGCGCTGAGCACTTCAACGTCGGGCAGCTTGAGTTGCTTGGTAACGTCCGTGACCCAGTCCTTGCCGAAGGACTCGAAGGCCATCAGTTGCACGGGGCGGGCGCCGAGCATCGACCACATCGCCATTTCGACGGCGCCGGTGTCCGAACCGGGGACGATGCCGATCAGGAAGTCGGCGGGCACTTCGAGCACGTCGCGCGTCTGGTCGATGGCGGCCTTCAGGCGCGCCTTGCCCAGCTTGGAGCGGTGCGAGCGGCCCAGGACCGCGTTCCTCAGATTTTCGGGGGACCAGCCGGGGCGCTTGGCGCAGGGGCCGGAAGAGAACTCGGGGCGAGCCGGACGGATTGCCGGCTTGGCGAGGGTAGTCATAGCGATGTCTCCCATCCTTACAGATGGACTGCGCCCCGTTGGGGGGGCGTGGCCCGCCGGCGAAAAACCCCGTTTTCAGCCGGAAGGCAAGCGCCAAATTTTGAAATTTTATTCCACGCGCCGCGACGGATCGTCCGGCCGGGGCAATTATTTTGCTGCGCGGGCGTTGCGGCGCCAGGCCAGCAGCGTGCCCACCAGAACCGCCAGCAGCACGCCGATGGTGTTGATGTTGTTGACGCTTCTGTAGAGGTAGTCGTGCGGCTTCTCGACCACGAGATAGTAGGCGTGCAGGCTGAACTGCACCGCCTGCAGCAGCATGGCCACGCCCAGCCACTGGCTGACGAAGCGCATCGCCAGCAGCAGGAAGGCGACGGCCAGCGCCGCGTCGATGACCAGCAGCACGACCGACTGCACGCCTTCCGGCGCCAGCTTGTGGGTGATCATGACGGCCAGCGCGCCGAGCAGCACAGCCAGGGATCCCATGCGTTCGGGACGACTTCCCTTCAGCCATGCGAAAGCCACCAGCGAGACGATCGCAATCCAGATCGCGGCGGAGATGGCGCTAGCAAGCATGCAAAAGGCCCCTAACGCAAATTAGGGGCCCTGCTAAGTTAAAGTCTTGCAACTTTGCCGTCAGGCGACGGTGCGAAGACCTTCGGCGTGACCGGTCGTGCCACCGAGGTCGCCCGACTTGTCTTCGACGCCCGCCAGCTTGGTGCGGATGCCCATGCGCAGCTTCACTTCGTTCAGCTGGCCATGCATGTCGACCATGGCGCTGCGGGCTTCTCCCAGCGCGGCCAGGGCCTCGACCAGCTTCGCGCTGGCCTTGTCGCCGACGACCGCCGACAGGCCGAGGTCCTTACGGGCCTTCAGCATGTCCGCCATCAGTTCGGCGGCTTCCATCATCGCCGTATCGACGGCGTTCTCGGTCGCGAACAGCTTATTTGCGACCCGTTGAGCTACGAAAACTTTTTCCACACCCGACTCCTCCAGAGAACCGAGTGATTAGGTAAACGAATCATTAACGTGGCCGCAATCGAAAATGCGCCCTAGCGTTGTTTTGTCGCGACTGCACCTGGGACTGGAAGCGAGTCGTTAGGAACCTTGCGGCAAAATGGCCATGTTTGACCTGTGGAAGGGCCATGGACGACACACGTCGCAATTCGGAAGCTGCCGCTCACGCGCCTTTGCAGGCGCGAATCGCCGGCGTGGCTCTCGGCACGACGGTCGCCGCGCTCACCGCCGCCTGCCTGTGCTTCATGCTCCAGCAATGGAGCGTCGCGCGGCAGGAAGCGCGCGAGAACCACCGCGTCCTGGCCGAGATGGTGGCGGCCGGCGCCGCCCCGTCCCTGGCCGATCACAACGCCGTCGGCGCCAGCCGCGCCCTCGACGCCGTCATCCGCGCCCCGCACGTGGCCGGCGCGCGCCTCACCGATCTTTCCGGCCAGACCGTCGCGCGCATCGGCGTCGACAACGAGGCCAATGTCGAGACCCTGACCCGTCCGGTCGTGCTGCAGGGCCGCAAGGTCGGCGAACTGGCCCTGGTGGCCCGCCAGCCCAGCCTGATCGAGATCCTGGCCCGCGACCTGGCCCTGACCGGCGCCCTGTTCTTCGGGGCCGCGGGCCTGGCCATCCTTCTGGCCAACAGCCTGGCCCGGCGGATGACCAAGCCGATGCAGCGGCTGTCGGACGCCATGCACGACATGGCCCAGGGCGGTCGCTACAGCCCCGTGCAGCAGGCCAGCGACGACGACGTCTTCCATAGCCTGACCGACAGCTTCAACCACCTGGTCTCGCGCCTGGAGGCCAACGACCACGACCTGCGCTCGGCCATGGGCGAGCTGGTCAAGGCCCGCGACGACGCCAACGCCGCCAACGTGCTGAAGTCGCACTTCCTGGCCAATATGAGCCACGAGATCCGCACGCCGCTGAACGGCGTGCTGGCCATGACCGAGGTGATGGCCATGGACGACCTGTCGGCCAGGCAGCGCGAGCGCCTGTCGGTGATCCGCGAGTCCGGCGGCCTGCTGCTGGCCGTGCTGAACGACGTGCTCGACCTGTCGAAGATCGAGGCGGGCCGCCTGGAGCTGGTCGAGCGCGACTTCGACCTTTCCGCCCTCGCCGCCTCGCTGCGCGAGACCTTCGTCGGCCAGGCCCGCGACAAGGGCCTGGATTTCGGCGTCATGGTCGCCCCCGAGGCCCTGGGCAGTTGGCGCGGCGACGCCGACCGTCTGCGCCAGATCCTGACCAACCTGGTGTCCAACGCCCTGAAGTTCACGCTGGAGGGCGCGGTCTCGGTGCGCTTCGCCTCGGCCGAGGACGGCTCGGGCCTGCGCATCGACGTCACCGACACCGGCATCGGCATCGCCGCCGACATCGTGCCGCGCCTGTTCGACAAGTTCGTCCAGGCCGACAGCTCGACCACCCGCCGCTTCGGCGGCTCGGGCCTTGGCCTGTCGATCTGCCGCGAACTGGCGGCCGTCATGGGCGGCGGCATCCACGTCCAGAGCCGCGAGGGCCAGGGCTCGACCTTCACCGTCGTGGTGGCCATGCCGCGCGGCCAGGGCGAGGTCCAGCCGCCCGCGCCGGTCGCCGTCGAGCCGGTCGACGAGAGCGCTCCCCGCCGCCTGCGCGTGCTGGCCGCCGACGACAACCTGACCAACCAGAAGGTCATCGCGGCCGTCCTGGCGCCCCTCGGCGCCGAGGTGGCCCTGGTCGCCGACGGCGCGGCCTGCGTCGAGGCCTGGCGCGCCGGCGGCCACGACGTGATCCTGATGGACATCCACATGCCGGTGATGGACGGCGTCGAGGCCGCCCGCACCATCCGCTCGCTGGAGAAAGCCGAGGGCCGCGCCCGCACCCCGATCGTGGCGGTCACCGCCAACGCCCTGGTCCACCAGGTCGAGGGCTATCTGGCCGCCGGCATGGACGGCCACGTAGCCAAGCCGATCGAGGTCACCAAGCTCTACGCCGCCATCGAGGACGCCGTGGCCGCCGCCGCGCGCCTGACCGCGGCCGGGGCCGCCGCCGCCTGACATCCACTTCAGGTAGATGAACCCAACATAACGACGGGCTCAGAACCGCTTCAGGCGGGACGTGGTTTCTTGTCTTCAACGTCGTCGCGACCGGCGACGGACCAGTTGAAAGGAACCGAACCGATGAAGAAGATCATTCTGCCGATCGTTGCGGTCTCGGCCCTGGCGGCCGCCACCGTCCCCGCCGCGGCCATGGCCCAGCCCATCAACCAGCGCCAGGCGCAGCTCGAGCAGCGGATCGACCGCGGCGTGCGCACCGGCGACCTGAACCGCCACGAAGCCCGCCGCTTGCACGGCGAGCTGCGCGAAGTCTCCCGTCTCGAGTACCGGTACCGCGCCGGCGGCCTGAACGGCTGGGAACGCGCCGACCTCGACCGTCGCCTGGACCGCATCAGCGCCCAGATCCGCTACGAGCGTAACGACCGCGACTACGGCCACGGCTACGGCCGCGGCGGCCAGAACCGCTGGTAACCCGCTCTAGAAAGCCGGCTCCACCCGGAGCCGGCTCTCCACCACCGTGAGGCCGCGGCCGCGCAGGATCACGCGCGCGCCGCGGCTTTCGCACGAAAGGTCCCCGCCCCGGCCCGGATAGGCCTGGTGGAATTCCAGCGCCGTCGCGCCCAGCTTGTCGCCATAGAGCGGCATCAGGATGCAGTGGGCCGAGCCCGTGGTCGGATCCTCGGGAATGCCCGCCGCCGGCGCGAAGAAGCGGCTGACCACCGCATAGGGCCTGCCGGGATCGGCCTTGGCCACGACGATGACCTGCCCGGGTCCGTCGCCGGCCTCTTCGCCCAGGCGCTTGATGGTCGCGAGATCAGGCTGCAGGCCGCGTACGCTCGCCTCGTCCTCCAGCACCGCGACCAGATAGGCCCCGGCCCAGGTTTCGACCACCGGCGCGTCCAGCGCCTCGGCAAGGCCCGGCGGCGTCTCGACCCGGCGCGGCGGATCGGCGGGAAAGTCCATCTCCAGCCGCTCGCCGTCGCGCCGCACGCGCAGCTCGCCCGACAGGGTGTCGAAGGCCAGCACCTCGACGTCCACGCCCAGTTCGGCGAACAGCGCGTGGGCCGAGGCCAGGGTCGCGTGGCCGCAAAGCGGCGCCTCGCGGGCCGGCGTGAACCAGCGCAGGCCGTAGCGGCCCGGGTCGGCGGTCTTCAGCAGGAAGGCCGTCTCGGCCTGGTTGTTCTCGGCCGCCAGGGCCTGCATCCAGGCCGCGTCCGGCCAGCGGTCGAACGGCTCGACCACGCAGGCCGGGTTGCCCTTGAAGGGCGCGGACGCGAAGGCGTCGATGGTCCACTGGCGCATGGAAAGGCTCCTCGAATTCAGGCCGCGGCGCTGGACGCCGGCAGGTAGGGGGTGATCGCGGCCAGGGCGCGGGCGACGAAGGTCGCCTTCTCCCCCACCGGCGCGACGTAGTGGATGGCCTCCTCGGCCGCGGTCAGGCCGGCCAGACGCGCGATGGTCCAGGCGGCCAGGTACTGCGAGGCCAGGCAGCCGCCGGCGGTGGCCACATTGCCGTGGGCCACGAACGGCGCGTCCAGCACCTTCACCCCGGCCTCGACGACCCAGGGCCTGGTGGTCAGGTCGGTGCAGGCCGGCAGGTCGCCGATCAGGCCAAGCCTGGCCAGCAGCAGGGTTCCCGAGCACTGGGCGCCGACCAGCTGGCGCGACGGGTCCAGGGCGATGCGCGACAGCAGGCCCGCGTCGGCGGCGATCTCGCGCGTCTTCGAGCCGCTGCCGATCAGCACGGCGTCGGCCTCGGCGGCGAATTCCAGGGGCTTCTGACGCAGGATGGTCACGCCGTTCAGCGAGGTCACTTCCGGCGTCGGCGACGTGATGCTGGCGCTCCAACCGTGCGCCTTCATGCGATTGAGGATCCCCGAGGCGATGAACGAGTCCAGCTCGTTGAAACCGTCGAACGTCAGGACCGCGATCCGCACCGGAGCCTCCTCTTCAGGGCGAGGCCACAGCGGTAGCGGGCAATGCTCCATGAAGCAAAAGGAGTATTGCCACAGTGACAATACTCCCGCCGAGCTTCGTTCCCTAGCTCTCGACTGCCTTCGGCAGGCCCGCGCGATAGACGAAGTCGCGCAGCCGCACCTGGCCGCTTCCGGCCGCGTAGATCCCAAGCTTCAGGCTGATGAAGCCGCCGAACACGTTGTGGTGCATGCCCGACACCTCCATCCGCGTGCCGTGGCGGGTCCAGCTCGCGCCGTCGTCGTAGGAGTACCAGTAGGTGACGACGTGCTCGTCGTTGCGGACCTTCAGGCGCAGGCGGCGTGTCTCGTGCCTGATCCGCGCCCAGGCCAGTTCCTCGGCGTATTGGAAGGTCTTCAGCGCCATGGGCGAGAAGCCCAGGCCCACGAAGGCCTTGTGATTGTAGAACAGCAGGATCCCCGCCTCGGCCTCGCCCGTCAGCTCCAGCGAGATCTCGGCTTCGTAGGATCGGTCGCCAACGATGCAGGTCAGGGGCGAGCTGTCGATGGGCGAGGTCCCCCGGCCCTTCAGCGTCAGGGCCTTGCCGCCGTAGGTCGCGCGGGAGGCCTCGTCGGGCCTGGGCTCGTGGAAGGCCCACTGCACGCCCATGCGGTCGGCCGAGAAGTCGTCCGACAGCGCCAGGCCCGAGGCGCCCGACTTGCCGCCGCGCGGCTTTCTGATGGGCTTGGAGAGATCGCCGCCCAGCGGCTTGAACCAGCCGTCGGCGGTCCATTCGATCGGCTCCAGCAGGGTCTGGCGGCCCAGCGTCCAGTAGCCGTTCTCATAGCCGTGATAGACCATCCACCAGTCGCCGGCGGGGCCTTCGACGAGGCTGGCGTGGCCGCGCGACCACCAGGGCTCGTCGACGCTTCTCGTGCGCACCAGCGGATTGTGCGGACAGTGCTCCCAGGGGCCATGCACCGAGCGCGAGCGGGCGGCGATGACCATGTGGCCGGTCACCGGCCCGGCCGTGCCGCCGACCGCGGTGATCAGGTAGAACCAGCCATTGCGGCGCAGCAGCTTGGGGCCTTCGGGCGCGAAGTTCTCGACGATCCAGTCGTCGGGATAGCGCCAGGGGTCGTAGGCCTTCTCCAGCTGGCCGTCGGTGGCCAGGCCGTCGTCGGTCAGGCGGATCTTGCGCACCCCGTTGACGAACAGATAGCGCTTGCCGTCCTCGCCGACGACGTGGCCGGGATCGATGCAGCCGCTGATCTTCAGGTCGACCGGATCGCTCCACGGCCCCTCGATGCTGTCGGCCCAGATGGCGAAGATCGACCAGCCCTGCCCCGTCGGGTCGGCCGGGATGTAGATGAAGTAGCGGCCCTCGTGCCTGACCAGGTCGACGGCCCAGATCGTGCCCAGAGGCTTGCGTAGCGCCGGACCCACGGGCGTCCAGTTCACCAGGTCCGTCGACTTCCAGATCACCAGGCCCGGATAGGCCAGGAACGACGAGAAGGTCATGTAGTAGACCTCGCCGTCCTTGAGGATCGTCGGGTCGGGATGGTCGCCCGCGATGATCGGGTTCAGGTACGTCCCGTCGCCGAGGTCAGCCTTGCGGCGGCCGTCGGCTTCCCTGCCCCAGGTCGGCGCGGCCTTGCCGGCCGGCTTGGCCTCGGCGGCTTGAGCGGCCAGGGCAGGCGCGGCGGCGGCCCCCGCCAGGAGGCCTTTGAACAGGGTGCGGCGCGGCAGGGCCATGGGGTCGCTCACGAAAATGATAGCGCTATCAATTTCCGTAGAGCGGTGCGCGGCGGACGTCCACCGCAGAAGAACCGAGCCGCGAAGTCGCTAGTCTTTCCGCAAGCCGCTCACAGGCCGGACGCGTGGGAGGAAAGCCATTGGCGATACTTCGCCTTCAGCGCGGCGACCTGCTCCGCCTCGGCCAGGAAGAGATCGACGCCGCCGTCGTAGGGCGCGAACACCGAGCCGGTCGCCTCCGACATCCAAAGCGTAAAGCCGGCCCGGTCTTCGGCGATGTCCGCCAGCAGTTCGTCAAAGACGCGGTCCGTCCATCGGGTCACTCCGGCATGAACGCGCCAGCTGGACGGGTCTTCGTCGTCCTCGTCTTCGTCGTCCACGTACGCGAAGGCCGGCTCGAGATTGAATTGCCGGGTGGCGGCGAACGGATCGTTCTGGTCCGCAACGTCGATCACCCCGTCGGGCGTGGTCCAGTGCGTCTGGACCAGCCAGCACGGATCCGACGCGAAGAGCTCGGCGGCGAGGGCGTTCTGGCGCCGCAGGATGATGCCGCGCTCCTCGTCGGTCTCCGCATAGCGCTTGGATTCCGGAAGCGAATGGAATCGGACCCAGTTGGCGGCCCCGCCCTGCCGCAGCCTGTAGCCGATCGGCCGATGGCCCTCGTGAAAGCGCGCCCACAGATCCTGGAACTGGTTCATGCGCAAAGCCTGGCGAAGTAGGTCACTCGAACTCACCCCTCGACGGTGATCTCCGGCCAGCGGGCCTTGGCCGAGCCGGTGGTGCGCGCCCAGCCGCCCGCGCCCTTCACCCGCAGCGGGTTGGGCCGTAGACGCATGGCGAACAGGTCGTCCAGCCCGAACGGCGCCCAGACGCGCAAGGTCTCGTCCGCCTCCAGCCGCACGCCCACGCAGAAGGCCGTGGCCACGAAGCGCTCCAGGGCCTCGGCGCTGGAGCGCAGGGCCGGATAGGGCTCGTCGGCGCCGAACTTCTTCTCGAACCAGAGATGTACCCGGGCCTGGTTGCGCACCTCGACCAGCTCGCGCAGCGGCGGCTCGAAGGCGGCGGCGACGCGCTGGATGACCACGTCCTCGGCCTCGTACGAGGTGTCGCTGTCGTCGTGATAGGCGACGTCGTAGTCCTTGATCCCGTAGTCCAGCGGCCGGCCGGTCAGGTGGTTGAAGACCGGCTGGTAGACCGCCCCGGAGAAGATCATCCAGTCGGGCAGGGAAAGGTCGCGCACGGTGCGCAGCACCTGCATGGTCGTCGGCGTGGCGCGGACGATCTCGATCAGGCGGGTCTCAAAGGTCATCGCGGGCTTTCCGGTGCGTTCATCAGGCGAGGCTCCGGCGCATGGCCGACGATGAGCCGGTCGGGGGTAGTGCAGAAGTCGTCCGGGGCGCCGTCGAGCGCACGGCGCTCGCCCATCGCGATCGACCTGACGCCGACGACCTCACAGTTCCTGAGACCCAGGACCACCGTCTCGTAGGAGGCCACCCAGCGCCCCCGACGCCAAAGTCCCCGCACCTTCGGGCAGTGGGCTTGGACGACGCTGGACCTCTTCAGCGACTGCCCCAGCGCCGTGAAGCTGATCGTGTCGAACTGCCAGGGCGGGGCCGGAGCGTGGACGCAGACGAGGTCGGCGTCGTCGCCGAACGCCTGGGCCAGCGGGATGTCGCCGGCGCGGTCGGCGACCGCCAGCGGCTCGACCCGGACGCAGCCGGCCAACCCCAGGCCGGCGACGACCATCGCCATCGCGACCCCGGCTCGTTTCATCCCCGCACAGGCCAGGCGTGGTCGAGCGGGCCGTGGCCCTTGCCCAGGCCCGGCGCGCGCAGCATGGCCTCGTGCACGTAGTTCCACGCCCGGGCGACCGCGTCGGTCAGCGGCAGGCCCTGCGACAGGCCCGCGGCGATCGCCGAGGCCAGGGTGCAGCCGGTGCCGTGGGTGTGACGGGTGTCGATCCGTTCGCCCTCGAAGCTGGTCTCGCCGTGCGGGGTGATCAGCAGGTCCACGACGCGCTCGCCCGCGACGTGGCCGCCCTTCATCAGCACTGCCTGGGCGCCCAGCGCCAGCAGGGCCTCGCCAGCGCGGCGCTGGTCGTCGAGGGTTTCGACCGCCAGGCCGGTCAGGGCGCTGGCCTCGGGGGCGTTGGGGGTCAGCAGGGCCGCGCGCGGGATCATCAGCGATTTCACCGCGTCGATCGCCCGGTCGGCCAGCAGGGGCGCGCCGCCCTTGGCGATCATCACCGGATCGACCACCGCCGGGACGCCCGGCGCGCTGGCCAGCACCCGGGCCACGGTCTCGACCACGCCCACGTCGCCCAGCATGCCGGTCTTGAAGGCGTCGGCGCCGATGTCGTCAAGCACGGCGCGGGCCTGGGCCTCGATCACCTCGAGCGGGATCGGATGCACGCCGGTGACGCCCAGGGTGTTCTGCACGGTGACGGCGGTGATCGCCGTGGCCGCGTAGGCGCCGAGCGCGGTGATGGTCTTGATGTCGGCCTGGATGCCCGCGCCGCCGCCGGAATCGGATCCGGCCAGGACGAGCACGCGGCCCAGAAATCGTGAATCGGAGGATGGCGCTTGGGTCACGCGCCTCTCCTACCCCGCTTTCGAGCGGAGTTGAACGGGGCCCCCTGTCGGACTTCAGGCCGCGCCGAAGGCGGCGGTCAGGCGATCGAACTGGGCCTGGACGGGGCGCGGAGCCTCGTCGACGGCGGCGGCCTCGACATACATGCGCTGGTCCAGGTGGCGGACGCGCTCGTACAGACGCTCGGAGCGCTGCAGCAGGCTGACCAGGCCGAAGGGCAGATCCTCGACGGCGGCCTGCTGCTCGCCGGCCTCCAGGGCCAGGCGGTAGTTCTCGGCGCAGGCGGCCTCGGGCGCCATCTCGCCTTCCTTCACCGCGCGCTGCACCAGCAGCCACGAGGCCACCTGCATCAGGCGGGTGGTCAGGCGCATGCTTTCGCTCGCATAAGCCAGGGCGGCGTTACGCGACAGGATCTTGCTGTCGTGGCGGCCGGCCCCGTCGAGATAGGCCGCGGTCTCCTCGACCAGCAGCATGCCCTCGTCGAAGGTGCGGTCGAACAATTCCGAGCGGGCGAAGTCCTGAATGACTCCCGCCCGCCAGGGGGCCGTGGACGCGTTCGGATCGGTCATGTCTACTCAATGCCCCTAAGGCCGCGAGGACGTCTCGCTTGTCGGGGAAGACTGCAACCCCCGTGCCAAGTCTTAACGTCCCGTTTCGCGACCGCCCGACTCGGTGCGACCGACCGGCGCACGTCAGCGTCCACTGCTAGCGTAAACCTTTCGTTAGTCTAGGCGACCAAACAGCGCATCGGCCGCCGCGCGTCCCGCTTTCTTCTTGCTGAGTTGGGCCTTGGTGCGGGCGATCTCGGCTTCCAGCGCCTCGATCCGCTCTTCCAGTTCGCGCACGCCGTAGATCTCGAGATCCTCGTGCGTGGCCGTGTTCAGCGCGTCGCCGCGGAACGCGCGCGGCTCGACCGGCTCTTCGATCATGGATGACCTCCCTTTCCGACCGACCATGAGACGCCTACCTAGGGCCCAACGCAAGCGCGACGGAGCCAGAGCCGATGCCGGAAACCATGACCGCGATCGAGATCGAGGGCGGCAAGGGGGCGGCCGACGCCCTGCGCCCCGTGCAGGTCGAACGCCCCCAGCCGGGCCCCGGCGAGATCCTGATCCGCGTGCGCGCGGCGGGCGTGAACCGCCCCGACCTGTTGCAGCGCCTGGGTTTCTACCCCCCGCCCCCCGGCGCGCCGGCCACGCTGGGCCTCGAGGTCGCCGGCGAGGTCGAGGTCGCCGCCGGCCGCTGGAAGGTCGGCGACAGGGTCTGCGCCCTGCTGGGCGGCGGCGGCTATGCCGACTACGCCGTGGTCGACGCCCGCCAGGCCCTGCCGATCCCCGAAGGCTTCGACTTCGTCCAGGCCGCGGCCCTGCCCGAGACCGTCTTCACGGTGTTCGCCAACGTGTTCGAACACGGCGCGCTGAAGCCTGGCGAGACCATTTTGATTCATGGTGGCACGTCCGGTATCGGGACAACGGCGATCGCCATGGCCAAGGCGGCCGGCGCCATCGTCATCGCCACGGGGCGCGGCGCCGACAAGAAGGCCAAGGCGCTCGAACTGGGCGCCGATCTGGCCGTCGACGCCAAGACCGAGGACTTCGCGCAGATCGCCAAGGACGTCGGCGGCGTCGACGTGGTGCTCGACATGGTCGGGGGCGCCTATTTCGAAAAGAACCTCGACGCCCTGAAGACCGGCGGCCGGATCGTCTACATCGCCGCCCTGGCCGGCGGCGTGCTGGAGGTGCCGGTGATGAAGGTGATGCAGAAGCGGGCCGTGATCACCGGCTCGACCCTGCGCCCCCGCCCCGCCGACGAGAAGGCCCGCCTGGCCGCCGAGGTCGAACGCGTCGTCTGGCCGTGGATCGCCGCTGGCAAGCTGGCGCCCATCGTCGACGCGACCTTCCCGCTGGCCGACGCGGCCAAGGCGCACGCGCACCTGGAGGCCGGCGAGCACGTGGGCAAGGTGGTGCTGGTGGCCTGAGGGCCGCGGCGGATGATGGAGGCGCAGACAGTTCTGCATCATGCAAGCCAACCTGTTCCTGCCTTCCTCGCCCTCGTGGCGAGGATCCATCGCTCAGCCTGCTCAGACCTATCGAGCCCGATCACGATCTGAGCAGCGGCCGGCATGGACCCTCGCCACGAGGGCGAGGGAAGCGGCGTTTTGTCGGGCAGGAGTTTGGCCAGGGGTGAAGACTGCCGAGCACAACGCGCGCGCCGAACAGGAGATGATCGATCCCCGTTCCCTTTCGCCGAGAACCGCATTATAGCTCGGTGTTGAACAACCCCGCCCGGCCGAAAGGTCGGGCGCCGTCATTTCTGGAGGACCGCATGTCCGACATCCTGATGCCCAAGGCGACCGCCGTCTGGCTCGTGGACAACACCTCGCTGAGCTTCGAGCAGATCGCCGACTTCTGCGGCCTGCACCCGCTGGAAGTTCGCGGCATCGCCGACGGCGAAGTGGCGCGCGACATCCGCGGCGCCGATCCCATCGGCAACGGCCAGCTGACCCGCGAAGAGCTGGACAAGGCCCAGGGCAACCCGAACTACCGCATGAAGGCCCAGGTCAGCCGTCACGCCGAGCTGCTGAAGCCGGCCAAGAAGGCCCCGCGCTACACCCCGGTGTCGCGCCGCCAGGACCGTCCGGACGCCATCGCCTGGTTCATCCGCCACCACCCGGAAGTGACCGACGCCCAGATCTCGAAGATCCTCGGCACCACCAAGGCCACCATCGAGCAGGTGCGCAACCGCACCCACTGGAACGCGGCCAACATCAAGCCGGTCGATCCGGTGACCCTGGGCCTGGTCGGCCAGCTGGAACTCGACGCCCTCGTCAAGAAGGCCGCCGAGAAGAAGGCCAAGGACGACGCCAAGAAGGGCATCGTCGCCGAAGACCCCACCCTGCGCCCGGCGACCGAAACCGCCTACCTCACCGAGGAAGAGCAGGAAGAGCGCGACATCCGCGCCTCGCGCGCCGAGCCGAAGGCCGAGGACGTGTTCGGCTCGTTCTCGGGCAATGTCGACGACGAGGACGACGAGGACTGATCCTCGTCCGCTCCGAACAGCAAAAAGGCCCATCCGACGCTCGGATGGGCCTTTTCCATGTTCTGAAGGCTAGTGGAGTCGGGCTCGAAGCCCCTCTATCTCCTCCTTGAGCCTGAGCTTCTGCCTCTTGAGCTCTCGGAGCCTGGTGGCGTCGCTACCCGGACGGTTGGTCTCCTCCTGGATCGTGCGGTCGAGGTTCTCGTGGCGGGACCCCAGCTCGCGGATACGGGATTCGATGGCCATCGGTGAGGCCTCCTTTTGGGCTGTTGACGCAAGGAGTGAACACCCGCTGGCCCGGACTGTCAGATCACATATGATTGCAACCAGCAGCGCTTGACGTGGCGCCGCTTAATCCCGTGACGGACGAAAATTCACCATGACGGACGCCGCCGCACCCGCTTCCAAGCCCCGCCTGGTCGTCGGAATCTCGGGCGCTTCGGGCGCGCTGTACGGCCTGCGGGCCCTGGCGGCCTGCCGCGACCTGGGCGTCGAGAGCCATCTGGTGATGAGCAAGTCGGCGGCCCTGACCCTGACGCAGGAAACCGGCCTTTCGGTCGGCGACGCGGCGGCCATGGCCGACGTGGTCCACCGCGTGGGCGACGTCGGGGCCTCGATCGCCTCGGGTTCGTTCCGCACCCTGGGCATGATCGTCGCCCCCTGCTCGGTGCGGACCATGAGCGAGATCGCCACCGGCGTGACCTCGTCGCTGCTGACCCGCGCCGCCGACGTGGTGCTGAAGGAGCGCCGCCCGCTGGTGCTGATGGTGCGCGAAAGCCCGCTGCACCTGGGCCACCTGCGCACCCTGACGCGCCTTTCCGAAATGGGCGCGGTGATCGCCCCGCCGGTGCCGGCGTTCTACGCCAGGCCCGCCTCGATCGAGGAAATGGTCGACCAGTCCGTCGGCCGCGCCTTGGACCTCTTCGGCCTGACCTGGGGGCCCGTGAAGCGCTGGGGCGAGGACCTGCCGCCCATCGGGCCGACCGTCAACCAAACGGACGAAAATTAACGGCTATGCGGTTCTGGGACTGGGCGCTTTCCGTCTATGCGCGACAGCCTGTCGCAGGCGCATGCCTGCACCTGCAGGACGACCACGACCAGAACGTGCCGTTCCTGCTGTGGGCCGCCTGGGCGGCGCTGGAAGGGCGGCCCGTCGACCTGCCGCGCGCCGCGGCCCTGGTCCGCGCCTGGGAGGCCGAGGTCGGCGCGCCCCTGCGCGAGGTCCGCCGGGCGCTGAAACCCGCCCGCGTCGACGTGGCCGACGCCGCCCGGCAGGCCTTGCGCGAGCAGGTCAAGGCCGCCGAGCTGGCCGGCGAGAAGGTGCTGATGGAAAGCCTGGAGGCGACCTGCGGCCCGGTCGACGCCACCCGCGACGTCTACGGCGCCCTGCTGGCCGCCGCCCACGCCACCGGCGACCCGCCGCGCGAGGCCGCGCTGGCGAGGCTCGCCGACGCGCTCGCCTGAAGAACCCCGACAGACCTTTACCGGCCGTCAGGCTTTGCTATCTATCACCGCCTTCGGACAGGGGCCCACGGGAGGAACGTCCATGAATGACGACGATCCTTCGGAAGACACCGTCATCGCGGTAGAGCGCCGCCTGGCGACGCTGCGCGAGGAGCACCAGGACCTGTCGGACGCCGTCGCGGCCCTGGAGGAACGCCCCCAGCCCGACATGCTGCAGATCGCCCGCCTCAAGCGCCGCAAGCTGGCCCTGAAGGACGAGATCGTGCGCCTGGAAGACCAGGTGACCCCGGACATCATCGCCTAGGGGCTGCGCACCCCCTCAGTCGCTACGCGACAGCTCCCCCAGAGGGGGAGCATCTGGGCGCCAAAGATCCTCCCCCTCTGGGGGAGGTGGCCCAGAGGGCCGGAGGGGGTCCCCCCAGCCCCCTACTCCAGATCCGCCGGCCCGAACGCTTCGGGCAGCAGACTCCAGAACGGCGTGCGCACGGTGGCGGCCCCGCCCTGCACCGACACGATCTCGCAGGTCCTGGCCGCGAACTCGCCGATGCGCTGGCGGCAGGCGCCGCAGGGCTGGACGACGGCGTCCGAGCCGGCGGCGATGTAGACGCGCGCGATCCTGCGCCCGCCGGCGGTGATCATCGCCCCGATCGCGGTCTGCTCGGCGCAGGTGCCCGACGGATAGGCCGCGTTCTCGACATTGACGCCGAAGTGCACGCCGCCCTGCTCGTCGACGACGGCGCTGGCGACGGTGAAGTTCGAATAGCGGGCGTAGGATCGCGCCAGATAGTCCGGCAGCCGCGCGGCGATGGCGGCTTCGTCGGAAGCTGAAACGTCGGAAGAAAGTCGTGCGGCGCTCATGCCATCCCTCGGATCCCGGCAGGATCGCGCCGGGAACCGAGGCAATCAGTCGCGGGGCGGTTATGCAAGCGCAAACCGCTCCTCCCGGTTCAGCTTTCGCCCGGCGCCAGGGCGACGATCGACAGAGCGTGCACGGGCCCGGCCATCTCCTCGCGCAGGGCCTGGAAGATCAGCCGCTGGCGGGCCACGCGCGGCTTGCCGGCAAAGGCCTGGGCCTCGATGGTCAGGTTGAAGTGGCTCTCGCCGCCTTCCCGGTGGCCGGCATGGCCGTTGTGGCGATCGCTGTCGTCCACCAGTTCCAGCCGGGTCGGCGAAAAGGCGGCGTTGAGCTTGGCTTCGATGGTGTCCGCGACGGCGCCCATGGCGATCTCCGACATGTCAATCCTTGAACGGAAATAGCCTGCGCTTACTCTAAGCGCCATGAGCCGCGCGTTCGAGTATCGCCCCAAATTCTTCGACATCCGGGTCCGCCCGCCCAAGCCGGGCGAGGAGGAGGGTCCGCGCGCCGACGACGTCTACAAGCTCAAGCCCGGCCAGAAGCGCTGCGACCATGCCGATTGCCTGCGCCCGGCCGACGCCAAGGCGCCCAAAAGCCGTGACCTGCCCGGCCAGTACTACGACTTCTGCCAGCAGCACGCGGCCGAGTACAACAAGAACTGGAACTTCTACGCCGGCATGAACGAGGGTCAGATTCGCGCCGAGCAGGAGCGCGAGAAGATGACCGGCGGCCGGCCGACCTGGAGCATGAAGGCCGACGCTGGCTCGCGCGAGGCCGCCGCCGCCGCCGCCCGCGACGCCCGCAACATGGCCGACCCCTTCGGCCTGTTCCGCGCCCAGCAGCGCCGCGCGGAATCGGCCGGCTCGGGCCGCGCGATCGGCAAGCTGGAACGCCAGGCCCTGGCCGACATGGACCTGGACGCCGACGCCGACGCCGCGGCCATCCGCACGCGCTACAAGGAACTGCTCAAGCGCTGCCACCCCGACATGAACGGCGGCGACCGCAGCGCCGAGCACAAGCTCCAGCGCGTGATCAAGGCCTACAAGACGCTGCAGAAGTCGGGCCTGGCGAAATAGCCGCCCACTTCGCCGCAACCGCCCGCAACGCAAGACGCCGCGACGACCGAAGGGCCGCCGCGGCGCCTTTCCGTATGGGCGCCCCGCGCAGGGACGCGTGACCTGCTCAGCGGATGCGGATGCGGATCGGCACGTCGATGAACGAGCCGGCGCGGCTCTTGCCGTCGGGGCCCAGCAGCTCGACCTGGATCTGCGAGGCCATCTGCAGGGCGGCGTCGCCGACGCCCAGGTCGCGGGGGCTTTCGGCCTGAACGCTGCAGTCGGCCAGACCGCCGTTGTTCTTCACCATGCAGCTGAGCAGGGCGACGGCTTCGCGCGGTTGCGCCACCTGGACCACGCGGGCCTGCGGCTCGGCCGGCAGGACCGGAGCGGCGGTGGTGACGGCGGCGGCGAGAACGAACGAAGCGATCACTGTATCATCCCTATGGTCTTGTCGGACGTCCGCCGAAGCGGCGTCCGCGTTTCATTTCGGATCAGGCGGCGTTCGCCTGCTTGATCCGTTGCAACCCCTGGGCCGCCATGTCGGTCAGCGACCGCAGGCCCAGCTCGGCGAAGATGTCGAAGGCCACGGCCAGGGCGGTGGCCGCCCGGTCGAGGCGGCCGTCGTCGCGGCCGGTGATCTCGACCCGGGCCTCGTACAGGCGGGCCAGGTTCATCTGCGCCACGGCCCAGCCGGCCGGGTCGCGAGCGCCGGGTTGATCGGCCAGCTCGGCCTTGAAAGCCATTTCGGCGGCGTCGAGCACGGCCAGGTCGGCGGTCAGTTCGGCGCAGCGCGCCAGGCTGAGGGCGCGGTTGTTGGCCACGGCGGCGCGCAGGGTCAGGGCCGGCTGCACCTTCACGATGTGGGTGGCGCGGTCGAAGCAGGTGACGGCCTGCTCGAAGCAGCGTTCGGAGGTCGTGGCCTCGCCCATCGTCTGCAGGGTCTCGCCCAGCGAGGCCTGGGCGCGGGCCCAGTCCAGCGGGCTGTGGCCGGGGTCCAGCGGCTCCAGCGCCTGGGTCGCGGCCTCGACCGCGTCGGCGATCAGCGACAGTTCGCCGTCCAGATCGCCCAGCCGGGCCAGGGCGTCGGCGCGCAGCAGCTCGAGGCGCGACCAGGTCAGAGGCTCGAAATCGGGGTCCAGCGCGGCCAGCGCCGTGCGGCATTCGGACAGGGCCACCTCGACCAGCGCGCGATCCTTCAGGCGCACGGCGCAGGCCAGCAGCAGGTCGATTCGGGCGGCTCGCTGCTCGGCCAGTTGCAGGCGGGCGCCGCCGCACTTGGCGCCGCGCTCGCCGGCCAGGATCGCCAGGGGCGCCTCGAAGGCCTGGGCGGCGGCCAGGGCGCGGTCGACGTCGTTTTCCGACAGCGCCATGCGGCCGTCGACGGCGGCCAGCAGGCTGGCGGCCAGGGCCGCGTGCGGACCGTGGCTGGTCTTGGCCAGGGACAGCGTGGCGCCGGCGGCGGCGTGCAGGCCCTCGTCGCCGAACAGCTCGGCGCCCAGCATGGCCAGCACCGCCTGCTCGCAGCGCGCGGCGCAGACGAGATCGGTCTTGCGTTCGGCGTCGGCCAGCCTGGCGGCGGCCTCGGCCTGGGCCGCGCCCTTGCGCAGGGCGGCCGCGTCGCCGGTGCGGCGGGCCACTTCGCGCCAGACCACGGCGGCTTCCAGGAGGCGCACCGCGCGGTCCTTGCAGCCGATGCGGCCGGCGGCGACGTCGGCGGCGCGGGCTTCGTTGGTCAGCAGGCGCAGGTCCATCAGCTCCAGCAGCGCGGTGTCGCCGCCGGTCAGGCCTTCGCGATGCGCCGCGGCGTGGGACAGCCGTCCCTGGCCCTCGACGCCCAGCAGTCGCTTCAGATCGCGCCCCACGAATTCGAACATCGCTCGCGTACTCCGCACCGGGATCGTCCCACCTCGGCACGGCCGGGATGGATTTGACGCGAGATCAGCAAAACCGGAGCCAACGCTCTTAACAAGGGGTTAACGGGTCTGAATCGGCCATTAACCACGAATATTCAGATCACATTAACTTTGATCGCCCGGATGGCCGTGAAATCCGGGCTTTTGACCCATTTTGGCACGCTTTTTGCTTCACCGGCGCACAACCGAGAGAAGGTGCGCACGCACAAATTATAACCCGGTTCACCGAAGTGAAAATGACGTTAACTCTAAGATTTAGGGTATTGTTTACACTTTGTTCAGGGTCGTTACCACGCGGAGTGGCGGATAGCCGCGCAAGGCGTTAGGAACCCTTCCATGACCAGCCCCGCCGTAACCCTCTGGACCGCCGCTCTCTGCAAGCAGGACCCCGGCTACGGCGGATGGGCGTTCGTACGGAAGCTGGACGGCGGAACGGGCGCAGCCGCGATCAAGGGCGCGGCCGGCGGCGAGCGCCGCACCTCCCCCGCCAGGATGAGTCTGTCGGCCGTGATCGAGGCGTTGACCAGCCTGTCGGACCTGCCGGCCGACGCGCCCGTGACGCTGCGCTTCGCCGATCCGGCCCTGGCCGGCGAACTGGTGGCCGCCGACGGCGCCTACGCCGCGGCCGAGCCCGAGGCCTGGGCCGCCGCCCGCGCCCTGGTCGCCGCACGGCCCACGCTGAACCTCGTCCCGCTGGCCGCCGGCGCGCCGCAGACCGGCTTCCTGGCCGCCTGGGCCGAGTTCGGACTGGACACGTCAAAGAGCCGCGGCAGCTTCAAGGCCGCGATCCCCAAGCCGAACCTGATGAAGTTTCCGGGGTAGCGCCTACGGCGCCCCCTCAGTCGCTCCGCGACAGCTACCCCAGAGGGGGAGGTGGCCCAGAGGGCCGAAGGGCGCCGCCGAAGGCGGTTACTGCAGCCCCTTCACCACCAGCGTCGCGGTGGCCGCGTTGCAGGCGAACGGGATGTCGGCCAGGGTCGCCAGGCGGATCAGCGCCTTGACGTCGACGTCGTGGGGCTGGGGCGACAGCGGGTCGACGAAGAAGATCAGGATATCCAGGCGCCCCTCGGCGATCATCGCGCCCAGTTGCTGGTCGCCGCCCAGCGGGCCGCTCTTGAGGCGGGTCAGCTGCAGCTGCGGCAGCGCCTCCAGCACCCGGCCGCCGGTGGTGCCGGTGCCGTAGAGGACGTTCCTTTCCAGGAACGCCGCGTTCGCCTTGGCCCAGGCCACCAGGTCGGCCTTCTTGTCGTCGTGGGCCACGAGGCCGATGGCGAGCTGGCGGGTCATGCGGGGACGGCTCCGGTTGCGAACGTCCCTCCTATAGCGGCTGGCGAGGCCGCCGCCAGCCCGCCGCGCCCCTTCCCTTTTGGCGCGCATTGCCGCTAGGATATATATTGAAATGATATCCCAAATAATGAGACCGCCCGCCTAGGCGGTCCCTGGAGGAAGCCGCCGATGACCCTCGACCGCCGCGCCTTCGCCGCGGGCCTGACCGCCCTGCCCCTGCTGTCGGCCGCGCCGCACGCCCTCGCATCGACACCCGGCGCCCGCCCCGGTCCGTTCCTGCTGGGCGCCGACGTCACCTGGATCCCGCAGGACGAGGCCGACGGCGCGCAGTTCTTCGCCAATGGCCGCAGGCAGGACATTCTCGCCATCCTCGGCGACGCCGGCTTCAACGCCATCAAGATCCGCGTCTTCGTCAATCCCGAGAACGGCTATTCGGAGCGTCGCAAGACCGATCCGTGGGCGGGCCTGGCCCAGACCGTCGCCATGGCCAAGCGGATCAAGGCCGCGGGCATGCACCTGACGATCAGCTTCCACTACAGCGACACCTGGGCCGACCCGCAGAAACAGGGCAAACCCGCCGCCTGGAAGGACATGCCGTTCGACGCCCTGGTCAAGGCGGTCGGCGACCACACCCGCCAGGTGCTGACCGCGCTGGTCAAGGCCGGCGCCAAGCCCGACATGGTGGTGATCGGCAACGAGATCACCTTCGGCATGCTGTGGCCCGACGGCCGCGTGCCCCTGCCCGTCCCGACGGGCAACCCGGCCACCGACGCGGTGCACCTCAACGTTCCCGACGCCGGCGGCTTCGACAAGCTGGCCCGCCTGCTGAGCGCGGGCCTGGACGCCTCGCGCGAGACGGTTCCGGGCGTGAAGACCAGCCTGCACAATCACCTGGGCCGCCACTGGACCATCGTCAGCCACTGGATGGACAGCCTGCTCTCGCGCGGCGTGCGCTTCGACGCCACGGGCTTCTCCTGCTACCAGCAGGCGGCCGAGGGCGACTGGGCCAACACCTTCGCCCGCTTCGGCGAGCGCTATCGCGACCACGGCTTCTACGTGGCCGAATATTCCAGCCGGAAGCGCTACGTGAACGACCTGGTGTTCGACGCGCCGGGCCAGCGCGGCTGGGGCACGTTCATCTGGGAACCCACCCGCCACCAGGAGGCGATCTTCGACCAGGACGGCAAGAACGCCGGCGAGGGCCCGCGTCCCAACCTGCTGTCGCAGGGGATCAACGCCGCCGAGGCCCCCGGCGCGGCGATCGCAGGCGCGCCGGCGCCCCATCCCGAGAAGATCGACAACGGCGGCCGCTACGACGCCAACGCCTTCATGGAACTCTACCGCCAGATGGCGCGGGACTACGGGCTGCGAAAGGCGTGAAGGCTCTAAATCAAACATCTAGAGCGCGTTAATCGGCGAAACCGCTCACGCTTCCGCCTGACGCGCTCTAGAACCGCCTCCGCGAACGCCTGGAGGGTCGAGGGATGAGCGAAGTCGAGATCGACGGGCGCCTGCTGCAGCGGTGGCTGAAGACAGACGCGGCCGATCCGGCCCTGCTGGACGGCTGCGCGCTGGACGACGGCGAGAGCGACGAGCCCCTGCCGATCCTCGAGGTCGACCTCGCCCGCCAGGCTCTGGTCTGCGGCGGGCCGAAGGGCCGCATGCGTTTCCCGTTCGGGCGACTGCCCGACGGCCTTCTGGTGGCGCCCGCATCGGATCACCCGGCGGTCGCGGCGGTCAGGGCCGCCGTGTCGCCGCAGGAGCGCGCCCACCAGAAAATGCGCGACGAACTCGGCCCGGAATATCCCCGCCCCTTCGCCACGGTGGCCGACCTGGAGGCCGTCCACGCCGCCGAGATGGCCCGGCGGGACGGCAAGCTGCCGGAACGCGCCCTGCGCGGGCCGTGGGTGCGGGCGCTGAAGCGCAACGAACTGCACCGGCAGGGCGCGCAGCTGGCGCAGTCCTGGCGCGAGCTGGCCAACGCCTGCGGCGCGCCGTGGTCGGACATCGCCCTGCACCTGGCCTGGTTCCAGCGCGCCGCCGGTCATCCCAACCGCGCGATCGAGACGGCCCGCGACTTCTGGCGCTCCAAGGCCCCGGCCTCGCAGACCGAAACCGCCATGCTGGCCACGGTCGAGGCGGCGGCCTGGATCGACCGCTTCGAGCGCAAGGGCGGCGCCCCGCCCGATCTGGTCGAGGCCCGCCGCGCGGCGGCCAAGGCCTACGCCATCTCGCCGACCGATCCGGAGATCCAGACCGTCTACCAGCGCCTGAAGTCGGCCGAGGCCGGACCGGGCTAGGCTGCGCACTCAATTGCGCGAGTACTTTCTAATCGTCATCCCGGCCGAAGGGCCGCGTAGCGGACCGTAGAGCCGGGACCCAGGGGCCGCCTGCATTGCGCCGGCCCCTGGGTCCCGGATAAGCGCTTCGCGCTTTCCGGGATGACGAGCAATAAGCGATTGAAATGCTTAGACCCGACTCGCAGCGCAATTGAGTCCGCAGCCTAACCCCGTTCCTTCGTCCGCTCGAAGCGCACCTTCGGATAGCGCTCGGCGACGTAGTTGATCTCCCAGGACGACTTGCCCAGGAACACCGGCTGGTCGTCGATGTCGCGGCCCATGGCCGACTTGTGCTTGTTCTCGAAGTCCTCGACGTCGGCGCGCTCGCCGACCAGCCAGCGGGCCTCGGCGTAGGGGCTGGCCTCGAAGATCACGTCCAGCTGGTACTCGTTGCCCAGGCGGTCGGCCATGACCTCGAACTGCAGCTGGCCGACGGCGCCGACGATGAAGTCGGACCCGATCATCGGGCGGAACAGCTGGGTGACGCCTTCCTCGGCCAGGCCTTCCAGCGCCTTCTTCAGGTGCTTGGCCTTCAGCGGATCCTTCACGCGAACGCGGCGCAGGATTTCCGGCGCGAAGTTGGGCAAGCCCGCGAAGCGCAGGGCGCCGGTCTCCGACAGGCTGTCGCCCACCCGCAGCACGCCGTGGTTGGGAATGCCGATCACGTCGCCGGCGAAGGCGTCTTCCGCCAGTTCGCGATCGGAGGCGAAGAACATGATCGGCGCGTTGACGCTCATGGCCTTGCCGGTGTTCTGGGCTTTCAGCTTCATGCCGCGCGTAAAGCGGCCGCTGGTCAGGCGCAGGAAGGCGATCCGGTCGCGGTGATTGGGATCCATGTTGGCCTGGACCTTGAAGACGAAGCCCGAGACCTCGTTGTCGCCCGGGGCGACGTGGGTCTCGGCCCCGGCCTTGCTGGCCTTGGCCGGCTTGGGCGCGGGCGCATAGGCGCCGATGCCGGCCAGCAGCTGGTCGACGCCGAAGTGGCGCAGCGCCGAGCCGAAGAACACCGGCGTCATGTGGCCTTCGAGGAACGACTGCACGTCGAACGGCTTGCCGGCCTCGGTGACCAGCATGGCGTTGTCCTCCAGCTCCGAACGCTCGTCCGGATCGAGGTACTGGACGATGGCGTTGCCGTTGAAGGCCACGGCGTCGGGGTGGCCCTCCTCGTCGGTCGAGCTCTTCTTGGCGTAGGGCAGGAACTGCTGGCTGCGCAGGTCGAGCATGCCCTTGAAGCGCCCGCCCGAACCGGCCGGCCAGTACAGCGGCGCCGGATCGAGGGCCAGCTTCGAGGAGACCTCGTCGAGCAGCTCGAACGGGTCCTGGGCCTCGCGGTCCATCTTGTTGATGAAGGTGATGATCGGGATGTCGCGCAGGCGGCACACCTCGAACAGCTTCAGGGTCTGGGGCTCGATGCCCTTGGCGGCGTCCAGCACCATCACGGCCGCGTCGGCGGCAGTCAGGGTGCGATAGGTGTCTTCCGAGAAGTCTTCGTGGCCCGGGGTGTCGAGCAGGTTGAACATCAGGCCGTCGTGGTCGAACGTCATCACCGAGGCGCTGACCGAGATCCCGCGCTCGCGCTCGATCTTCATCCAGTCCG
Organism: Caulobacter flavus; assembly: GCF_003722335.1. Lineage (GTDB taxonomy): Bacteria > Pseudomonadota > Alphaproteobacteria > Caulobacterales > Caulobacteraceae > Caulobacter > Caulobacter flavus. Next base: position 108,609 of record NZ_CP026100.1, read on the forward strand.
ACTGGGTGCGGCGGGCCTGGCCGCGCGCGCGCACCGCGCCGGCCGCGCGGATCGCCCCGCCGGCCAGCAGCAGGTTTTCCGTCAGCGTCGTCTTGCCGGCGTCGGGGTGGCTGATGATGGCGAAGGTGCGCCGACGGGCGGCTTCAGCGGCGGGAGAGGTGCTCATCCCGCGCAACTACCCCCCCGGCGCGTCCTTGTCACCTTCCCCCGAGGCCGCGGCGGCGGTCGCGGGCTTCAGGGCCTCGCCGTCGGCCTTGCCCTCCAGCGTCGTCAGCAGCTGGCCCGCGCGCCTGGCCTGGGCCCCGCCATGCGGATTGCCGGCCACGGGCTCCAGCAGCTCCCGCGCGATCTCGTACTGCTTGGCGCGGATGAACAGCCGCGCTGCGTTGACGCGGATGGCCGGGTTCTGCGGCGCGATCGAGGCCGCGCGGAAGACCACGTTGAGCGTATTCTGCGACGGCTCGCGGTCCAGCGACTTGGTCTCGGCGTAGCCGTAGAGCGTCAGGTAGTTGTCGCCGTCCAGCTTGTGGGCGCGACCAAGATAGGTGGCGGCCTCGGCGTAGACGGCCTTGGCCTTGTCACGGTCGGCCGGCGTTCGGGCCAGGCGCCGCGCGGCCTCCAGCCGGCTGTAGGCCATGACCTGCAGGGTCTCCAGGTCGTCAGGCCGCTCGTCGAGCAGGGTGGTCAGGATCGCCTCGCCCTTGGCGCGGTCGCCCAGGTCGATCTCGGCCCGGGCCAGGGCCAGGCGGCTGTAATACTCGTTGGGGCGCTTGGCGGCGATCTGCTGGAACTGGGCCAGCAGCGCCGGAGCCTCGGCCTTGGCCACCCCGCCCTTCAGGCGCTGGACCTCCAGGATCAGGTCGTCCGCGCCGGCCGGCAGGCGCGAGAAGGCGATCTGCGGCTTGGGCGGCTCGCGCCCGATGGTCAGCACCGGCAGCGACTTCATGTAACCGCGCAGCGTCTTCTCCAGGGTCGCCGAATCCTGGCCGTAGAGCTTGGTCCAGCTGGCTATCGGGTCCTGGTGGTCGCGCACCAGCTCCAGATAGTCCTGCAGCTTCTTGCGCCGCTCCTTGTCGCTCCAGATGTAGTGGGTCAGCAGCCAGGACTGGGCGTAGAAGGTCAGGGCGTCGTCGCGATCGAACTGCGAGGCGCGCTTGGACAGGATGTCCGACATCGGCAGCCACTTGTCGTTCAGCAGCGAACTGGCCCGGCCGCGGCTGAAGTCGCCGATCCTCACCCGCTTCATCTGCAGGTCGATGGTCTTGTAGTACTCGGCCAGCCCCTCGACGAGCCAGCCCGGATAGGCGTCCGGGAAGTACTGCATCATGAAGTGGTGGGTGTACTCGTGCAGCACCGTGTCGTCGCCGTTGGTGCGGTCGCCCAGATTGTCGTCGTTGCGGATGGCCAGGACGAAGATGTCCTCGACGCCCGTCAGGTAGATGCCCTGCAGGCGCTCGTCGGCGTTCGGGATCACCCGCCGCAGCTGGCGGGTGTCGGACAACAGGTACAGCGGCAGCTTGCGCGGGGTCTCGACGTCGGTCTTGCCGTGCAGGGTTCGCAGGACGGCATCGAAATCCTCGAGCATCGTCACGTAGCGGCGGATCAGGGCCTCGCTGCGGTCGGAATAGACGATGAAGTGCTCGCTCTCGCCGCGGATCCAGCGACCGGGCGCGTCTGCCTGCACGACAGGGGCCTGGACGACGGGCGACGCCGGCGGCGCGCCTCCGCCCTGCGCCCAGGCAGGACCACAGACACCCAGGGCCGTCGCCAGGGCCAGCCCAACGCCCACCATCCGCGAAACCAAGCTCACCCCCCGACACAATTTGACGTTGAGCCTTGCCGGACATTGGGGTGCGGCACAAGGGCCCAGCTTGCCTGTACGAGGTTTTCGCCGCCCGACGAACAGGCGTTCGAAAAGACCCTATTCAACTTGGGGAATTGGAGTCATGCTCTTGTTTGTCGCCGACGTTCGGCCCCCGAGAGCCATCGGGGCGACGGAGGAAACGACATGGCTCTGGCCGAAGACCCTCGTGATCACATCCGCCACCGTTCCCTGGGAAGCCGCCCGCTGGGGCAGAGCGCGCTCTGCCTGGGCACGGTGCTGGCCGGACTGGTGGTGATCGCCCTGGTCCTGAACATCGTGGCCGGCTTGTTAATGTAAGCCAGCCGGCGACGTCAGGCCGCCAACCGACGCCAGACCTGGCGGTCGGCTTCCAGATTGGTCAACTGGCCCGCCTTCTGGCGCTGATGCAACGCGCCCATGACCTCGAGGCCGATCTGGGCGTAGCGCACCTGCACCTGCTCGATCAGGCAGCCGCGCGCCGGCGCGACGAACAGGACCGCGTTGATCTCCGGCGCCTTGGCGATGATCAGGGCCGCCAGGCGCTTGGCCTTCTCCAGCTGCTTGTGGTGCAGCAGCGGCTCCTCGGCGAAGAGCTCCTTGCCCAGCTCGGCGACGAAGTTCAGCGACAGGGCGGCGAAACGGTCGCGCGTCATCGGCGGCGACAGTTCGGCGGCGTCCAGGCTGAGCACGACGTCGTTCATCAGGAAGAGCATGGTCGGATGACGGGGGCTGCTGGGAGACCTGCGACATCCTGACGCGCTCTACTTTAGGTCTGGTTTAGCGGCAGGGTTAATGCTGTGGATCGTTGCATGAACGCCGTGCGGCTCGTCGTCCCGGCCAGCGCTCAGCCCTCGACCGCCTCGGTGAGGAAGTGACGGCCCTCGCGGTCCTCGATCTCCACCACCCAGACGTCGGGGTCGATGCGGGCCGCCCGCTCGGCATAGGCGTCGAGATCCGGCTCGAAGTCGGACTTGGTCGGCTGCATCCACACCCGCTCGCCGTCGCCGCGCGTGGCCTCGCTGTAGAGGCGCACCGTGCCCGCCTTGCGGTCGACCACCTTGACCAGCACCACGCCGGCCCGCGCGTCGCCCTTGCGCACCACCATGGCGAAGGCGCCGCCCAACTCGGCGCGGCGGATCAGCGCGCCCACCCATAGATCCGTCGAAAGAAGCATCGCTAACCGAACCGCAACCAGGAGCGGCTAAGGTCCGCTCGAACATCCTCTCTCGCAGAATACGAGAAAATGGCCACCGTGAAGACCTCCGCCCCGCGAAAGCGGCGCCTGGCGGCGACGCTCGTCGCCGCGGCCGCGCTCGGCGCGGCCCAGACGGCCACGGCCACCCCCTCCGACGTCTTCTACGAACGCAGCCTGATGAGCGCCGCCGGCGCGCGCTGCGGCCTGTTCAGCCCCTCGCTATCGGGCGCCCTCGACGCCGGGCGGGCCCAAGCCCGGGGCGCGGCTCTGCGCGCCGGCGCCAGCGTCGAGCAGCTGGACGGCGTGCAGCAGCGCGCCCACGCCAAGGCGGCCTCGGTTCCCTGCGGCTCCAAGGACCTGACCACCGCTGCGGGCCGCGTGCGCAAGGCCTTCGAGGGCTACGCCCTGCTGCAGCGGATGAACTATCCGGGCGACCGCGCCAGCTGGCAGGCCGACCGCGCCAGCTCGGCGACCATCCCGTTCTGGCGACTGTCTCAGCCCTCGACCTTCGGCGGCGACCGGCTGGTGTTCGGCCTGGCCGGCCGCAACACCGAACTGCTGGCCGTGGCGACCTTCGCCGACGGCGCCCGCCCCTACGCCGCGCGGCTGGTCATGCGCGACCCGGGCCGCACCCAGGGGCCCTACCTGAAGGCCCGCAACGGCGGCGGCCTGGCCGACAACGCCGCCCCCCGCGCCGCCAGCCGGGTGTTCGGCGCCGAGACCCGCGACGCCGCCCCCGCCCCGACCTTGATGCCGACCGGGGCCAAGACCGGCATGGCCTTCCGCTTCCCGCGCGAGGCCGGCGACGTCATCGCCCGGCTCGACCCCCGCGAGGCGATGACCGTGGAGTTCGTCATCCAGGGCCGCGACGGGCGCGAGACCGTCCGCCGGGCCTATGTCGAGGTCGGCGACTTCGCCGCCGGCCGCGCCTTCCTGCGAGTCAGCTGACAGTTTTGGGCGCCGGGCCGTTTGGCCCCGAGCCCGCCAAGGCCCATATTGGCCTGATGACACGCATCCGCGTCATCGACCTGGAGACCGCCGGCAACGGCCCCCAAGACGTCTGCGAGATCGGCTGGCAGGACGTGGTCCAGGACCCGGACGGCCGCTGGCGCGTCGACGAGGATCGAGGCGCGCTGCTGGTCAATCCCGGCCGCCCGATCTCGCCGGAAACCATGGCGGTTCACCACATTCTCGACGCCGAGGTCGCCGGCTCGCCGTTCTGGAAGGACGCCGCGCCCGGCGTGCTGCGGCCCGACGGCGGCGTTGCGGCCCTGGCCGCCCACCGGGCGTCGTTCGAGCAGCGCTACTGCACGCCGGCGCTGGCCGGCGGGGCGGCCTGGATCTGCACCTGGAAGTGCGCCCTGCGGCTGTGGCCGCATCTGACCAGCTTCTCCAACCAGATGCTGCGCTACCAGCGCATGCCCCGGGGCCTGGTCCACGCGCTGGGCCTGCCGGCGCACCGCGCCCTGCCCGACGCCTATGTCACCGCCCACCATCTGCGCGACATGCTGGACGCGGCCTCCCTGGAGCAGTTGCTGGCGTGGAGCGCCGAGCCGGGCCTGCTGCCGCGCGTGCCCAGGGGCGCTGATCGCGGCAAGGCCTGGAGCCTGCTGGACGAGGACGCCCTGCGGACGCTGGCCCAGGACCGCGACCCCGACGTCCGCTTCAGCGCCCAGACCGAGCAGCGCCGGCGCGGCGAGGCGGCGACGGCGGAGGCCGTGGAGCCGGCGCAGCCAAGCCTGCTGTGAGAAGCTCATAGAACGAGTTGGCGATTTTCCATGACCCCCTCCCCCTTGATGGGGGAGGGGCAGGGGTGGGGGTGGTGCGGCGTTGGATGCCGCACCGCCGCCAAGTCAGCAGTCACCCCCGTCCCCGCCCTTCCCCCATCAAGGGGGAAGGGAGAGAAACGCCCCCCTATTTCCCCGCGTCGGACGGAGCCATGCATTCGACCGGCTTGGCGCTGGCGACGTCCTCGCCGTCCTTGAGCGGGGCGACCATGCCTTCGGTCATGCCCTTGGTCCACCATTGCAGGCCCTCGCCCACATAGCGCGCGCCGCTGGCCGACATGGCCACGGTCAGCGTGCGGGTCTTGTCGCCGTAGTCGATGACGGCGGTCTTGTCGTCGGGATAGGTCGCCTTGAGCACGCTGCCGTCGGCGCAGGCATAGACGATCTGCTTGGGCTCGGCGGCGGCGGGCGTCGCCGGCGGCGGGGTCTGGGCCAGGTTGTCGGGCGTCGGCGCGGGCTTGGGCGCCTCGGTCTTCTTCTCGCAGGCGGCCAGGGCCAGGACGGCCAGGCCGGCGACGAACAGTGGGCGGATCATCGGCGGGCTCCCCGAAAAGCGAAGGTTCGAAGAGCCTACAACGTCGGCTGGCCGACGTCGTTGCCGATCACTCGCCGTCGCGTTTGGCCCTCAGGCGCGCGCTCTCGGCCTTCAGCGGCCTGGAGACCGGGCAGACCTCCTGCACGAACTCGTTCAGCGTGTTGACCAGGCTGTCGCGGGTCAGGCTGTAGTGCACGAACTGGCCGCGCTTTTCGCTGCTGACCAGGCCCGCCGCTTCCAGGATCGACAGGTGCTGCGAGACCGCCGGCTTGGAGATCTCGAACCGCGAGGCGATCTCGCCCGCCGTCAGGTCGGCATGGGCCAGATAGGCCAGGATCTTGCGCCGGACCGTCGACGACAGGGCTTCGAATACGCGTTGCATGGACCATCATTTAAGCGGTTCGCTAATCGCTTGCAAATTAGCGATGAGGTATTTAAGCAATAACTTATATTGTTTCTTATGGAGGCCGCCATGGATCCGTCGCCGCGCCCAGCCCAGCCGACCAGAGGCGATGCCGTCACGGCCCTGGCGCTCGGCGTCGGAACCGGCGCCCTGCTGACGACGGCGATGGCGTTCGTCATGTCCGTGCCGACGAGCGGAAGCCTGGCGATCTTCGTGGCCGTGGTCGCCCTCATCGTCTCCGCGCCGGTCTGGCTGATCGGCCTACTCCTGCTCGGCGGCCCGGTCGGGTGGTGGCTGCATCGGCGCGGCCTCGGCTCCCCGCCAGCGGGCGCGACGGCCGGCGCCGTGCTCACGGGCCTGGCGACCGCCACCATCCTGCTGACCTTCGGAAATCACCTGCTTGCGGATATCGTGGGATCCCCCTGGGGTTTCTCCACGGGCCTGGTCGTCATTGGCGCCGTGGTGGGTCTGCAGACCATCGCCTACGCCTATAGGGCCAGGGCATGAACGGCCGCACCAGCGCCGGCGCGGTCTTGGCGGCCATCATCGTTGGCGCCGCAGTCGGATCGGTCCTCGTTTCAGGCTGGCTCTTCGTCCCGAGCCTTTTCGGGGAGCTTCCCGAGCTCGCCCCGCTGGTCGCGGCGGCCGGCTTCGTCGTCGCCGCGCCGCTCTGGGTCGGCGGTCTGCTGCTGGTTGGCCTTCCCGTCTGGACGGTCCTGCACCTGTGCGGCGCCCGCTCACGCTGGATCGGCACAGCCGCCGGCGCGGTCCTTTCCCTGCCCGCCCTCGTCCCGGGCCTCGTCGTCTGGGGATCGGCCCTGTCGGACGAAGCCATGGGGCTGGCCGTCGCTCTCGCCAGCCAGGCCGGCACGGGCGCCGTGGTCGGCTGGGTCGTCGTGCATGTCGCCTATGAACGCGAAGGAACCCTAGCATGAGCGCCCACCACGACGATCCCTACGCCGTCCATTCCATCGCGCCCGACGCCGGCGGCGACGCCGTGACAGGGCGCGTGGCCTGGGCGCCGGCGACCTCGCTGTGGCAGGGCGTCATGCTGGCCGGGACCCTGGCCGCGCCGTTCTTCTTCAGCTGGAGCGCTCTGGCCGTCTTCGTCGTCCTGACCGGCGCCACCCTGCTGGTCGGACATTCGGTCGGCTTTCACCGCCGGTTGATCCACGGCAGCTTCGAAAGCCCGCGCTGGCTGGACTATCTGATGATGTGGCTGGGCACGCTGGTGGGCATGAGCGGGCCGCTGGCGATGATCGCCGCCCACGACCTGCGCGACTGGGGCCAGCGCCAGGCCGCCTGCCACCCCTACCTCTCCAATCGCGCCGGCTTCTGGACCGACTACGCCTGGAACCTGCACGGCCGGCTGGCGCTCGACACGCCGCCCAGCCAGGTGCTGCCGCCCCGCGTCACGGGGGACCGCTTCTATCAGTTCCTGGAACGCACCTGGATGCTGCAGCAGGCGCCCGTGGCGCTGGCGCTGTTCGCGCTCGGCGGCTGGTCGTGGCTGCTGTGGGGCGTGGCCGCACGGGTCTGCGTGTCGGTGACCGGCCACTGGTACGTCGGACGCCTGGCCCACCGCACCGGCCCGCAGAGCTGGCTGGTCGAGACCTCTGGCGTCCAGGCCCACGACGTGCCGTGGGCGGCGATCCCGACCATGGGCGAGGCCTGGCACAACAACCACCACGCCTGGCCCGGCTCGGCCCGCATCGGCCTCTATCCCGGCCAGGCCGACTTCGGCTTCGCCTTCATCCGCCTGCTCGAACGCCTGGGCTTGGCCTGGAACGTCCGCACTCCGGAGACCCTGCCCGAGCGAGCGGAGCTGACGGGGGCCTAGAGCCCCTACTCCTCCCCCGCTTTAGCGGGGGAGGTGGCGCGCTGCGGATACGCAGCGTGACGGAGGGGGCGACCGCCGGCAATGAGCCCAGCCTCGCCCCCTCCACCGCTTCGGTCCCCCTCCCCCGTTGCACGGGGAGGAGCATCGGGTCAGCGCCCCGCCGCCCCGATCGCCTTCCAGACCGCCAGGGCCTGGGTCATCTCGCGCACGTCATGAACGCGCACAGATTCCACGCCGCAGGCCGCGCCGTGCAGGTGCACGGCCAGCGAGCCGCCCAGGCGGTCGCGGGCGTCCTGGGCGCGGGGGTCGACGGCGGCGATGAAGCGCTTGCGGCTGGCGCCCAGCAGCACCCGATAGCCCAGCGCCACGAAGCGCGGCAGGGCGGCCAGCAGGGCCAGATTGTGCTCCAGCGTCTTGCCGAAGCCGATGCCGGGATCGAGCCAGATCTTCTCGCGCTCGACGCCGGCGGCCATGGCGGTCAGGGCGCGAGCCAGCAGGAAGGCCTCGACCTCGGCGACGACGTCGTCGTAGCGCGGCTCGTCCTGCATGGTGCCAGGCTCGCCCCGCATGTGCATGAGGATCACGTCGCAGCCCAGCTCGGCGGCGACCTCGGGGGCGTCGGGCGCGAAGCGCAGGGCCGCCACGTCGTTCCAGATATGGGCCCCGGCCGCGACGGCGGCGCGGGCCACGCCCGGCTTCATGGTGTCGATCGAGATCGTCACGTCGCTCTCGGCGCGGAGAGCGCGGATCAGCGGGACGACGCGGGCGATCTCGTCGGCCTCGGACACCGGGGCCGAGCCCGGTCGCGTGCTCTCGCCGCCGATGTCGAGGATGGACGCGCCGTCGTCGATCAGCCGGCGGGCGTGAGACAGGGCGGCGGCGGGATCGAAGAACCGGCCGCCGTCCGAGAAGCTGTCGGGCGTGACGTTGACCACGCCCATGACGCTTGGAACGGCTTGGATCATGGGGCCGGTTTAGCCCCATGACCCCCGTGCGTCACCAGCCGATGAACTTGGTGAAGTCGTCGATCATCGAGGTCCAGACGCCGTAGTCGTCGTCGAGCACCTCGATGGTGCGGCCCGCGTTCAGGTTGACGTCGTACTGGACGTAGGGGTCGCCATCGTCGTCGATATAGGCCTTGAGATACCGGTTGTCGCGGTTCCACTCGTTGATCTTGCCGGCCGACAGCGGCGCCTTCAGGTCGAAGCCGGCCGAGAACTGCAGCGCCTTGCAGCGCGGCTTGGCCGTGCAGTCGTAGAAGTAGATGTCGAAATTGACACCGTTGGCGGCGCTCTTGATCAGCGGATCGCCGGTCTTGTCGGTGGTCAGCTCGGCCTTGTAGCCGGCGTCCTGCAGCCACTTGACCACTTCCGGGCCGGTCATGCCGTCGACATGGATCGGCTTGGAGGCGGCCAGCGCGGCGGCGGGCGCGAACGCCATGGCGGCGGCCAGCAGGAGCGGCATCGACGTCTTCATCGACTTCCCTTTCATTCAACTTCGAAGGGAAGCTCTACCGGCCTTCGCCGAGGAAGGCCAGAACGGCGGCGTCGAAGCGCTCGGTCCGTTCCAGGTGCAGCAGGTGGCCGGCGTCGAAGGCCTCGACCCTGGCGTTCCGCATGGTCGGCGCCAGGGCCTTGGCGCGGGCCAGCACGTGGCCGAACTTCGGCTTGTCCTCAGGCTTGGCGTAGCCCTTGCCGGGCGCGGTTCCGTCGCGATCGCCGGCCAGGATCAGCACTGGGACCGACACCTTGGGCAGGTCCTGCAGGTAGGGCTGATCGCGGATGGCAACGGCGCTGGCGGCGAAGCTGCGGGCGTAGCGCGGCCACTCGCCCGAACGCTTGAGGCCTTCGCGCAGCTCGACATAGGGCGCCATGGCCTCGCGCGGCAGGGTCAGGCCGTAGCTGGTCATCAGCTCGTTCAGATAGGCCTCGGGGCCCTTGGCCTCGTCGTCGGCGACCAGCTTGGCCAGCGGCGTGGTCGGCGTGTAGAGGCGATAGTCCTCCAGTCCGACCGGACCGTACATCACCAGGCGTCCGGTGCGGGCCGGATGGGCCAGCGCCCAGCGCACGCCCACATGGTTGCCCATCGAGTGGGCGATGACCTCGACCTTGTCGATCTTCAGGTGATCCAGCAGGGCGGCAGTGTCCTGCACCATGCGATCGAAGCTGACGGGCTCGTCGTCGAGCTTGGACGACTTGCCGAACTGGATCTGGTCGGGGGCGACGACGCGATAGCCGGCGGCGGTCAGGGCCTTGATCGTCGACGCCCAGTAGCCGGCCGGGAAGTTGCGGCCGTGCAGCAGCAGCGCCGTGCGGCCGTTGGCGGGGCCGGTCGGAGCGACGTCCATATAGGCCATGCGCACCGCGTGGCCGCCGTGCTCCAGCGGCAGAAACGCGACCGGGTGCGGATAGGCGTAGTTCTCCAGCGCGATCCCCACCGCGGCGGGCTCGGCCGCCCTGACGGCGACGGGTAGCGAAAGCGCCAGCATGGCGGCGGCGAGAGCGATCTTCATGGAGCTACCTAACGCGCAAAACAAAAGCCGGACCCGCGAACGGATCCGGCTTTCGCATTATTCGCGAAGGTGATCGACCTTTAGGCCGTGACGCCCGTGGGCGAGACCGGGACCGAGGCGACCGGACCGGTCGGCTTCTTCTCCTCGGGTTCGTCGCGCTTGGGCGTGACGCCCTTGGTGACGCCGATAATCTCCTCGCCGCTGAGGGTCTCGAACTCCAGCAGGGCCTTGGCCACCGAGTGCAGGTCTTCCAGCTTCTCGGTCAGGATCCGGCGGGCCTCGTCCTCGCCGCCCTTCACCAGGCGACGGATCTCGCTGTCGATCTTGATCATGGTCTCGGGTGAGACGTTCTGGGTGCGGGCCACCGAGTGACCCAGGAACACCTCTTCCTGGTTGTCGCCGTAGGCGACGGTGCCCAGGTCGTCGGAGAAGCCCCAGCGGGTGACCATGTTGCGGGCCAGGTTGGTGGCCGCGCTGATGTCGCTCGACGCGCCCGAGGTGATCTTCTCCTTGCCGAAGATCAGTTCCTCGGCCACGCGGCCGGCCATCATGATGGCCAGGCGCGAGGTCATCTGGTCGAAGCTCATCGAGTAGCGGTCGCCTTCCGGCAGCTGCATGACCATGCCCAGGGCGCGGCCGCGCGGCACGATGGTGGCCTTGTGCACCGGGTCGGCGACCGGGACGTTCAGGGCCACCAGGGCGTGGCCGCCCTCGTGATAGGCCGTCAGCTTCTTCTCGTCCTCGCTCATGGCCATCGAGCGGCGCTCGGCGCCCATCATGACCTTGTCCTTGGCGTGCTCGAAGTCGTGCATGGTGACCATGCGGCGGTTCTTGCGCGCGGCCGTCAGGGCCGCCTCGTTGACGAGGTTGGCCAGGTCCGCGCCCGAGAAGCCCGGGGTGCCGCGCGCCAGCGTCTTGACGTCGACGTCGGCGGCCAGCGGCACGTTCTTCATGTGCACGCGCAGGATCTTCTCGCGGCCGGCGACGTCGGGGTTGGGCACCACGACCTGGCGGTCGAAGCGGCCCGGACGCAGCAGCGCGGGGTCCAGCACGTCGGGACGGTTGGTGGCGGCGATCAGGATGATGCCTTCGTTGGCCTCGAAGCCGTCCATCTCGACCAGCAGCTGGTTGAGGGTCTGCTCGCGCTCGTCGTTGCCGCCGCCCAGGCCGGCGCCGCGATGGCGACCGACGGCGTCGATTTCGTCGATGAAGATGATGCAGGGGGCGTTCTTCTTGGCCTGCTCGAACATGTCGCGCACGCGGCTGGCGCCGACGCCGACGAACATTTCGACGAAGTCCGAACCGGAGATCGTGAAGAACGGCACGCCGGCCTCGCCCGCCACGGCGCGGGCGATCAGGGTCTTACCCGTGCCGGGAGGGCCGACCAGCAGCGCGCCCTTGGGGATCTTGCCGCCCAGGCGCTGGAACTTGGCCGGGTCCTTCAGGAAGTCGACGACCTCCTGCAGTTCTTCCTTGGCCTCGTCCACGCCGGCGACGTCGTCGAACAGCACGCGGTTCTTGTTCTCGGTCAGCAGGCGGGCCTTGGACTTGCCGAAGCCCATCGCGCCCTTCGTGCCGCCCTGCATCTGGCGCATGAAGAAGATCCACACGCCGATCAGCAGCAGGATCGGCAGCATGTTCAGCAGCAGGTTGACCAGGCTGAAGCGGCCGCCGTCCTGGATCTTGATCTCGGCGTTGCGCGCTTCGAGGCGCTTGATCAGGTCCTCGCTGTTGGGCGGAGCGTTGACGGTGTAGGTCGTCTTGCCGTCGGGCGAGGCGATCTTGACCTGCTGCCCGTTGATCTCGGCGGACTTCACCTGGCCCGCGTCGATGTTCTTGAGCAGCTGCGAATAGCTGACCTCGCCTGCGCGCCCGGTCGGACCGCCGCGCTGCAAGACGCTGTAGGCCATGATGAGGACGACAACGACCCCAAGCCAGATGGCGACATTCCTCAGATTCATACGCGTCGTCTTCCCAAAGATAGCGCTCGTCGACCCAAGATAGGACGGCGGACGGCTTTTCGCCACGCGCGCGATGTCATGTCGCGGGTTCTTGATCGATGAGACCGGTCGCGGCCTCGAACCTTTCCCGGATCAGCACGCGCGCGCGGATCGTCCCGTCCCCTGCAAGGATCGGGCTAGAGACCCCGCCGAGGGCGTCGACCGCCGCCGGCAGCACCGGCCGGACGGAGGCGGCAAACGCCTTCAGCGCCTGGCTTTCGTCCGCCGGCAGACGGCTGGCCAGCCCGCCGAGCGGCCGGATGGTCGTCGGCGCGTCGGACGCCGTCACCTCGTAGCGGCCGTCCCAGACGCCGGTCTCGCCGGCCGCCAGGACCAGCGGCGATAGGCCGCTGCGCCCGCCCTCCCCCGCTTCGCGTACGAACAGCGCGCCGGCCTCGTCGGCGACGATCCGGGCGCCGGCCAGGGTGGCGGTGAAGGTCTCGCCCGACCGCAGCCGGCTCACCAGCCGCTCCAGCCTTTCGCCGCGCGGCGGCGTGGTGGTGCCCGCCGCGCACAGGCAGGCGGCGGCGACCTGGACGGCGGAGGCGGCGCGCGGCAGGCGCAGGGCGTGCTCGCCCTCGAACGCGACTGTCGGCGCCGAAACGCGCGCCTCCGACGCAACGACCGCGTCCTCGCGCGCCAGGGCGGCGCGGGCCCGCGCGCGGGCGAAGCGAAGGTCGTCGTTGGCCGGATCCTCCAGCCAGGTCTCGCCCTGTTCGGACAGCCAGTCGCGCAGGGCCTGGCGACGGGCGTCTAGCAGGGGCCGCAGGACGAAGACGCCGCGCCCCTCCGGCCAGGCCGGAGACGGCCCCCACGATCGCGGATCGGAGGTGGTCGAGCCCTCGGCGCGCATCCGCGCGGCCTCCAGGCGATCGTCGGCGGTGTGGCCCAGAAGCAGGACCCGCGCCCCGGCCTCGCGGGCGGCGGCCGCCAGCAGGGCGTGGCGGGCGGCCCGAGCGGCGGCCGGCACGCCCGTCGAGGGCTTGTCGCCGGTCCAGCGCAGCGCCCTGGCGTCCGCCCCCAGCGCCCTGGCCTTGGCGAGGGCGTCAGCGGTCCAGCCGGCGCTGGCGGGGTTGAGGCCGTGGTCGACCGTCAGGGCCAGGACCGGCCGCCCCCGGGCGACGGCCCAGGCCAGGGCCAGCCTCAGCAGGGCCAGGCTGTCGCCGCCGCCAGAAAAGCCGACGGCCAGGGGCGTGGTCGCCCCTGGCCGCAGACGCCGTTCCAGAACGGCCTCGAAGTCCTCGGTCAGGCCGCGCACTTGGCCTGGGCGCGCGTGCTCTTGGCCTTGCCGACCACGTCGGCCGGCGCCTTGGGATAGCGCTTGGCCAGCTCGTCCAGCGTGCGGCAGGCGTCGGCGGGCTTCTTCAGCGCCACCAGCGAGCGCGACAGCTTCAGCACCGCGTTCGGCGCCCAGCTGGTCTGCGGCCAGCCGCGCACCGCGCCCAGATAGGATCCGGCCGCGTCGCCGTAGGCCTCGCGGACGAACTGGGTCTCGCCCAGCCAGTAGCGGGCCTCGGGGGCCTTGGCGTCGTCGGGATAGGCGTCGACGAAGCCGCCGAAGGCGTTCTCGGCGCCGGCGTAGTCGCCGTCCAGCAGCAGCTGGCGGGCCTGCTTGAAGGCGGTCGCGGGATCGGCCGCGACGGCCGGCGCGGCCGGAACCTGGGCGGCGGCGGCGTTGGCGGCGGCGGTTTCCAGCGTGGTGATCTTGCCCTCGAGGGCGGCCAGGCGCTGCTCCAGCTGGTCGGCGCGGGTCTTCTGGCTGTCGGCGCCGCGGCGGGCCTGGTCGATGTCGTGGGTCAGAACCTCGTTCTGGCCGTTCATCTTCTGGATGGTCTGCTCCAGGTCGGAGATCCGCTCGTTGAGGGCGGCGATCTGGGCGTCGGTCTCGGCGGTCTGGACGACGACCGGCTTGCCGGTGTCGCGCCCCTGGAAGACGATCGCCCGCAGCTCGCGCACGACCTTCTCCATCTTCTCGATGCGCTTGGCCGAACGGTCGTCCAGCGGGTCGGGCATCGGCGTCTGCGCCAGGGCCGGCGCGGCGGCGGCGATGACCAGGGCGACGGGCAGGACGGAGGCGAGGAGCGCGGTTTTCAGCTTCATGTCGACGATTATGCCCCGGTTGCGGACAAAAGTGCGGCCAGAAACACGGCCAGAAAAAAGGCCCCCCTCCGCTAGGAGGAGGGCCTTCGTTCAGATCAGGCGTAAGCCTTAGCGCGCGCCCTCGGTGATGGCGGTGCGGGCGTTACGGTTCTTGGCCCACGCGTCTTCGGTGGTGCCCGGATCCAGCGGACGCTCCTTGCCGAACGAGATCGTCTCGATGCGCGAGGCGGCGACGCCCTGGGCGATCAGGAACTCGCGGACGGCGTTGGCGCGACGGGCGCCCAGGGCCAGGTTGTACTCGCGGGTGCCGCGTTCGTCGGCGTTGCCTTCGATGCGCACGCGGACGGCCGGGTAGCGGGCGAGCCACTGGCCTTGGCCGGCCAGCACCGGCTGGGCGTCGGCGCGGACCGAGTAGGAGTCGGTGTCGAAGTAGACGCGGTCGCCGACGTTGACGACGAAGTCCTGCACGGTGCCCGGCAGCGGGCCTTGGTCGACCGGGCCCGGAGCCGGCGGCGGGGTGTAGGGCTGTTGCGGGGTCGCCGGTTGGGTCGGGGCCGGCGGGGTTTCGACCGGGCCAGCGGGCTTCGGGCGCGTACAAGCCGCGACCGAAGCGACGGCCAGACCGATCAGCGCCAGTCGGACGGCGCTCTTGGTGTCGAAGCTCATACAGTATCTCCTCAAGTCTAGGTACGGCCTGGGTTCAAAACTCTTACCGGCGCTGCTCTTGCTCCGCCCCGCAAAAACGTTCCCTGGACCTCACAATGGCGTCAGTGGGACGCTGTTCCACCTCGTTTCACCTGTCGGGTGCCACCCCTCTGGTGAATGGCGGATGAACAGCCACGCTCCAACGCGCCGAGCCTGTGGAAAGTTGCGAAACCTTCTTGTTCCGCCTCTTTTCACGCCCGAAATCAGTCCAGCAGGGGCGACCAGGCCGGATCCGACGCCGCGCCCGGATAGGCGGCCGGACGCAGGATCCGGCCGGTGATGTCGACGGTCCAGAGCCGCGGATTGCCCGCCGAGCTCTCGCGGAAGAACATCAGCACGCGCCCGTTGGGGGCCCAGGTCGGGCCCTCGTCCAGATAGCTGGTGGTCAGCAGGCGCTCGTCGCCGCCATCGGTGCGCATGACGCCGATGTGGAACTGGCCGCCGGTCTGCTTGGTGAAGGCGATGTAGTCGCCGCGCGGGCTCCACACCGGCGTCGTGTAGCGGCCGCCGCCGTAGGAGATGCGGCGCACGCCCGAGCCGTCGGCGTTCATCACATAGAGCTGGGCCTGGCCGCCGCGGTCGGAGTTGAACACGATCTTGCTGCCGTCCGGCGAGAACGACGGCGAGGTGTCGATGGCCGGGTCGGTGGTGATGCGGGTCGACTGGCGGGTGCGCAGGTCCAGCACGTAGATGTCGCTGTTGCCGCCCTTCTCGACCGAGAAGGCCACCTTCTTGCCGTCGGGCGAGAAGCGCGGGGCGAACACCATGCCGGGGAAGCGGCCGACCGTCTCCTGGCGGTTGGTCTGCAGGTTCAGCAGGTAGATGCTCGACCCCGTCGGCCGCAGGGCCATGTAGGTCAGCTCCTGGCTGGTCGACGAGAAGCGCGGGGTCATCACGATCGATGAGCCGTCGGTGATGAACTGCGGGTTGGCGCCGTCCTGGTCCATGATGCCCAGGCGCTTGACGCGATTGAGCTTGGGACCGCTCTCGGCGACGAAGGCCACGCGGGTGTCGAAATAGCCCTTCTCGCCGGTCAGGCGCTCATAGACCGCGTCGCTGATCTTGTGGGCCACGCGGCGCCAGTTCTCGGCCGTCGAGGTGAACTGCAGGCCCAGCAGCTGCTGCTGGCTGAAGGTGTCCCACAGGCGGAAGTCGACGCGCAGCGAGCCGTCGGCGCCGACCGTCACCTGGCCGTTGATCAGCGCCTGGGCGCCGGTGCCCTGCCAGTCGGGAAAGCGCGGCTGGATGTTCACGTCGGTCAGCTTGTCGGGCACGCCGGCCACGTTCAGCGGCTGAAACAGGCCCGAGCGTTCGAGATTGCCGCTGATGACCTGGGCGATGTCGGCGCCGCGCTGGGCGCCGGCGAAGGCCGGGATCGCCACGGGCATCGGCTTGACCGCGCCCTTGTCGATGTCGATCTCGATCTGGGCGGCGGCCACGCCCGGCAGGGCGGCGGCGAACGCGCCGCCCGCCAGGGCGAGGGTCAAGGCGAGAAGCGGCGTGGCGAGGGTCCGCTTGGCGCGGGCGCTCTTGGCGTTCATCGTCGGGCTTCCTTCCATTCTTCTCTTTGCGGCGTCCCTGGAACGCCTAACGCGCGGCGCAGGCGTCGCGCGCCTTGAAGTTCAGGTTCAGCTGGGTGTTGTAGTAGTCGGGCGGCAGGCCTTCGAACGGCGCCGACTGGAAGACGGCGCGGATCGCCCGCTCGGCCTCGGTCTTGACGATCGGATCGCTGGAGTTCTCGGCGCCGCCGGCGGTCACCTGGCCCGAGACGCGGCCGTTGCCGGCCAGCTTGAAGCTCAGCTTGATCTGCATCGAACCGCCGCCCACGACCTCGCAGTTGGGGTTCCAGCGCCGCTGGATCTCGTCCTTCATGCCGCTGATCGCCGCCGCCTGCATGGCCGTCATCTGGCCCGCGCCCGGACGGGCCTGGTTGGCGGTTTCGGGACGGTTGGTCGCTCCCTTGGGCGCGGACGAAGCCGGCTTGCCGGACGGCTTGGCGGTCTTCGACAGCGTCTTTTCCAGCGACGAGAAGAAGTCCGGCTCGGGCTTGGCCGGGGTCGGCTTCTGCGGCGTCGGCTTGGGCGCCGGCTGCGGCGGCTTGGGAGCCGGGCTCGGCGTCGGCTTGGGCGGCGTCGGCTGGGGCTTGGGCGTGGGGGTCGGCTGCGGCTTGGGCGGCGCCGGCTGGGGAACCGGCGCGGGCGTCGGGGCCGGCGGCTCGGGCGTGGCCTCGGGAACCGGATCGACGGTCTCGGCCGGCTGCTCGACCGGGTCCTCGATGGCCGGGCGCACGTTGGTCGGCCCCTCGGTGACGATGGTCACCGGCACGCTCTCGCCGATGACGATCTTCTTGGACGTCTTCCACGGCCAGCCGACCATCACCGCCGCCACCACCAGGGCGTGGAGGGCGACCGAACCCAGCAGGGCCGGAGACAGCTTGTTGCGTTCTTCCCGCATCAGCCTGGGACGTTCCTTACTGGGCCGGGCGCAGGTCGCCGCCGCCGACCGGCTGGGCGTCCTGCGGGGCGGCGCCCGACGACGGGCCGCCGGTGTCGGTCAGCAGGTTGATCTTGGTGAAACCGGCCTTCGACAGGGCGGCCATGACCTGGGCCACCACCTCGTAGGGGGCCTTGCCGTCGGCGCGCACGTAGATCGGCTTGTCGGTCGTCTCGCCGGCCTTGGCCGACACGATGGCGGCGAACTCGGTGAACGGCGCCTGGTCCTCGCCGATGAACACCGCCCCGTCGTGGCGGACCGACACGGTGATCGGCTCCTGCTCGTTCTTCAGCGCGCCGGCCTCGGTCTTGGGCAGTTCGAGCTCGACGCCCGAGGTCAGCAGCGGGGCGCTGATCATGAAGATGATCAGCAGCACCAGCATGACGTCGACCAGCGGGGTGACGTTGATCTCGGACAGGGCCCCCTTGCCGCGCCGGCGGCGACGGCGGCCGCGACCGCCGCCCGAGGTGGCGAAGGCGTCGTTTGCGGACATCGCCATGGGATCAGACCCGCTCGCTCAGGCGACGCTGGATGGCGGTCGACAGGTCGTCGGCGAAGTTCTCCAGGCGGCCGGCGTACTTGCCCGCGTCGGTCGAGAACTTGTTGTAAGCGATGTAGGCCGGGATGGCGGCGATCAGGCCGATGGCGGTGGCGAACAGGGCCTCGGCGATCGACGGGGCGACCACGGTCAGCGAGGTGTTCTTGGCCGCGGCGATGCTCTGGAAGGCGTGCATGATGCCCCAGACCGTGCCGAACAGGCCGATGAACGGCGAGGCGGTGGCGACGATGGCCAGGCTGCCCAGGCCCTCTTCGGCCTTGGCGCTCTCGCGGGCGATCTGGGTGTCGAGCACGCGGTCGATGCGCTGGCTGAGCAGCGCCACCTGGCCCTCGCTCTGCACGCCCTTGGCCTTGGCTTCGCGCCATTCCTTCAGGGCCGCCTGCAGCATGCGCGGCAGGGCGTGGCGCGGGTTCGAGCCGGCCTCGCCGGCGACGTCCTCGAGCGACCGGCCCGAACCGACCTGCTCCTCGAAGCGGTCGGCGGCGCGGTTCAGCGCGGAAAAGCGGAACAGCTTGTCGAGAATGACCGCCCACGAGCCCAGCGAGGCGAGGATCAGACCGATCATCACCAGCTTGACCACCCAGTCGGCGTTCAGGAACAGCGTGATGAAGGAGAAGCTTTCGGGGCTGGCGGCGGCGTCCATGCGGGGTCCTGTTCCGTTCGGGCGTCAATCTAGGGCGCTTCGGGCGAAGTGTGTGCGTCCGCCCGCCCGAATGCGCTCCAGGCACTAAGGTGATTGGTCTGCGCCTTACTGCATGAAGCGGCGCAATGTTGAAACTATGACATTGGTTGCAACGGGCCCATTTTTCACCGACCCGCGATCTTCATTGTCACGCGGGCGCCGTCAGCTCTCTTCCGGGGCGAGCCAGGGCGTGACCTTGGCGGTCATCTCGGCCGACGGCTTGCGAGGATGGCCGTCCAGCGTGATGCAGACGGCCTCGACATTGGCCGCGCAGACCAGTTCCTCGCCGCGCGTGATCCATTGCCGCGCCAGCAGGCGCACGCCCTTGATGCGGTTCCAGACGGTGTGCACCACCAGGGCGTCGTCGACCCGCGCCGCGCGCTTGAAGTCGATCTCCATGCGGGTGATGGCGAAGGCCGTGTCGATCGCCGCCAGCTCGGTGTGCGACACGCCGATCATCCGGAAGAAGTCGCTGCGCCCCCGCTCGAAGTAGCGCAGGTAGTTGGCGTGATAGACGATCCCCGAGAAGTCGGTGTCCTCGTAGTAGATGCGGACGGGCAGCTGGTGCTCGGTCCCGACGAAGACGCCGGCGGTGGGTTCGGGACGATCGGTCATCGCGCGCCTCTTCTAACCTCTCCCTGAGGGAGAGGGAGGGGCCCATGCGGAGCATGGGAGGGTGAGGGGTTAAGACGGTCGAGGGCGAAACCCCTCATCCTCCCACGCCCTTCGGGCGCGGGCCCCTCCTTCTCCCTCTGGGAGAAGGGTTTCAATTCTCGTCCCCGAACAGTCCGCCCTGCGCCGACCCCTGCGACGCGGGGGGCGGGGCGGCGGGCGGGGTCAGGCCCAGGTGGAGGTACGCCTTGCCGCAGGCCATGCGGCCGCGCGGCGTGCGCTGGATGAAGCCCTGCTGCATCAGGTAGGGCTCGATCACGTCCTCCACCGCGTCGCGGGCCTCGGCGATGGCGTAGGCGATGGTCTCCACGCCGACGGGGCCGCCGCCATAGTGCTCGATCATGGCCCGCAGATAGCGGCGGTCGAGGCTGTCGAGGCCGCTTTCGTCCACTTCGAGGCGGGCCAGGGCCATGGCCGCGGCCTTGCGGTCGATGACCTCCGCGGCGTCGGCGGTGGCGAAGTCGCGCACCCGGCGCAGCAGGCGGCCGGCGACGCGCGGCGTGCCGCGAGCGCGCTTGGCGATCTCGTCGGCGCCGTCTTCCGACAGCGGGGCGCCCATCTTGCGGGCCGCGCCCAGCAGCACGTGGCGCAGTTCGCGCGGGGTGTAGAACTCCAGCCGCACCGGGATGCCGAAGCGGTCGCGCAGCGGCGTGGCCAGCATGCCCGCCCGCGTGGTGGCCGCCACCAGGGTGAAGGGCGCAAGGTCGATGCGGATCGAGCGGGCCGAGGGCCCCTCCCCGATCACCAGGTCGAGCACGTGGTCCTCCATCGCCGGATAGAGGATCTCCTCGACGTTGGACGACAGCCGGTGGATCTCGTCGATGAACAGGACGTCGTTCGGCTCGAGATTGGTCAGGATCGCCGCCAGGTCGCCGGGCTTGTTCAGCACCGGGCCTGAGGTGGCGCGGAAGTTCACGCCCAGTTCGCGGGCGACGATCTGGGCCAGGGTGGTCTTGCCCAGGCCCGGCGGGCCGAACAGCAGCACGTGGTCGAGCGACTCGCCCCGTCCCTTGGCCGCTTCGATGAAGATCCGCAGGTTGGCCTTGGCCTGCTCCTGGCCGACGAACTCGGCCAGGGTCTGGGGCCGCAGGGCGCGGTCGGTCGCGCCGGGGATCTGCTCGCCGTGCTGGGCTTCGCCGGAGATGATGCGGGTCATGCTGAGATCTTCTCCCTTCCCCCTTGATGGGGGAAGGGCCGGGGATGGGGGTGACTAGGGCGGTTCGGCTGGCGACGGCGAAGACGGTCAACGCCGCACCACCCCCATCCCAACCCTTCCCCCATCAAGGGGGAAGGGCTTTGAAGCGCCCTCACCGGCCCAGCTCCTGCAAACCGGCCTTGATCAGCGCCTGCACGGTCGCCTCCTCGCCCAGCTTGGCGGCGGCGGCCTCGACCACGCGGCGGGCGTTCACCTCGGCCACGCCCAGGCCCATCAGGGCGGCGACGGCGTCGCCCGTGGCGGCGGGCTTGGCGGGTGCGGACGGCGCCGCGGCGGCCGAAGGCGCGGCCATCAGAACCGGACCGTCGGTGATCGGCTTGCCCTTCAGTTCGGTGACGATGCGCAGGGCGAGTTTCGGACCCACCCCGTTGGCGCGGCCGACGGCGGCCTTGTCCTCGCGCGCCACCGCGCTGGCCAGTTCGGCCGGCGACAGCACGTCGAGCACGGCCATGGCGGCCTTGGGTCCCACGCCCTGGATCGCCTGCAGCAGCACGAAGGCGCGGCGATCGTCGCGGGTGAGGAAGCCGTAGAGCCGCAGGCCCTGGTTCTCGCTCCACTGGCTCTCGACGTGGACCAGGGTCTCCTCGCCCAGGGCCGGCAGGCGCTGGAGGGTGCGCTGGCCGCAGCGGACGATGTAGCCGACGCCCATGACGTCGATCAGGGCCTCTTCCTCGCCGACCTCGGCGACAGCGCCCCGCAGGCGGCCGATCATGCGACCCTCCGGGCGGTGCGAGCGTGGGCGTGAGCGATCGCCACGGCCAGGGCGTCGGCGGCGTCGGCGGTGGGAGAGCCCGCTGTCGGCAGCAGGCGGGCGATCATGAAGGCGACCTGGGCCTTGTCGGCCGCGCCGGTGCCCACCACCGCCTTCTTGACCACGGGGGCGGAATATTCGGCGACCAGCAGGCCTGCGCGGGCCGGGGCGATCATCGAGGCGGCGCGGGCGTGGCCCAGCTTCAGCGTCGACTGGGCGTTGGTGTTGACGAAGGTCTCTTCCACAGCAGCCTCGTCGGGGGCGTGCTGCTCGATCACCGCGCAGACGCCTTCGAACAGGGTCAGCAGGCGGTCGGAGAAGGCGGCCTTCTCGTCGGGCGCGATGACGCCGTGGGCGATGTGGGTGATGCGCGAGCCGGCCACGCCGATCACGCCCCAGCCGGTGCGGCGGAGGCCCGGATCGAGGCCGAGGATGCGCAGGGGGCGATTCGCGTTCATCATGTGTTCTCGCAGTCTCGCCCTTTCCTGTCGCCAGGAAAAGCCGCGTCATGCTTAAGCACGGGTTAACGGGAAGGCGCCCGTTTCGCGCATGTGGCTTGCGCCCGGACGCGAAGCCCGCTCCTGTTCCGGCCACGTTTCGCGACACTCGAAGGTCGGACCATGCGCCTGAAGGCCCTTTTGCCCACCACCGCGGCCCTCGCCGCCCTGCCCGTCCTGGCCAGCGCCCAGCCGACGCCCGGCCCGCAGGTTACGCCGCGCGCCGACCAGACGGCTTTCCGCGCGCTCTACAAGGAACTGGTCGAGATCGACACCACCCTGTCGAAAGGCAGCTGCACGGCGGCCGCCGAGGCGATGGGCGCGCGCCTGAAGGCGGCCGGCTATCCGGAAGGCGACGTCAAGGTCGTGGTCGATCCGAAATATCCGCGCGAGGGCAGCCTGGTCGCCGTGCTGCGCGGCGCCGACGCCAAGTCCAAACCCATGCTGCTGCTGGCCCACATCGACGTGGTCGAGGCCAAGCGCGAGGACTGGACGCGCGACCCGTTCAAGCTGGTCGAGGAAAACGGCTACTTCTACGGACGCGGAACGTCCGACGACAAGGCCCAGGCCGCCATCTGGGCCGACACCCTGGTCCGCCTCAAGCAGAGCGGCTTCAAGCCCAAACGCGACATCAAGATGGCCCTGACCTGCGGCGAGGAAAGCGAGGGCTACAACGGCATCGAGGACCTGGTGAAGAACCACCGCCCGCTGGTCGACGCCGAGTTCGCCCTGAACGAGGGCGCCGACGGCCTGCTGGACGAGACCGGCAAGGAGATCGTGCTCGAGGTCCAGGCCGGCGAGAAGGTCTACCAGGACTTCACCCTGACGGCGACCAACCCCGGCGGCCACTCCAGCCGCCCCGTGCCCGACAACGCCATCTACCACCTGACGGCCGCCGTCGGCCGCATCGGCGCCTACCAGTTCCCGACCCGCTTCATCGACGCCACGCGCGGCTACTTCACCCAGATGCAGGCCCGCGTGCCGGCCGACCAGGCCGCCGCCATGAAGGCCCTGGTGGCCGATGTCGGCGATCCCGAGGCGCTGAAGGTGCTGACCAGGGACGCCGGCTGGAACTCGATCCTGCGCACCACCTGCGTGGCCACCATGGTCAACGCCGGCCACGCGCCCAACGCCCTGCCCCAGCGCGCCACCGCCAACATCAACTGCCGCATCCTGCCGGGCACGCCGGTCGACGAGGTGAAGGCCAAGCTGACCGAGCTGGTCGCCGACCCGGCCGTGACCGTCAGCCTGGCCCACGAGGCCAAGCCGGTCTCGCCGCCGCCGGCCCTGACGCCCGCCATCATGGGCCCGATCCAGAAGAACGCCGCCAAGCAGTGGCCCGGCGTGCCGATCGTGCCGATCCTGCTGACCGGCGCCACCGACGGCGTGCACACCAACGCCGCAGGCATTCCGACCTACGGCGTCAGCGGCCTGTTCGGCAACGCCGACGGCGACGGCGTGCACGGCCTCAACGAACGCATGCGCGTGAAGTCGCTCTATGACGGGCGCGATTTCCTCTACGCCCTGGTCAAGGACTACGCGGGCGGGAAGTAATCTTCCCTAGAAAACTCCTCATCCCGGACGGCCGAGGGCCGATCCGGGACCTAGGGGCCGGGGCACCGCGGTCGCCCCTGGGTCCCGGCTCTCCGCTTCGCTGCGGCCGGGATGACGAGCAAATTGGATTTGCGGGGGTGTGTGAGCCCCTCAGGCCCCCGCCATCTCCACCCAGCCGAACAGGGCCTTGAGGATCAGGGCCCGCACCGCCGGCGCATCCACCGACACGCAGACCTCGGCGTTGGGCTCGCCCTCGACGCGCTCGATGCGGCCCTGGCGTTCGCCGTCCAGGATCACGCGCAGGCGGGCCGGCTCGAAGGCGAAGGCCTCGGGGGCCACCAGGCTGGCGGCGGCAACCGCGTCGTGCGGATGGCAGCCTTCCGCGCCCCAGGCCTTCTGGTGGAAGGCGATATAGGGCGCGGCCGCACGGCTCAGACGCGCCGACAGCGGGCTGCCGCAGCAGCGCGCGCCACTGTCGAGGTCGGCGGCGGTGATGGTGACGAGACTGGTCACGTCCAGCGGAACGAGCCTGGGCTTGACCCCGGCCTCGAGGATCCGGGCCAGGGCTTCGGGATCGCTCCAGCTGTTGAAGTCGGCGCCGCCGGCCGCCTTGCCCTGCACGGCGAAGGCCCCGGCCATGATCGTCGGCGACCAGCCGCGGAAAGCCGCCGGATCATCCAGCAGGCCCAGCGCCAGATTGGTCAGCGGCCCCAGGAACAGGCCCTTCACCCGTCGCCGCGCCAGGAAGGCCAGCAGGCTGACCCCGTGGCCGCGATCCAGCTCCGGCAGCTTCCAGCGCTGGGAGAAGCCCGCGCCGTTCAGGCCGTCGGGACCGTGGGCCGGGCGCATCCGCTCCACCCGCCGTCGGGCCAGGCCCGCGCCGGCGCCGATATAGACCTCGGCCGCGCAGCCGGCCAGGCGCAGCACGCCCCGGGCGTTGGCGGCGGCCTGGTCGACATAGGTGTTGCCGAACACGGCCGAGACCGACCCCACCTCGACGGCGTCGCGCGCCCGCGCCAGCAGCGCCAGGGCCAGGGCGTCGTCCACGCCGCAGTCGGTGTCGATGTGCAGACGAAGCGCCATGGCCCCGATCATAGCCGATGGACCGCAGCGCCCGGAAGCCGTCGGCGACCCCCGTTCTGTCCTTTCTGGGCGTTCAGTCCTTTCTGGGCAGGATGTCGAACTCGACCACGCGCGGGTCTTCCTCCAGGCGCCGGGCCAGCTCGCCCAGGCGCAGCGTCCCCTTGCCAGAGAACGAGCCGGCCAGCTCGAACAGGGTTCCGCCGCCGATCAGGCGCTGGTTGATACGGCCGCCCTCGAGTTCGAACACGGCCAGCAGGCCGCGCAGCTGGGCCTCGTCGACCAGGTCCTCGCGGCGAAAGCGCACGGCGATGTCGGCGTAGTTCTTCTGCGGCATGTGCTTGTCGAGCCAGCGGGCGGCGCTGAGCACCACCACGCTGAGCACGGTCCCCGCGACCGCCAGGTCGTACAGCGCCATGCCGAACAGCATGCCCAGCGCCGAGGTGATCCACAGCGACGCGGCCGTCGTCAGGCCGTGCACCGACACCCCCTGCTGGAAGATCACTCCGCCGCAGAGGAAGCCGACGCCAGTCAGCACCCCGTGGGCCATGCGGACGGGATCGATGCGCACCGTTTCCAGCGGCGTGTCGCCCATCCACTTCAGCTGGTGCACGGCCGCCAGCATAAGCAGCGCCGAAGCCAGCGAGACCAGCATGTGGGTGCGCAGGCCGGCGGGCCGCGAGCGGTATTCCCGCTCGAAGCCGACCACGGCCCCGGCCGCCAGGGCGCCCAGCACGGGCAGCGCGTATTGCAGGGAGGCGGCGTCCATCCGCGCTAAACGGCCAAGCCGGGCAGGAGGTTCGCGGACGCGTGGCCCCCTCAGCCCAGCCCGTTGACCATCTTGCGCAGGCGGCGGGCGACGTCCTCGGGACGGTCGGCGATCTGGTGGAACAGGGCCTGCACCTCGGCCTCCTCGAGGCCGGCGGCGCGTAGGGTGCGCCAGGCGCCCAGCAGCGCGGCCATGGCCACCTCCTGGCGGTCGGGAACAATGGCGGCGGCGGACATGGCTGTGACCTCCTCGACTGTAGGCGCGGCCACAATGTTCATTTTTTGTTCTCGATGGCAAGTCCCGACGCCGAGGGAACGGCGCCGGGATCGCGAAGCCTCAGCGGCAGACGGTGCGTTCGTAGACCGAGCCGCTGTAGCGGTCGTAGTCGCGCGTGGTCCAGCAGTCGCTGCGGTGGCGGCGCGGGCCGTAGCCATAGCCGTATCCGTAGCGCGGCGGCGGGGCGCGATAGCCGTAGTCGTAGCCATAGGCCGGACGGCCGTAGTAGCCGCGATCGTAACCACGATCGCGGCGGTCGTTGTTCAGCGACGAGCCGATGGCCAGGCCCACGATGCCGCCGACGATGGCGGCGGCCGCGGCGTCGTTGCCCCGGTCACGGTGGCGGTGACGGCGCCAGTCGTCGGCCGAGGCCTGGGTGCTGGCGGCGATCATGGTCAGGGCGGCGAGGCCAGCCGCCACGCCGCCGAAGGTCTTGATGGGTCTGAAAGCCATGGCGGCCTCCTTGGAAAAGCTTGTCCCAAACCTGCGCGTCCGCGCCTGAACCCTGGGTGAACGATCCTGTCAGGTGGAGGGCTGCGCCAAGGCGCCTTTTTTGTTCACCTTTCTGCGCGATGCTCGTCCTCGAACGTGGCCAGAAGGCCATCGACGCGACGAAGGCGGACGAAAGCGATGTCGAGCAACAACACGGCCTACACCCCCGGCGAAGCCCTGCAGGTTCTGTCGTTCGAGGTGGGCGCCCAGACATACTGCGTGCCGGTCGGCACGGTGCGCGAGATCCGCGGCGTCACGCCCCCCACCCCGCTGCCCGACGCCCCGCCGCACGTCCGCGGCGTCATCAACCTGCGCGGCCAGGTGATGCCGGTCATCGACCTGTCGGCCCGCCTCGGCAAGGGCCCCGCCCAGGACGGCCCGCGCCAGGTGATCATCGTCGTCGAGAACGGCCGCGACGTCGCAGGCCTGCTGGTCGACGCGGTGTGCGACAGCTTCATCGTCGAGGCCAGCCAGATCAGCGCCCCGCCGTCGGTGGGCGAGGAAGCCTCGACCCTGGTCTCGGCCGTGATCACCACCGAAACGGCGATGGTCGTGCTGCTGACCGTCGACGCCATCCTGCCCGAGCGCCCGATCGCCATCGCGGCGTAGAGGCTCGGGTTCGCCTCAGAACCTTCTTCTTTCCAATAGCATCGCCTCCCTCGCCCTCGTGGCGAGGGCCCATGCCGGCGACCGCTCAGACCTCGGCCGTCTTGAAAAGGTCTGAGCGGCTGGACGATGGACCCTGGGCACGAGGCCCAGGGAAGCAAAAACTTGCTGGCGCGCGGCAGCACACCCTGGCAACGCAACCATCACTTCAAACAAATGTTTCGATAGCCTCTTCCGCTCGCCCCTCCGCCGGGGCTAGGGTCTGCCGCACAACCATAAAGCGGGAGACGAGCGGATGAAGGCGGCGGTGCTGCGCGAGGTGGGCAAGCCCCTCGTCATCGAGAACGTGGCCATCGGCAAGCCGGGCCCGCGCGAGGTCCTGATCCGCACCAAGGCCGCGGGCGTCTGCCACTCGGACCTGCACTTCGTCGAAGGCTCCTACCCTCATCCCCTGCCCGCCGTGCTGGGCCACGAGAGCGCCGGGATCGTCGAGGCGGTCGGCGACGAGGTGCGCACCGTCAAGGTCGGCGACCACGTCATCACCTGCCTGTCGGTCTATTGCGGCCACTGCGAGGTCTGTCTCACCGGCCACATGAGCCTGTGCACCAGCTCGGAGACCAAGCGGCCCAAGGGCGCCGAGCCCCGCCTCTTCAAGGAGGATCTGGGCGGCGCGCGCGGCCCGATGGCCCAGTTCCTGAACCTGTCCTCCTTCGCCGAACTGATGCTGGTGCACGAACATGCGTGCGTGGCCATCCGCAAGGACATGCCGTTCGACCGCGCCGCCCTGATCGGCTGCTCGGTGACCACCGGCATCGGGGCGGTGATCCATACGTCAAAGGTCCAGCCGGGCGAGACCGTGGCCGTCATCGGCTGCGGCGGGGTGGGCCTGGCCACCATCAACGGCGCGGCCATCGCCGGCGCGGGCCGCATCATCGCCATCGACCGCCAGCCCTCGAAGCTGGCCCTGGCCCGCACCTTCGGGGCCACGGACGTGATCGACGCCAATGACGGCGACGTGGTCAAGCAGGTGCAGGAACTGACCAGCGGCGGCGTGCATCACAGCTTCGAGGCCATCGGCCTGAAGGCCACCGCCGAGCAGTCGTTCAGGATGCTGCGCCGGGGCGGCACGGCCAACATCATCGGCATGATCCCGGTCGGCACGATGATCGAGCTGCACGGCCCCGACTTCCTCGGCGAGAAGAAGATCCAGGGCAGCTATATGGGCTCCAACCGCTTCCCGGTGGACATGCCGCGCTTCGTCGACTTCTACATGAACGGCAAGCTGAAGCTGGACGAGCTGATCGCCCGCCGCATCAAGCTGGAGGACGTCAACGAGGCCTTCGAGGAGCTCAAGCGCGGCGAACTGGCGCGATCGGTGATCGTGTTCGACTGATCTTCGCTTTCCCACCTCGCGTCATTCCCGCCACAAGGGCGGGAATGACGGGCGTCGGAGGACTTTATGCCGCCGCCCGGCCCTTGCGCGTCACCAGCCAGATGCCGCCGCAGACCAGGGCCAGGGCGGCGGCGTTCTTCCAGGCCAGCACCGGCTCGTGCAGGAACAGGGCCGACAGCAGGACCCCGAACACCGGGATCAGGAAGTTGAACACCGCCAGCATGCCGACCGGGTTGTGCTTCAATAGCAGGCTCCACAGGGCGAAGGCGGCCGCCGACAGGCCGGCCATGTAGGCCAGCAGGGCCAGCGAGCGGACGTCGAAACCCTCCAGCCGGCCGCCGAACGCGAAGCCGATGCCCAGCAGCGCCGCGCCGCCGATGGCCAGCTGCCAGCCGGTCATGACCATGGCGTCCATCTTCTGCGAGATGGTCTTGCCCCAGATGCCGGCGGCGGCCAGCACGAAGGCGGCGATGACCACGAAGCCCTCGCCCAGCAGGGTGAACTCGAAGTCCAGACCCTTGCCGCCCAGGTTCACGGCCAGCACGCCGAGGAAGCCCAGCAGGCAGCCCAGCGCCTTGCGCGGGGTCAGGCGGTCGTTGGCGTAGAGGAAGTGGGCCAGGATCACGCCGAAGAAGGCGCCCGTCGAGTTCATGATCGACGACTTCACGCCGGTGGCGTGGGCCAGGCCGATGTAGAAGAATACGTACTGCACCGTGGTCTGGACGATCCCCAGGGCCACGACCTTGGGCGCCTGGTCGCGCGGCGGGACCAGCGACTTGCCGGTCAGCCCCGCCAGCACCAGCAGGATCGCGCCCGCCGCCAGGAACCGCCAGCCGGCGAACAGCATCTGGGCGGCGGTGTCGGTCTTGGCCACGTGCAGCAGGGCGTAGCCGGCCTTTACCGCCGGAAAGGCGCTGCCCCACAGCACGCAGCACAGCACCGCCATGCCGATGACGAAGCGGCGGTCGCGGTAGAGGTCGGCGCGGGGCGAGGTCACTGGGTGCGGGCCTTGTCGGAAAAAGCATCGCCGCCCCACGGCAAGCGGGGCGGCGATCGGGTCTTCGCCGCGCTTCTAGGCCTCCGGAGGCCCGGCTTCAACCGCCCGCGCGCTGTCACGAGACCGCCAAGCCGCGCGTGCTATCGGCGAGGCTTGCTTTGAGGGAGGCGCGCCTTGTCCGTCATCGATCGTCGTGGCCTGCTGGTAGGCGCCGCCGCCGGCGCCCTGTCGCCCGCCCTCGCCGCGTCGCTGGCCCGGGCGGCCGCCATCGACGCCGACGTTCGTGGCGGCACGATCGAGGACGTCCAGCACGTGGTGATCCTGATGCAGGAGAACCGCAGCTTCGACCACTATTTCGGGACCATGGCCGGGGTGCGCGGCTTCGGCGACCGCTTCCCCGTTCCGGTGCGCGACGCGGCGGGCCGCAAGGACGGCACGGCGTTCCTGCAGGCCTACGGCCGGGCGGGCGGCCCCGACCTGATCGCCCCGTTCCCGCTGAACACCGCCCAGTCCTTCGCGCATATGCGGGTGGAGGGCACGCCGCACGGCTGGGCCGACGCGCAGGAGGCCTGGGACGAGGGCCGCATGGACCGCTGGCCGATCGCCAAGCATCCGCATTCCATGGGCTTCTACGACCGGGCCGACATCCCGTTCCAGCACGCCCTGGCGCAGACCTTCACCCTCTGCGACGCCTATCACTGCTCGACCCAGACCGGCACCAACACCAACCGCCTGTTCCTGTGGACAGGAACCAACGACGGCGCGGGCCAGGCGGGCGGGCCGTCGATCTCCAACTCGCACGACGACTTCGCCGACAAGGGCGGGGCCGCCGAATCCTACCGCTGGACCACCTATCCCGAGCGGCTGCTGAAGGCCGGCGTCACCTGGCGCATCTACCAGGACATGGCCGACAACTTCACCGACAACCCGCTGGCCGGCTTCGCCGCCTATCGCGAGGCCCGGGCGGGCTCGCCGGGTTCGGATGGGCGGCTGCGGGACCTGGCCCTGACCACCTGGCATCTGGACAGGCTGCGCGAAGACGTCGTCGCCGGGCGGCTGCCGTCGGTGTCGTGGATCATCGCCCCGGCGGCCGATTCCGAGCATCCCGGCCCGTCCAGTCCCGCCCAGGGCGCCGACTACACCGCCCGGGTGATCGGGGCCCTGACCGCCGCCCCCAAGGTCTGGGCGCGGACGGTGCTGCTGGTGATGTTCGACGAGAACGACGGCTTCTTCGACCACGTCCCGCCGCCGGCGCCGCCCTCGAAGACGGCAGGCGGCGCCGCGCTGGGCGGCTCGACCATCGACACGGCCGGCGAATATCACCTGGTGCGCAATCCCACCGAGGCCAAGGCCGAACGCGAAGACCTGATGGGCCGGCCCTATGGCCTGGGCCCGCGCGTGCCGATGTACGTGATCTCGCCCTGGAGCCGGGGCGGCTTCGTCAACAGCCAGGTCTTCGACCACAGCTCGGTGATCCGCTTCCTGGAGACGCGGTTCGGCGTGGCCGAACCCAACATCTCGGCCTGGCGGCGGGCGGTTTGCGGCGACCTGACCTCGTGCTTCGACTTCAGGACGCCGAACCATCGGCCCCAAGCTCCCCTTCCGGCCACGGCGGAAACCGCAAGGCGCGCGGCGGCGCTGAAGGAGACCACCACCCCGCCGACGCCGGCCACGCCGCAGGCGCCGGTCCAGGCCCGGGGCGAGCGGCCCTCGCGCGCCCTACCCTACCGGTTCGCGGTCGAGGCGGTGGTGAAGGACGGGGCGATTGCGCTGGACCTCGCCAATCTCGGCCAGGCCGGGGCGGTGCTGCACGTGTACGATCGCCTGCGGCTGGACCTGCCCTCGCGCCGCTACACCCTGGGCGCGGGCGGGCGGCTAGCCGACGCCTGGCCGGCCGGGAGCTACGACCTCTGGCTGCTGGGGCCGAACGGCTTCCACCGCCATGTCGCGGGCGACGCGGCCGAGGGACTTGAGCTGCGGATCGCCCCGGCGGTCGACGGGCGCTCGGTGACGGTGGAGCTCGTCAACACCGGCCAGGCCTCGCAGACGGTGACGGTCGCGCCCGTCGAGGGCCTGCCGGGCAAGGCCTGGCGCATTGTCCTGAAGCCCGGCGAGACCCGCGCCCGCGACTGGAAGACCGACCGCGGCTGGTACGACCTCTCTGCCCGCTGCGACGAGGCCCCATCCTGGCGCCGCCGCGCGGCCGGGCGGGCGGAGACCGGCAGGGACTCGGTCAGCGATCCGCTGATGGGCGGAGCGGCAAGGCTGGCGCGCTAGCGCAGCTTGCCGGTCTGGGGCGACTTCAGTTCGGCCAGCGCCAGGCGCGGGGTGTCCTTGCTGGAGCCCGCGTTCGAGGCCTGGGCGTAGTTGGAGTCCGCGCGGCCGGCCTGGGCCAGCAGGGTGTCGACGCGGGCCTTCTTGGCTTTGAAGGACGCCAGTTCGCCGCCCGACAGCACCGTGCCCTGCGGCACCTTGGCGCCGATCGGGTTGACGCGCTGGCCGTTCAGCCAGACCTCGTAGTGCAGGTGCGGACCGGTCGACATGCCGGTCGAGCCGACATAGGCCACGACCTGGCCCTGCGAGACGCGCATGCCCGGGCGAATGCCCTTGGCGTAGCGCGAGATGTGGGCGTAGCCCGTGTCCCAGTTGCCGGCGTGGCGGATGCGCAGCCAGTTGCCGTAGCCGGCCCAGCGCTTGGCCTCGAGCACCACGCCGTCGCCGGCGGCCAGGATCGGCGTGCCGGTGCCGGCGCCGAAGTCGACGCCCTTGTGGCCGCGCGCATAGCCCAGGATCGGGTGGCGGCGCATGCCGAAGGTCGAGGTGATGCGGGCCCCGTCGACCGGGGTGCGCAGCAGGAAGCCTTTGATGTTCTTGCCGCTCTCGTCGAAGAACTGGGTCTTGCCGTCGCGCTCGAAGGCGTAGAAGCGCTGGCCCTTGACCTCGGCGTACTCCAGGTCGCCGGCCTCGATGGTGCGGCCGCTCTCGGTAACCTTGCGGTCGAACACCAGGCAGAACTGGTCGCCGTCCTTGATGTCGCGCGAGAAGTCGATCTTGTGCGAGAACAGCTTGGCGGCCTGGCTGATCACGGCCGGGCTGCCGCCGACGGCCGCCACGCTCTCGTAGAACGAGCCGTTCATGGCCCCGCACGAGACCTTGGTCTCGTCGCGGACCTCTTCCTCGATCTCGCGCAGCTTCAGCGCGCCGTCGAAGGTGCGCGAGACGGTCACGGTCGAGGACGGGCTGGTGCGCATCGACAGGCCCACCAGGCGGGCCGGGCCGCGGTCGTTGTCGCGGCGGCGGGCGATGGCGGCCTCGAAGGCCATGCCGGCCTTGATGTTGACCGTGTCCATGGCGCTCTGCAGCGTGCTGACGACCTGGCTGGCCTCGTCGGCGCCGACGCCCGAGCGCTGCACGGCGCCCTGCAGGGTCTCGCCGGGGCGAACCTTGACGGAAACGGTTTCGGGACGGTCGAAGCCGGGCTGGGCCTCGGCCTGCGCGAAGGCCACGTGCTGCAGCGCCACCATGGCGGCCGCGTCCAGCGGCGCATGGGCGGCGACCACGGTCGACGGATCGTCGCCCGCCGTCAGCTTCCAGCCCAGGGCCAAGGCGGCCAGGCCGGCGACGGCGGTGAACAGCCGCGGCGCGAGACGCAACGTCGGGCGTCGCGGATCAAATTCCTGCATCGGTCCCCCGTTCGGTAGCGATGCCGTTTTCGTACAGAAAAGGCACGGCCGGGAAGCCCCCCAGCAATCGTCGGGCCGGAACATGACGGCGCGAGGCCTGTCGATCAAGGACTATCCGGTGCTTTGGACCTTTTGTCACGGATATGGTTAACCCGTTGGCCCGGCACGGGAAACGCGAGCCCAAAACGAAAAACGCCCGTCGCGTGCGACGGGCGTTCTCTGTCGAATTTCGGGTTTCGCGCGGGCGAAAAATCAGGCGGCGCTGACCTGCTCGTTCGGGTCGCGCAGCACGTAGCCGCGGCCCCAGACGGTTTCGATGTGGTGCTTGCCCTGGGCCGAGGCCGCCAGCTTCTTGCGCAGCTTGCAGATGAAGACGTCGATGATCTTCAGTTCCGGCTCGTCCATGCCGCCGTACAGGTGGTTGAGGAACATCTCCTTGGTCAGGGTCGTACCCTTGCGCAGGGAGAGCAGCTCCAGCATCTGGTATTCCTTGCCGGTCAGGTGAACGCGGTTGCCGTTCACTTCCACCGTCTTGGCGTCCAGGTTGACGATGATGTCGCCGGTCTTGATGACCGACTGGGCGTGACCCTTCGAACGACGGACCACCGCGTGGATGCGGGCGATCATCTCGTCCTTGTGGAAGGGCTTGGTCATGTAGTCGTCGGCGCCGCCGGCGAAGGTCTTCACCTTCGTGTCGATTTCGGCCGTGCCCGACAGGATCATGATCGGCGTGTTGACCTTGGCCACGCGCAGGGTGCGCAGCACGTCGATGCCGCTCATGTCCGGCAGGTTCAGGTCGAGCAGGATCAGGTCGTAGTCATAGATCTTGCCCAGGTCGACGCCTTCTTCGCCCAGGTCGGTCGTGTAGACGTTGAAGCCTTCCGACTTCAGCATCAGCTCGATCGTCTGCGCGGTGGCGCTGTCATCCTCGATCAACAGTACCCGCATGAAACCCTCCCCGCCCTGAGGCGGCGCTTATTCGACAGCTAGGCGGAGACAACCGCCGGTGAAACCCGTCCACCAGTCTGGCGGACAGTTAATTTAAGACTGGTTAATGGTGAACGCGTCGTCTGGCGAAATGGTTAATATGATTTGCGAATCGGGTGCAAGCGCCCAGAAATCCGTTGCGCACATTGGCCGCAGGCGGTTTGCAAGCTCGGCCTTGGGGTGGTGAAAAACCAGCAAACCCAAGGGTTAACAGGGGATCGAGCGTCGTTACCGCGTTAAGAAGCCTCAAGGCGGCGTTCGTCTTTAGGGCGAGATTGCGGCGTTCTGTCGCGAGAATTTCGAACCCATTTTTTCGCCTTCCGCGCGTGGTGGAAAGCTTGGCCGGCCCGGATCCGCGTCACCCGGTCGCGGCCGATTCCCCGTCGACCAGCCAGCCGGCCGCGCGCAGGCGAGCCACGGAGGCCCGGGCGACCGGCGCGGCCTCGCCGTCGACCAGCCGCAGACGCAGGTTGCGGCCGTCGCGCTCGACCCCGACCACCGCCCGCCGCGCCACCCACCACGAGCGGTGAACCTGCAGGCCGTCGAGGCCCGACAGCCCCGCCAGCACCCGCGCCAACGGCCCCGCCTCCAGCCGCGAGCCGGTCTCGGTGCGCACACGGACGTAGTGATCCTCCATCTTCAGATAGAGGACGACGGACGAGGCCAGGGACGCCTCGGCCTCAGGCGCGGGGATCGCCGGGACCACCCGCGCCGCCTGCAGGCGCGCCCGCAGCCAGGTGAAGCCCGCCGCCACCGGCGCCGAGATCGCCAGGCACTGGCCGTACCAGTCCAGCGGCGACAGGTGCTTGAGGAACGGCCACAGGGTCGAGGCCAGCGGAGCCACCACCGCGGTCTGCAGGCCGCAGCCCACCAGGATCGCCGCCCCGACCATCACCCAGGCCGGCGCCCTCAGCCACGCCGCGCCGGCGATCGCCAGGCGGATCAGCAGGCCGAAGATCACCACCCCGGCCCAGAAACAGCCGGTCCAATAGAACACGCGCGCGAGGACGGGCCGTTGAAGTAGCTGCCGAACGGTCCGACCACGCCCAGGAACACCCCCAGCGCCGTGGCGACGGAAAGGTCGATCGCCCACTCGCGGGCGGTTCCCAGGATGGGGTTTCCTGCAGTCATGCCCGATCTATAGCGCCGTTCGCCGCTTCGCGAACCCGTTCGCCCGTTCACGCAGCGGGCGTGGCGGCGCAAGGCCTGGGGCCGCATCGAGAGGTCATCGACAACCGGAGCCCTCCATGCGTTCCCCTCGCCTTTCCGCCCTGCTCGCCGCCTTCATTCTGAGCCCCGTCGCCGCTCCAGCCGCCCCTGGGGCCGCCGAGCCGCACGTCGGCTTCATGCGCCTGACCGCGCCGGATCCGGCCGGACCGCCGATCGAGGTCGGCGTCTGGTACCCCACCGACACGGCCGAGAGCGGTCCAGTCGGCGGCATGGAGGCCCTGCCCGTCGCCGCCGGCGCGCCGGTCGCGGGCAAGGGCCTGCCGCTGGTGGTCATGTCGCACGGCAACGGCGGCTGGTTCGGCGGCCACTACGACACCGCCGCCGCCCTGGTCAGGAAGGGCTTCGTCGTCGCGGCCCTGACCCACACCGGCGACAACTACCGCGACCAGAGCCGGGCGCTGGACATGGCCGAGCGCCCCCGCCAGCTGTCGGTCCTGATCGGCTACATGCTCGACGCCTCGCCGATGCACGCGCGGATCGACGCGAGCAAGGTCGGGGCCTTCGGCTTCTCGTCCGGCGGCTTCACGGTGCTGGCGGCGGCCGGCGGCGAGCCGGACCTGGGCAAGGTCCCGCCCCACTGCCGCGATTGGCCGGCCCACTACGAGTGCCGGCTGCTGGCCGGCGGGACCATGCCGGCCGGCGCGGCGACCCGGCCGTTCGTCCACGACGCCCGCATCCGCGCCGTGGTCTCGGCCGCCCCGGCCCTGGGCTACACCTTCACCCGCGACGGCCTGAAGGACCTGACCCAGCCGCTACAGCTGTGGCGAGCCGGCGACGACGAGATCCTGCCCGATCCGTTCCACGCCAGCGCCGTGAAGGCCGCCCTGCCCGCCGCGCCCGACTATCGGGTCGTGCCGGGGGCGCGACATTTCGACTTCCTGGCTCCCTGCGGCCCGCAGGCGGCCAGACAGCTGCCCGCCCCTTTGTGCGCAAGCGCTCCGGGCTTCGACCGGGCCGCCTTCCACGCCGATTTCAACGGGCAGGTTGCGACATTCTTCACCACCCGCCTGGGCGTCGGAGAACGCTGAATTTCATGCCCGATTAACCATGATGGCCGAGTCTGCGCGGGTCGCTTCCAGGAGCCGTCTTGCGCAGTCTCATCGCCGCCGTCGAACGTCTTGACCCGCTGACCGTCTTCGGACGCGTGGCGGCCGTCAACGGCCTCCTGATCGAGGCTCGCGGCGGCCTGACGCGCCTGGCGGTCGGCGCCCGGGTCGAGATCGAGCGCATCGGCGCCCCGGTGCTGCCGGCCGAGGTGGTCGGTTTCCGCGAGACCCGCGCCCTGCTCATGCCGTTCGGCCCGGTCGAGGGCGTGGCCCCCGGCGCCGAGATCCGCATCATGCCCGAAGGCGCCACCGTGCGCCCGACCAAGGCGTGGCTGGGCCGCATCATCAACGCCTTCGGCGAGCCGATCGACGGTCTTGGCCCCCTGCCGCAGGGCGAGGTTCCCTATCCGCTGAAGACCCCGCCGCCGCCGGCCCACGCCCGCGGCCGGGTGGGCGAGCGCCTGGACCTGGGCGTGCGCTCGATGAACGTCTTCACCACCACCTGCCGGGGCCAGCGCCTGGGCATCTTCGCCGGCTCGGGCGTCGGCAAGTCGGTGCTGCTGTCGATGCTGGCGAAAGAGGCCACCTGCGACGCCGTCGTCGTCGGCCTGATCGGCGAACGCGGCCGCGAGGTGCGCGAGTTCATCGAGGAAACCCTGGGCGAGGAGGGCCTGCGCCGCGCCATCGTCGTGGTCGCCACCTCGGACGAGCCGGCCCTGACCCGCCGACAGGCCGCCTACATGACCCTGGCCATCGCCGAGTTCCTGCGCGACCAGGACCTGGAAGTCCTCTGCCTGATGGACTCGGTGACCCGCTTCGCCATGGCCCAGCGCGAGATCGGCCTGGCCGCCGGCGAGCCGCCGACCACCAAGGGCTACACCCCCACCGTGTTCACCGAGCTGCCCAAGCTGCTCGAGCGCGCCGGTCCGGGCCCGATCCGCGCCGACGGCACGACGGCCGCGCCGATCACCGCCCTGTTCACCGTGCTGGTGGATGGCGACGACCACAACGAGCCGATCGCCGACGCCGCGCGCGGCATTCTGGACGGCCACATCGTCATGGAGCGCTCGATCGCCGAGCGCGGCCGCTTCCCGGCCATCAACGTGCTGAAGTCGATCAGCCGGACCATGCCGGGCTGCCAGCTGCCGCACGAGCGCGACATCGTCAAATCGGCCCGCCAGGTGCTGTCGGCCTATTCGAACATGGAAGAGCTGATCCGCATCGGGGCCTACCGCGCCGGCGCCGATCCGACCGTCGACCGGGCCATCCAGCTCAATCCGGCGGTCGAGGCCTTCCTCAGCCAGAACCCCGACGAAGCCACGAGTCTTGACGATTCGTTCAACTTCCTCGGCCAGATTCTCCAAAGCGCCGCCTAGGCGCCGTCCGTACCGAGTAAGCCAGCATGACCAAGTGGGCCGCCTCCCTGATCCGCCTCTCGAACCACGAGGTCGAGACGCTGCAGAAGCGCCTGGCCGAAGTGGTCGACCGCCGCGAGACGGCGCAGATGAAGCTGGCGACCATGGAAGCCGAGGCCGAGATCGAGATCCGCAACGCCGAGGGCGACGCCTCGGCCGGCTGGTACATGATCGGCTATCGCAAGGGCCTGGAGGTGCGCCGCGCCGAGACCC
Source organism: Caulobacter flavus (assembly GCF_003722335.1). Lineage (GTDB taxonomy): Bacteria > Pseudomonadota > Alphaproteobacteria > Caulobacterales > Caulobacteraceae > Caulobacter > Caulobacter flavus. Next base: position 146,140 of record NZ_CP026100.1, read on the forward strand.
TGCTGGAGATCGACCAGATCGCCATCGAGGAGACCGGCGCCCGCGACGCCCTGTCGATGGCCTTCGAGAACCTCAAGAAATACGAACACGTCGCCGAGACCGCCAAGGCCGCCCTGGCCAAGAAGGTCGGCAAGCTGGAAATGGCGGCGCTGGACGAGCTTGGCCTGCGCCGCGCGGCGATGGGCGGGCGCTGACCCCCTACGGCCCTCTGCCCCCCCCAGAGGGGGAGGATCTAGCCAGCACGATGCTCCCCCGCTGGGGGAGCTGTCGCGAAGCGACTGAGGGGGCCGCCGCAGGCGGTTCACCCTTCCCAAACCTCCGCGTGCTTTCGTCGCGACAGATCGCCGCGAGGGTTTCATGTCCGACGTCTCACGCCGCGCCCTGCTCGGCTCCAGCCTGGCGCTGGCCGCCTGCGGCCAGAAGGCGCAAAGCCAGCCGGTTCCGGCGAACCTGCCGCCGCTGAAGACGATCGTCCCGTTCCGCATCGGATCCTCGGTCCAGGCCCTGCACCTGGACGACCCGGCCCTGGCCGCGCTGCTGCGCCGGCAGGTCAACCAGCTGACGCCCGAGTGGCAGATGAAGATGGAGTACATCGTCCAGCCGGACGGCTCGTTCCGCTTCGACGCGCCCGACAGGATCGCCGCCTTCGCCGCCGACAACGGCATGGCGCTGCTGGGTCACGTGCTGGTCTGGTACGCCCAGGCGCCCGAGGCGTTCGAGCGGCTGGACGAGAACCGGGTCAGCTTCGAACAGGCCTATCGAAACTACATCCTGGCCGTGGCCGGCCGCTATCGCGGCAAGGTCGTGGGCTGGGACGTGGTCAACGAGGCCGTGGCCGAGGACGGCGACGGCTGGCGCACCAGCCTGTGGTCCAAACGGCTGGGCGACTTCGAGCACATCGCGCTGGCCTTCCGCACCGCGCGCGAGGCCGATCCGGGCGCGACCCTGCTGCTCAACGACTACAATCTCGAATACATGCCCCGCAAACGGGCCACCTTCATGAAGCTGGCCGAGCGGCTGCTGGCTTCGGGCGCGCCGCTGACCGGCATCGGCACGCAGGTGCACGTCGCCGCCGACATCCGGCCCGGCGAGATCACCACGATGATGAAGGATCTGGCCAGCCTTGGCCTGCCGATCCACGTCTCCGAGCTCGACGTGTCGCTGGTCCGCGCCGACAACAAGCTGCTGGGCAGGGCCGAGCTGGAGCGCCGCCAGGCCCGCACCTACGGCGAGGCGGCCGAGGCGTTCATGGCCCTGCCGGAGCGCCAGCGCTTCGCCTTCACTCTGTGGGGCCTGCGCGACAAGGATTCGTGGCTGAGGGGCGAGAACGCCAGCGACGCCTCCGCGCCGTTCGACGACGCCAGCCGGCCCAAGGCGGCCGCCGCGGCCCTGGTCGAGGCGTTCCGGGGCTAGTTAGGTCCCAGGCTCTAACTGAGTCGCCTTCCTGGGCCTTGTGCCCAGGATCCATCGTTCAGCCGCTCAGACTTCTGCGGGGTGGCCAAGGCTTGAGCGATTGCAGACATGGACCCTCGCCACAGGGACGAGGGAAGCAGCTTTCAGGTCACCGAGGGATACTTAACCGCGCGTGGCGCGGACGTCCTCAGCCGCCCGGGCCGCGCACGCTGGTGGCCACGGCGTGGTCGGCGTCGTTGGCCTGGCGCAGGGCGCGCAGGTCCTCGCTGATGCGGAAGACGGCGACGTAGAACTCGCAGAAGGCGCGCCACAGCAGCACCATGCCGGCGGCGACCAGCAGGCCGGCGATCAGCACCGGGAAGGCCAGCAGCAGCGAGGCCACGCCCCGCTCCTTCAGCGCCAGGCCCACGGCCGCGCCGACGACGGAGAAGGCGAACAGGGCCACGACGCCCAGGCCCGCCCAGTAGATCAGGTGGATGACCGGCCCGGTCACCAGTCGGTCGAAGGTCAACAGATCCCAGAACAGGGCGCCCGAACTGCGCCCCTTGGATTTCCTGGCCGGAGCCATCCGACACACCTCATCTCAGCGGAGTGGCGGAGACCGCCGAAGTTTACGCTGCATCGCTAGCAGCGTGAGGCCCGCTCGGCAATGCCGGGCGGGCCTCGTGCGTGTTCGGAAGAAGGGACGCTGTCAGTCGCGCCCCGCTCGCCCCGTTACTTGGGGGCGGCCGCGCCGGCCAGGGCCGCGTCGATCTGGGCCTTGGTGGCCGTGGTGCTGACGCTGCCGTCGGCGCCGGCGCTCAGGCTGGCCTTGGGCAGGGCGAACTTCTTGTCGCCGCTGGCGACCACGACGTTGGCCGAGCCGTCGGCGCCCGTCGAGGTGCCGCTGACCGTGCCGACCACGGCGCCGGCCGGATCCTTGATCTCGGTGCCGACCGCGACGTCGGTCGAGACGTTGGCGGACGACGGCGTGCCGGCCGAGCTGGCGGCCGCGGCGCTGCTGTCAGCCGGCGGGGTGGTGGAAGGCGTGGTGGTGTCGGCCGGCGGCTGCGTGCTGGCGGCCGGCGGTTGCGCGGCGGCCGGATCGGCCGGCGGCTGGGTGGCGTCTTGAGCGTAGGCGGCGCCAGCCAGCGAAAGGGTCGCGGCGGCGGCGAGGTAAGCAAACTTGGTCTTCATGATGCGCTCCGTCGGAGGGCCCCTGCCCGATCAACCAACGCAGCCCGGTTTGTAACGGTTCCGAAACAACGCGTGATCACGACCTCACGGGGTCGTGGCGACAAGCTTGGGCGCTTCCTGCACGGGCCCCTCGTCGTCCTTCAGGCTGGCGGCCTTCATGGCCGATCTGAGCGTGTAGACCGACGGATCCCTGCTGGTGGTGAAGGCCAGTTCGGCGCTCAGCGCCGGGTTCTCGGCCTCGTTGGCGAAGCCGCCCTCGCGCACGCCGTTGAAGGCCACCGCGTAGCTCTTGCCCGGCTTGGTGCTGCACAGCAGGACGAAGGTCCGGCCGTCGTTCAGCAGACGCGGCGCGCGAACGCATTCGGGCTTCTCGCCACCGGCGACGGCCGCGTAGTTCCAGGCATTGGGCAGCATCTTCTGGTCGAAGCTGACCTTAAGGATCAGGATTCCCGGGGCCACCGCCTGCCCCGCCGCCGGCCAGGTGGCGGTCACCTTCGGCGGCTGGGTCGGCGGCATCACCGTCACCGGCGACACCGGGGTCGGCTCGGGCCGCGACTGCTGGGCGAGCGCGCCACCCGCGACGGCGAGGGCGGCCAGGACAGGAAGGGCGAGAACGGCGATACGCATGGCCGTGAGAATGGCGATCAAGCGCGGCCTTCTCAAGGCGCCGTTCGACGAGCCCCTTTCGTTACAAGGTTTTCATTCAGGTGACGTTCACGCGAGGCGATACTAGCTTGGCCGCATCAACCGGCCTCGACGCCGGCCTTTCGGGAGACCCTCGCCATGCGCACCGCCCCCGCCCTGATCGCCGCGACGAGCGCCCTCGCCGCCACGGCCGCCCCCGCCCTCGCCCAGGGCCCGGGGCGCGGCGACCGCTACGAAGACCGTCCTCGCGGCTCCTACGAGCAGAGCTGCCGCAACATCAACGTCCGCCGCGGCGAGATCACCGCCGAGTGCCGCGACCGCCGAGGCCGCTGGCAGTGGTCGACCGCCAGCGCCGACTGCCGCGAGATGGAGAACCAGGACGGCCGCCTGGTCTGCACCCGGGGCGGCGGCCGTCCCGGCGGCCCCGGCGGTCCGGGCGGCCCCGGCTGGGGCGGCGGTCGCGGCGCCGACGCCGTGATCTTCGAACACGCCGGCTACGGCGGCCGCGCCTACGAGGTGCGTGGCGACATGCCCGACTTCGTGCAGATCGGCTTCAACGACAGGGCCTCGTCGATCCAGATCCGTCGGGGCGAGTGGGAGCTGTGCGACGACGCCTACTATCGCGGGCGCTGCTGGCGGGTGTCGGCCGACATGGGCGTGTTCCCGCGCGACATGAACGACCGCGTCAGCTCGATCCGCCGGATCCGCTGATCGCCCTAATTTGGTCGAGAACTCGACCTTGAAGCGGCGCGCGGGGCGGCTAAGCTCCGCGCGCCTTTTCATTTGGGGAACAAGCATGCGCAAGATCATCGTCCTCGCCGCCGCCGCGGCCGCCCTGCTGGTCTCGGCCTGCAACACCATCGAAGGCGTCGGCCGCGACGTCTCGGCCGCCGGCCGCGCGGTCGCCGACACCGCCCGCGACGCCAAGTAGGCGATCAGCCCTGGGCCGCGCGCTTTGTCGCAAGGCAAGCGCGCCGGCCGCCGCATACTCGCCGCAATGCCGCGCCAGGTTCGCCCCCGTCGCGGCAAGTAAGTCGCATGACGTCGTTCGACGTCAAAAGCTTAACCGGAAGCCGCCAGGCATTAACCTTGCCGGCAAATTCATTCGCACGCGATGATCGCGGAGGATGAATTCTTTCAACGACCACCTTCTCACGGGTCGAATATCTGCATTTAAAGCGCACATGCGACCGAAAGCGCCATTTGCACCAAGCGTCGCCGGAGTCATATGGACGCCATGACCGACCGACCCGTACCCAGCGTCCTCACCGGCATGAAACGAGGTGTTCGCCACCGCTGCCCCAACTGCGGCGAGGGCAAGCTGTATTCGCGCTACCTGAAGGTCGAGTTCGACTGCGAGGCGTGCGGCCATCACCTGGCCGCCTATCCGGCCGACGACGGCCCGGCCTATTTCACGATCCTGATCGTCGGCCACCTGTTCGTGGCCCCGCTGTTGCTGTTCCCGTTCATCTGGCAGGCCTCGCCGTGGCTGGTCGCGCCGCTGACCATCCTGCCGCTGGCGGCCCTGACCCTGATGCTGCTGCCCCGCGTCAAGGGCGCGGTGATCGGCGCCCTCTGGGCCAACGGTTTGCGCAAGGCCAGCGACGCGCCCGGGGGGTGATCCCGGAACCGTAGCCGCAGGCGTCGCATTCCCTCCCCGACATCAGGCGATCCGAACGCGGTTCGCCGGCACGCATGGGAGACGCGAATGCTCGGCACGATTCTCATCATCATCCTGATCCTGGCGCTGATCGGCGCCCTGCCCACCTGGGGCCACAGCCGTTCGTGGGGCTACTTCCCCAGCGGCGGTCTCGGCCTCGTGCTGGTCATCATCATCATCCTCGTGCTGATCGGCAGGATCTGACGCCGACGCTTGGTCGACGGCGATAAACGCGCCTAAGCTCCCCTCGACGGCCTCGGGCCGACGAGGGGAGCACGCATGACCGACGCCGCCGCGCCGCCGCCAGCCGCCGTGACCCTGACTCCGGGCCAGCGCGCCCGGGCGATCCTCGGCGGCTCGGCGGGCAACCTGGTCGAGTGGTACGACTGGTTCGCCTACGCCGCCTTCACCCTCTATTTCGCCCCGCACTTCTTCCCCAAGGGCGACCAGACCGTGCAGCTGCTGCAGGCGGCGGCGGTGTTCTTCCTGGGGTTCGTGGCCCGTCCGGTCGGCGCCTGGCTGATGGGCCACTACGCCGACCGCTCCGGACGCCGCGCGGCGCTGAGCGTCTCGGTGTCGCTGATGTGCGCCGGCGCCCTGATCATCGCCCTCACCCCCGACTACAAGACCATCGGCCTGGCCGCGCCGGCCGTGCTGCTGATCGCCCGGGTGCTGCAGGGGCTGTCGGTCGGCGGCGAATACGGCGCCAGCGCCACCTACATGAGCGAGATGGCCGGCAGGAGCCGCCGCGGCTTCTGGTCCAGCTTCCACTACGTAACCCTGATCGCTGGCCAGCTGATCGCGCTGGGCGTGCTGATCGTGCTGCAGCGCGTGCTGCACGAGGACGACCTGGCCGCCTGGGGCTGGCGCATCCCGTTCGTGATCGGCGCCCTCCTGGCCGTGGTTGTGTTCTGGATCCGCCGGGGGCTGGACGAAAGCGCCTCGTTCAAGGCCGCCGACAAGCCGGCCGAGCGCATCGGCTCGTCCCAGCGCAACCTCGCCAGCCTGTTGTTCGTGCTGACCCTGGCGGCCGGCGGCTGGGCGCTGGCGCGGCCGGGCCTCCTGCCCCAGGTGCTGGCCGGCGGCTTCCTGGTCGCCTTCTTCGCCACCCTGATCGCGCCGCTGCTGCGCCGCCACCCGCGCGAGACCCTGATGATCATGGGCCTGACCGCCGGCGGCTCGCTGACCTTCTACGTCTACACCACCTACATGCAGAAGTTCCTGGTCAACACGGCCGGGTTCGACAAGACCGCCGCCTCCGAGATCAGCGCGATCAGCATGATCGTCTTCATGCTGATGCAGCCGTTGGCCGGCTGGCTGTCGGACAAGGTGGGCCGCAAGCCGCTGCTGATCGCAGCCTATGCCGGCGGGGCCCTGACCATCTGGCCGGTCATGAGCGGGATCGCCGCCACCGACTCCATAGGCGCGGCCCTGGCCCTGATCGTCGTCGGCATGACCTTCCAGTCGGGCTACACCTCGATCAGCGCCGTGGTGAAGGCCGAGCTGTTTCCCGCCCACGTTCGCGCCCTGGGCGTAGCCCTGCCCTACGCCGTGGCCAACGTGCTGTTCGGCGGCACCGCGGAGATGGTCGGGCTGGCGTTCAAGCACGGCGGGATCGAGCGCGGCTTCTACCTCTATGTCGCCGCGATCATGACCGTGGGGCTCGTCGTCTCGGTGCTGCTGCGCGACACCGCCAGGCACAGCCTGATCGCCGAGGATTGACCGGCGCGCCCCGCCCGATATCCCCTGTCGTCGACTCCCGTTCCTTCGCAGCGTCCTCCATGCCGATTCTCGACATCCTGGCCCTGGGCCTCTTCGTCTTCGCCTGGCTGTTCTACGAGCCGCTGCTGCGGCGCCTGGGCCAGGGCAAGAACCTGATCAACACCGACATGACGGTGATCCGCCGCCGGTGGATGACCGAGATGGCGGTGCGCGAGGTCGCCCTGCTGGACGGCCAGCTGCTGGGCCACGCCATCAACTCGGCCAGCTTCTTCGCCTCGTCGAACCTGATCCTGATCGCGGCGGCGGCCGGCGTGCTGTTCGGCGGCGACGCGGCGCTGAAGAGCGTCGAGGGCCTCAAGGTGCTGGCCGAGACCACGCCGGTGATGTTCCAGATCAAGCTGGGCCTGGTGCTGCTGACCCTGGCCCGGGGCCTGCTCGACTTCATCTGGGCGCTGCGCCAGATGAACTACTGCCTGGCCGCCATCGGCGCGACGCCGATGTGGGCCCCGCCCGCCGTGCTGGCCGAATATGCCGAGGCCGCCGGCGGCATCCTCAACCCGGCCCTGTCGGCGTTCAACGCCGGGGTGCGCGGCTACTACTTCGCCCTGGCGGCCGCCGCCTGGCTGCTGGGCCCGATCGCCTTCCTGACCGCCAGCATCGGGGCCCTGGTGCTGCTGGTCTGGCGCCAGCGCCGCAGCCGCGCCTCGGTGGCCGTGCGCAAGGTCCGCCAGATCCTCGAGCGCCAGCCGGTGGTGCATGGCCCGCACATGCGCAACGGCGCGCAGGAGCCGCCGGAGGATCGGATCTAGTCCAGGAAAGACCCCCTCCGGCCCTCCGGGCCACCTCCCCAGAGGGGGAGGATCTAACCGAGCAGATGCTCCCCCTCTGGGGAGCTGTCGCGGAGCGACTGAGGGGCCGCCGAAGGCGGCCAGGCTAAAGCCCCAGCTCCGCCCGCTTCTTCTTCGTCAGCTTGGCCGCGACCAGGGCGTGGGCGGTCTGCAGCCAGTCGGCGACCTCGGCGTCGTCGAAGGACGCCAGGTCGTCCAGCTTCACCCACTTGGCGCGGGCCAGGTACGGCGCGGGGATCGCCCGCCCCGTTTCGGTCAGCACCTCGAAGGCGACATCCGAGACCTTGAACGACACCCCGCCCTGGGCGGCGCCCGGCCCCATGACGGCGAACATCTTGTCGCCGACCTTGTAGACCTGGTCGTCGCCCCACTGGACGGTCATCGTGGCGCCGGGCAGCGCCAGGGCGGCGGCGTGGAAGGCCTCGGGGCTCATCAGGCCTCGACGCCCACGCCGATCGGGCAGGTCACGCCCGTGCCGCCGATGCCGCAATAGCCGCCCGGGTTCTTGGCCAGGTACTGCTGGTGATAGTCCTCGGCGAAGTAGAACGGGCCGGCGGCGGCGATCTCGGTGGTGATGTCGCCCAGGCCCTGGGCCGACAGCGCGACCTGGTAGGCCTCCTTCGAAGCCACGGCCGCGGCGGCCTGGGCGTCGTTGGTCGCGTAGATGCCCGAACGGTACTGGGTGCCGATGTCGTTGCCCTGGCGCATGCCCTGGGTCGGGTCGTGGTTCTCCCAGAACACCTTCAGCAGGGCCTCGTAGGTGACGACCTTGGGGTCGAACACCACCAGCACCACTTCGGTGTGACCGGTGCGGCCCGAGCAGACCTCTTCGTAGGTCGGGTTGGGCGTGATCCCCGCCGCGTAGCCGGCGGCGGTGACCAGCACGCCCGGAACCTTCCAGAACACGCGCTCGACGCCCCAGAAGCAGCCCATGGCGAACACGGCCGTCTCCAGGCCGTCGGCATAAGGGCCCTTCAGGGGCGCGCCGTTGACGAAATGGGTCTGCGCGGTCGGGATCGCGGCTTCACGACCCGGCAGGGCGGTGTCGATGGTCGGCATCTCGAGGGACTTCTTGAACAGCATGGCGGGGCCTTTCGGAGGCGGGAGTTCCTTGCCCGCCGATATAAGTCGTCGCAGGCTCGTTTTCATCCCGTAACGGCGCTTGCTACGAGTCGCTGCCTGAGTATATTGCGCCCCTTCCCGCGCCGGGGGTTTCAACCGCCCCCGACCCGAGTGCGCTGGTGAGGTGGCCGAGTGGTTGAAGGCGCACGCCTGGAACGCGTGTATAGGGGAAACTCTATCGAGGGTTCGAATCCCTCTCTCACCGCCACTACTCCCCTTGAAATCATCGTTCCGTCGAGTTTCGTGGCCGCCCGCGTGCGTCCGGCGTAGAACCGCGCCATGATCCGCGCCGCCGTTCTCACCGCCGCCCTGAGCCTCGCCGCCTCGACCGCCGCCCTGGCCGCGCCGACCGTGGTCACTTCGCCGGAAGCGTTGCCCGCCGCGCACGACAGGCCGCGGGTGTTCCTGGGCGGCAGCATCGACATGGGCAAGGCCGTCGACTGGCAGAGCCAGATGATCGCCGCCCTGGCCGACCAGGACGTGGTGATCCTCAACCCGCGCCGTCCCGACTGGAACCCGGCCTGGAAGCCGGTCGCCGAAGAGCCGGAATTCCGCCGCCAGGTCGAATGGGAGCTGGCCGCCCTGGAGAGCGCCGACGTCATCGTGCTCTACCTGACGCCCGGCTCGCAGGCGCCCATCAGCTTGCTGGAGATGGGCCTGCACGCCCGCACCGGAAAGCTGGTGGTGCTGTGCCCGGAGGGCTTCTGGCGCAAGGGCAATGTCGACATCACCGCGCAGAAGTACGGGGTGAAGCAGGTCGGCACGCTTGAGGAGCTGATCGCCGAGGTGAAGGGGCGGCTTTCGCGGTAGGCGCCTTCGGCGGCCCCCTCAGTCGCTCCGCGACAACTCCCCCAGAGGGGGAGCATCAGAAGCGCCAAGATCCTCCCCCGCTGGGGGAGGTGGCCCGGAGGGCCGGAGGGGGCCGCCGCCCAAGCGGTTACAGCCCCACCGCCCGCTCGACCCCGATCCCGGCCAGGAAGTCCTCGTCGTGGCTGACCACCAGCAGCGCGCCGTCGTAGCCGGAGAGCGCCGCCTCCACCGCCGCCACTGAATCCAGGTCCAGGTGGTTGGTCGGCTCGTCGAGGATCAGCAGCTGCGGCGGGGTCGGGCCGGCCAGCACGCAGGCCAGGGCCGCGCGCAGGCGTTCGCCGCCGCTCAAGGAGCCCGCCAGCCGGTCGGCGGCGCTGTTGCGGAACAGAAAGCGGGCCAGGGCCGCCTGGGCCAGGTTGCGGTCGGCGCTGGGATGCAGGCGCAGGAAGGCCGCCAGCAGCGTCTCGTCATCGCCCAGGATCGCCGGCGACTGGTCGAGCATCACCGCCGGAACGCCCCGCGTGACCGTCCCCGCCGTCGGCGTCAGCACCCCGGCGGCCAGGTTCAGCAGGGTCGACTTGCCCGCGCCGTTGGGACCGCGCACGGCCACCCGCTCGGGTCCGGCGATGCGCAGGTTCACGCCGGCCAGCACCGGCGGCCGGTCCGGCCAGGCGAAGGTCACGTCCTCCATGGCCAGCACGAGCTTGCCGACCGGCAGGCCCGTCGGCGGCAGGTCGAAGCCCAGGGTGCGGGCGCGCTCGACCCGGGCCTGGGCCGTCTCGACCGCCTCGCGGGCGCCGGCTTGCAGCCGCTCGGCCAGACGGCGCTCCTTGCCGCCAGTGTTCTCGGCGCGCTCGGCCCGGGCGCCGAGCAGGATCTTGGGCTCGGATCCCCTGGCGGCGAAGCGCTTGCCGGCGGCGTCGCGGCGGGCCTTGCGCTCGACGGCGGCCTGGGCCTCGCGGGCGGCGCGGCGCTCGTCGCGCTCGGCGCTGTCCAGCGCCCGGCCGGCGACCTCGACCTCGGCGGCCTTGCGCTCGGCGTAGAGGTCGTAGCCGCCGCCGTAGCTGGCTGCGCCCAGGCTGGAGATCTCGACGATGCGGTCCATGCCGCGCAGCAGGGCGCGGTCGTGGCTGGCGACGATCGCCCCGCCTTTCCAGCGGGCCAGCACTTCGCCGACCAGGTCGCGCGCCCCGGCGTCGAGATGGTTGGTCGGCTCGTCCAGCAGGATCAGGTCCGGCGCGGCCAGGAGCAGGGCGGCCAGGCCCGCGCGGGTCTGCTGGCCGCCGCTGAGCGCCGCCGCCGGACGGTCGGGATCCAGGCCCGACAGACCGACCTGCGCCAGAACTTCCTCCAGGCGCGACGGCAGGCTCCAGTCGGCCTCGGCGAAGTCGGTGTCGTCGCCCTGCCCGGCCTCGATGCGCGACAGGCGACGCCAGGCCTCGCCGACGCCCAGCCGGTCGGCCAGGATCGCGCCGTCGGGCAGGTCCGGCGTCTGGTCGAGCACGCCGATCGTTCCGGCGCGGGCGATGGTCCCGGCCAGCGGATCACGCGCGCCGGCGATCAGCGCCAGCAAGGTCGACTTGCCCGCACCGTTGCGACCGACGAGGCCGACGCGCTCGGCGCCGACCGACAGGTTCAGGTTTTCGAAGAGGACGCGCCCGTCAGGCGCGGCTGCGGAAACGGAGTCCAGCGTGACGTATGACGGGATGGGGGCAGGCATGGGAAACCACGAGCAGGGAAACGGGAAGGACGAAGCGGTCTTCCGTCTGGCTGATCATGGCGGCCTCCATCAGGGGTGGAGCGGCGGATGTAGAGGGTCGAGCGCCGTTGGGCAAGCGGGGCCTCAGCACCCGCCGTCGCGCAGGCGCGGCGGATCGGCGACGCCGCCGAAGCCGAGCACGGAGCTCGACTTCGATCCCGGCGTGACCGAGCCGCGATAGCCGCGACAGGGCTCTTGCTGGCGCGCCTGGGCGTCGAAGCGCGACGGCGGACGCGGGGCGCGGCCCGACGGCCCCAGCTGCGTCGGCGGCGCCTTGGCCGCGAAACCGCCCCAGCAGCGGTCCTTCTCCTCGTCGGTCAGGTGCTCGCTGCTGAGGCCCTTGCAGGCGCGATGATAGCGGCCCCAGCGGAAGTCAGGATTGCCCTCGGTCAGCTTCCACCGATCGACCGCCCTGGGATCGACGCGCCACGCGGGATCGATCCGGGGAGCGGCCGGACCGGCCTGCCCGGCCGACGACGCGCCTTCGGCCTCCCCTGGCGTCGCGGCCCCTTCGGCTTCGCCCCGCGGCGGCGGCGCCGGCGGCGAGGCGGGCGAGGACGCCGCCCTGGCGCTGCGTTTCGAGGCCGACCGAGGCGGCTCGTCCTCCTCCGTCCGGTCCAGCTCGACGATCATCGACGGCGGCTCCACGGGCGGCGCGGCGCGCTCGACCAGCGACAGCAGGCCGATCAGCAGCAGGTTGGCCGCCAGCCCCGCCGGCGCCGCGATCGCCCACCGTCCGGCCTCGCGTCGCCCCCGCCCCATCGCCCCGCCACCGAAGATTGCTCGACGGCGAATGCTCACGCTTCGATGGCGTCGGAAATTCGACCGCGCGGCGCCCGCTTTGCGCCCTCGGCGCGGGCCCGCTGCTGACATCTGGTGTCAGCAGGATTGGCAGCAGGATGGCTGCGGCATTTGTTCGCATCTTGTTCTTGTGTTAATGCCGCGCCAGAACCCTACATATAGCCGCTGCGCCGCACTCCCACGCGGCTCCCAATCCGACCTTCGAGCGTTCCGGACACCATGGCCGAGCAACTGAACTTCATCCGCGTCCGCGGCGCCCGCGAGCACAATCTCAAGGACGTCAGCGTCGACATTCCGCGCGGCGAGCTGGTCGTGCTGACCGGCCTGTCGGGCTCGGGCAAGAGCTCGCTGGCCTTCGACACGATCTATGCCGAGGGCCAGCGCCGCTACGTCGAGAGCCTGTCGGCCTACGCCCGCCAGTTCCTGGAACTGATGAGCAAGCCGGACGTGGATTTGATCGAGGGCCTGTCGCCGGCCATCTCGATCGAGCAGAAGACGACCTCGCGCAACCCGCGCTCGACCGTCGGTACGGTGACCGAGATCCACGACTACATGCGCCTGCTGTGGGCGCGGGTAGGCGTGCCCTACTCGCCCGCGACCGGCCTGCCGATCGAGAGCCAGACCATCAGCCAGATGGTCGACAAGATCACCGCCCTGCCCGAAGGCACGCGCCTCTATCTGCTGGCCCCCGTCGTTCGCGACCGCAAGGGCGAGTACAAAAAGGAGATCGCCGAGTGGCAGAAGGCCGGCTTCCAGCGGTTGAAGATCGACGGCGAGTACTATCCGATCGAGGACGCCCCGGCGCTCGACAAGAAGTTCAAGCACGACATCGACGTGGTCGTGGACCGCGTGGTGACCAAGGCCGGCATGGAGCAGCGCCTGGCCGACAGTCTGGAGCAGGCCCTGCGCCTGGCCGACGGTCTGGCCGTGGCCGAATGGGCGACCATCGAGGAAGGCGAGAAGGAGCCCAGGCGGCTGCTGTTCTCCGAACGCTTCGCCTGCCCGGTCAGCGGCTTCACCATCGCCGAGATCGAGCCGCGGCTGTTCTCGTTCAACAACCCGGCCGGCGCCTGCCCCACCTGCGACGGCCTGGGCGCGAAGCTGGCCTTCGACGCCGACCTGATCATCCCCGACAAGGACAAGAGCCTGCACAAGGGCGCCGTCGCGCCTTGGGCCAAGGGTCCTTCGCCGCTCTACACCCAGACCCTGCAGGCCCTGGCGCGCCACTACGGCTTCTCGATGGACGAGCCCTGGTACAAGCTGCCGGAAAAGGCCCGCGCCGTGGTGCTGGACGGCTCCAAGGGCGAGAAGATCAAGTTCACCTACGACGACAACGCCCGCAAGTACGAGGTCGACAAGCCGTTCGAGGGCGTGCTGCCGAACCTGGAACGCCGCTGGCGCGAGACCGACTCGAGCTGGGTGCGTGAAGAGCTCGGCCGCTACCAGTCCGACACCCCGTGCGAGGCCTGCGGCGGCAAGCGCCTGAAGCCCGAGGCCCTGGCCGTGAAGGTGCACGGCCTGGACATCGCCGCCGTTTCGAACCTGGCCATCCGTCCGGCCCGCGACTGGTTCAGCGCCCTGGAGGGCCACCTCTCCGACAAGCAGCTGGAGATCGCCCGGCGGATCCTGAAGGAGATCAACGACCGCCTGCGGTTCCTGGTCGACGTCGGCCTGGACTATCTCAACCTGTCGCGCGGTTCGGGCACCCTGTCGGGCGGCGAGAGCCAGCGCATCCGCCTGGCCAGCCAGATCGGCAGCGGCCTGACTGGCGTGCTGTACGTGCTGGACGAGCCGTCGATCGGCCTGCACCAGCGCGACAACACCCGCCTGCTGCAGTCGCTGCAGGGCCTGCGCGACCTGGGCAACTCGGTGCTGGTGGTCGAGCACGACGAGGAAGCCATCCTCACCGCCGACTACGTGATCGACATGGGCCCGGCCGCCGGCGTCCACGGCGGCGAGATCGTCGCCCAGGGCAAGCCCGCCGAGATCATGGCCAATCCGGCCAGCGTCACCGGCCAGTACCTGACCGGCGCGCGCGAGATCGCGGTGCCCGAGGAGCGCCGGCCGATCAACAAGAAGAAGATGCTCAAGGTCATCGGCGCCAAGGGCAACAATCTGAAGGATGTCACCGGGGCGATCCCGGTCGGCACCTTCACCTGCATCACCGGGGTGTCGGGCGGCGGCAAGTCGACCTTCACCATCGAGACCCTGTACAAGGCCGCCGCGCGCCGCCTGAACAACGCTTCGGACGCTCCGGCGGCGCACGAGCGGATCGAGGGCCTGGAGAACTTCGACAAGGTCATCGACATCGACCAGAGCCCGATCGGCCGCACTCCGCGCTCGAACCCGGCGACCTATACCGGCGCCTTCGGCCCGATCCGCGACTGGTTCGCCCAACTGCCGGAGAGCAAGGCGCGCGGCTACGGCCCGGGGCGGTTCTCGTTCAACGTCAAGGGCGGCCGCTGCGAGGCCTGCCAGGGCGACGGCGTCATCAAGATCGAGATGCACTTCCTGCCCGACGTCTACGTCACCTGCGACATCTGCAAGGGCAAGCGCTACAACCGCGAGACCCTGGACGTGCTGTTCAAGGGCAAGACCATCGCCGACGTGCTGGACATGACGGTCGAGGAGGCCGCCGACTTCTTCAAGGCCGTGCCGCCGATCCGCGACAAGATGGAGACCCTCAAGCGCGTGGGCCTCAGCTACATCAAGGTGGGCCAGCAGGCGACGACCCTGTCGGGCGGCGAGGCCCAGCGTGTGAAGCTGTCCAAGGAACTGTCCAAGCGCGCCACCGGCCGCACGCTCTACATCCTCGACGAGCCGACCACCGGCCTGCACTTCGAGGACACCAAGAAGCTGCTCGAGGTGCTGCACGAGCTGGTCGACCAGGGCAACACCGTGGTGGTCATCGAGCATAACCTCGACGTGGTGAAGACCGCCGACTGGCTGCTGGACTTCGGTCCGGAGGGCGGCGACGGCGGCGGCCAGATCGTCGCCGTGGGCTCGCCCCAGGACGTGGCCGAGGTCGAGGCCAGCTGGACCGGCAGGTACCTCAAGGAGCTGCTGGCCAAGCACGAGGAGCGCCGCCAGGCCCGCGTGAGCGACCTCAAGAAGTCCAAGCGCGCCTGAGCGGCGCGGCGAGGATCGCGGAAACGAGAAAGGCCGGCGGAGCGATCCGCCGGCCTTTCCTTCTGAAGGGCTCCGCCGCCGACCGGACGCCCGGTCAGGCGCCCAGCCAGACGCCAGGTCAGGCGAAGGTGTCGCTCGCGGTTTCGGCGCCGAGGGCGATCTCGCGGTAGATGAAGGCCGAGGGCGTGTAGATCGTCACGCTGGTCAGCACCGCGATCAGGCCGCCGACGGCCAGGCTGAGAATGCCGGTCGGCGTCATCAGGCTTTCCAGCGACGTGGTCTGCGACTGCATCAGCACGCCGAGGTTGTCCATGTTGAAGCCGCTGAGCGCGCCGCCCAGCAGGGTCACGATCAGGAACAGCAGCAGGTAGACGACGACGGCCAGGATGGTGGCCACGACATAGGCGCCGAACATCGGCCAGAAGCGGCCCTTCGTCAGGGCCATGGAGCCGAAGATGTCGATCTTGCCCTTGGAGAAGGTCAGCACGTTGGCCAGCGACAGTCGGACGGCGAAGTAGATCAGCGCGCCCAGGCCGACCGGCAGCAGGACCAGGGCGGCCAGACCGCCCACGGGCTTGGAGACCGCCGCCAGGATGCCGATGCTCAGCGCCAGCACCAGGACGATGCCGATATAGGCCGCGAAGAACAGCAGGACCATCAGGATGGACACGCCGGCCTGGCGCAGCTCGTCCGCGCCGAAGCGCAGATAGGCCTGGCCGCTGTCGGCCGGACGCAGCGTCGCGCGATAGATCGCCGCCATCAGCACCGAGTAGAAGGCGACGCTGTAGACCATCGAGCACAGCATGGCCGGCAGCAGCCCGCCCATCATCCGCAGGGTCTCGGCCGGATCAGGCTGGGCGTTGGTCTGGCTGAGGTCGGCGAAGGCCTCCAGCTGCGGACCGAACAGGCCCACGGTGATCACCGCCACCACGGCCGATACGATGGTCGAGATCAGCACCCAGGCCCCCACGGCCTTGGGATGCTCGCGCACGAGACCGAAGCCGGAAATGGCCGCGTCCGTCGCCGAGAAGGTCTTCATCTTAGCCCCTTGCAAACCCTAGTGATCCAAGGGGTAACAAGCTTCGGGCCGGAACGACAGGTCCCGCGCTCAAATATCGGGATGCAGCTGCCGGTAGGCGCGGGCCGGGCCGGCGGTCAGGATCACGATCTGGACCGTGACGATCAGCGGCGCGATGATCAGGTTCACCAGAAGGCCCAGGATCACGAACAGCTTGGTGCCGCCGCCGATCAGGGCGATCAGGCCGGTCAGCAGGCCGCCGACCAGCGTCATCGCCATGGTCGCGCCCAGCGCCATCAGCAGGTTCAGCACGAACATCCCCAGCAGGCCCCAGAAATGGCCGTGGGTCAGCACCCAGGACTCGCGCACGTTGATGCGGCCCTCGGCGAAGGTCTGCGGCGACAGCAGCGACAGGCGCACGCCCACCCACATCGACAGGCCGATCACCGCCAGGCCGCCGAGGAAGGCGATCCAGGCCGACAGGCCGCGCGCACCCGCGCCGGCCACCGTGGCGGTCAGCAGGGTCAGGGCGCCGCTGGGAATGGCGGTGACGAACAGCGCCGTGGCCCAGGCGATGAGGGCGACCACGAACAGGCGGACCTCGTCGGCGCCCAGGCGCAGATAGGCGCCCTGGCTCTGCTCGGGATGCATCACCGACCGCAGGATCGCCCCGGCCAGCACCGCGCTCATGGCCGCGGCCAGCAGGATGATCAGAGCCATGGCCCCGCCCAGGTGCGAGATCAGCTGCAGCACCTCGCGCGGGTCGGCCGTGAACCGGGTCTGGGCCAGGTCGCGCCGCACCTCGTCGCCGAACACCGCCACCAGCAGCAACGACAGCAGGATCAGCGACGCCAGATACAGCCCGCCCCAGATCAGCAGGGACACGGGGTGGCGGCGCATGGTGCGCGGCCCTTCGAGGGCGGCGGCGACGGGCGACAAGGCGATCATGGTCAGGCTTCTGGCGGCTGGGCGACGGCCAAGCTCGGAGCGTGTCTGTAGACGTGGACGCAGGCCGCCGTCCAGGCGGGAGCGACACAGAAATAGTAGAGGCCCACGGCGGCGGCCTGCACCAGGAACGCGCCGGCGCCGTCGAAGGCCGCCTTGCCGCTGGCGGCGATCAGCACGCTGGGCAGGTAGAAGACCAGGCCCAGGGCCACCAGCAGCCCGGCCCGCCCCTTGGTCAGGTCGAAGGCGCTGAGCACCTGCAGGCGGCCGGCGGCGATCGAGGCGGCCGGGGCCAGGGCCAGGCGCGCGGCCAGCCACGCCAGCACGGCCAGGCTGGCCAGCGGCGCCAGGCTGGCGGCGAAGGCGGCCAGCGGTCCCGACAGCGCCGCCCGCCAGGCCTCGGACGAGGTGGCGTCGAACCCGGGCGCGGCGGCGCGGGCGACGCCCAGGGCCACGGCCCCGACCACCACCAGCAGCACCGCGATGACCACCAGGAACACCAGGCCCAGCAACAGCTGGACGGCCGCCATCAGCGCCTCTTCCCGCCCGCAGCGCAGGCCCGCCAGTCCGGCCGGCCCGTCGAAGGCGGCGCGGTAGAGCGCCCCGTAGGCCAGGGCGGCGGCGACGAAGTCGGCGAGCAGCACGAAGGCCCCGCCCAGGTAGCGTCCGACCAGACCGACGAGGCAGGCGGCGGCCAACGCCGCCCAGGTGCGCGGCGTCAGACGGGTCACGCCGGCGATGCCGGCTCGCGCCGTCGCGCCGATCGCGATCGAGGCCTCGCCCATGTGGTTCCAGATCCTTCAGAACAGCCGACGCCATCCTAGCGCGCGAGACCGCATCAAACGACGAGTCGCGCGCCCGTGGTCGCGGATTTTGCCGGGCCGTGGCGGGAAGGTCGCTGTCAGGCGGCCGCCTCGGCCTCGTCGGCGGCCTTCAGCGAGCGGTAGACGCTGGCCAGGGGCGTCGCGCAGACCACCAGCACCACCGTCTGCAGGATCGCCGCCAGCGGAACGGCCGCGGCCAGGATCGGCCAGATCTGGCGCAGCACGTCCGCCGCCGAGCGCGCGGCCGGCAGGGTCTTGGCCAGCCCAGGACCAACCAGCGCCACGACGCCGATCACGACCACGCCGACGACGATCTGGACGATCACCAGGGTCAGCCCAAGCAGCAACAGCATTCCCAGCAGCCGCAGGCTCTGGCCCTTGGTCAGGGCCCAGGATTCGAACAGCATGAAGCGCCGCTCGGCGAAGGTCATCGGCAGGGCCATCGACAGCCGCAGCAGCGCCCACAGCAGCGTGATCTCGCCGACGATCACGCCCAGCACGCCGACCACGACGCCGACCACCGCTCCGGCCTCGGTGTCGCCGCCGATCGCCATCACCAGGAATCCGACCAGGCCCAGCAGCACGCCCGGCAGCATGGCCGCGATGGCGGCGATGTTGGCGCCGAAGCTCAGGACCAGGCTCACCAGCATCATCCAGCCCTCGGCCGCGCCGACGCGCAGGAAGAAGCCGCGCCGCTCGTCCGGGCGCAGCACCACCCGGAAGGCGCCGGCCATGACGATGGCCGGCGCGACCACCTGGACGGCCATCATGCCGATGTTGATCAGGCTGAGGCGGCTCTGCAGCGCGACGATGCGGGCCATCATCTCGTCGCTCTGCGGATCGGGGGTCCGCGGCGCGGCCCGGATCATCTCGACGAACGGGTCGATGGCCGGCAGGCAGAGCAGCGCCGCCGGCAGGAACAGGCCCAGCAGGATCACCCCGCTCCACGCGGCCACCGACAGCGGCTGGCGGCCGATCAGCGCCCAGCCCGACACCGCGGCCGACGCCGCAGAGAACTTCTTCGCCACCTGAAGACCCCCAGAACCCCATACTCGCCCAAGACGAGCTTACACGGTGGTTCCGTCTTGGCGAGGGCGGAGGTATGAGGGCGCCATGACCACCTCCCCCATTCACGTGATCGGCGGCGGCCTCGCCGGTTCCGAGGCCGCCTGGCAGATCGCCCAGGCCGGCGTTCCCGTCATCCTGCACGAGATGCGCCGCGACGACGCGGCCGGCAAAGTCACCACCGACGCCCACCAGACCGACGGCCTGGCCGAAATGGTGTGCTCCAACTCGTTCCGCTCGGACGACTGGCAGTTCAACGCCGTGGGCCTGCTGCACGCCGAGATGCGACGCTGCGACTCGATCATCATGTCCGCGGCCGACCAGCATCAGGTGCCGGCCGGCGGCGCCCTGGCGGTCGACCGCGACGGCTTCTCGCAGGAGGTCACGCGCCGCCTGGAAGCCCATCCGCTGGTGACCATCGCCCGCGAGGAGATCGCCGGTCTGCCGCCCGAGGAATGGGACAGCGTCATCGTCGCCACCGGCCCGCTGACCTCGCCGGCCCTGGCCCAGGCGGTGCTCGACCTGTCGGGCGAAGGCCAGCTGTCGTTCTTCGACGCCATCGCGCCGATCATCCACCTCGAATCCATCGACATGGACAAGGCCTGGCGCCAGTCGCGCTACGACAAGGAAGGCCCTGGCGGCGACGCGGCCGCCTACATCAACTGCCCCATGAACAAGGAGCAGTACGAGGCCTTCATCGACGCCCTGCTCGAAGGCCCCAAGGCCGAGTTCAAGGAGTGGGAGAACGTCCCCTATTTCGACGGCTGCCTGCCGATCGAGGTGATGGCCGAGCGCGGCCGCGAGACCCTGCGCCATGGGCCCATGAAGCCCGTCGGCCTGACCAACCCGCGCGACCCGACCGTGAAGTCCTACGCCATCGTCCAGCTGCGCCAGGACAACGCCCTGGGCACGCTGTGGAACATGGTCGGCTTCCAGACCAAGCTGAAGCACGGCGTCCAGGCCGAGACCTTCCGCATGATCCCGGGCCTGGAGAACGCCCAGTTCGCGCGGCTGGGCGGCCTGCACCGCAACACCTTCATCAATTCGCCCAAGCTGCTCGACAAGGGCCTGCGCATGAAAGTCGCCCCGCGCATGCGCTTCGCCGGCCAGGTCACGGGCGTCGAGGGCTATGTCGAAAGCGCCGCCATCGGCCTGCTGGCCGGGCGCTTCGCCGCCGCCGAGCGCAAGGGCCAGAGCCTGGAGGCCCCGCCCCCGACCACCGCCCTGGGCGCCCTCGTGGAGCACATCACCGGCGGCCACCTGGAAGGCGGCAGCTTCCAGCCGATGAACATCAACTACGGCCTGCTGCCGCCGCTCGAAGCCCCCAAGGTCGACGAGGACGGCAAGAAGATCCCGCTGAAGGAACGCGGCCGCGCCAAGAAGCGGCTGATGAGCATCCGGGCGCTGAAGGACCTGGACGCCTGGCTGGCGGACTGATCCTCCGGATTTGAAGAAATAGGCCTCCGCCCGATCCAAGGCGGAAAAGCGCGGCCGTGGAACCTTGGCGTTCCCGGCCGCGCCTCGTCGCGGCGTCTCGATCGAGATCGCCCATGCTCCGCACGCTAAGCCTCGCCGTCGCCGCGACGGCTCTTCTTTCCGCCCCCGCCATCGCCCAGGACGTGGTCTCGCCGACCAAGGACGCGGTGATGGCGTCCTTCGACATCGTCCGCACCCAGGTGAAAAGCGTCGGGCCGGACGTGGTCTTCCGCGTGCAGGTGCGCGGCAAGGCCGGCGAGATGAAGCCCAAGGCGACCGGCCAGTTCGCCGGCAGCGCGGTGTGGAGCTATGTCTGGCCGACCTCGCTCGACAGCTCCAGCGTCGGGTTCGAGGGCGGCCAGGGCATACTGGCGCTGGCGGTGACCTTCCATCCCGACTTCGACGACGCGGCCTATGGCGGGGTCAACCGCCACGTCTGGCATCCGCACTGGGTGGTGCTGGTTCCCGACGACGCCTGCGGCAAGGGCGCGCTGAAGGTGCGCGACATTCCCGCGGGGACCAAGCCCAAGGTGCCGGCCACCTGGCCCGGCGTGCCGCTGCTGATCGACAGCCCGACCTACCCCACCACCCTGGCCACCGACACCGTCGAGGTCACCGTACCGGCCAGCGTCATCGGCGCGGTCGAGGGCGTGAAGTTCGACGGCGTCACCTCGGCCCTGAAGGTCAACGCCAACCTGCACGCGCCGCTGCTGTGCATCTCCGACATCTTCGACGTGGCCTCGGGCGACCTCAGCCTGCCCGGCAAGATCACCCGCTGATCCTTCGATGTGCTTACACGATCCGGAACCGGGCGGCCTCGCGTCGCCCGGCGCCTTCGCGGGCGGCCGCCCGGCGGGCCTGGCGCCGTGGCAGGCCAGCCGGGCGGCCGCCTATGTGGAGCGCCAGCTGGAGACGACGATCCGCGTCGTCGACCTGGCGCGCGCCACGCGCCTCAGCCCGTCCTACTTCTCGCGCGCCTTCAAGACGACCTTCGGCCTGTCGCCGCAGAAATACGTCGTCGAGCGCCGCCTGACCCGCGCCAAGCGGATCATGCTGACCACCAACGGGCCCCTGTGCGGCATCGCCGTCACCTGCGGCTTCAGCGACCAGGCCCATCTGTCGCGCGTGTTCCGGCGACGGGAGGGCGCGCCGCCCAACGCCTGGCGCCGCGAACGGCGCCAGGCCTCGGCCCTGACCTGACCTGACCTTCAGCCGGTCGAGCGCACGAAGCTGCCGACATGCTCGGCCGAGGCGCGCGGATACTGGTGCTGCGGGCCGTGTCCGGCCGAGGGATAGGTGATCAGCTGCAGCGTCGGCAGCATCTGGTTCAGGGCGTACCAGTTCTCGACCGGGAAGATGATGTCGTGGTCGCCGCCCAGGTGCAGGATCGGCTTGGTCGTGGTCTTCAGCACCTCAAGCACCGCGTCGGCGGGAAAGATCGGGTTCCTGGGGCCGTCGCCGATGTTGGCGCGGGCGAAGGCGATCGGCACCGGCGGCGAGCGGCCCTCGGTCCGTTCGGCGATCCGGGCCGCGGACTCGGCGGCGGCCTTGCGGCTGGCCTCCGACTTCGGCTCGAAGAACAGGATCTCTTCTTCCTTCAGCGCGTAGTGCTCGATGACGGCGGTGTCGTAGAACAGCTGCTCGGACGGCTTGACCATATGGCCTGGCGGATTGGTGCCGATCAGCACCAGGTGGCTGATCCGCTCGCCGGCGACGGCCAGGGCCACCTGGGCGACCAGGCCGCCCAGCGACCAGCCGCCGAGCACCACCTCGCCCAGGTCCAGCGCCGCCATCAGGTCGATCGGGTCGCGGACCATCTCGGCGGGATTGTAGGTCGGCTGGCCGGTCGACAGGCCAAGGCCCGAATAGTCGAAGGTGATGACGCGGAAGCCCTCGTCGGCCAGGCCGTCGAGGAAGGCCGGATCCCAGACGTCCATCGTGCCCCGGAACCGGGTGCACAGCAGGAGCGGCCGGCCCTCGCCGATCGAGCGATAGGCCAGGGTGCGGCCGCTAACCTCGACGAACTGGTTGGGGGCGGAAACGGCGTGATGGATGGAAGCGACGGCGTTCATGAAAGACCTCGAAGGCAGGGGTGAACGGTCGAAAGCCTAGGCCCGCGCGCGCCGGTCGAGTTGGACGCAGCCGCCGCGATCGTCGTCGCGAACGTGAAACACCGGCGCGGCGTGCAGCCGCCGCCAGGCCGCCGGGGTCATGCCCGCCAGGCGGTGGAAGCGGTTGGTCAGGTGCGACTGGTCGGAAAAGCCGCAGGCCAGAGCGATGTCCTTGAGCGGATCGTCGCCCTCGGCGATCAGGATCTTGGCCCGCGCCACGCGCCGCTGCAGCACCATGGCGTGCGGGCTGACGCCGAAGCTGCTCTTGAAGGCCTTGCCGAAATAGCCGGGACGCACGCCGCCGACGGCCGCCAGCTCGGCCACGGTCAGGGCGCGCTCTAGGTTCTCGTCGATATAGCGGGCGACCCGCCGGGCCTGCCACGGCGCCAGCCCGCCGGTGCGCGTCGGGCCGGCGACCGCCGGGGCCTGCAGCACCTGGATCGCCTGGTCGATCAGCCGTCGCGCGCCCTCGACGTCGTCGCACAGCCGCTGCTGGATTTCCTCCAGCAGGGCGCCGACCCTGGCCGACGCCCGCTCGCCGCAGATCTGCTGCTGTTCCATCGCCTCGTCCCCTGGTCGGGAGCACGGCCGGCTCCCTGGGGGAGAACACGCAGCGGCGAGCAAAACCCACACCGGCGTTACGCCAATCTGTTTCAGTCGGCGCGGACGATCCGGTAGCGGCCGGGCCCGGCGGCCTCGCCACGCACCGGCAGCACCTGGGCCAGGGTGCGCAGGAAGCGCTGCGGATCGCCGGTGCGGAACCGGCCCGTCACCCGCAGCGCCGCCACCTTCGGATCCTCGATGATCAGCTTGGCGGCGCTGTGGCGGTTCAGCTCGGCCGCCACCTCCGAAAGCGGACGGTCCTCGAAGGTGATCGAGATCTCGCGCCATGCCGACGCCTCGGCGGCGTCCGCCGGCGCCACGACGTCGCGGCCCTGGGCAGCCGTCAGGCGCTCGCCGGCCTTCAGCAGCACCGGCCGCCCCGGGCCGTCTGTAGCGTCGACCGTGCGGGCCACCGACACCTGGCCCTCGACCAGGGTCACCCGCAGCGGCCCCTCGTCGAGACGCACGTCGAAGCGCGTGCCCAGCGCCGTGATCCTGCGGCCGCCAGCCTCGACCGTGAACGGCCGCTCGCGGTCGGGAACCACGTCGAAGAACGCCCGCCCCCTGACCAGCCGCATCGCCCGGCCGTCATGGTCGTAGGCCAGGTCGAGGGCCGCGCCGGGGGCTAGGCTGGCCTTGCTGCCGTCCGGCAGGTCGACGGCCAGCGGCTGGTCGCCGGCGACGAAGTCGGGCTCGCCGAACATCGCCGAGGCCTGCGCAACGGGCGGCGGCGGTTGCGGCATGGGCCGCTGCGTCAGCCACAGGCCCGCGCCGATGGCCACGACGAACACGGCCGCCGCCGCCATCCAGCGCGACGACAGCGGACGCGAAGCCTTCATCGCCCGGCGGCGCAGGACCCGCACCGTCGCTTCGTCCTCGGGCGCGACGCCCGCGCCGCCCTCCAGCCCGCTCCAGATCGCCTCGGCGCGCAGCCAGGCCGCGCGGTTCTCGGGATCCTCGTCCAGCCACGCGTCCAGCACGGCGGCGTGGGCGGGGTCGGACTCGTCGGCGTTCAGCCACAGCAGCGCCGCGGCCTCGTCGCGCGGCAGCAGGGCCATCTCGGCCAGGTCCTGGGGATAGGCGCTCATCGCAGGTCCCCCGTCCGGGCGATCAGGCGCTCCAGCGCCTTGGCCACGTGTTTCTCCACGGCGCTGCCGGAAATGCCCAGCCGGCCGGCGACCTCGCGCACGGTCAGGCCCTCGATCCGCCGCAGCACGAAGACCGTCCGCGTCCGCTCGGGCAGGGTCAGCAGGGCGGCGGTGGCCGCGCGCAGGGTCTCGCGCGCGTCCAGCCGGCCGACCGGATCGTCGTCGGTCTCGCCGTGGCGCTCGGGATCAAAGGGCACGTGCTGGTCGGCCCGCCGCGCCAGCCGCCGACGGTGCCGGTCGGCCCAGACGCTGGCGGCGGTGCGGAAGACGTAGGCCCGGGCGTATTCCTCGTCCTCGAGGCCCATCTGGTCGGCGGCGCGCACGAACACCTCCTGGACCAGGTCCTCGACCTCGGCGTCGGCGCCCAGGCGGCGACGGAAGAAGGCGGTCACCGCGGCCTGCAGGGCGAGCGCCCGCGCCGGATCGGCCTGCGCCGCCTTCGAACCGTCCGCCGACTGAGGATGGACAGCCGCCACCTTACGCTCCACGCCGCCCGCGTCGGCCCTCGGCCGGGCGGTCGAGCGGCGGGTCTCTTCTAGAATACGTCGCAGCGGGCGAAATCCTCATCGTCCCCATCGAATTTTCACCACCGCCCGCATCCCGGCTTGCGCCCTCGAATAACAACGTTACCTAGCGTCGCAATATGGATCGTGTCGATCCGGAGAACCGAAGGTGGCGGGGGACGCGACATGCGGGGACGGCTTGGACTGGCGAGCGTGCTGGCCGCGGCGATCGCCGCGCCCGCCGTCGCCGCGCCCGCGATAGACGTCGACCGCCAGGACCTGTCGTCCGCCCTGCGCCAACTGGCCCGGCAATCGGGCGCCGAATTCCTGTTCGCCTCCGGCCTGACGGCCGGCAAGCGCTCGGGCCGGGCGCGCGGCCGGATGTCGGTGGAAGCCGCCCTCGACCGGCTGCTCGAGGGCACGGGCCTGGTGGCGCGCCGCACCGCCGACGGCGTCTACGTGCTGGCGTCCGCGCCCTCGGCGACGGCCGCGCCGGCTTCGGACGCGGTCACCACCGTGCCGGAGATCCTGGTGCTGGGCCGGCGCGCCCTCAACGGCGACCTGCGGCGGCTGGAGAACGGGGTGCAGCCCTACGCCGTGCACACGACCGAAGAGATCGCCCTGTCCCAGGCCGGCGAGGCCGGAAGCTTCCTGCGCGACCGCGTGCTGGCCGACGCCGCGGCCGTCTCGCCCGCCCAGGCCCGGCCGGGCGCGGCCCGCTCGGAACTGGACCTGCTGGGCCTTGGCCCCAACCAGACCCTGGTGCTGGTCGACGGCCGGCGGCTGCCGCGCCTGCCGGGGCTGGACGGCTCGTTCTTCCGCCAGCCCGACATCAACGCCCTGCCCCTGGGGGCGATCGAGCGCATCGAGACCATCCCGGCCTCGGCCGGCGGCATCTATGGCCTGGGCGCCCTGGGCGGCGTGGTCAACATCGTGCTCAGGCGCGATCACGAGGGCGGCGAGGCCACCGCGATCGCCGGCCTGTCCTCGCGCGGCGACGCCGGCCAGGGCCGCCTGGAGGCGCGCCTGGGCTTCTCGCCCGACGGCGGCCGCACCGAGGTCTCGGCCGGTTTCTCGACCTCGACGCGCGAGCCGCTGCGGGTGATCCAGCGCGATTTCACCACCCGCTACCGCGCCAAGTCCGACGCGCGCACGGCCTATGAGGTGCTGTCGGCCGCTTCGGACGGCCGCAACGTCATGAGCTATACGGGCCAGCCCCTGGTGACCGACGCCGGTGTCAGCCTCGGCTCGAACCTCACCACCCTGCCCCTGCGCTATGCGCCGGGCGACTTCCAGCGCCTGGCCCTGCAGGGCGCCGGCGCCCTGTCGCGCGGCCTTGGCCCCGACGCCAGCAGCGGCGACGCCAGCCTGCTGAACGGCGCGCGCTCGACGGCGATCACGGCCAGCATCCGCCGCGCGCTGTTCGGCGTCGAAACCTATCTCGACTTCCTGCACCTGGAGACCGAGGGCGAGGGCCTGACCAGTCCCGTCAGCCGGTCCTACTTCGTCGGCGCCGACGCGCCGACCAACCCCTTCCAGCAGGACATCCTGGTCTCGGTCCCGTTCGATTCCTACGACCAGAAGAACCAGGAACGCACCCTCGTCCAGCGGCTGACCGCCGGGGCGATCATCGAGGCGCCGCGCGGCTGGCGGGTGAACCTCGACGCCTCGACCGGCGTCGGAAAGGTGCGGGTGAAGCAGCACCGGCGCTCCACGCAGCCAGACCTGAACTACAGCTTCGTCTGGGGCGAGGAAGGCCTGAACCGCCCCGTGATCGATCCGTTCGCCGACTACGACGCGCTGCAGTCGGTGCTGGGTCTCTATCGCGTCGACTCGATCAAGCGCATCCGCCAGTCGAACCGCTTTTCCAACCTCTCCGCGCGGGCCGCCGGCCCCGCCATCCAGCTGCCGGCGGGCCCGGCCAACCTGACCCTGGCGGCCGACTGGCGCGACGAGCGCATCGGCGACGTGGTCGAGGCCACGGTTCTGGGCGACCAGGCCATCTCGGACCACACCCTGGTCGGGGCCCGGCAGACCGTCGCTTCGCTGTACGCCGAGGCCAACGCGCCGATCTTCCGCCACGAGAACGCCCCGCCGGGTCTGGCGGGCCTGGAGCTGCAGGCCTCGATCCGGCTCGACGACAGCAAGGCCTGGGCGCCGGCCCTGGCCATGATCGAAGACCCGCCGCTGGTCCGCTCGCGCCACGAGGTCTGGACCTGGACCGCCGGCGCGCGGGCGTTTCCGGTCGAGGCCGTGATGCTGCGCGCCAGCGCCGCCACCGGGGCACTGGCCCCGACCGCGAGCGAGCTGATCACCTCGCGCCTGACCATTCCGGGCATCCTCTACGCCGACCCCGGACGGCCGGGCGACACCGTCGGGAGCGGCCGCTACTTCGTCTACATGTACGGCAGCTCGCCCGCCCTGAAGCCCGAACGCGCCGAAAGCGTCACGGTCGGCATGGTCGTCCAGCCGCCGGGGTCCAGCCTGCGCGCCTCGCTCGACTACACCCGGCTGCTCAAGCGCGACGGCTTCTACGGCCTGACCGGCGAGCTCTCGATGAGCTACCTGCTGGCCAATCCGCAGCTGGGCCGGGTGTCGCGCGCGCCGCCGACGGCGGCCGACATCGCCCGGGGCTACACGGTCGGGCGCGTGCTGGAGATCGACGGCCGGGCGATGAACAGCGCCAAGCTGGAAACCGAACTGGTCAGCGGCGAGCTGCGCCACGGGTTCGCCGCGGCTGGCGGCCGGCTCGACCTGCGCGGCTCGGTCGTCTGGCAGCCGAGTTTTCGCCGGAAGCTCCGGCCCGGCGAAGGCTGGACAGCGCTGACAGGCGACTACCAGGCGCCGCTGGAATGGCGCGGCTATGGCGGCGCGACCTGGCGGCGGGGCGCCT
This sequence comes from Caulobacter flavus, assembly GCF_003722335.1. GTDB lineage: Bacteria > Pseudomonadota > Alphaproteobacteria > Caulobacterales > Caulobacteraceae > Caulobacter > Caulobacter flavus. The sequence continues at coordinate 173,811 of NZ_CP026100.1, forward strand.
GGACCCTGGCCGCCAGCGCCCAGTTCGACGGGACCTTCCGCACGCCGTCGGGCTACGGCGAGGTCCGCACCGTGCCGGCCCAGGTCTATGTCGATCTGGCCGGCGCCTGGCGGACCGGCGCCAGCGAGATCCGCCTGGGCGTCCGCAACCTGTTCGACAGGAGCCCCAGCATCTTCAAGAACGGGGTCGGCGACTACAACACCTATGCCGACCCGCGGCGCCGGCGGTTCGAACTGGCCCTCTCCCGCCGCTTCTGAGACGCCCCGCGACCGGGCGCGTGCGACGCTTGGCCCCAGGCTCGCAAAACGGCGTTTTGTTGCCCTGACGCTACGCTCCGCCGCATATTTGCCTTCCGCGCCACCGAGCGGCCATTTTTCGGTTTGATCCCGAGCGGCCATTTCGGCTTAATGACACCGGTAGCTATTTTAATGACACCGGTGGCGGATAGCGCTACCAACAAGAACAGAGATCACGGGTCGGCCGCTCAAGAGCCTGCCCGTCGGGAAGAAACTGGGAGGGAATATGTTGCAAGTCACCTCGCGGCGGAGCCGCGCTCGCGTCCTGTGCGATCGTGCGTCGCTCGGCGCTCTGACCGTCGCCGGCAGCCTGCTGCTGGCCGGAACCGCCTTCGCCCAAGACGCCGCTCCCGCCGCTCAGGCCTCTGGCCAGACCGAGGAGACCGCCGTCGAGGAAGTGGTGGTCACGGGCTACCGCGCCGCCCTGCAGAGCGCCCTCAGCCTCAAGCGCAGCTCGAACGTGATGGTCGACGCCATCAACGCCGAGGACATCGCCGACTTCCCCGACGCCAACCTCGCCGAATCCCTGCAGCGCCTGCCGGGCGTGTCGGTCGACCGTGAGAACGGCGAGGGCCGCACCATCACCGTCCGCGGCCTGGGCAGCGACTTCACCCGCGTGCGCCTGAACGGCCTGGAAGCCCTGTCGACGGCCGGCCCGTCGATCGCCGGCGACGCCGCCAACCGCTCGCGCGGCTTCGACTTCAACACCTTCGCCTCGGAACTGTTCAGCGCCCTGAAGGTCCAGAAGACCGCCTCGGCCGAAACCGACGAAGGCTCGCTGGGCGCCACGGTCGACCTGGAGACCGGCAAGCCGCTGAACTTCAAGGACCGCCGCCTGGCCCTGTCGGTGCAGGACGCCTACTACAAGAACGGCGGCACCCACTCGCCGCGCTTCGCGGGCCTGGTGTCCGACCGCTGGGAAACCAACTGGGGCGACTTCGGCGCCCTGTTCTCGGTGGCCTACAACAAGCGCAACCAGATCATCGACAGCTACCAGCGCCAGGCCGGCCAGTCGGACTACACCTATCGCCAGTCGACCTTCCTGGCGACCAACTCGACCGCCACCTCGCCGCGCCGGCAGGGCTTCGCCGCGCCGACCGGCACCGCCTGCAACGGCGGCGTGATCCCGGGCATCAACATCACCAACACGGCGATCTGCTCGATGCTGGTGGGCTCGAACGCGGCCGCCTACAACCTGATCAACAATCCCTCGAGCGCGACCACCAACGCCACCAGCCTGACCGGCACCGGCACGATCACCGCGCCCGGCCCGCTGACCCGCATCCCTGCCCTGGCCACGCTGAACCAGCAGGATCTGGAGCAGGAACGCCTGGGCCTGACCGGCGCCCTGCAATGGCGCCCGACCAGCCGCACGACGATCTCGTACGACTGGGTCTATTCGGAGCTGCAGCAGTCGTCGATCAACTACCAGGTCCAGACCGTCGGCCTGAACCGCAACAACACCAACAACAGCACCGGCAACCCCTTCTATACGGTGAACCCGGCCACCACGGCCGCCCAGAAGCGGGCGTTCTACGCCTCGTGCACCGCGCAGGCCGCCAATGAAGTCCGTGACGCCATCGACTGCGGTCAGCAGCTGAACGGCGGCGCGCTCGTCGCCGGCACGACCAACAGCTACAACCCGTTCAACCTCGATCCGTACGACTACTACAACACCGCCTCGTCGGTGGGCTATGTGCCCAGCGCGAACGGCACGGCGATGGTCGACAAGTTCATCGGCCGGCCCAGCGTGCGCCTGATCGATGCGGCTCTGTCGCCGACCGGGGCCAACGCCGACTATCTGAAGCTGGGCAATGTCGACCTGCGCTCGGCGGCCGACGCGGCGTTCTTCACCACCTACTTCCGCCAGTCGTCGCTGAAGCTGGACCACGAGTTCAGCGACAACTTCACGATGAGCGCCGTCTGGGGCAAGTCGTCGTCGAAGAACAAGACGCAGGGCCTGCTGGCCGACTTCATCCGCCTGGACTCGGGCCAGGGCGTGGCCGGCGACGACTACCTCGTCTACGACGCCCGCGGCGGCGGCGACATGCCGCTGCTGAACCTGGGCTTCGACGCCACCCAGGCGTCGGCGTGGGACTTCGTGAAGGGCTACTCGGCGCTGCGCCACTTCCAGCGCTTCACCAACAACGACTACGAGACCCTGCGCTTCGACTTCAAGTACGACCTGGACGACAACTATGCGATCCGGTTCGGCGTCAGCCAGCGCAAGTACGGCTTCGACACCGCAGAGTATCGTCGCCTGAGCGGCGAAACCCTGAACCCCAGCCTGCGCGAAGCCGGGACAACCACCGCCGCGGTCAGCAAGGTCATCAACTGGGGCACGGGCCTGGACGTCCCGAACGGCGGCACCACCGCCTTCCTGGCGCCCGACCTGCAGAAGATGGTCAGCCTGTTCGACTTCGACTGTAACTGCGTCAACAAGTGGGGCGACTGGCGCCTGTCGTACCTGAGCAGCGCGGCCAACCGCTACTCGGTCGAGGAAAAGGACACCGGCGCCTTCGTGCAGTTCGACTACAACACCGAACTGTTCGGGCGCGAGCTGCGCGGCAACGTCGGCACCCGCTACGCCATCACCGAACTGGACTCCTCGGGCCTGACCAACGGCTCGCGCCCCATCACGGGCGAGAACAAGTACACCGACGTCCTGCCCTCGCTGAACGCCGCCTACGAGGTGGCCGACAACATGTACATCCGCTTCGGCGCGGCCAAGGTCATGGCCCGCCCGATGCTGGGCAACCTGTCGCCGTCGGTGACCGCGATCAGCGTGCCGACCGGCGCGGGCGCGGTGGTCGGCGGCACGATGACGGTCGGCAACCCGAAGCTGGATCCGTTCCGGGCCGTGAACTACGACCTGAGCTTCGAGTGGTACTTCACCTCGGGCGCCCTGGTGTCGGTCGCGATCTTCGACAAGCAGATCAACAACTTCCCGCAGACCCTGATCAACAACGCCCCGCTGAGCCAGATCCTGGACGCCGCGGGCATCGCCGCCCTGCGGGCCGCCCAGACCAACGCCAACGCCATCGCCTACATCGACCAAGACAACACGTTCGACATCCGCCAGTTCGACAACGCGCCGGGCGGCTACATCCGCGGCATCGAGGTCAACTACCAGCAGAACCTGACCTTCCTGCCCTGGTACTTCAAGAACCTGGGCGTCCAGTTCAACGCCACCCATCTGGAGTCGGAACTGGAATACATCATCACCCCGGCCAACGCCCGCACGGGCGCGGCGGCGATCACCGCCAAGGGTCCGTTCACCGGCGCCTCGCCGGACGCCTTCAACTTCACGGTCTTCTATGAAGTCGAGAAGTTCTCGGCCCGCCTGTCGTCGTCCTACCGCAAGGGCTACAGCCAGACCTACCCGGTCGCGGCCGGCACCTGCGACCCGGGCTATTGCGACAGCCCGCTGGTCAATGACTTCGCCGGCAGCAAGAAGACCTTCAACCTCGACGGTTCGGCCACCTACAAGCTGACCAAGAACATCACCCTGTCGCTTGAAGCCCTGAACCTGACCGACCAGAAGGAAGAGCGCTGGGCCTACCAGGACGATCCGGTCGCGACGCGCTACGCCGCCACCGGCCGCTCGATCTTCATGGGCGCGCGCTTCGTGTACTGACGCTCAAAGCGTCTCTCTCCCCGGAACGACTGGCGGCGCGGACTTCGGTCCGCGCCGCCTTTTCTTTGGCCCGGCGCGGGTTGGCGAAGAAGCCGAAGCCCTTCAGCAGGATCTTCACCGCCTCCCAGTGGATCGCCGCCAGCACGCCAGCGACCTGCCAGGGATGGGCCAGCGCCGCGCGCAGCAGCGCTCGGTCGGTCAGGGGCTCGCGACGCCCCGCGAAGCTGGCCGACAGCACCCGCCCCTCGTCGTCGTGGACGTCGACGCCCACCCGCACGCCCTGCCCCGGCGGAACGATCGCGAAGGCGTAGCGCAGGTCCATCGGCAGGAACGGCGAGACGTAGAAGGTCTTGTCGCAGCCCTGCACCACCAGCCCGTCGTCCCGCGCCGTCGCCGGCAGCACGTAGTCGTGGCGTTCGCCGAAGGTGTTGCTGACCGCATAGACCACCGCCGCCAGCCGCTCGTCGCGGTCGTGGCAGAAATAGACCGTCAGCGGATTGAAGCCGTGGCCCAGCAGCCGCGGCATGCACAGGGCCAGGATCCGGCCGCCCGGCGATCCCAGTCCCCGCGCCGCCAGCAGCGCCTCGATCTGCGGCTTCACCGGCGCGGCCTGCCGGCCGGCATGGTCGCGGTCGTGATAGCTCAACAGGTTCAGGGCGTTGTGTGAGAACAGGCGCAGGCGCTGGCCCGCCGCGTCCAGCTCGTCGAGGTCCAGCAGCAGCATGAACACCCGGTAGCGCAGGCGGTGGCGGCGGGGCCGGCCGCGCTCGTGGACCACGACGCCGGAATAGAGGCCCGAGCGCAGGCTCATGCGACCAGTTCCGCCGGCTCGCGCCCCGCCGGCGGCGCGTCCAGGAAGATCCGGCCCGACGGATCGGGCGTCAGCCAGGGCCGGCGCACCCCGCCCAGTTGCTCGGCCACCGCCAGGCCCGCCTGCAGGCCGTCCTCGTGGAAGCCGGAGCCGAAATAGGCGCCGGCGAACCAGGTCCGGCGCACGCCCTGCAGCGACCAAAGCCGCGCTTGGGCGGCCATGGCCGGACCGTCGAACAGCGGATGCTCGTAGACCTGGTCGTGCAGCACCGCGCCGGGCGCGCGATCGGGGTTGAGCGACAGGAAGCAGGGCGCCGCGCCCTCCAGCGGCTGCAGCCGGTTCATCCAGTAGGTCACCCCGCCCTGCCCCTGCACGCCGCGCCGGCCGACATGGTTCCAGCTGGCCCAGGCGGCGGGGCGGCGCGGCATCAGGGCGGCGTCGCGATGCAGCACCGCGCGGTTGCGGCTGTAGCGGAACGCGCCCAGCAGGGCCGTCTCCTCGGCGGTCGGCCGGGCCAGCATGGCCAGGGCCTGGTCGGCGTGGGCGGCGATCACCACCTGGTCGAACGAGCGCGCCCGGCCCGTGCCGTCCTCGACGACCACATGGTCGGGATGACGCGTGATCCGCCGCACGGGGCGCGACAGCAGGATCTCGCCGTCGAAATCGGCGGCCAGGGCGGCGACATAGCGGGCGCTGCCGCCCGCCACCGTCCGCCAGATCGGCCGCTTGTCGATCGGCAGCATCAGGCCGTGATTGTCGAAGAAGCGCAGGAAGGCGCCGGCCGGAAACTCGCGGATGTCGCGCAGCGAGGCCGACCAGATCGCCGCCGCCTGCGGCAGCAGGTGATCCTCCTGGAACGCCCGCCCGAAGCCTTGCGCGTCGAGATAGTCCGCCAGCCTGCAAAAGCCGCCGTCGGTCTCCAGCGCGCGGGCGTCGCGCGTCCCGGCCCGGTAGAAGCGCATCACGTCCAGCAGCATCCCCAGGAAGCGCGGGTTCACCAGGTTGCGCTTCTGGGCCAGCAGGCGGGTGCTGGAATATTCCAGCGCCCCGTCGTCCAGCGACACGCCGAACGACATGTCGCTGGCGGCAGTCTCGACGCCTAGGTGCGCGAACAGCGCCGTCAGGTTGGGATAGTTCGGCTCGTTATAGACGATGAAGCCGGTGTCCACCGCCACCCCGTCCGCCTGCACCGTGTGGGCGTGGCCGCCCAGGCGATCGTCGGCCTCGTAAAGTACGACCTCTTGGCGCCTGGACAGCAGCCAGGCGGCCGACAGGCCGGAAATCCCCGAGCCGACCACGGCGATGCGCTGGCGCGGGCTGGAGGTGGAGGTCGGCAAGGCTTGTGCTCCCGTCGGCAAGGCTTCGCTGGCAGCTACGGAGCGGCGCCGCGTTCGGACGCATGCATCCGGATGACAATGTTCCTCGTAGCTCTCTTCCGAAGGCGCCGCCCCGCAGACGGACGGCCGCCAGGGACGGAGGACCGATGACCGACGTGACGAACCAGCCCGAGGCGGCGCTCGACCATGACCTTGGCCGAAGCGGCGGCGGGCCGATCCAGGCCCTGGTGCGCCTGGCCCAGGACGCGCCGGTTCCCGATTTCGTCTCGCGGTTCGCCATCGAGCGGCTGGTCGCCGGGGCCCGGCGATCGCTGCGGCGCGCGCCGCCGGACGCCTCGCTGTCGTTCGCCCGGGCCATGGCCGAGCGCCCGATCGCCACCCACACCGCCGACGCCAACGCCCAGCACTACGAACTGCCGGCCGCCTTCTTCCAGGCGGTGCTCGGCCCTCACCTGAAATATTCCAGCGGCTTCTATCCGCCCGGCGCGTCCACCCTGGCCGAGGCCGAGGTCGCCGCCCTGCGCGAGACCGAAAGCCACGCCGACCTGCGCGACGGCCAGGACGTGCTGGAGCTGGGCTGCGGCTGGGGCTCGCTGTCGCTGTGGATGGCCGAGCGCTTCCCGGCCTCGACGATCACGGCGGTGTCCAACTCGACGTCGCAGCGCGCCTTCATCCAGGCTCGCGCGGCCGAGCGCGGCCTGTCCAACCTGACCGTCGTCACCGCCGACATGAACGTCTTCGACACGGCCCGCCGCTTCGACCGCGTGGTCTCGGTCGAGATGTTCGAGCACATGAGCAACTGGCGGGCCCTGCTGGAGCGGGTGCGGACCTGGCTGAGGCCGGACGGCCTGCTGTTCCTGCACGTCTTCGCCCATGCCACGACGCCCTACCGCTTCGAGACCGAGGATCCGGACGATTGGATCGCCCGCCATTTCTTCAGCGGCGGCGTCATGCCCAGCCACGACCTGCCCTGGCGCTTTCCCGACCTGTTCGAGGTGGCGATGAACTGGCGCTGGAGCGGCGCCCACTACGCCCGCACCGCCGAGCAGTGGCTGACGCGGTTCGACGCCGCGCGCCCGGTGATCGATCCGCTGCTGGTCGAGGTCTATGGCGACCAGGCGAGGATCTGGCGCCGGCGCTGGCGGCTGTTCTTCCTGGCCACGGCCGGCCTGTTCGGCCATCGCGGCGGCGCCGAATGGGGCGTCAGCCATTATCGCCTGCGGCCGGTGACCTGAAGGAGCTCTCGGACATGCTGCGCTACGCCCTCGGCTATCTCGCGACCGCCGTCGTCTTCCTGGCGCTGGACGCCGTCTGGCTGACCCAGATGGCCGACCGGCTCTACCGCCCGCGCATCGGCGCGCTGATGGCCGACACGCCCAGCCTGCCGCCGGCCGTCGCCTTCTACCTGATCTACATCGGGGCGGTGACGTGGTTCGCGATCACGCCGGCCCTGCGCCCCGACGGCGGCTGGCCGCGCCTGCTGGCCAACGCCGCCCTGTTCGGCCTGGCCGCCTACGCCACCTACGACCTGACCAACCAGGCGACCCTGAAGACCTGGTCCACAGCCGTCACCCTGGCCGACATGGCCTGGGGCGCGTTCGTCACCACCGCCGCGGCGTCCGCCGGCTATTTCGTCGCCAGCCGAATTGGCGCGCGGTAAGCCGTTGCCAGCCTCGAGGCGGCATGCGAGCGTCCGCCTTCGGCATCAGGCCGGAGGGGACGTCGCTTGGACGCTGACAGCAGCCGCGCCTTGCTTTCGCGCGCGATCGCTCGCGTGGCCAATCGCGACCAGGACGCCCTCAAATACGTCTATCGGCACACCTCCGCGAAGCTATTGGGCGTCGCCTTGCGTATCTTGAACGATCGCGAGGAGGCCGAGGACGTGTTGCAGGACGTCTATCTGACGGTGTGGAACAAGGCCGACCGGTTCGACCCGGAGAAGGCCAGCCCGATCACCTGGCTGGTCAGCCTGGCCCGCAACCGCGCCATCGACCGGCTGCGCTCGCGCGGGACGCGGGTGATGACCGGCGTAGAGGAAGCCGAGGCCCTGCCCGACGCCGCGCCCCTGGCCCCGGCCCGGATCGAGGCCGACGAGGACCGCCGGCGCCTCGACGGCTGCCTGGACCAACTCGATCCCAAGCATTCGGGCGCCGTGCGCCGGGCCTTCTTCGAAGGCCTGACCTACGACGCCCTGTCCCAGGCGGTCGGCGTGCCGCTGGGCACCATGAAGAGCTGGATCCGGCGCAGCCTGATCAGCTTGCGGGCCTGTCTCGAAGCATGACCGACGCGACCGACATCCCCCCCGAAGGCCCAGAAGGCCACGAAGGCGAAGAGCGCCCCCTGGCCGGCGAGTACGTGCTGGGCGTGCTGGACGCCGCCGAACGCGCCGAGGCGCAAGCCCGCATGGCCGCCGATCCTGCCTTCGCCCGCTCGGTGGCCTGGTGGGAGGATCGCCTGACGCCGCTGGCCGCCGACATCGCCTCGGCCCAGCCGTCGGACGGCCTGTGGCCGCGCATCCAGAACCTGATCGCCGAACCGCTGAAGCCGTCGGCCTGGAGCAACGTGACCCTGTGGCGCGGCCTCACCGCCGGCGCCATGGCGCTGGCGGCGGCCTGCGTGGTCATCGCCGTCCTGCCCCGCCCGGTCGTCCCGCCGGCCGTGGCGCCCGCCCCGGCCAGACCGCAGGCCGCCGAAGTGGCGCTGATCGCCGACCCCGCGACCAACAAGCCGATGCTGGTCGCCACCCTCGACCATGGCATGAACCAGGTGATGCTGACGCCGATGGGCATGAAGATGCCGCAGGGCCGCGACGCCGAGCTGTGGATCATCCCCGAGGGCCAGAAGGCCATCTCCCTGGGCGTAATCCCGACCGACAAGCCGATGCGCATCCCGATGCCGAAAGACCTGCGCGGCGAAGGGACCTACACCGCCCTGCTGGCCGTCACCGACGAGCCGATCGGCGGCTCGCCTACCGGCGTGGCCACCGGCTCGGTGCGCGCGGCGGGCAAGTTCGCCAAGGCCTAACGGCGGTTTTCGGGGAGCCATCGCGGCGTGGACGCGTTGGCCCCGGTCATGAAGGACATCCCCGCCTGGCTGCCTGACTGGCTGAACGATTCCGTATGGCTGATCGCCTGGGCGCCGCCCTGGATCATCAGCCTGGCGCTGATCGCCATCGCCGTGGTTCTGGCCTGGACGGTCCACGCCGTGGTCGTGCGGGCGGTCCGCCACACCCTGTCCAAGCGCGACGCCTTCTGGCAGGCCCTGATCGCCCGCACGCGGCGACCCACCCGCATGGCCTTCGTGGTCGCCGCCCTGGGCGCGGCGGTCTCGGTCGCCCCGCTCGACGCGGCGCAGGCGCAGACGGCCAAGCACCTGCTGCTGGTGATGTTCATCCTGCTGCTGGGCTGGATGTCGATGACCGCGCTGGACATCGGCGCGGCGCTCTACATGCGCGGCTTCAAGGTCGACGTCGAAGACAACCTCCTGGCCCGCAAGCACGTCACCCAGATCCGCATCCTGCGCCGTGCCCTGGCCATACTGATCGGCATCTTCACCCTGGCCCTGGCGCTGATGACCATCCCAGGCGTGCGCCAGTGGGGCGTCAGCCTGCTGGCCGCCGGCGGCGCGGCCTCGCTGATCGTCGGCCTGGCGCTGCAACCGCTGCTGACCAACCTGATCGCCGGCATCCAGATCGCCGTCACCCAGCCGATCCGCATCGACGACGCCGTGATCGTCGAGAAGGAATGGGGGAACATCGAGGAGATCAACGCCACCTACGTGGTCGTGCGCCTGTGGGACTGGCGGCGGATGGTGCTGCCGCTCAGCTACTTCATCCAGACCCCGTTCCAGAACTGGACCCGCGAAAGCGCCGCGCTGATCGGCACGGCCATGCTCTATGTCGATCCCTCCGCGCCCGTCGATCGCCTGCGCGCCAGGCTGGAAGAGATCGCCAGGGCCTCGCCCCGCTGGGACGGCAAGGTGGTCAACCTGGCGGTCACCGACATCACGCCCGAGGTCATGGAGGTGCGCTGCCTGGTCAGCGCGCGCAACGCCCCCACCACCTTCGACCTGCGCTGCGAGGTGCGGGAAAAGATGATGGCCTTCCTGCGCGAGGAGCTTCCCGACGCCTTCCCGAAGAAGCGCCTGGCTCTGGCGGCGGAAGGGCTGGAGGCCGCGTCGCTCGGCTGACCGCGAGCCTCCGCCCCATGGGGGCAGACAAATCCAAAGTAAGTGATTTATGACTTACAAGCAGGCGCCCGCGCGTCCGGCTGGCGCTTGCGCGGGCAATCGCGCGGCATCTTCGCCTTACGGCCGCTTGCCGACGAGGATCGACGGGCGCAGCCTGCTACCGGGGGAGCGACGAAACGGCGGGGAGCGGAGTGACTCAAGCGTTCGAGATCGGCGTCAGGGCCAAGGCCCGCTGCGACCTGATGGGCGCGGCGCCGTTCAGCGAGGCCGACGACATGCTGGTGCGCCGGTTCCTCACCCCGGCCCACAAGGCCGCCCTCGACACCCTGAAGTTCTGGATGGAAGAGGCCGGCATGGCCGTCCGCCTCGATCCGGCCGGCAACCTGGTCGGCCGCTACGAGGGCGAGACGCCCGACGCCCCCGCCCTGCTGATCGGCTCGCACATCGACAGCGTGCGCAACGGCGGCCGCTATGACGGGGCGCTGGGCGTGATGCTGGCGGTCGACCTGATCGGCGCCTTCCACCGCCAGGGCCGCCGCCTGCCTTTCGCGCTGGAGGCCATCGCGTTCGGCGACGAGGAGGGCTCGCGCTTTCCCGCCTCCATGGCCTGCAGCCGCGCGGTGGCCGGCACGGTCGATCCCCGCGTCGTCGAGATGACCGACGCCGAGGGCGTGAGCCTGGCCGAGGCCTACGCCGCCTTCGGCCTGGACCCGACCCGCATCGTCGAGGCGGCCCGCCGGCCGGGCGAGGTCTTCGCCTTTCTCGAAGCCCATATCGAACAGGGCCCGGTGCTGGAGGCCGAGGGCCTGGCGCTGGGCGTCGTCACCGCCATCGCCGCCCAGAAGCGCATCCTGGTGCGGTTCAAGGGCCAGGCGGGCCACGCCGGCACCACGCCCATGCACCTGCGCAAGGACCCCGGCCCCGCCGCCGCCGAGGCCGTGCTGGCCCTCGAACGCATATGCCGCGAGGGCCCGCTGGCCGGGACCGACGGCCTGGTCGGGACGGTGGGCCGCATGACCGCCCTGCCCGGCGCCTTCAACGTCATTCCCGGCGCCGTCGAGTTCTCGATGGACATCCGCGCCGAGACCTCGGCCACCCGCGACGCGGCCGTCGAGGCGATCACCGCGCAGATCGAAGCCATCGCCGCGCGGCGCGATCTCAAGGTCGCCGTCACCCTGATGCAGGAACTGGCCGAAAGCCCCTGCGACGCGGGCCTGACCGACCTGCTGGCGGCCGCCGTCGACGACCTGAATGATCCGGGGGGCCAGGCCGCCCGCCGCCTGCCCAGCGGGGCGGGCCACGACGCCATGGTCATCGCCGACCTGTGCCCCACCGCCATGCTGTTCATCCGCTGCGAAGGCGGGGTCAGCCACAACCCGGCCGAAGCCGTCACCGACGCCGACTGCGCCCTGGCGGCGCGGGCCATGGTGGGGTTCGTCGAGCGGCTTTCCTCTGAATTTTCATCGTCATCCCGACCGGAGCGCGCCAGCGTGGAGAGCCGGGACCCAGGAGCCGTGCGCACCGCCCCTGGGTCCCGGATCGCCCCTGCGGGGCGTCCGGGATGACGGCTTGATGGATAGGCGTATGGATACCTTCCGCGAACTCGACCACCCCGCCCGCCTGCTGATGGGCCCAGGCCCCATCAACGTGCACCCGCGCGTGCTGCGGGCCATGTCGGTGCAACTGCTGGGCCAGTTCGATCCCGAGTTCACCGGCTACATGAACGAGGTCATGGCGCTGTATCGCGGCGTCTTCCAGACCACGAACCAATGGACCTTCGTGGTCGACGGCACCTCGCGCGCCGGCATCGAGGCGGCCCTGGTCTCGACCCTGCAGCCGGGCGACGACGTGGTGGTGGTCAACGCCGGGCGCTTTGGCCTGCTGCTGGCCGAAATCGCCGAACGATGCGACGCCAAGGTCACCTTCGTCGAGGGCGAGTGGGGCCAGGTCGTCGATCCGCAGGCGGTCGAGGACGCGGTCGCGCGGGTGAAGCCGCGCCTGGTGGCCTGCGTGCACGGCGACACCTCGACCACCATCGCCCAGCCGATCGAGGCCATCGGCGAGATCTGCCAGCGCCACGGCGCCCTTCTGTACGTCGACGCCACCGCCACGCTTGGCGGCATGAGCGTTCCGGTCGACGCCTGGAAGGCCGACATCGTCACCGCCGGCCTGCAGAAGTGCATGGGCGGCCCCTCCGGCTCGGCCCCGATCACCATCAGCGACAAGGCCGCCGAGCACATCTTTTCCCGCCGCCACGTCGAGAAGGGGCTAGCGGCGCCGGGAACGGCCGGCAATGGCCGACGCATCGCCTCCAACTACTTCGACCTGGCCATGATCATGGACTACTGGTCCGACAAGCGCCTGAACCACCACACCGAGGCGGCCAGCATGCTGTTCGCCGCCCGCGAATGCGCGCGGATCGTGCTGGAGGAAGGCCTCGAGGCCCGCTTCGCCCGCCACGCCCTGGCCGGCGCGGCCATGACCGCCGGGATCGAGGCGCTGGGCCTGACGGTCTACGGCGACCAGGCCCACAAGATGACCAACGTCACCGGCGTCATCGCGCCCGCCGGCGTCGACTACGACCGCGTGAAGGCCCGCATGCGCACCGAGTTCGAGATCGAGATCGGCGCGGCCTTCGGGCCGCTCGCCGGCAAGATCTGGCGCATCGGGACGATGGGCGTGAACGCCCGCAAGCACGCTGTGCTGCAGACCCTGGCCGCGCTGGAGGCTGTGCTGCGCTGGGAGGGTTTTGCCGCTCCGGCCGGGGCGGGCGTGGACGCGGCGCTGGGGGTGTTTGGATGAGCACCTTCGCACAACAAAGCTCGTCATCCCGGACGGCCAAAGGCCGATCCGGGACCCAGGGGCGAGCGGCAATGCGGCGGCCCCTGGGTCCCGGCTCTTCGCTTCGCTACGGCCGGGATGACGTAAAAAATGTCGGGGAAGGGCAATGACCCCCTACCCCCGCGACCTCGTCGGCTACGGCGAGCACCCGCCCCACGCCCAATGGCCGGGCGGCGCCCGCGTGGCCGTGCAGTTCGTGCTGAACTACGAGGAAGGCGCCGAGCGCTCGATCCTGCACGGCGACGCCGTCAGCGAGTACTTCCTGTCGGAGATGGTCGGCGCCCAGCCCATCGAGGGCATGCGGCACATGTCGATGGAGAGCCTCTACGAATATGGCTCGCGCGCCGGCTTCTGGCGGATTCGGAGGCTGTTCGAGGAGTTCGGCCTGCCGCTGACCGTCTATGGCGTGGCCCAGGCCATGGAGCGCCATCCCGACGTCGTCGAGGCGATGATGCGGTCGGGCTGGGAGATCGCCAGCCACGGCTATCGCTGGATCGACTACCAGCACTTCACGCCCGAGCAGGAACTGGAGCACATCGAGAAGGCCATCGAGGTGCACAAGCGCCTCACCGGCGAGCGCCCGCTCGGCTGGTACCAGGGGCGCACCAGCCCCAACACCGCGCGGCTGATCGCCCAGGAAGGCGGCTTCGTCTACGACGCCGACAGCTACGCCGACGACCTGCCCTACTGGGACGACCAGCACGGCCGGGCCCAGCTGATCGTGCCCTACACGCTCGACGCCAACGACATGCGCTTTTCCGCGCCCCAGGGCTTCAACAGCGGCGACCAGTTCTTCACCTACCTGCGCGACGCCTTCGACGCGCTCTGGCTGGAAGGCGAGACCGCGCCGAAGATGATGAGCATCGGCCTGCACTGCCGCATCGTCGGCAAGCCGGCCCGGATCATGGCCCTGCGCCGGTTCCTCCAGCACGTGACGAGCCACGACAAGGTCTGGGTGGCCAAGCGGATCGACATCGCCCGGCACTGGATCGCGACGCATCCCTACTCAAAGCCCCTCCCCCTCGATGGGGGAAGGGTTGGGATGGGGGTGGATGCGGCGCCTGCAGATTCCAAGGCCTTGTCAGGATCGACGTCAGCATTCACCCCCATCCCCGGCCCTTCCCCCATCAAGGGGGAAGGGAGATGAGGATCCACGATCTCAACGAACTCGACCGCGAAGCCTTCGCCGCAGCTCTGCACTTCGCCTTCGAACTGTCGCCCTGGGTCGTCGAGCGCGCCTGGACCGCGCGGCCCTTCCCGTCCGTCGAGGCCATGCACGGCGCGATGATGGACGTGCTGAACGCCGCCTCCGAGGACGACAAGCTGGCCCTGATCCGCGCCCACCCCGAACTGGCCGGCAAGGCGGCGATCGCCAAGGCCCTGACCGCCGAGAGCACGGCCGAGCAGGCCGGCGCCGGGCTGGACCGGCTGACGCCCGAGGAGTTCGCCCGCTTCCACGACCTCAACGCCGCCTACGGGAAGGCTTTCGGCTTTCCGTTCATCATCTGCGTGCGGCTGAACGACAAGAGCTCGATCCTGCGAGCCATGCAGGCGCGCCTTTCCAACGACCGCGCAACCGAGATCGCCGAGGCGATCAAACAGATCGGCCTGATCTCCAAGCTCCGCATCCAAGACGCCGTGACCGACTAGATGGACTACGACCTCGCCGCCTGGCTGAACCTGGCGCTTCGCTGGCTGCACGTGATCGCGGGCGTCGCCTGGATCGGCGCCTCGTTCTACTTCGTCTGGCTCGACAACAACCTGCGCGCGCCGGATCCGCCCAAGGACGGGGTCAAGGGCGAGCTGTGGGCCGTGCACGGCGGCGGCTTCTACCACTCGCAGAAGTACATGACCGCGCCGGCCCACATGCCGTCGCACCTGCACTGGTTCAAGTGGGAGGCCTACACCACCTGGCTGTCGGGCTTCGCCCTGCTGTTCGTGCTCTATTACTGGGGCGCGCCGGTCTATCTGATCGATCCAGCCAAGCACGCCTTCAGCCACTGGCAGGCCGTGGGCGTGGGCCTGGCCTTCATCTTCGGCGGCCTGGCTGTCTACGAAGGCCTGTGCCGCTCGCCGCTGGTCGAGCGCCCGCGGCTGTTCGGCCTGGTCTGGTTCTGCGCCCTGATCGGCGCGGCCTGGGCGCTGCAGCACCTGTTCACCGATCGCGGAGCGTTCATCCATGTCGGCGCCATCATCGGCACGGCCATGGCCGCCAACGTCTTCCTGACCATCATCCCCAACCAGCGCAAGATCGTCGCCGACATGCTGGCCGGCCGCGAGGTCGATCCGCGCCTGGGCGCGGCGGGCAAGCAGCGCTCGGTGCACAACAACTACATGACCCTGCCGATCCTGTTCATCATGATCAGCAACCACTATCCGGCGATTACCGGCCACCCGCTGGCCTGGCTGCTGCTGGCCCTGGTGGGCGCGGCGGGGATCTCGATCCGCCACTTCTTCAACCTGCGCCACCACGGGATCATCCGGCACGACTTCCTGTTCTACGGGGCCATGCTGATGTTCGCCGTCAGCGTGATCGCCAGCCAGAAGCCCAAGGCCGCGCCCGTGCTGGGTCCGGTCAGCTTCTTCGAGGCACAGGCCATCGTGCAGAAGCACTGCGTGACCTGCCACGCGGCGGCGCCCACCCATCGCGGCTTCGGCGCGCCGCCCAACGGCGTCGTTTTCGACAGCCCCGAGCACATCGCCCGCTACGCGCCCAAGATCCGTGAGCGCGCGGTGATCAGCACCAGCATGCCGCTTGGCAACGAGACCCATATGACCGATGAGGAGCGCGCCAAGCTTGGCGCCTGGATCGAATCCGGGGCCAAACTGCCCTGAGCACCCTGGAGGCCGCCCCCTTGTCCGACGCCGATCACGAGGCCGCCCCCGACGCCCCGGCGCCGCGCAAGCGCAACGCCGAGCGGACGCGCCGGGCGATCATGTCGGCGGCGCTGAAGGAGTTCTCGCAAGCCGGCTTCGCGGGCGCGCGCATCGAGCGGATCGTCAAGGCCGCCAAGTGCAACATCCGCATGCTCTACCACTACTTCGGCGACAAGAAGGGCCTCTACGTCGCCGTGCTGGAGGCCGCCTACGAGGACCTGCGCAACCGCGAGGCCGAGCTGAAGATCGACTTCGACAAGCCGCTCGAAGGCTTCCTCGAGCTGCAGCGGTTCACCTTCGAATATTTCGAGAAGAACCCGCGCTTCGAGGGGCTGCTGCGCAACGAGAACCTGATGCAGGGCAAGTTCGTCGCCCAGTCGCGCAAGGTGACCGAGACGGCCTTCCCCCTGCGCCGCACCATCGAGCGCCTGATCGAGAGCGGCCAGGAACAGGGCCTGTTCCGCGACGAACTCGACCCGATCCAGATCTACGTGACCATCGCCGCCATGAGCCGCTTCCACCTGGCCAACGGCTGGTCGCTGTCGGTCACGCTCGACACCGACATGTCGACCGCCGAATGGCGCCGCGCCCGGCTCCAGCACGCCCTGGACGTGCTGGAGGGGTATCTGACGGCGGCGTAAATCCGCCGACACGCGGAATTCGTGCTAGGCTGTCCACACGATGAAAGCCGAGCCGTCCATCTTTGACGACAATGACGACGCCGCCGAAGCCGCGGCCGACGCCGAAGGCTTGGCCGATCTGGAAGCAGGCCGGACCATCTCGCACGAGAAGATGAAAGCGTGGCTGCTGTCCTGGGGCACGCCCGAGGAAACGCCGCCGCCCAAGGCCGACTGAGCCAGCCTCGTGAACGACCGCGACCCTCCCGCATTCAAGGTCGCATGGTCGATCAGGTCCCGCCGGGACCTCGAAGCGATCCGCGCCTATATCGGACAGGTCCGCCCCATCGCCGCGCAGCGCCTGGCGCTTCGTCTGGTCACCGCCGTCGAGGGCCTGGCCTTCCATCCGCATCGCGGACGCCCCGCTGGTGGAGACGTCCGCGAATTAGTGGCGATCGCGCCTTATGTGATCCGCTACCGCGTGAAAGGCGGGATGGTGCAGATCGTGCGCATCAAGCACGGAGCCGAACGCCCCGACTGACCTACTTCGACAGCACGTTCATCACCGCCAGGGTCATGGCCTCGACGCCCGTACGGATCGACGGCTCGGGGACCGGGGCGAAGAACGGCGAGTGGTTGACCGGCAGCGGCTTGCCGGCCGCTTTCGCCTCCGCCATCGCCTTGGGATCGAAGCCCCCGATCGAGAAATAGACCGACGGCACGCCGGCGATGATGAACTCCGAATAGTCCTCGCTGGCCGAGCCGGGCGAGGGCACGGCGACCGCGTCCTTGCCGAAGGCCGCCTTGAAGACGGCGGCGGTCTTCTCGGTCAGGGCCGCGTCGTTGACCACCGCCTTGCCCCCCGGGACGATCTCCAGGTCCGGGGCCGGAGCCCCCGACATGTCGGCGACGGCCTTGGCCGTGCGGGTGACGCCGGCCAGGATCCTGTCGCGCACGCCGTCGTCCTGGGTGCGGATGGTGCCGCGCACCTTGGCCTTGTCGGGGATGATGTTGCCGGCGCTGCCCGCCTGGATCGAGCCCACGGTGACCACGCCGAACGCGGCCGGGTCCTTCTCGCGGCTGATCACGCTCTGCACGTCGACGGTGAAGCGGGCGGCCATCATCACCGGGTCGATCGAGGCGGCCGGCATCGAGCCGTGGGCGCCGCGGCCGTTGAAGGTCAGCTCCAGGGCGTCCGAGGTCGAGGTCAGCACCCCGGCCTTGTAGTAGACCTGCCCCGCCGCGCCGGGACCAACGTGCAGGGCGAAACCGTAGTCGGGCTTGCCGAACTTCTGGAAGAAGCCGTCGTCGATCATCGCCTTGGCGCCGCTGACCGTCTCTTCCGACGGCTGGGCGACGAACACCAGCGTGCCCTTCCACTTGGCCCTCTGGGCCACGAGCTGGCGGGCCGCGCCGATCCAGGCGGCCATGTGCACGTCGTGGCCGCAGGAGTGGGCGACGAACACCTCCGCGCCGTTCCAGGTGGTCTTGGCGCGGCTGGCGTAGGGCAGGCCGGTCTTCTCCTCCATCGGCAGGGCGTCGAGCTCGGTGCGGACGAGGACGGACGGCCCCTCCCCGTTCTTCAGCACCGCCACCACGCCGGTCTTGCCGACGCCCTCGGTGACCGTGAAGCCCAGCTCACGCATCTGAGCAGCCAGCTTCTTTGCGGTCTCGACCTCCTGGAAGCCGACCTCGGGGTGAGCGTGCAGGTCTTTGTAGAGCGCGTCGAGGGCTGGATAGTCGCTGTCGAGCTGGGCCTTGATCGCGGCCTTGGTCGCCGGAACGTTCAGCGGGGCGGCAAACACCGGCGCGGCCAGCAGGGCCATGGCGGCGGCGAGGGTGAAGGTCTTGGAGGTCATGCTGCTCGCGCGGCGGGCCGCGCCCTTCCTTCTGTCGTTACGCAAACTCTCCCTTCCCCCTTGATGGGGGAAGGGCGGGGTTGGGGGTGGAAGCGGCGGTGGACGTCACGCGATCGGCGCCAGGTCCTGACCCCGTGTCACCCCCATCCCCGGCCCTTCCCCCATCAAAGGGGGAAGGGAGCACTGGTGATCAGAACTTCCGCCTGGCGTTCACCCCGACGGTGCGCGGGGTCAATCCATAAAGCAGGTCCTGGTACCCGACGTTGCTGTTCTTGTTCATGATCCCCTCGGCGTCGGTGAGGTTGGTCACGAACGCGTAGACGCCCCAGTCGTCGCCCTCGACGCCGGCCCGCAGGTTCACAGTGCTGAAGCTGCCGAACTTGTCGAAATAGACGTAGGTCGGCCGGAAGGTGGAGACCATCTCGCCGGTATAGGCGTAGTCGGCGCGCAGCAGGCCGTTGAGTCCGGCGACCGGCAGCGGCCAGACGTACTGGGCAGACGCCGAGGCCGTCCAGTCGGGCACGTTGGCGATGCGGTCGCCCTTCTTGCCGGTCGAGCCGTCGACCAGGATGTTGGCGTTGGCCTGGTCCTCGGTCAGCTCGGCCTTGGTGTAGCCGATCGAGCCGTTGAGGGTCAGGCCCGAGATCGGCCGCGCGGCCACCTCCAGCTCCAGCCCCTCGATCCGCGCCGCGCCGGCGTTGGTGATGAACTGATAGAGGCCGTCGGCCGTCATGGCGCTGGTCTGGCGGTCCTTCCAGTCGATGCGATAGGCCGCCGCGTTGGCCGTCAGCCTGCCGCCCAGCCAGGTGGTCTTCACGCCGGCCTCGTAGTTCCACAGGCTGTCGGGATTGTAGACCACCAGCGCGCCGTTCAGGCCGGGCACGTTGTTGGCCCCGCCCGGCCGGAAGCCCTCGGCCGCCGTGGCGTAGACCATGACGTCGGAGGTGACCTTGTAGCTGGCGTTGAACTTGTAGACCCAGCCCGAGGCCTCGGCCGTCTGCTCGGTATAGGCGGCCGGCGCGGCGCCGGTCAGCACGTTCCTGTGGGTGCCGGCGCTGCCGGTGGTCTTGGTGTAGTCGTAGTGGCGCGCGCCCACGGTCAGCGACAGGCCCTCGACCTGCGGCGGTGTCCAGGTCGCCTCGCCGAACTGCGCGGTCTGCTTGACGCCAGTGTTGACGTAGCGGCCCTGCAGGTACTGCATCGGGCTGTAGGGCTGGCCGGTAGTCAGGCTGGTCAGCACCGTATTGCTGTCGATGTGGTCCTTGCGCAGCTCCATGTAGCCGCCGACCGTCCACTGCAGCTGGCCCTCGCCCTTCGACGACAGCCGCAGCTCGTGGTTCCAGGCGCCCAGATAGGCCGGCTGGTAGCCGATCACGCCATTGGCGCCGCCGATATAGGGCTTGTACTGCGGGGTGAAGTCGATCGTCCGCAGCATGTCGTACTTGTAGTAGGCGCTGGAGGCGGTGACCTCGCCGACCGGGCTCGACCATTTGCCGGTGACGCTGGTCATGTCCATCTCGGTGTCGAGCGGCAGCTTCACGGCGCTGTCGGTGTTGTAGCCGCCCAGGCGGTCGTACCAGCCCTCCAGGTCGTCGGCCGACGAGTTCTGGTGGATCTTGGTGACCACCAGCGAGATGTCGTCGGTGGGGGTGAAGCCCAGCATGGCGCGATAGCCGTCGGCGTGGCTGTCGTTGACGTTCCTGGCGCCGGTGCGGACGTTGTCGACGAAGCCCGGACGATCCTCGGTATAGGCCACGATGCGGGCGGCCAGCTTGCCCTCGATCAGCGGGATGTTGCCCATGGCCTTCAGGTACGACCCGCGCGAGCCGCCCTTGGTGGCGCTGGCCTGGCCTTCGATCGAGGCGCCGAACTGGGCGCTGTCGGGCTTGGCGTAGATCACCCGGATCGTGCCGCCCATCGAGCCGCCGCCGTACAGCGTGCCCTGCGGACCGCGCAGCACCTCCACCCGCTCGACGTCGAACAGGTTGAGGTCGGCGGCGTTGTTGGCCGGGTCCTGGGTGGTGCCCGAGGGGCCGGTGACCGAGGTCTCGTCGTAATAGAGGCCGGTGGTCGCCTCGCCCGACCCCTGGACGCCGCGGATGGTCACGCGGCTCTGGCCCAGCTGGCCCTGGGTCAGGTTCACGCCCGGCACCGAGCGGAAATAGTCCTGCAGGCCGGTGGCGCCGATCTTCTGCAGGCTGTCGCCAGTGACGGCGCTGATGCTCATCGGCGTGGTCTGAAGGGTGGTCGAGCGCTTCAGCGCGGTGACGACGATCTCCTCGACGGTCTCGTCGGGGGCCGGTTTGGAAGCGGGCTGGGCGGCCGCCCCCAGCGGCGCGGCCAGGGCGGCGAGCGCCGCCGTGGAAAGCAGGATTTTGAGGTCGGTACGCATAACATTCCCCAGTGCATGCATGAGAGCGCCCGCTCTGAAGGCGGGTCGATCCGCAGGCTGGGGTCCGCGTCGAAAATATGTCAACGCTTTTGTATCGATATTATTTGAAGCGATATCATTGCCTGCCGGCGAGGCGCCTTTCTCGCTCCTCCGCCAGCGCCCCGAAGAGGAAAAGGCCGCCGGCGTAACGCCGACGGCCTTACCGCCCCAGGGATGCTTGTCCGGCTCAGATCCCCGGCGCGTATGGGAACGTCATCGCCTCGTAGGCCTCCAGCGTCAGCGGCGGCGGCGCCTCGCCCTTGGGCAGGGGCAGGCCGTTGATCGACTGGAAATAGGCGACCGAGGCGTCGCGCCACCACTGGGCCTCGCGGCGCTGGATGGCCAGATAGGTCGCCACCTCGCCATGGCGCTCGGGATCGACGTAAGGCGCCAGGCTGGTCCAGGTCGCCCGCATCTCGCCAACGCGCCGCACGCCGCGCGAATAGCGGCTGACCAGTTCGTCCCACAGCGGACGGCCCGACCGGGTGCGGTAGTCCCACGAAAGGTGGTGGAACCACAGCAGGTCCTTCTCGTCGATCTTCGACAGGTCGGAGAAGGTCGCGGCCGCCAGCGGGGCGTACTGGCCAACCGCATCGCTGCCCTTGGCGGTGCGGTCGAAGCCGATCCCGGCCTTGTCGGCCTTGTGGTAGTAGACGCTGGTCCAGTCGGCGCGCTCGCCGCCGGCCACCCAAGGCCCGGGCCCGTAGTGGTGGCTGCGGCCCATCAGGTGGTGCAGGCCCATCGGCGTCATGTAGTCGACCACCGCCTCGCGCGAGCCCATCATCATCGCCGCGGCCGGACCGGTGAAGCGCTTGTCGGGCGTGAAGGTCATGGCCGCCCAGTCGCGGGCGATGGCCTCGGCGGACGCCTCCGGATCCCAGGCCAGTCGCCCGAAGGCGTACCAGTTGGCCTGGTCGAACTGCGAGCCGCTCCAGTTGCGGTCGGTCCCGATGTTGGCCACGCCCGCCATCAGGGTGCGAGAATAGCCGTGCAGCTTGCCGTCCACGACCCTGGCCACGGTCGAGCCCCGGCCAGCCGAGAAGGTGTCGGCCTTCAGCACCTCCTCCCACATGGGGCCGAGGTAGGCCAGGTGGGTGGAGAAGCCGAGATATTCTTTGGTGATCTGGAACTCCATGCCGAGGTTGGTCTTCGGCATGGCCCCGAACAGCGGGTGGAACGGCTCGCGCGGCTGGAAGTCGATCGCGCCGTTCTTGACCTGGACGATGACGTTTTCGGCGAACTCGCCGTCGAACGGCTTGAACTCCGAATAGCCCTGCTTGGCGCGGTCGTCGGGCTGCTCGTGGGAATAGACGAAGGCCCGCCACATCACGATGCCGCCGTGCGGCCCCACGGCCTGCGCCAACATGTTGGCCCCGTCGGCATGGGTGCGGCCATAGTCCTGCGGACCCGGCTGGCCCTCCGAATTGGCCTTCACCAGGAAACCGCCGAAGTCGGGGATGGCCTTGTAGATCTCGTCGGCCTTGGTCTTCCAGAAGGCCCGCACGGCCGGGTCCAGCGGATCGGCGGTCTTCAGCCCCCCGATCTCGATCGGCGAGGAAAACCGCGCCGACAGATAGACCTTGATGCCGTACGGCCGGAACGTGTCGGCCAGGGCCGCGGCCTTGGCGATGTAGGGCGCGGTCAGGCTGTCGGACTTGGCGTTGACGTTGTTGAGCACCGCCCCGTTGATGCCGATCGAGGCGTTGGCGCGGGCGTAGTCGGCGTAGCGCGGATCCTTCACGTCCGGCAGCCGCCACCAGTCCCAGATGGACTGGCCCGAGTAGCCGCGCTCGACGCTGCGATCCAGGTTGTCCCAGTGGTTCAGCAGCCGGTAGCGGACCTTGGGCGCCGAACGCACGTCTAGCCGCTCGACGCTCGCCCCGGTCTGCATCAGTCGCAGATAGTGGAAGACGCCGTACAGCACGCCGACGTCGGTGTTGGCGGCGATCACGGTAAGGCGGCCGCCTTGCACGGTGCGGATCAGGTAGCCTTCCCCTCCCAGCCCCTCCATCGACAGTTTGAAGGCGGCGATCGTGTCCGACTGCGAGGGCGTGACCAGCCGGATCGACGGCGCATCCAGGCCTGGCTCGTCGGGGTTCAGGCCGTCCAAGCCTCGCCGGAGCTCGCCATAGGCCAGGCTCAGCGTCGGACTGCCGGAGGCGGGCGGCTGGCCGACGATCCGGGGCTCGCCACGCATCGCCTCCGGCAGCGGCTTGTAGCGGAGCCACAGGTCGTAGCCGTCCTCGGCCCGCGCGGTCAGCGGCGCCAGCAGCAGGCCGGCGGCCAGGCAGAGCCCTCGGAGCAAGTGGCTGGGTCGCATCGGATCTCCCCGTCTTTTCCATGACGTCGGCCGTCTTCGCGGCCTGAGGCTGTCGCCGGATGGCCGGCGAGGTGGTCGAGTCTCCGCCACATTATTGGTCTGACCAATGGATTGACAACCTCCCCGCCGCGTTTAAACGAAAGGAGCAAGATCGCTCGCGGGCCCGTCGCCCGCCAAGACCTCGTCGCCGGCCGAACCGGCGCCGCCGCAGAAAGACGCCGATGCTCAAGATCACCGCCGCCAGGGTCATCGTCACCTGCCCCGGGCGCAACTTCGTCACCCTGAAGATCGAGACCAGCGACGGCGTCCACGGCATCGGCGACGCCACCCTCAACGGGCGCGAACTGGCGGTGGCAAGCTATCTGAACGACCACGTCATCCCCTGCCTGATCGGCCGCGACGCCCACCAGATCGAGGACATCTGGCAGTATCTCTACAAGGGCGCCTACTGGCGGCGCGGGCCGGTGACCATGTCGGCCGTCGCCGCCGTCGACATGGCCCTGTGGGACATCAAGGCCAAGGTCGCGGGCCTGCCGCTCTACCAGCTGCTCGGCGGGGCCTGCCGCACCGGCGTCATGGTCTACGGCCACGCCAACGGCGCGACCGTCGAGGAGACCCTCGACAACGCCCAGGCCTATGCCGAGCAGGGCTACAAGGCCATTCGCCTGCAGTCGGGCGTGCCGGGCCTGAAGACCGTCTACGGCGTCTCGAAGGACCGCTTCTTCTACGAGCCGGCCGACGCGGCCCTGCCCAGCGAGAGCGTCTGGTCGACCGAGAAGTACCTGCGCAGCGTGCCGCCGCTGTTCGAGGCCGCGCGCGAGAAACTGGGCTGGGACATCCACCTGCTGCACGACGTGCACCATCGCCTGACCCCGATCGAGGCCGGGCGCCTGGGCAAGGACCTGGAGCCCTACCGCCCGTTCTGGATGGAGGACGCCACCCCGGCCGAGAACCAGGCCAACTTCCGCCTGATCCGCCAGCACACCACCACGCCCCTGGCCGTGGGCGAAATCTTCAACTCGATCTGGGACTGCAAGCAGCTGATCGAGGAGCAGCTGATCGACTACATCCGCGCCACGGTGGTGCACGCCGGCGGCATCACCCACCTGCGCCGCGTGGCCGCCTTCGCCGACATGCACGGCGTGCGCACCGGCTGCCACGGGGCCACAGACCTGTCGCCGGTCTGCATGGCCGCGGCCCTGCACTTCGACCTGTCGATCCCCAATTTCGGCATCCAAGAATACATGCGCCACACGGCCGAGACCGACGCGGTTTTCCCGCACGCCTACAGCTTCGAGGACGGCATGCTGCACCCGGGCGAGGCTCCGGGCCTGGGCGTCGACATCGACGAGACACTGGCCGCGAAATATCCCTACAGCCGCGCCTATCTGCCGGTGGCCCGCCGCGAGGACGGGTCGATGCATGACTGGTAGGGCGCGCGACTGGTGAGATCCCGTCGGGGATCTTGTCAGACCAAATAGCGGCGGCGTCCGACAAGGGTTATGCTATCGATGAGGGACTACGGTTCCGCGCGTCGATTCCAGGAAGCCATGTCGGACAACGTCAAGCTCTACCGCAAGATCGCGGACACCGTCGCCGACGCCATCGAGGCGGGCCAGTACAAGCTGGGCGACCGCCTGCCCACCGAGCGCGAACTGGCCGAGCAGTTCGGCGTCTCGCGCCCCACCCTGCGCGAGGCGATGATCGCCCTGGAAATGCTGGGCATGATCGAGGCGCGCCACGGCCTGGGCATCTACGTCACCGGCGACGTTCGCCCCGTGGCCCCGCAGCCGAGCGAGCGCGAGACCGAGATCGGCGCCTTCGAGCTGATCGAGGCCCGACGCCTGTTCGAGGGCGAGGCCGCCGCCCTGGCCGCCACCTCGATCACCGAGGACCAGATCGCCCAGCTGGAAACCCTGCTCGAGCGGATGCACGAGGAAGAGGAGATCCGGGGCGAGGACGCCGACCGCGAGTTCCACCTCGTCATCGCCGCCGCCACCGGCAACGGCGCGATCATCGCCACGATCGAGAACCTGTGGGACTGGCGCAACCGCTCGGCCCTGGCCCGCAACATCCTGACCCGCGCCCGCGGCATGGGCCTGGAACCGCGCATCGCCGAGCACCGACGCGTGGTCGAGGCGCTGAAGGCCCGCGATCCGGCCGCCGCCCGGCAGGCCATGCGCGACCACCTCGAACGGGTCATCGAGCACCTGCTGCACGCCACCGAGACCGAGGCCGTCGAGCGCGCCCAGCAGGAAACCAACGCCCGCCGCGACGCCATCGCCAAGCGCGTGGCGATCTGACCCGGCCCTCCTGGCGGGAAGGCCGGGAGACCGCCCGCGTCAGGCCGCGAAGTTGCTGAACGTCATCGAGATGACGCCCGAGTCGCCGCCCTCGTCCTCGTTGGTGACGGTGACGGTGCGCGAGATCACGCCGTCGCGCGGAACCAGGACCGTGAAGTCGAGGTCGCCGTCCAGGTCGTTGGTGGTCTCGCTCGTGCCCTCGTAGAGCAGCGCCGAGCCCTGGATCAGGATGTCGCCGCTGAGCTTGACCTGGCCGATCAGCTTCAGCTCGACGCGCATCTCGCCGCCGGCCCCCTTCTGCATGGTCAGCACGTCCTGGGGCAGGTCGCTGGTCAGCACCGCCTCGTTCTGCTTGTCGGCGCTGCCGTGCTCGTTGGAGCCGAAGGTCTCATGGTCGGTGAGATACATGTGCGCGGCGCAGACCAGGCGCCGGCGGATCTGCGGCGCGCCGTCGCCGCCGACGCCCTGGGGCTTTATGAGCCCGCCGCTTGAGGCAGCCGGCTGGTAGGTGGTGGCCGAAGCCGCCGCGCCGATCGCCGGCGACCAGGCGATCTGGCCGTGCTCGAAATTGCTGATCCGGCCGTTGTTGACGCCCAGGTCCAGCTCGTCCGAGACCGGATAGCCCAGATAGGACTTGTCGGCGCCCAGCTGCTTGTACTTCTCGAGGATCAGGCCGTGCACCTCGTGGGCGCCGGTCGTCGGCGACCAGTAGATCACCCCGCCCTGGAAGGCCGACAGCCGCCCGGCGCCGCCGCCCTGCAGTTCATCGCTGGTGGGAAAGCCCAGGAAGCTGTTCTCCCAGCCCATCGCCGCCCACTTGTTGCGGATCAGGCCGTGCACCTCGTGCGCGCCGGTGGCCTGTGACCAGTAGATCGAGCCGTTCTGGTAGTGCCGGTACCAGCCCTTCTTGTTCGGCGTGAGCGTGTGGGCGATCGTCGCCTTGCCCAGCCAGCCGCCGTCCCCGCCCAGCGCCTGATGCTTGGCGTTGATCGCCTGCACGGGCGCCGAGAGCAGCGGAAATCGCGCGGCGATGTTCGTCAGGTCGTTGACCTGGGCGATCTTGATCCTCGGCGCCAGAGTCGCGGTCGAATCCATTGTCTCTCTCCCAGCCCTTCATGGGCGGCGGGACGATACACGCCAGGCGCGAATTGTCGTGGCCACGCTCGATCACTATATCGCGCTATGGTTGCGCTTGCATTTCGAGCGGACGGGACGCGGTCAGGCTTTCGGCCAGGCCTGGTGGATCGGGATACCGCATTGAATTGGCGAAACAATCGGCGTTTCCATCTTTTCGGCCCGCCGCGACCACGTCCTTCCCGCCCCGCTCACGGACATTCCCGGAAACTGCCCCAACCAAGAACTAGACGACCGGTCTATTATTTCCTACATAGAGCGCCATGACCGCCCGCAAGAAATCCGAGATCACCCGCGAACACATCCTGGCCACCGGTCGCGAGCTGGTGCTGCGCCAGGGTTTCGGCGGCATGGGCCTGAAGGAGCTGCTCGACGCCAGCCAGGTGCCCAAGGGCTCATTCTACTACTACTTCGCCTCCAAGGAGGCGTTCGGCTGCGCGCTGCTGGAAGACTACTGCGCCGAGTACGGCGCCAAGCTCGCCGCCCTGTTCGACGCGCCCGGCAGCGGCCGCCAGCGGCTGATGGCCTACTGGAAGGTCTGGCTGGACGGCGACACGTCCTGCGGCATGGCCGACCGCTGCCTGGTGGTGAAGCTGGGCGCCGAGGTCTCCGACCTGTCGGAAGACATGCGCCTGATCCTCGACACCGGGGTCGAGCGCCTGGTGCGCCGGATCGCCGCCGTCATCGTCGAGGGCCGCGAAGACGGCTCCCTGCCCGGCTCCGGCGATCCGTTGGCGACGGCCCGGGCGATGTACGCCCTGTGGCTGGGCGCGGCCATCCTCGCCAAGCTTTCGAAGGACCAGGCCCCGCTGCGCGAGGCCCTGGCGACCACCGAGACCCTGCTCGCGGCCGCCTGAGGCCGCTCCCCCGACGACAACAAGAAGGAGAACACCATGCGCAGCGCGATCCACGAAACCTTCGGCGATCCGGCCGAGGTCCTGGTCCTGGCCGACAGCCCGATCCCCGAGCCCGGTCCCGGCAAGGTGCGCGTGCGCACCCTGCTCTCTCCCATCCACAACCACGACCTTTGGACCGTGCGCGGCAACTACGGCTACAAGCCCGCCCTACCCGCCATCGGCGGCAGCGAGGCGGTCGGGATCGTCGACGCGGTGGGCGAAGGCGTCGACGCGGCCCTCGTGGGCCAGCGCTTCGCCGTGGCCGGCGTGCACGGCAGCTGGGCCGAGTTCTTCGTCGCCTCGGCCGCCGGCCTGGTGCCCGTGCCCGACGCCATCCCCGACGAGGCCGCCGCCCAGCTGATCGCCATGCCGTTCAGCGCGATCACCCTGCTGGAGACCCTGAACGTCGAGGCCGGCGACTGGGTGGCCCAGAACACCGCCAACGGCGCGGTCGGCAAGACCCTGGCCATGCTGGCCAAGGCCCGCGGCGTCAACGTGATCAACCTGGTGCGCCGCGACGCGGGCGTGGCCGAGCTGACGGAACTGGGCATCGACAACGCCGTCTCGACCGCCGACGCCGACTGGAAGAAGACGGTGGCCGAACTGACCGGCGGCGCACCGATCAAGACCGCGGTCGACTCGATCGGCGGAACCGCCTCGGGCGACATGGCCGACCTGCTGGGCGAGAACGGCCTGCTGGTCTCGTTCGGCTCGATGACCGGCGAGCCGATGCAGATCTCGTCGGGCACGGTGATCTTCAAGCAGCTGACCGTGAAGGGCTTCTGGGGCTCGACCGTCTCGGCCAACATGGCCCCGGACCTGCGCCGCAAGCTGATCGGCGAGCTGCTGACCCAGGTGGCGACCGGCAAGCTGAAGCTGCCGACCGACGGCGTCTACGGCCTCGATCAGGCGGCCGAGGCCGTGAAGGCCTCGCTGACCCCCGGCAAGACCGGCAAGGTGCTGCTGCGGCCGTAAGGCTTTTCCATTCTTCGTCATCCCGGAAAGCCCGGAGGGCTTATCCGGGACCCAGGGGCCGGCGCAGTGCGGTCGCCCCTGGGTCCCGGCTCTCCGCTTCGCGAAGCCTGTCCTCGGGCGCGCTTCGCGCGACCCGGGGGGCCGGGATGACGAACTATTTGAACTACCCTTTCAGCAGCGCCTTCAGCTGCGCCAGCCCGCGCTCGGGCGGGGAGCCGTAGCCGATCGGCTCGACGAACTGGCCCTTGGCGTCGAACAGATAGACCGCCGACGAGTGGTCCACCGTATACTCGCCGCCCTCGATCGGCACCTTGCGGTGATAGACGCGGTAGGCCTTGGCCGCCGCGTCGGTCTGGGCCGTCGTGCCGGTCAGGCCCCGGATGCGATGGTCGAAGTTCGACAGATAGAGCTTCAGCTGCTCGGGCGTGTCGCGCTCGGGGTCGACCGAGACGAACACCACGTTCAGCTTGTCGGCGTCGGGGCCAAGGTCGCGCAGCCAGCCGGTCATCTCGGTCAGGGTCGTCGGACACACCTCCGGACAGAAGGTGAAGCCGAAGAAGATCGCCGTGGGCTTGCCCAGCAGGTCCTTCTCGGTGACGGCCCGGCCGTTCTGGTCGACCAGCTGGAACGGCCCGCCGACCTTGGCCGAGGCGTTGGCCTTGGCGTGTTCGGCCGTGCGGTCGCAGGCGGCCAGGGGCGCGGCGCTAATCAGCGCGGCGAGAACGAACTTGCGAAGACTACGCACGTCTACTTGCCTCCCACGGCCTTGACCGGGACGTTGATCGCCACCGGCGGCGCGAACTTGAACCTCAGGGTCAGCGGCACGCTGGCGCCCGCCACGAGATCGATCTTCGGGCCGATCACCATCAGGTGTTCGGCGCCGGGCTTCAGGGCCACGGCCTGGCCGGCCGGCAGCGCCAGCCCTTCGGATAGCTTGCGCATCCGCATCACGCCGCCGTCCATCGACATGGTGTGGATCTCGGCCCGGGCCGCGGCCGGGGTCTCGACCGACACCAGCTGGTCGGCGGCGACCGCGGTCAGGGTCAGGTAGCAGCCGCCGGCCGGCGCGCCCTTGGGCGCGGCGCGGCACCAGGCGCCCTCGACGGCGACCTTGGCCGCCACGCGGACCGGCGGCGCGGCTTGGGCGGCGCCCGCCAGCGCGCCGATGGCGAGGATCGGGAGAAACAGGGTCTTCATGGTCAGGCTCCAGCCTCGAGGCGCCGGGGGGACAGGCAGCGCAGGATGAGATCGACAGACAGGGCCGCCGCCAGCGAGGCGCCGACGAGCGGATAGAAAACGGCCAGGGGCAGCACGATAGCCAGAAGGCCCAGAGAGGCGCGACGGTCGGCCGGCGGGACCGGGGCGGCCAGCCGCCCCTTTGGACGACGCTTCCACCACATGACGATCGCCGAGACGCCCAGCAGCCAGACGGCGACGCAGCCGGCCAGCATCACCAGCTTGTTGGCCAGGCCGAACTGCTGGCCCTGGTGCACGGCGATGCCCCATTCGATGACCTTGGCCGCCGGACCGAAGTCGCGGTAGCCGAGATCGGCGATCACCCGGCCGTCGCCGCCGTCGAGATAGACGGTGCGGGTGCGCTCGACCTGGTCGGGCATGTAGGCCGCCGTCCAGGTTCCGCCGTGGGTCTTGGGCAAGGTCAGGGTGAAGCCGTCGGTCAGGCCGGCGGCCCTGGCCCGCTCGACGACGGCGTCGACGCCCAGGCTCGCATGGCCGTGGCCCGAGGCGGGCGCGGCGCGAGCCTGCAGCGCCCACGGCACGCCCTCGGTCTGCGCCTCGCCGGCATGGTGCGGCTGGGCGACCGGCGGGCGGGGACGCCCCCAGCCGGCCTGGGTGGTCAGCTGGCGTGCTTCCTTGCCCCAGAAGGCCGACCACGGCATGCCGGTCGCGGCCAGGAACACGATGACGAGGCCCGCGAAGACGCCGGTCACCGCATGCAGGTCGCGCCAGAACACGCGCCTGGCCGGCGCGCCGCGCACGGTCACCACGCCGCCGCCCCGCCCGCGCGGCCACCACAGGAAGACGCCCGTGGCGACCAGCACGATGGCCCAGCCGGCGACGACCTCGACCAGCAGGTTGGCGGCGGGCCCGGCGATGTCCAGGCTGTGCAGCCGCTTGACCAGGCCCATCAGCCCGCCCGGCGCGCCGACGCCCAGCACCCGGCCGGTGTGCGGATCGACATAGGCCGTCCGCGCGCCGTCGTCGGTGTCCAGCGCCAGCTGCACCGAACGATCGCCCCGCGCGGGGATGACCAGCTGCCGGACCTTGCCGCCCGCCGCCACCTCGGCCTGGGCGATCCAGGCCGAGGGGCGCGTCGCCCCCGGCCCGTCGGCCACCACGGTCAGCGGTCGCTGGGCGATGACGGTCAGCTCGTCCTTGAACAGGTAGAGCCCGCCGGTCAGCGCCAGCAGCATCAGCACCGGCAGCACCAGCAGGCCGGCGTAGAAGTGCCAGCGCCAGAAGGCGCGATAGACCTCGCCGGCCGGGGTTTGGCGCGCCTCCGTCATGGTCAGAACGACACCGTCACGCCGCCGAACACCGAACGGCCGTCGCCCGGCCAGATCGCGGCGGTGGCGGCGGACCAGGTCGTGGCCGCCTGGACGTTGGAGACATAGGCCTCGTTCGTCAGGTTGCGGGCGTCGAGGAACAGCGAGACCTTGTCGGTCGCCTTCCAGCCGGCGTTGAGGTTGAGGATCGCGTAGGACGGCGCGGTCCTGGTGTTCTGATAGTCGATCCACTGGTCGGCCGCCGACCACTCCACCGACGGAGCCAGGAACCAGCCGCCGGCCGCGTCGTAGCGCAGCTCTGCCCGGTAGAAGTGCTTGGGCACGATGGGCAGGCGGTTGTCGCCGTACTGGGCGTCGCCCTCGAAGCGGAAGTCCGACAGGGTGTAGGTCTGGCGCAGGCGCCAGCGCGGCGCGAAGGCCCAGTCCAGGGCCGCCTCGATCCCCTGGTGAAGGGTGTCGTCGGCGTTGAAGGTGGCGGCCGGGTGCTGGCTGTCGACGGCGAACTGCAGGAGCTCGTGCTTCAGCTTGGCCCGATAGGCGGTCAAGTCGTAGGTGAACGCCCCGTGATGGCCCCGCGCGCCGGCCTCGGCGGTCCAGGCTTCCTGCGCCTGAATCGGCGCGAAGCCGGTGTTGGCCGGCGACAGCGAGCTGAAGTTCGGCGGCTCCACCGAACGCGTGACGTTGGCGAACAGCTGCGAGCCGTCGTCGCCCTGCCACAGCACGCCCACGCGCGGCGACACCCACTCGTAGTCCTTGTCGGCCGTCAGGTTGAAGGTCGAGGCCACGGCCGGAACCTTGAAGCTCTGGTAGTCGCGCTCGGCCCGGCCCCATGTCAGGCCGCCGACCAGGATCACGTGGTCGGTGACGAAGAGGCGCCCCTCCCCGAACACGTCGGCGGCCTTGGCGTTCTGCAGCGACAGCGACTGCAGCGCGCCCCGCCCGCCCCGGACGTTGGTGTAGAAGGCCGAGTCCAGGTCGCCCTGGCGATACCAGGCGCCGAGATAGGCGTCGGCCTTTAGTCCGCCGATCTCGCCGTCCCAGTCCAGCCGCCCGAAGGCGCCGTAGTTGCGGCTCTGCTGGTCGATGACCTGGAAGATCGGGTGGTCGAGATCCTTCCACACCGCATAGACCGCGCCCTGGAACACCGTGTGCTCGTCCAGCCGCCAGGTCGTGCGCAGCGAGCCGCGCAGGCCGCGCTGGTTGCGGGCCTGGTCAGCGGCGAGGCTGGCGGCGGCGCTCTGGCGCGGATCGGCCTGGAACTGCGCCAGGGTCAGGGCCCCGGGAATCTCCTGGGCGATGTTGGAGCCGTTGAGGGTGAAGCGCACCTCGCGGTCCTGCCCGAAGCTTCGGCCCAGATTGAGCGTGGCGAACTGGATGTTCTGCTGGCTCTGCGAGCGCCAGCCCTGACTGGTCTGGTTGGTGGCGGCCGCGTAGAGGTCCCAGTCGCCCGACTGGCCGGCCAAGGCGACATGTTCGCGGATCAGGCCGAACGAGCCGCCGTCGACGCGGACCCTGGCGTCGAAGCCCGCGTCCTTTCCGGTCGGCGTCACCATGTTGATCGCCCCGCCCAGCAAGGCGCCGCCGAAGCGCAGGGCGTTGCCCCCGCGATAGACCTCGGCGTAGCGGGTGTTCAGCGGGTCGGCGATCTGGCTGTCGCCGTAGCCGTCGGCCTCGTTCAGCGGCACGCCGTCCTGGGCCAGCAGCAGGCCGCGATTGTGGTTGGCGTTGCCGATGCCCGAGCCGCGGATCGAGATGCGGACGTCGCCGCCCCACTTGCGCTGGGCATAGACGCCGGGAGCGTCGCGCAGCATGTCGTCGAGGGCCAGGGCCTGACGGCTGGCATAGGATTCCTGCGAGATCACCGACACCGCGCCGGGGGTCTCCGACAGGCGCTTGCGGGCGTCGGCGACGACGGAGGGGTCCTCGGCGTTGCGGCGGGCGGTGACGATCACCGACGAGACGGCGGCCTCGGCGTCGTCGGGCGTCTCGGCGAGGGCGGCGGCGGGCGCGAGCGCGGACAGAGCGCAGGCGGCCAGCAGAATGGATTTCATCTTCGGGTCCTTGGGCCGCGCCTCGCACGACCATCAGCAGGCGGATCTTGGCCGGGCGCGGAGTGCGCGCGCGGCGTCACGGTCCCGGCGCGCGGCCGGACGCTCCGCCGGTCACGAGACCGGCGGTCAGATCAGCAGGCTGGGAGGACCTCGGGCCGGAAGCGGCGGCGCGGCCAGGCCACGGCCGGGGGCCAGGTGGACGGCGCGGACCGGCTGGGCGTGGGCCGCATAGGCCACGAACTCGACCGGCGCGACCGACAGTTCGGCCGGCGGCGCGCCCATCGGAACGCCGAGCGCGGCGAAGGCGCAGGGGGCGTCGGCGGGCTTCTCGTCGGCGCCCTTCTTGTGGTCCAGGCGCTCGCCGGGGGCGACGACCATGGCGCCCTGGCCGGTGCAGAGCACCAGGGCGAAGGGCAGGCCGTTGCGCGGTTCCGGGGCGGTCATGAAGCCGGCCGGGATCAGCACCTTCAACGCGACCGCCAGCGCCGCGAGCGTCATGAAGACGGCGCGGGCGTTCGTCCAGCGATGGAAGGTCGGCCGGGTCACCCTTCAGGCTTTAGCTCAAGCGGGGCGGCTTGTCCTTGGTCATTCCGTCCCAGGCTTGTCACCTCTGGCGCGAAACGCCTGGCGGGGTACAACCGGACGCATGATCGACCGCCGTTCCTTCCTCGCGTCCGCCGCCGCCCTGGCCGCGCCCGTCCCCGCCCTGGCCCGCGCGAGCGAGGGCGAACGCCTGACCGCCGTGCTGGAGGACCTGATCCAGAAGGCGATGCTCGACTCGCCGCAGTTGATGACCCTGACCGGCATGGACGCCGGCCCCAACGCCGCCGCGCGCGGCAGGCTGGACGACCGCTCGCCGGCCGGCGTCGCCCGCACCCGCCAGCTGTTCGTCGACCTGCGCGACCATCTGGCGACCTTCGACGCCAAGGCCCTGACCGGCATGGACCGCGTCAACCACCGTTCGGCCGCCTACCTGGCCGACACCACCCTGCAGAGCTACGCCATGCCGTTCGGCGACCCGAACGTCGGCGTCGCCGTGCCCTACATCGTCTCGCAGCTGTCGGGCGCCTATCGCGCCGTGCCCAGCTTCCTGGCCGACACCCATCCGGTGAAGACCAAGGACGACGCCGAGGCCTACCTCTCTCGCCTGTCAGCCTTCGCCGTGCTGCTCGACCAGGAGACCGCCCGGGCTCGCGCCGACTTCGCCAAGGGCGCCACCCCGCCCGACTTCGTGCTGCGCACCACGCTCGCCCAGTTCTCGGCGCTGCTCTCGCCAGCCCCGGCCAAGTCCGAGCTGGTCACGGGCCTGACCCGCCGCACGGCCTCGATCCCGGGCGAGTGGGACGCCCGCGCGACCAGGATCGTCGAGGCCGAGGTCTATCCGGCCCTGCGCCGCCAGGCTGACCTGCTGACCGCCGCCCTGCCCAGGGCCACCCACGACGCCGGCGTCTGGCGCCTGCCGGACGGCGAGGCCTACTACCGCTACGCCGTGCGCTCGGCGACGACCACGGATCTCGCCGGCGAGGAGATCCATCGCCTGGGCCTGGAGCTGGTGGCCCGCTTCGCCGCCCGCGCCGACGCCATCCTCAAGGCGCGCGGCCTGACGCAGGGCCCGGTCGGCGCCCGCATCGCCGCCCTGCGCCGCGACCCGGCCAACCTCTATCCCAACGACGACGCCGGCCGCGCGGCCCTGCTGGCCGACCTCGAGGCCAAGACGCAGGCCATGCGCGAGCGCCTGCCCGACTATTTCGGCCGCCTGCCCAAGGCCGGGGTGAAGATCCAGCGCATCCCGCCGTCGATCGAGGGTGGCGCGCCCGGCGCCTACTACACCCCGCCCAGCCTGGACGGCTCGCGCCCCGGCCTGTTCTCGATCAACCTGCGCGACACGGCCGAGCAGCCGCGCTTCGACCTGCCGACCCTGGTGTTCCACGAGGCCATCCCCGGCCACCACCTGCAGAACGCCCTGATGATGGAGGCGCCGGGCATCCCCACCCTGCGCCGCCTGCCGATCTTCTCGGGCTATTCCGAGGGCTGGGCGCTCTATGCCGAGCAGTTGGCCGACGAGATGGGCGCCTACAAGGACGATTCCCTGGGCCAGCTGGGCTACGTCGCCTCGATGCTGTTCCGCGCCTCGCGGCTGGTGCTCGATTCCGGCATCCACGCCAAGCGCTGGAGCCGCGAGCAGGCCATCGCCTACATGTCGGAGACGCTGGGCGACGCCGAAAGCTCGGTCACCCGCGAGGTCGAGCGCTACTGCGTCCAGCCGGGCCAGGCGTCGAGCTACATGCTGGGCTGGCGCACCTGGACGGAAAGCCGCGCCCGCGCCGAAAAGCGCCTGGGCGACAAGTTCAGCTTGAAGGGCTTCCACGACACCGGCCTGACCGCCGGCACCATGCCGCTGGACGTGCTGGCCTCGGTCATCGACGAGTGGAAGGGCGGCTGAGGGTCAGCGCTCCTCTGAGCACTTCTCACCCAAACGGCTCGTCATCCCGGAAAGCCCACAGGGCTTGTCCGGGACCCAGGGGCCGGCGCACCGCAGGCTGCCCCTGGGTCCCGGCTCTACGGTCCGCTACGCGGTCCTCCGGCCGGGATGACGAGCAAAGATATCCGCGCGTCCCTTACGCCCGAACGTAGGTCAGCCTGACCGCTTCGCCGCCGATGCGAGTGCTTTCCACCAGGCGCAGCGCGGGCTTCGAGCCGGCGAAGAACGGCGAGCCGCTCCCCAGCACGACGGGGTGCAGGTAGATCCGGTACTCGTCGATCAGGCCAAGCTCGGTCAGGGTCCGCGCCAGGTCCGGCCCGCCGACCTCGATCTCGCCGTCATGGCTGGCCTTCAGGTCGCGAACCGCCGTTTCCAGGTCGCCGGTCACCAGCGAGGCGTTGGGGCCGACCGTCTTCAGCGTGCGCGAAACGACCCATTTGGGATGGCTTCGCCAGGCCATGGCGAAGTCGCGCCTGGCCTCGTCCCATTCGGGATGGTCGTCGTCCCAGTAGCTCATGATCTCGTAGAGGCGCCGGCCGTACAGGCTGCCCGCCTGGGCGCGCGCCTGGTCGACGAAATACTGGAACAGCACGGGATCAGGCCCGAAACCCGTGTGGTCGACATAGCCGTCGAGGGACTGGTTCATTCCGAACACGAGCTTGGCCATGTTGATCTCCGCGGCCCTCGCTCGGGGCTTGGCCTGAAGTTGCGCGCAAACCCGATCGGGCGCAAAGCCCCCTCTCTCGCCCACTTCTGTGTCGCTGCATAAGTTCGCTATTAAGAGTCACTTGCATTAAGACCGAAAGGCGACCAAAAGCGTCGCCGTTCGGCGAGGCGCTCTGTCGGGAGTCGCCCGCCCAGATAGTGCGAATGATTCTTATTCGCTTATAAACGGGGATAGTCGTATGCGCATTTCCAACCGGACGCGCGGCCTGTTGCTGGCCGGCGTCGCCAACCTCGTTCTCGCCGGCCTCGCCCACGCCCAGGGCGCCGATGCGGCCGAAGAGGCCGTCACCACCAGCAAGCTGTCGCTGGGCAAGGTCGTCGTCTCGGCCGGCCAGGAGAAGGTGGCGATCGATACGCCCCAGGCCGTGACCACGCTCGACCAGGACGCCATCGACCAGGCCCAGGCCTCGACCATCGGCGACCTGCTGGCCGGCATCCCCGGCGTCAACACCATGGGCGGCGTCGGCGCCCTGGGCCAGGGCTTCAACATCCGCGGCATGGGCACCGGCCTGGCCGACAGCGACAGCCGCATCCTGATGCAGATCGACGGCGTCACGAAGTTCTTCGAGCAGTACCGGATGGGCGCGTTCTTCAGCGACCCCGAGCTCTACAAGCGCGTCGAGGTGCTGCGCGGCCCGGCCTCGTCCACCCTCTACGGCGCGGGCGCCCTGGCCGGCGTGGTCAGCTTCACCAGCAAGGACGCCTCGGACTTCCTGCAGGGCGACGACCGCTTCGCCATACGCCTGCGCGGCGGCGTCGAGAGCAACGCCGAGGCCCGCTTCGGCTCGGGCATCCTGGCCTTCAAGCCGACCGAAAGGCTGGAAGTGCTGGGCATGTACACCAGCCGCCGCAGCGACGAGTACGAGAACGGAAACGGCCAGGTCGTGCCGGCCTCCGACGCCAGCTCCGACAGCTACCTGCTGAAGGGCCGCTACACCTTCGGCAAGGACCACAGCGTCTGGGCCTCGTACCAGAACTGGAAGAACGACAGCGTCCAGATCTACGACCAGTCCGAGGCCATGGCCACGACGCCGGTGCGCCGCAAGACCACCGACGACACCGCCGTGATCGGCTACCAGAACGCCTTCGAGGGCAACGACCTGCTCGATTTCGAGGCCCAGGCCTCGTACGCCAACAGCAAGGTCAACCAGACCGACACCACCTTCCTGTCGGGGGTGCTGGAGTCGGAGTTCTCGTACAAGACCTATCAGGGCCGCGCCCAGAACACCTCGGAGTTCCAGTTCGGCGGCGACGGCGTCGCCTTCCTGACCATCGGCGCCCAGGCCTACAAGCAGGAACGCCGCAACCCGCGCCGCACGGCCACGGGCGTCAACCACGGGGCGGCCACCCACCCCGAAGGCGACATGGAGAAGTACGGCCTGTTCGCCCAGGGCGAGGTCACCTACGGCAAGCTGACCGTGATCCCGGGCGTCCGCGTCGACTGGACCAAGCTGCAGCCGGGCCTGGGCGTCACCACCACCAGGGAGGTCAAGGACAACGGCGTCTCGCCGAAGATCGCCGCCCTCTACAGCCTGACCGAATGGGCCTCGGTGTTCGGCTCGATCGCCCACACCGTGCGCATGCCGGTGCTGGACGAGATCTACAGCCGCACCTCGACGGCGGCGACCAACTACAGCCTCAACCTCAAGCCCGAGGAGTCCGACAACTACGAGGTCGGCGGCACGCTGCAGTTCCGCAACCTGTTCGGCCAGGGCGACCAGGCGCGGGTCAAGACCACGCTGTTCCGCAACGACGTCAGCAACCTGATCGCCCGCGGCACGGCCACCTCCAGCTACTTCCTCAACATCGGCGAGGCCCGCTATTCGGGCGTCGAGGTCGAGGCCGAGTACGGCGCCAAGCGCTTCTTCGCCCGCGGCGCGCTGTCGGTGATCGACGGCGAGAACCGCACGGCGAACGTTCCGCTGAACACCATCCCGGCCGACACCCTGAACCTGACGCTCGGCTACGTCTTCCCGGCCCAGAACCTGACCGTGGGCTGGCGCGGCGAGTTCGCCGACGACCAGAACGAGACCACCACCGCCTCGCTGCGCACGCCCGGCTATTCGGTGCACAACCTGTTCCTGACCTGGAAGCCGCAGGACGGCGCGCTGAAGGGCCTGGAGGTGCAGGCCGGCGTCGACAACCTGTTCGACAAGGCCTTCCGCCGCCACCTGTCGTCGCTCGACGCCGAGGGCCGGACGGTCAAGCTCACGCTCGGCAAGACCTTCTAGCCATGAGAACGCCCTGGCACGTTCGAGCCTGGGCGACGGGGGCGTCGTTGATCATCAACGGCGCCCTCGGGCTGGCCGTCGTCCAGTGGGAGCAGAGGCCCGTTCTCGCGCCCATGGACGACGCGGCCATGCTGATCTCGCTGGGCGACCCGGCGCTCGACAGCGTCAAAAACGCGACCTCGCCGGACGCCGAGCCAGCCCCGACGCCGGAAACCGAACCCGCGCCGCCCCAGCCGGCGCAACCCGATAAGCCCGCACCCAAGCCGCTGCCGCCGCGTCCCGACGGCTGGCTGACCCAGGCCGCGCCAGCCCCGCTGTCACCCGCTCCGCCTTCGGAAGCTCCGCCGCGCCCGACGCCGCCCGCCGCGAGCCAGGCCGCCGTACCCGCCGCCGCCCGGGCCATGGACGCCAGCGCCGCCAAGCCGCCCGCCGGCCGCCGCGACGCCGACAGCGTCCAGACCACCGCCGGCTCCAGCACCGCCTACGCCGCGCGCGTCCGCGCCTGGCTGGAAAGCCACAAGACCTATCCCAAGGCCGCCCGCATGCGGAAACAGCAGGGCACGGCCCACGTGACCTTCGTCCTCGACCGCGCCGGCCACGTGCTGGACTGCCGCGTCACCGGCCCCACCGGCCACGCGCTGCTGGACGCCGAGGTCCGCGCCATGGTCGCCCGCGCCGATCCGTTTCCGGCCCCGCCGCACACGATCAAGGGCGACCGCATCGAGATGGACGCGCCGGTGGAGTTCGCCCTGTCCCGCTAGATCCTCCCCCACAGGGGGAGGTTTCCGATCAGTTCGCCCTGACGCCCTCCGGCGGACCGAGATAACTCCCCGGAACCGTACCGCGCGAGATCACCAGCCGCTGGAACACCACGCCCGCGTCCACCCGCCACAGCCGCACCCGATGCGCGCCCGCCGAGGGCACGGACAGCAATGTCGTCAGTGAACGGACGTTATCCGCCACCGCCCTGTCCCATGCCTTCTCCGAGGCGTCGGGGATGGTGTTGACCACTACGGGCGGCGCGTCGTCGATCGACACCGCGAAACGGGGACCCGCCCCGCCCGTGACGTCCAGCCCCGGCGAGACCAGCACCGTCAGGTCCACCGGCCCGGCCTTCTCGAAGTCGACCAGATAGTCGAGCACCGCTCCCTTTCCGGGTTCGCTCGCCGCCGCCGTGGTCGGATAGCTGGTCACGCCCGACAGCGTGCGGCCAAGGTTCGGAATGACCTTCCAGGCGACGCCGTCGGCGGCCATCGCCCGCGTGTGATGTTCCGCCTCGATCGCCAGGGGCTGTCTCGCCTCGACGAAGGCCCCCCTGGCCGGACGCCGGCGCGGGTTGTCGACGACCGCCGTCACCACGACCTCGCGGCCGCCGCCGGCGATGCGGATCGGAACCCGATGCTCGCCCTTGGGCGCGCGGCCCCAGTCGACGGTCACCTCCAGCCGCTGGTCGCCGCCACGCACCGGGTGCGTCACCTTCAGCCAGGGGACCCCAGTCTTGACGGAGACGTTCACGGGCGTCGCGTCCCGCGCGAAGACGTCGATCCACCGGTAGTCCGCACCCCAGCGATGCAGTACCGGCAGATCCGCCCCGCCCTCGCCCACCGGCGCCTCGCGGCCCTCGACGGCGACGCCGAAGCCTTCGCCGACCGGCGCGGTCGCCAGGGCGGGCATCACATTCGTCTCCGGCTGCTGCCAGCCGGTGTAGCCGATGTGGGTCTGGCTCATCATGTGTCGCCACTTGCCGCCGGCCAGGTCCTCGTGGAACTGGCGGGTCAGCTCGGCGTCGCGGGCGAAGAGGGCCCTGGCGAGATCCGCCTGCTGCGCCGCCGCCGCCGCCCGCCCCTGCGCCGCGTAGAGCCGGTTACGGCCGACCGCCAGATAGAGCCGGGTCTGGTTGGCGCTGGCCATGATCGGGAACCAGACCAGCTGGAAGAAGGCGTCGTCCTGAGCCTTGGGCAACAGCGCGCGCACGGCGGCGGCGCGACGTTCCAGGGCGCCCCACTCGGCCTCCACCGCCTCGGCCTCGCCGAAGTTCACCAGGCTGAAGGTCGTCGCGTCGATCAGCTCGGGCTTCCGCCGTGCGTTCAGCAGGGTGTAGCCGTCCAGCAGCACCGCGATCTCTTTCGCGTCCTCGGTCCCGAACTGCGCGGCCGCCCAGTCGCGGGTATAGGTCGACAGCTTCTCGACCGGCATGGCGTCGGGGTTCCAGGCCAGGTCGAGGAAGAACTCGGTCGGCAGCTCCATCGGCTTGAGGTCGCCGACATTGACGATCCACAGCCGGTCGGCGCCGTGGTCATCGGCGCGCTTCATCTGCTCCCAGGTGCGCTCGATCTGGTTGGTGTTGAGCCACTTGTAGTTCCGCGGCCCGCCCACATAGTCGAAGTGATAGTAGACGCCGTAGCCGCCCGGCCGCGTCTCGCCGACCTTCGGCAGCCTGCGGATGTTGCCCCAGTTGTCGTCGGCGAACAGCAGGGTCACGTCGTCGGGCACGCGCATCCCGGCGTCGTAATAGTCCTGCACCTCCTTGTAGAGCGCCCAGACCTGGGGCGTGGCCGACGGGTCCTTGCCGGTGACTTCGCCAATGATCCGGCGCTGGTCGCCGACGATGGTTTCCAG
This sequence comes from Caulobacter flavus, assembly GCF_003722335.1. Taxonomy (GTDB): domain Bacteria; phylum Pseudomonadota; class Alphaproteobacteria; order Caulobacterales; family Caulobacteraceae; genus Caulobacter; species Caulobacter flavus. The sequence goes on from NZ_CP026100.1 coordinate 214,967, forward strand.
CAGCCTGGTGGCGGTCCCTTGCGTCATCGGCTCGTCGCCGTCGCCGCGCATGCCGACCGTGACCAGGCTCTCGTTGGCGCCCATCCGCGCGATCCCCTCGCGCCAGAAGCGGCGCAGGGCCTGCGGGTTCTTCGAATAGTCCCACGGCCCCTGGCCGTAGCGCTCCCATTCCACGTGAGCCCGCATCATCGGTTCGTGGTGCGAGGTTCCGATGACCACGCCCATCTCGTCGGCCAGCACGGCGTTCAGCGGATCGTCGTCGTACAGCGCCTTGCCCCACATGGCCGGCCACAGGTAGTCGCCCTTCAGCCGCAACACGAGCTCGTAGACCTGCTCGTAGAAGGCGTGGTTGAAGCCGCCGAACGTGGCGTTGGCCCAGCCGTAGAGGGCCGGGTTCTCGTCGTTGAGGAAGATGCCCCGGTACTTGACCTTGGGCGCCTGCAGGTTGGCGCCCGGCGCCACCGAGAGGTCGCGGCGCACCGGCACCGGCACGTCGGCCCACCAGGTCCACGGCGACACGCCGGCCCGTTCGGAAAGGTCGTAAGCGCCGAAGATCGCACCGCGCTTGTCGGCCCCGGCGATCACCAGCGCGCGGGCCACGCCCGGACGCGGGTTGTCGACCACCTGCTGGACGAAGCCCTCCCAGCGGCCTTTCAGCGCCGAGACATCCAGCTTGCCCGAGGCGACAAGGGCGTCGATCTGGGCGCTGCGGCCCAGCGTGCCGACGATGACCAGCGGCGCGTCCTTGGCCGGCTGGGCGCCGCCGGAAAGCTTGGACAGATCCCCGCGCAGGCCCTGCACCGCGCGCAGCACGCCGGGCCAGTCGGCGACGTCGGCCTCGACCCGCGCGGGCTTGCCGCTGTCGATCAGCGGGAAGCCGCCAGCCACGGGGCGGTCCGACACCGCCGCGGCCGCCAGGGGCGCCGAACGCGCGGCGGTCGGCGCCGCCAGCGCCGCGGCGGCCGCCACGGCGGCGGCGAGCGCCAGCGCGGAGACGGCCGCGCGAAGTCCCGCGACGCCCTTGCTCACGGCGCGACCGCGATCTCGAACGGTCCCAGCGGCAGGCCGGCCATGTCGAAGACGTTGAAGGTCGGCGCGTCGGCCCAGGCGAACCGCACCTTGGCGGGGGTCATGCCGGCCGGAACGGCGATGCTCGCCCTGTCGCCCTCGACCCGGGCGTCGGCGAAGCGGCAGCCGGCCGCGTCGCACAGCTCGAAGCCGATGGCCCGGTCGGAACCGCGCGTGGCAAGCCGCTCGGCGACCTGTTCGAACCGCACCTCGATCACCTCGCCCACACGGCGAGCCGACACCGGCGACGGGCCGGTCGTCACGGCCTCGCCGGCCAGGCGCCGCGCGCCGCGCGCCAGGCGCTTGCCCACGTCCTGCTTGTTGGTCGGGTGGATGTCGGAGGGATCGCCGATGTCGGCAGTCACCGCCAGGGCGGCGCGGCCGTCCCGGGCCACGGCCAGGCGCTGGGCCTCGCGCACCTGGGGCCACCCGCTGTCTTCCGGCGCCAGCTGCGGCTTGCCATAGTTGGCCAGTTGCACCACCAGGGCCGGCATGTCGGGCGCCTGGCCCACGCGGCGCTCGCCGACGAGCTCGTGCAGCAGCGCCTGGTAGGTCTGGGCCCGGCCGGTGTTGCTCTCGCCCTGGTACCAGGCGAAGCCCTTGAAGGCGTACGGACCCATCGGCGCCAGCATGCCGTTGTAGAGGGTCGAGACCCCCGACAGCGTGTCCCACGGCGCGCGCGGCGGCTCGCCCGTGGTCTTGGGCTCGACCTGGTAGCGCCAGGCGGTCAGCGGGATCCGCGTCCCGTCGGCCAGCACCAGGGCGCGGGCGGTCTCGCCGTACATGCCGCCGTTGGCGTAGGTGTCGAGCGCCGAGACGACGATACGGTTGGCGCCGGCCTTCAGGGTCCCGGCCGCCACGGGGTAGACCCGCACCGTCCCCGCCCCCGAGGTCGAGCCGACCCCGACGCCGTTGACGAAGGTGGTGTCGACCTCGTCGACCATGCCGATCTCGAGGCTGGCCGCCCCCTTCGCCTGCGCCGCCGTCAGGGTGATCGAGGTCTCGAACCAGACCATGCCGTTGAAGTCGGCCAAGGCGGGCGCGCCCCAGGCTTCCCAGACGCCAAGGCCCTGCGGCGCGGGCGTCCAGTCGCCCAGGCCGTTCCACGGACCGCTGGCCGCGCCGTTGTGGCGCAGGCTCCACCAGGCCTTGATGGTCTCGCCCCAGCGGCGCTCGGCGGCGGGGCGGTCGCGGACCGACAGCTCCAGCGTGGCGATGTCGTTGTCGTAGTCGCCGGCCTTGCGCAGGGCGGCGGGGCTGAGCCAGGCCTCGATGGCCGAACCGCCCCACGAGGCGTGGACCAGGCCCAGCGGCGTCTTGTCGGTCTTCCGCAGCTCGCGGGCCATGTAGTAGCAGGCCGCCGAGAACGACCCGACGGCGTCGGGCTTGGCCGCCTTCCAGGCCGGCGGCTTGAGGAAGGTCTTGCGCGGCTCGCGGCTGTCGGCGTGGTCGACATAGGCCATGCGCAGGCCGTCGTCGTTGGCGGACCGGATCTCCGACCACGAGTTGTTGCCGCGCTCGACCGGCAGCTCCATGTTCGACTGACCCGAGCACAGCCAGACGTCGCCGACCAGCACGTCGCCGACGGTCTGGACCGCGCCCGAGGCGGCCTTGGCCTCCAGGATATAGGGGCCGCCCGCCGCCATCGCCGGCAGGTCGACGCGCCAGGCGCCGTCGGCCCCGGTGGTCGCCGTAGCCGTCTTGCCGCCGAAGCTGACGGTCACCGCCTCGCCCGGCCTGGCCGCGCCGAACACCGGCAGCGGCCGGCCGCGCTGCACCACCGCATGGTCGGCGAACAGGCCGTTCAGCAACGGAGCCTGGGCGGCGGCGGGCGTGGCCATCACGGCGGCCAGCAGGATCGGCGCGACACGGCGCATGCTGTCTACTCCCTAGTCCAAGACCCTCCCCCTCTGGGGGAGGTGGCCCGGAGGGCCGGAGGGGGGCCGTTTTCAGCCTCCGCGACCTTGGCCGCTTCGGCAACGACTTCCCCCTCAGTCGGCTTCGCCGACAGCTCCCCCTTCAGGGAGAGCGCCTTTACGCCACCGTCAGCTTCGCCGACTTCAGGTCGACCGAGTTCGGGCCGACCAGGATCGAGAAGTCGCCCGGCTCGACGACCCGCTTCATCTCCAGGTTCCACATCCACAGATCCGACGGCTTCACCTCGAAGCTCACCGTCTTCTTTTCGCCGGGCGCCAGGGCGACGCGCCTGAAGCGCTTCAGCTCCAGCACCGGACGGGTGACCGAGGCCGCCTCGTCGTGGACGTAGAGCTGCACCACCTCGTCTCCGGCGACCTTGCCGGTGTTGGTCACCTCCACCGAAACCGTCGTGCTCTCGCCCTGGCCGATGCGGGCCTTGGACAGGCGCGGCGCCGAGATGTCGAAGGTCGTGTAGGAAAGCCCGAAGCCGAACGGATAGAGCGGGCTGGTGGCGCGGTCGAACAGGTAGCCGCGGCGGGCCGTGGGCTTGCGGTTGTAGTAGATCGGCAGCTGGCCGACGTCGCGGGCGATGCTGACCGGCAGCTTGCCGCCCGGATTGGCGCGGCCGAACAGCACGTCGGCGGCGGCGTTGCCGGTCTCCTGGCCCAGGTACCAGCCCTCGACCAGGGCGTCGGCCTTTTCCGCCAGCAGGTTCACCGACAACGGCCGGCCGTTCAGCAGGAACACTACGGTCGGCTTGCCCAGGGCGAAGATCGCGCGGGCCAGGTCGTTCTGCTGGCCCACTAGGTCCAGGCTGTCGCGGTCGCCCAGGTGGTTGTCGGCCCAGGCCTCGCGGCTGGTCTGCTCGTTGTCGCCCAGCACCATGACCACGACGTCGGCCTTCTTCGCCACCTCGACGGCTTCGGCGATCAGCCTGGCGTTTACCGCCGGATCGACCAGCTTGACCTCGTCGGCGGCCCAGACGCGCTTTTCGGTGATCCGCACGGCCTCGGCGTAGTCGAGGGCGAACCCTTGCGCCTTGGCCTCGGCGGAGAGGCCTTCCAGCACCGAGACCACGTGGCGCGGCTCGTCGGAATAGCCGCCGATCGGGGTGTCCTTGGCGTGCGTGCCCAGCAGAGCCAGGCGCTTGATCTTCTTGCCGTCCAGCGGCAGCAGGCCCTTGTCGTTCTTCAGCAGCACCACCGCCTTGCGGGCCGCCTCGCGGGCCAGAGCGACGGCTTGCGGCGTGGCGGTCTTGGCGTCGGCGGTCTTTTCGTCCGCATACGGATTTTCGAACAACCCACCCTCGAACTTGATCTTCAGCACCCGCGCCACGGCCGCGTCGACGGCGGCCTCGGGGATGCGGCCCGCGCGCACCAGCTGGGGCAGCAGCACATAGGCCTCGCCGTCCGGCAGCTCGACGTCGACGCCGGCGTTCATGGCCATCACCGCGGTGTCGGCGAGCTGATCGGTCAGCTTGTGGCGGGTGATGATCTCCTTGATGGCGAAGTAGTCGCTCATCGTCGCGCCCTGGAAGCCCCACTCGCCGCGCAGGATGTCGGTCAGCAGCCAGCGGTTGGCGTGCGAGGGCACGCCGTCGATCTCGTTGTAGCTGGGCATGACCGAGCGCACCGGCAGCTCCTTCACCGCCCGTTCGAACGGCGGGAAGAAGTTCTCGCGCAGGGTGCGTTCGGCGATCTGGGCCGGGCCGACATTGGTGCCGTTCTCGGGCTGGCCGTGACCGGTCATGTGCTTGAGGGTGACGAACACCTTGTCGGGCGCCAGCGGCAGGGTCTTGCCCTGGAAGCCGCGGATCGCGGCCAGGCCCATCTCGGCGCAGACGTGCGGGTCCTCGCCGTAGGTCTCCTCGATGCGGCCCCAGCGCGGATCGCGGGCCACGTCGACCACGGGGGCCAGGGCGATGTTCGAGCCCCGGGCCCGCATCTCCTTGGCGGCGACCGAGAACACCTGCTCGACGAGGTCGGGATCGAAGGTCGAGGCCAGGGCGATCGACTGGGGAAAGCTCGTCGCGTCGCGGGCGACGTAGCCGTGCAGGGCCTCGTCGTGCATCAGCATCGGGATGCCCAGGCGCGTGCTTTCCATCGCCCACTTCTGGGCGGCGTTGACGTATTTGGCGGTCTGGGGCGCGTTGCGGCCCACCGAGCCGTCCTCGGCGCCGGCCGCGGCGTTGACCTCGGTGGCGGGCTTGAGGCCCCGGCGATCGGTCGGGCGCGAGATCTGGCCCAGACCGTTGGGGAAGTTCTTGGTCGCGGTCTCGGGCGAGAAGTCGCCCCCTGGCGTCTGGATCGCGGCCTTGGTCAGCCAGATGCCGATCAGCTGGGCGGCCTTCTCCTCCAGCGTCATCCGCGACAGCAGGTCCTTGACCCGCGCGTCGACCGGCTGGGAAGCGTCCTTGTAGAGCGCCTTGCCCTCTGTCGATTTGGGAGCGGCGCGGACCACGGGCGCCATGGCGGCGCCAAGAGCGGCCAAGCTTACGCCCAGCGTGCGGCGAGTAAGGGTGGTGGTCATCCTTGCGTTTCCCCAGCGTCTGTCACGGCGGCTTCGCGCCGTCTTGCCTGACACTATGAGAGAGCTTGTCTGACCACTCAAGCCCAATGTTACCGGTCACTTTTGTTTATTTCATGGGGGCCGTGGAAAGACGCAGGCCAAGCGCGCCAACCACCTTGAGTACGGTGACGAAGTGCGGATTTCCGTCCGTCGCCAGCGCCTTGTAGAGACTTTGACGCCCCAGCCCAGCCGCCTCAGCCACCTCGGTCATGCCCTTCGCACGGGCCAAAACGCCCAGCGCATCGGCGATGAAGGCCGCATCGCCGGTCGCCAGCGCCTCGTCCAGATAGGCCGCGGCGGCCTCTGGAGTTTCGATATAGACGGCCGGATCGAACGGCTGGGTTGCGATGCTCATGCCCTTCCTTCCTCGTTCGGCAGCTCGCGCGCCAGCATCTTGGCTCTCGCGATGTCACGGCCTTGCGCATCCTTGTCGCTGGCGCAGAGCACGATGACCAGCATCTCCCCCGTCGCACCACATAGACCCGATAACCAGGGCCGACATGGACGCGCAGTTCGCTGACGCCCTCCCCAACCGGCCGTGCGTCGCCAAACAGGCCGAACGCCAATTGGCGGATGCGCGCGGCGATCCTGGCCTTGGCCACAACATCGCGAAGGTCGGCCATCCAGCGCCGGAAGACCTCGGTCTCTCTGACCTCGACCATACTACACGTCTCCCATGGGAGACAATCGCGCATCAATGGAACAGCTCATGGCGTCGTCCTAACGCAAAAAGCGCTCCAGCCGAGAACCGAAGCGCCCTTCACATTAAGCGAACAAATTAGGAACTCAACTTAAAGCCCCCACTCACCCCTGCCAGGCGTCGACCACGCTCTCCAGCACGGTCAGCGGGGTGGGGCCGACCAGCAGGGCGGTGTCGTGGTACTTGCGGATGTCGAACCTGGCGCCGAGGCGCTGCCTGGTGCGCTCGCGCAGGGCCGCCCACACGGTGTGGCCCACCTTGTAGGAGCAGGCCTGGGCCGGGTTGGCGCAGTAGCGCTCGACCTCGCGGGTGATGCGGCCCTCATCGTCGCCGCCGGTCTCGACCATGTAGGCGATGGCCTTCTCGCGGCTCCAGCCCTTGGCGTGGATGCCGGTGTCGACCACGCAGCGCGAGGCGCGGAACAGGCGGGCCTGGTACATGCCCAGCAGGCCCAGGTCGTCCTTTTCGTAGAGCCCCATCTCCATGGCCACCTGCTCGGCATAAAGCGCCCAGCCCTCGGTGTTGGCCGAGAAGAACATGTTCTGGCGCAGGCGTGGCAGGCTGCCTTCGGCGGTCAGGGCCAGCTGGAAGTGATGGCCCGGCGCGGCCTCGTGATAGGTCAGGGTCGGCAGGGCGTAGCGCGGACGCTCGGCCGTGTCGCGCAGGTTGATGTAGAAGGCGCCCGGGCGCGAGCCGTCCAGCGGCGGACGCTCGTAGTAGCCGCCCGACGAGCCGGCCTCGGTGTAGGGCGGGATGCGGCGCACCTCGACCGGGATCTTCGGGGTGATCCCGAACCACTGCGGCAGCTTGGGCTGCATCTCGGCGATCAGGCGGTTGCAGTAGGCCAGGATCTGGGCGCGGCCCTCGTCGGTGTTGGGATAGCTCTCGCCCGGCAGGTCCTTCAGGGCCGCCATGCGCTGGCCGACCGAGCCTTGCGTGAAGCCGCGCTTCTTCAGGATCTCGTCCATGCGCGCCTGGATCTGCGCGCCCTCCTCAAGGCCCAGACGGTGGACCTCGTCGGGGGTCTTCTCGGTGGTCGTGTAGATGCGCAGCAGGGCGGCGTAGAAGGCCTCGCCGTCCTTGAATCGGTTCATGCCGGCCTCGTGCACGGCCTTGGCGCGCACGGCGGTCAGGGTCTCGATCTGGCGATCCAGCGCCGGGTGGATCTGGCCGGCCAGCAGGGCGGCGGCCTTGGCGTCGTAGTCGCCGAAGGCCTTGGCGCGGCGGGCCATCGAGGCCACCAGCACGTTCTTTTCCGGCGGCAGGGCGCGGAACTGCTTCAGCTGGCCGATGGCCTTGTCGAGGATGAAGTCGGACGGGATCACGCCCTTGCCGGCGTCGGCCCGCACCCGCTCGCTCTCCTGGTCGAGCACGCCGGCGAAACCGGCCATGCGCTCGAGATAGCTGTCGGCGTCGGCCGCCGACTTCACCTCGTGCTTGTTGTCCAGGAAGCTGGGGACCGACGAATAGCCGCCGTAGAACTGGGTGACCACGAACGGCCGCGACACCGCGCCGTAGTCGAAGCCCGAGGCCTTGTCGCGCGCGCCGTAATAGTAGGCGGCGGTGTCGTAATTGACCGCGTCCTCGCCGGTCAGGGCCTTGCGGTCGACGGCTTTCAGGCGCGCGAGACGCTGGCTTGGCTCCTTGCGCTCCTTCAGCCAGGCGGCGACCGAGCGGTCGCCCAGCCTAGTGCGGGCGCCGGCGTGGGCGCCGTTGTCGAGGCCCAGGTTGGTCGCCTGCTCGGGGCTCTCGGTCAGGTCCTCGTCGAAGAAGGCGTCGAACAGGGCGTAGAGCTTGGCCGCCTCGCCTTTCGGGGCCGCCATGGCGGGCAGGGCCGTGGAGACGGCGGCGGCGGTCGCGCCGGCTAGAAGCTGGCGCCTATCGAACTTGGTAGAGGCGAACTTGGTGAAATCGGACATGGGTTCTTCCAGGACAGGCGCGGCCGCGCGTCTGGGAGAACAAAGCCGTCCGGCGCCTCGCGGCCCCGGGCGCGGGACGGCTCTATGGCTTACTTGCGGGGCGCCAGGATGTCGTCCAGGCGCGCCGGCGTGCCGGCGACGCGCTCCAGGCGCGGGTAGCGCGGGCCGCCGCTGTAGTCGATCTTCACGGTGCGGTAGCGCGAACCTTCCTTGACCAGCAGCTCGACCGGAACACCGTTGGCGGTGGCCTTGACGGCCGCCTTCAGCTTGTCGGCGTCATAGGTGTCGCCGTTGACGGCCACCACGGTCAGGCCCTGGGTCAGGCCGGCCTTGAAGGCCGGGCCGTCCCACTGCACGTCGGTCAGGATCGCGTCCGAACCCACGGTCAGGCCGATCGAGTAGGACAGGTTAGTGTTCTTGGCGCGGGTCTCCGACGCCTTGAAGTACTCGGTCGGGGTGTCGGTATAGACCAGCTTGTAGCCGCCGCGCGCCAGGCCATCGAGCGGGGCCTTGGGGTTCACGCCCTCGATGCGGTCCTTCAGGAAGGTGGCCCAGTCGTTGGCCACCACGCCGTTCAGCGCCGCCACCACGTCGTCGAAGGTGTAGGTGTGCGAGACGTACGAGCCGTCGGCCACGCCGAAGAAGGCCTTGGCGAAGTCGTCGAGCGACTTCTTGCCGCCGGTCTTTTCGCGGATCAGCGTGTCGGCGTCGAGCCAGACCAGCTGGCCTTCGGAGTAGTAGTCCTCGCTGCGTTGGTACGACAGCCACGACAGCGGCTTGCGGCTGGCGATGATCGGGTCGTTGGTGGTGTCCTGCACCGGGCGCCAGTCGCGGCCCCGACGGTTGTCGTAGGTCGCCGCCGTCATGGCGATGGCGTCGAGCGTCTGCTCCTTGGTCAGCAGGGTCGAGCGCGACGACAGCACATAGCCCCAGTACTGGGTCTGGCCCTCGTACACCCACATCAGGCTGTCGCGCATCGGGGTGTTGAGCGTCGGCGTCCACAGGTCGGCGCCGCGGCGGAACTTGCCGTTCCACGAGTGGGTGAACTCGTGGGGCAGCAGGTCGCGGCCCACATAGGTCTTGTCCCACTCGGTGAAGTACTTGGGCGCGACGCGGTTCTCGCTCGACCGGTGGTGCTCCAGGCCGATGCCGCCCAGTTGGTCCGACAGGGCGACCAGGAAGTCGTAGTGATCGTAGTGGTGCGAGCCGTACAGCTTGTAGGCCTGCTGCACGAGGTTCTTGTGGGCCTGGATCTGCTCGGGCTTGAACTCCAGCAGCTCGGGCTTGTCGGCGATCATGTTCAGGCGCACCGGGACCTTGCCGCCCGGATCAAGCTCGACCGACTTGAAGTAGCGGCCGGCGAACATCGGCGAGTCCACCAGGGTCTCGACCGTGGTCGGCTTGAAGCTGGTGACCTGGCCTTGCGTCTTGGCGATCTCCAGGGCCGAGGCGAACTGGAAGCCTTCCGGCAGCTTGACGGTCGGCTCGATGGCGATGCGGCGCGTGAAGTGGCCGGCCGGATACATGGTCATCTGCAACCACTGCAGGTTCAGCATGTCCGGGGTCATGACCATGCGGCCGACCTTGGTCTCGACCGGCGACAGGAACTTGTAGGCGACGTTGAGCTCGGTCACGCCGGCGGGCACGTCGATGTGGAAGGCGTTGACCTCGACCACGTCGCGCTTCCACGGGATCGTCTGGCCATTGGCCGTGATCACCAGGCCCGCCAGCTTGTCGATGTCGTTGCGCGGCGAGTGGCCGCCCGGCACCCACTGCGGATAGTACAGGGTCATCGGACCCGGCTTGGCGACCGGCAGGGTCAGCTTGACGTCGAAGATCTTGCGCTCGAGGTCGGTGGCGTCGACATAGAGCTTCAGCACGCCCGGATAGGCTACGTCCTGCGGGGCGACGATCGGCGGCGTCGGCGCGGCCGGTTGCGGCAGGTAGTCCTGGGCGATAGCGGCGCCGCCCACGAGCGACAGAAGCGAGACCGAGAAGAAAAGCGCTTTCAAGAAACCACCCCAATGCAGCCCGCGAACGTCCCCTCGCGGTGAGAAGCCTGGATGTTTCTTTTGTTAGGGCCCGCTTGTCGAGACGAACTTGGCCGGACGGCGTTACGGCGGAGCCGACGCTCAGGCCTTCGCCAGCCGCCAGATCAACCGCAGCAGGAAATAGCCGGCCGCCGCCACCGCCAGCGCCGGCAGGGTGGCGCCCCACTGCGGCGCCAGGCGGCTGAAGCCCTGATAGGCCGCGATGCCGGCCGCCCAGGCCAGGAGGCCCGGCAGGTTCAGGCCCCAGGCGAAGGCGGCGGCCCGCGCCTGCCGGCGGCGCACGACGAAGTGGTCGGTCAGCAGCACGCCGAACAGCGGCGCGAACACCGAGCCGATCAGCAGCAGGAAGCCCTCGTAGCGGGCCAGCGGCGCGAAGAGGGCGATCAGGGTGCACAGCGCCCCGAAGGCCAGGGCTAGGTGCGCGGGCCGCGCCGGCGCCAGGGTGGCGGTCGAGACGGCGGCCGAATGGATGTCGGCGAAGGCGTTGTCGGTCTCGTCGACGACGATCAGCAGCAGCGCGATCCCGCCGCCCGCCGCGGCCAGGGCGGTCAGCAGCAGCCCCTCCCCGCTCCCCGCGGCCAGGGCGTAGCAGGCGCCCAGGCCCATGAACCAGATGTTGGCCAGCAGGTAGCCGGCCGCGCTGCCCCGGAACATCCGCCCCGGCGAGCGGCCGAAACGGGTATAGTCGGCGATCAGCGGCAGCCACGACAGCGGCATGGCCACGACCAGGTCGACGCCGGCGCCGAAGCTCGTCTCGCCCGTGCCGGCCTTGGCGAACAGCGCCGCCAGGTCGTGCTGCGACAGCAGCCGCCAGGTCAGCCAGCCCGCCCCGCCCAGCAGCAGCCACAGGCCCCAGGCGCGCAGGAACCGCCGCACGAACGACACCGGCCCCATGAAGGCCAGCCAGGTCGCCAGGGCGCCGAACAGCACCGTCCAGGCCAGCGGGTTGGAAAGTCCGAAGGCCTGCTTGGCCAGAGCGTCGGCGGCGTCGCGCATGGCGACGATCTCGAACGCGCCCCAGCCGACCAGCTGCACGGCGTTCAGCACCGCCGGCGCGGTCGCGCCACGCGCGCCGAGCGCCAGCCGCAGCGTGCCCATCGCCGAAAGCCCGGTGTCGGTCCCCACCACCCCGGCCGCCGCCAGCAGCAGGGCGCCCAGCACCGAACCGGTGACGATCGCCGCCAGCGCCATGCCCAGGCTCAGGCCCGGAACCAGGAACGCCCCGGCCTGCAGCACCAGCAGGCCGATGCCCAGGCTGAACCACAGAGAAAACGCGTCGCGCCCGCCGAACACCCGACGCTCGGCCGGAACGGGGGTCAGGGGATCATAGGTGTCGTCGAGCTGGGCCATGGCGGGGAGGCATAGCAGCTTGATCGACCAGCGCGAACGGCGGTTGACGGATCAATCCCCAAACGCTTCCCGGCCGCAGCCAAGCGGAGAGCCGGGACCCAGGCGCAACCGCGATGCGCCGGCCCCTGGGTCCCGGATAGCCTCTGCGAGGCTTCCGGGATGACGAGCCAATTGAGACTTGGGTGCTCCGCCCTAAGCCGGATCCAGCTCCGGATAGCGCCGGAAGACGCCCATCTCGTTGAACGGGATGCGCCGCTCCGAAGCCAGGTAGGCCGCGATCCTCGGCAGGTCGGCCACCCGGTCGCGCAGGGCGACGACCCTGGGAATGTCCGGCTCCAGCCGCGCCATGGCGTGAGGGAAGGCGTAGCGCAGCCCCTCGACGGCCTGGAACAGCGACAGGTCGGCATAGGATGCGGCGCCCCCGGCCAGCCAGGCGTCGCCACCCTCCAGCGCCCGCTCGAACCAGCCCATGAACTTGGGAATCCGCTGCTGGCGAAACTCTTCGGAACGCCGTGCGGCCTCGTCCTTCTGGTCCTCGTAATAAAGGCCCATACCGACCGGATGATGGGTGTCGTGGGCCTCGGCCACCAGGTCGGCGATGGTCAGCTGCAGTTGGTTGACCCAAAGCCGGCCGCTCTCGGCCGCCGGCGCCAGGTCATGCCGGGGTCCCAGATACAGCAGGATGTTGGCCGTCTGGCCAATCACCAGGTCGCCGTCGACCAGGAACGGCGGCGCGAAGGCCGCGCGCGGTCCGCCCAGCTCGGCCAGGTCGTCCATCAGGGCGTCCTCGCCGCCGCCCAGTTCCTCGGCAGCGCGGGCCACGTCGACATAGTCCGCGCCGGCCGCCTCGAGCGCCAGGCGGACGAACTCGCCGCGCCCCTGGATGCCCGGCCAATAATGCAGCTGATAGGTCATGCGCTCTGAACCGATCCGTGACCAAATGTTTCCAAGCGAGGCCGGATCGCGATCGGGCCTTGTAATTGCAAGTCGCTCTCAAGTATGGACGGCGGCACTGAAGCTCGTCCGTCCCGGAATCCCGTGAAAGCCGCCGCCGAACAGAACCGCCGCTCCTTCTGGCTGAAACAGTTGCACCAGTGGCACTGGATCAGCGCGGCGATCAGCCTGGTGGGCATGCTGCTGTTCGCGATCACCGGCTTCACGCTCAACCACGCCGGCTCGATCGAGGCCGAGCCCAAGGTCATCAGCAAGAAGGCGACCCTGCCGGCCGAACTGGTCGCCGAGCTGGCCTCGGGCCCGACCGAGGGCAAGCGCCCGCTGCCGATCAAGGTCGAGACCTGGCTCGACAAGGCCGTCGACGCCGACATCGCCCGCCGCCCGGGCGAATGGTCCGACGCCGAGGTCTACCTGGCCCTGGCCCGCCCCGGCGGCGACGCCTGGATCGCCATCGACCGCGAGACCGGCGCCGTCGAGCACGAAAAGACCACTCGCGGCTCGGTCAGCCTGCTCAACGACCTGCACAAGGGCCGCAACACAGGCAAGGCCTGGAGCTGGTTCATCGACATCTTCGCCGGCGCCTGCGTGATCTTCACCGTCACCGGCCTAATCCTCCTGCAGTTCCACGCCCGCGGGCGGCCGATGACCTGGCCGCTGACCGCCGCGGGGCTGGCCATTCCGCTCCTGATCATCATCCTGTTCGTCCACCTCTAGAGAAAGGCCGCCTTCCGTGAAGCGCACCGTCTCCCTGCTGACCTTCGCCGGCGCCGCCGTCGGCGCTCCGGCGATGGCCGCCGACCTCGCCGTCACCGTCGAGATCCCGCGCCTCTCGGTGGCCGAGTACCACAAGCCCTACGTGGCCATCTGGGTCGAGGCGCCCGACGCCACGGCCGCCGCTACCCTCGCCGTCTGGTACGACCCTGACTCCAAGGAGGACAAGGGCGAGAAGTGGCTCAAGGACATGCGCCAGTGGTGGCGCAAGGCCGGCCGCACCATGAGCTTCCCCGCCGACGGCATCTCGTCGGCTACCCGCGCGCCGGGCCCGCAGAAGCTGACCTTCAGCGGCGCCAAGAGCCAACTGTCGAAGCTGAAGCCGGGCGCCTACACCCTGGTGGTCGAGGCCGCCCGCGAGGTCGGCGGCCACGAGGCCGTGCGCGTGCCGTTCACCTGGGGCAAGCCCGGCAAGACCGCCTCCGCCAAGGGGACGGCCGAGCTCGGCGCCGTCTCGGTCACCGTCAAATAGGCAAGAGAGAAACGCCATGACCCTTCGCAAGCGCCTTCTCGCCCTCACGGCGGCCACCGTCGCCCTGACCCTGCCGCTGGCGGCCCACGCCCACCGCGCCTGGTTCGTGCCCTCGGCCACCGTTCTCTCGGGCGACGGCGCCTGGGTGACCGTCGACGCGGCCATCTCCAACGAGCTGTTCTACCCCGACCACCGCGCCATGCGCGTGGACGGCGTGGTCATCACCACCCCGGACGGCACGACCGAACCGCTGAAGAACGCCGCGACCGGCCAGTACCGCTCGGTGTTCGACGTCGAGCTGGCCAAGCCGGGCACCTACAAGATCGGCACCGCCTCCAACAGCGTGATGGCCAGCTGGACCGAGAACGGCGAGGTCAAGCGCTTCCGGGGTTCGGCCGACGACTTCGCCAAGCAGGTTCCGGCCGGCGCCGCCGACCTGAAGACGATCAAGAGCTTCAACCGCAACGAAACCTTCGTCACCCGCGGCGCGCCCACCGACACGGTGCTGAAGCCGACCGGCAAGGGCCTGGAGCTGGTTCCCGTCACCCACCCCAACGACGTGGTGGCCACCGAAGCGGCGACCTTCAAGTTCCTGATCGACGGCAAGCCCGCCGCCGACCTGGAAGTCACGATCGTGCCGGGCAATTCGCGCTATCGCGCCACCCCGGGCGAGATCAAGGTCAAGACCGGCGCCGACGGCGCGTTCAAGGTCACCCTGCCGGAAGCCGGCATGTACTGGCTGAACGCCAGCGTCCGCAGCGGCGAGACCGGCCGCGGCGGCATGGGCGGCCCTCCGGGCGGTCCGCAAGGCGGCCCCGGTGGTCCGGGCGGCGCTCCGCAAGGCGGCGCGCCTACGGCCCTGGCCGGCAACGGCTTCTCGGCCAGCTACACCGCCACGCTGGAAGCCCAGCGTCCGTAGGCTTTTCTCTCCCTTCCCCCTTTGATGGGGGAAGGGTCGGGGATGGGGGTGACACCGGTTCAGGACCTTGCTCCGCCGGGGTGACGTCCACCGCCGCTCCACCCCCAACCCTGCCCTTCCCCCATCAAGGGGGAAGGGAAGAGACTTGAATGACCCGCGTCCTCGTTCCCATGCTCAGTCAGCCGCCGGCCCGGCCGGTGGGCGGGGTCGTGCGCGGGTTCGACGGCGCGACCATGGGCACGACCTGGTCGGTCAAGACCGTCCTGCCCGTCACCACCGACCTTGCCGCCATGACCGCCATGGTCCAGCGCGCGCTGGACGAGGTGGTGGCGCAGATGAGCGCCTGGGACCCGATGTCGGCCCTGTCGCGCTTCAACCGGTCCGCGCCCGGGACCTGGACCGCCCTGCCCGCCGGCTTCGCGACCGTACTGCGCCGCGCCCTCGAGGTGGCCGAAGACAGCGCCGGCGCCTTCGACCCGACCCTGGGCGCGATCACCGACCTCTGGGGCTTTGGCCCCCGCCCGTTCTCCGGCGAGCCGCCGCGCGCCGACGCTCTGGACGCCGCCCGCGCGCCCATGGGCTGGCGCCGCGTGACGCTGGACGGCGACGCGCTGTTCCAGCCGGGGGGGCTCCACATCGACCTCAACGGCATCGCCAAGGGCTTCGGCGTCGACGAGGCCGCCCGCGCCCTCGACCGCGCCGGCGTGCGCTCCTACCTCGTCGAGGTCGGCGGCGAACTGCGCGGCACGGGCGCCAAGCCCGACGGCCAGCCCTGGTGGGTCGAGCTGGAGCGCCCGCCGGTCGCTTCGGCCAATGACGAAGCCGCCCCGCGCACGGTGCTGGCCCTGCACGGCCTGTCGGTGGCGACCTCGGGCGACTACCGCCGCTTCTTCGACCATGCGGGCAGGCGCTACGCCCACACGCTGGACCCCGCCTCGGGGCTCCCCTGCGACGCCGGCGTGGTCAGCGTCACCGTCATCCATCCCGAGTGCATGACCGCCGACGCCCTGGCCACCGCCCTGACCGTCATGGGCCCCGACGCCGCCATCGCCTTCGCCACGGCCCGCGATCTGCCCGCCCTGGTGGTCACGCGCGGTCCGAACGGCCTTTCCGAGCGCCTGTCGCCGGCCCTGCAGGCGATGCTCGACGAATGATCGACCTGATCTCCAGCCTGCCGCCGGACACGCGCCGCCTGGCCCTGGCCGCCATCGTCGTCGGCCTCTACGTGCTGCTGTGCGCCGGGATCGCGCTGAAGGTCGCCCTGCGCAAGAGGAAGGCCGCCCGCGAGGAGGCCGCCCTGGCCGCCGGCGCCGGCGAGCCGGTGCTGGTCGCCTTCGCCAGCCAGACCGGTTTCGCCGAAGAACTGGCCATGGCCACGGCCAAGGCGCTGCAGGCGGCAGGCCTGCCGGTGCGCCTGCGCGAACTGGCCGCCGTCGAGCCCGCCGACCTGACGGGGCGCGCCCTCTTCATCGTCAGCACCACAGGCGAGGGCGACGCGCCCGACAACGCCCGCCGCTTCATCCGCGACGTGATGGCCACCGAGCCCGACCTGTCGGGCCTGAGCTACGCCGTGCTGGCCCTGGGCGACACGACCTACGCCCAGTACTGCGCCTTCGGCCGCTCGCTTGACGCCTGGCTGGCCCGCAACGGCGGATCGCGCCTGTTCGACACGGTCGAGGTCGACGATGGCGAAGCCGCCGCCCTGCGCCACTGGCAGTCGCAGCTTTCGGTGCTGACCGGCTCGACCGACGCCCCCGACTGGAGCCGCCCGGCCTATGGCCGCTGGACCCTGGCCGATCGTCGCCTGCTCAACCCCGGCTCGGCCGGCGAAGGCGCCTTTCACGTGCGCCTCGAACCGCTGGACGGCGGGCTCGACTGGCAGGCCGGCGACATCGTCGAGATCGGCCCCCGCAACGCCGTAGCCGAGGTCGCCGACCTGCTCGCGCGCCTGTCGCTGGACGCGGCCGCGCCGGTGAAGGCCGACGAGGCCGCCACGCTGGGCGAGACCCTGTCCTGGCGGCGGCTGCCGCACGAGGACGCGGCGATCAAGGCTTTGGCCGGAACCGCGCCCCAGGCCCTGGTCGACGCCCTGCCCGCCCTGCCTCACCGCGAATATTCGATCGCCTCGCTGCCGGCCGACGGCGGGGTCGAGCTGATCGTGCGCCTGATGCGCCGCGCCGACGGCAAGCCGGGCCTGGGCTCGGGTTGGCTGGTCGAGCACGCGCCGGTGGGCGGCGAAATCGCCGGCCGCGTACGCTCCAACCGCAGCTTCCACGCCCCGCAGAACGACCGCCCGATGATCCTGATCGGCGCCGGCACGGGCCTGGCGGGCCTGCGCAGCCACCTGAAGGCCCGCCAGGCCCTGGGCCGCAAGCGCAACTGGCTGCTGTTCGGCGAGCGCGCCTCGGCCCACGACTTCTTCCATCGCGACGAGCTCGAGGCCTGGGTCGCGTCGGGCGTGCTCGAACGCCTGGACCTGGCCTTCTCCCGCGACCAGGCCGACAAGGTCTATGTCCAGCACCGCCTGCGGGCGGCCGCCGACGAAGTGCGGGCCTGGGTGGCGCAAGGCGCGGCGATCTATGTCTGCGGCTCGCTGGAAGGCATGTCGCGCGAGGTGCACGCGGTGCTCGCCGAGATCCTCGGCGCGGCGGCGCTGGAGGATCTGGCGGATCAGGGCCGGTATCGGCGGGATGTGTACTGAGGCGGCGCAGCCCCTCACCCTCCCACGCCTCCGGCGCGGGCCCCTCCCTCTCCCCATGGGAGAGGTGTTTTTCAAGCGAGCCGCCCCCTCTTCAACCTCTCCCAGCGGGAGAGGGAGGGACCCATTGCGCAGCAATGGGAGGGTGAGGGGCTACGGCGCCAGCCGATCACGCTCCTGCGGCGTATTCGCCCCCAGGATCCGCGCCCTCGCCTCATCGGCGCACGGCAGCACAGCCAAACCCGCCCGCTCGACCAGCCGCCGCAGGGGCCACCCCGCCAGCGCCCCTTCCGGGATCGCCTCCAGGGGCAGCACCATAGGCACCGGCGACACCTCGAACGTCGCGCCCGCCTCCGCCCCCAGCAGCGGCGCCAGATCCTCGACCGTCAGGGTCGGCGCGTCGACCGCCAGCACCAGCGCCCGCGCGCAGCCTCGCGCCCGCAGCGCCGCGGCGCCGGCCAGAACCCCGCCGACCGGGCCGGCGCCGTCTTGCGGATCGGGAACCCAGTCCAGCCCATAGTCGCGCCCGGCGGTCAGCACCACCTGCGCCCCGGCCGCCTCGGCCAGGGCCGCCACGCGATCGACGGCGCGCAGGCCGCCCCAGTCCAGCAAGGCCTTGTCCTGGCCCATCCGGGTCGAGCCGCCGCCGCAGAGAATGATGGCGCCCAGGCGGGCTTCGCGCGTGTTCATGCCCCCTTCCCTACGCCCGGCGAGCAGGCTCGACCAAGGCCCCGCTTCCCCCTTGCGCGAGAAACGGTCTAGACTCGCCCAAAAGGGACGGACTTCTCAGTATGAACGAACGCACCGAGCGCACCCGGCGGCGCAGCAGCCAGAGCGCGACGATCCGCGACGTCGCGGCCCGCGCCGGCGTGTCGCCGATGACCGTCTCGCGGGTCATCAACCGCGAGGCCACCGTCAAGGAAGAGACGCGGGCGCTGGTCGAGCAGGCCATCGCCGAGCTGAACTACGCCCCCAATCCGGCCGCCCGCAGCCTGGCCGGCAGCGCCCCGTTCCGCATCGGCCTGCTCTACGACAACCCCTCGACCGGCTACCTGTCGGAGTTCCTGGTCGGGGCGCTCGACGAGAGCAGCCGCACCGGCTCGCAGATCGTCATCGAGAAATGCGCCGAGCCGGAACTGGCCGGCGCCACCCTGGCCCGTCTGCTGAAGACCGGCGTCGACGGGCTGATCCTGCCGCCGCCGCTGTGCGAATCCCAGACCGTGCTGGCCGAGGTGAAGGCCGCCGGCGCGGCCGCCGTGGCCGTCGCGCCCGGCATGGCCAGCAGCGACATGGCCACGATCCGCATCGACAACGAGGCCGCCGCCTTCGAGCTGACCCAGCACCTGCTGAGCCTGGGGCACAAGCGCTTCGGCTTCATCAAGGGCCACCCCAACCAGACGGTCAGCCAGCAGCGGATGGACGGCTTCATGACCGCCCTCAAGGCCGCCGGCATCCCGCAGGAGGACGTCCGCGTCGAGCAGGGCTACTTCACCTATCGCTCGGGCCTGGAGGCGGCCGAGCGGCTGCTGAACGCCAAGGACCGGCCCACCGCCGTCTTCGCCGCCAACGACGACATGGCCGCCGCCACGGCGGGCCTGGCCCACCGCCTGGGGCTGGACGTGCCAGGCGACGTCTCGATCGTCGGCTTCGACGACACCTCGATCGCCGCCAACATCTGGCCGGCCCTGACCACCGTCCACCAGCCCATCGCCGCCATGGCCCGCGCCGCCGTCGACCTGGTGCTGGAAGAGATCCGCCGCCACCGCGACGGCACGGGCGAGCCTCGCCAGCTGATGCATCCGCACACCCTGATCGTGCGGGATTCGGCGGGTCCGGCGCCGACCTAGATCACTCCTCCCCCGAGAAACGGGGAGGTGGCGCGGTGCGGATACGCGCCGTGACGGAGGGGGCGAGTGACGGAGCGCGGTGCGCGCCGCCGCCCCCTCCACCGCTTCGCGGTCCCCCTCCCCCGTTTCACGGGGGAGGAGAAGCGTCAGCGCTTCTGCCAGTCCTCGCAGAACAGTTGTCAGACAACTCCCTTGCGCCCCTCCACATGTTAGCGCTAACAAGTCGGGGAGTTACGAAGCGTGGCGGGCGGTGTCGAAGATCCGCTCGCGCGATAGGGAGAAAACGCGGTGGGCGTGACGCAATACCTTCCCGAGGACTGGCGGGAAGCGACCCTTCTGGGCCGCATCGACTTCGGCCAGGGCCCGACGCCCGTGCTGATCCGCGGCGGCCACGTCGAGGACGTCAGCCGCATCGCCCCCACCGTCGCCGACCTGATGAACGCCTACGCCCCGGGCGCGACGATCCCGCGCGGCGACGACAAGGGTCCGCTCGAAAAGCTCGACCTGCGCCCGGTCTGGGACGATCCGCAGGGCGCCGCGCCCGCCAAGCTGCTGGCCCCCGTCGATCTGCAATGCCTGAAGGCCGCCGGCGTCACCTTCGCCGTCTCGACCCTCGAGCGGGTGATCGAGGAACGCGCCCGCGGCGACGCCGCAGCCGCCCTGAAGATCCGCGAGCAGCTGTCCGAGAGCATGGGCGGCGACCTGCGCGGCGTGAACCCGGGTTCGGAAGGCGCCGAGCGCCTGAAGCAGACCCTGATCAAGGACGGCCTGTGGTCGCAGTATCTCGAGGTCGCCATCGGCCCCGACGCCGAGATCTTCACCAAGGGCCCGACGCTGTCGTCGATGGGCTGGGGCGACCAGGTCGGCGTCCGCAGCGACAGCCACTGGAACAACCCCGAGCCCGAAGTCGTGCTGCTGTGCGACGGTTCGGGCCAGATCCGCGGCGCGTCGCTCGGCAACGACGTCAACCTGCGCGACTTCGAGGGCCGCTCGGCCCTGCTGCTCAGCAAGGCCAAGGACAACAACGCCTCCTGCTCGATCGGCCCGTTCTTCCGCCTGTTCGACGACGCCTTCTCGCTGGACGACGTCCGCTCGGCCGAGGTCGAGCTGAAGATCACCGGCCGCGACAACTTCGTGCTCGACGGCAAGTCGAACATGAGCCTGATCAGCCGCGATCCCGCCGTGCTGGCCGGCCAGGCCTTCGGCAAGCAGCACCAGTATCCGGACGGCTTCGTGCTGTTCCTGGGCACGATGTTCGCCCCGATCCAGGACCGCGACGCCGCCGGCCAGGGCTTCACCCACAAGGTCGGCGACCGCGTCCGTGTCTCCACCCCGAAACTCGGCGTGCTCGAGAACGAGGTGACCACCTGCGACCAGGCCAAGCCCTGGACCTTCGGCATCTCGGCCCTGATCCGCAACCTGGCCGGCCGCGGCCTGCTGTGACCCTCGTTTCCTCTTTCCAGGCTTAAGCGCATGTCCTCCGCCATCTATCCCAGCCTCCAGGGCAAGCGCGTCGTCGTCACCGGCGGCGGCTCCGGCATCGGCGCCGGCATCACCACAGCCTTCGCTCGCCAGGGCGCCGAGGTGATCTTCGTCGACATCGCCGCCGAGGACTCGCAAGCCCTGGTCGCCGACCTTTCGGACGCCGCGATCAAGCCGGTGTTCAAGCAGGTCGACCTGACCGACCTGGAGGCCGTGAAGGCCTTCTTCGCCGAGACCGGCCCCATCGACGTGCTGGTCAACAACGCCGGCAACGACGACCGTCACAGCCTGGCCGACGTGACCCCGGCCTACTGGGACAACCGCATGAACGTGAACCTGCGTCACATGCTGTTCTGCGCCCAGGCCGCGGCCCCGGGCATGAAGGCGCGCGGCGGCGGCGCGATCATCAACTTCGGCTCGATCAGCTGGCACCTGGGCCTGGAGGACCTCGTCCTCTACGAAACCGCCAAGGCCGGCATCGAGGGCATGACCCGCGCCCTGGCCCGCGAACTGGGTCCCGACGACATCCGCGTCACCTGCGTGGTGCCGGGCAACGTCAAGACCAAGCGCCAGGAGAAGTGGTACACGCCGGAAGGCGAGGCCGAGATCGTCAAGGCCCAGGCCGTCAAGGGCCGCATCCTGCCGGCCAACGTGGCTTCGCTGGTGCTGTTCCTGGCCTCGGACGACGGCAGCCTGTGCACCGGCCACGAATACTGGATCGACGCCGGCTGGCGATAAGATAGGTCGGCGAAGGACCCCCTCCGGCCCTCCGGGCCACCTCCCCCAGAGGGGGAGGATCTAGGAGCGCCGCGCCAAGAAAATGCTCCCCTCTGGGGGAGCTGTCGCGGAGCGACTGAGGGGGCCAGCGCCGTAGAGGGAGACGAAGCGCTATGACTGCCCCCACCTGCGTCTGGGACCTGAAGGCCACGCTCGGCGAAGGGCCGATCTGGCATGGCGACGCCGTCTGGTTCGTCGACATCAAGGGCCACAGGGTCCACCGCTACGCCCCCGCCACCGGCGAGACCTCCAGCTGGGACGCCCCCGACCAGGTGACCTTCGTCGCCCCGCGGGTCGGCGGCGGCTTCGTCGCCGGCCTCAAGAGCGGCCTGCACCACTTCACGCCGGAGATGGGCTTCACCTTCATCTCGGAGATCGAGGACGCCGGCCTCGACAACCGCCCCAACGACTCCACGGTCGACGCCCTGGGCCGACTGTGGTTCGGCACCATGCACGACGGCGAGGAAGCCGACAGCGGCGCGCTCTATCGGCTTGAGGCCGACGGCTCGCTCACGCTGCACGACGCCGGGATCTGCATCACCAACGGCCCGGCGGTCAGCCCGGACGGCAAGACGTTCTACCACACCGACACCCTCGGGAAGGTGATCTGGGCCTTCGACATTGGCGCCGAGGGATCCCTGTCGAACAAGCGCGAATTCTTCCGCCTCGCGATCGAAGACGCCTGGCCCGACGGCTCGGTGGTCGACGCCGAGGGCTTCGTCTGGACGGCCCTGTGGGGCGGCCGCGGCGCGATCCGCATCTCGCCGGAAGGCCAGATCGTCCAGCGCGTCGAACTGCCGGCCATCAACGTCACCAAGCCGTGTTTTGGCGGACCGGACCTGAAGACCCTCTACTTCACCACCGCCCGCAAGGGGCTGAGCGACGAGCAGCTCGCCGCCGCCCCGCTGTGCGGCGGCCTGTTCGCCCTGCCCGTCGACGTCGCCGGGCAGCCGCAATACGAGGTGCGCCTTGACCTCCGCTGACCGCATCCCCCGCCGGTTCCGCTCGCGCGACTGGTTCGACAACCCCGACCACATCGACATGACCGCGCTCTATCTGGAGCGCTTCATGAACTACGGGATCACCCCGGAAGAGCTGCGCAGCGGCAAGCCGATCATCGGCATCGCCCAGACCGGCAGCGACATCTCGCCGTGCAACCGCATCCATCTGGACCTCGTCGCCCGGGTCCGGGACGGGATCCGCGACGCCGGCGGGATTCCGATGGAATTCCCGGTCCACCCGATCTTCGAGAACTGCCGTCGCCCGACCGCGGCGCTGGATCGCAACCTGTCTTACCTGGGCCTCGTGGAGACCCTGCACGGCTATCCGATCGACGCGGTGGTCCTGACCACCGGCTGCGACAAGACCACGCCCGCCGGCATCATGGCCGCCACCACGGTCAACATCCCGGCCATCGTGCTGTCGGGCGGGCCGATGCTGGACGGCTGGCACGAGGGCGAGCTGGTCGGCTCGGGCACGGTGATTTGGCGCTCGCGGCGCAAGCTGGCGGCCGGCGAGATCGACGAGGCCGAGTTCATCGAGCGCGCCGCCTCTTCCGCGCCCTCGGCCGGCCACTGCAACACCATGGGCACGGCCTCGACCATGAACGCGGTGGCCGAGGCGCTGGGCCTGTCGCTGACCGGCTGCGCGGCGATCCCCGCCCCCTACCGCGAGCGCGGCCAGATGGCCTATCGCACCGGCCAGCGGATCGTCGACCTGGCCTACGAGGACATCAAGCCCAAGGACATCCTGACCAAGCAGGCCTTCGAGAACGCCATCGCCCTGGTGGCGGCGGCCGGCGGCTCGACCAACGCCCAGCCGCACATCGCGGCCATGGCGCGCCACGCCGGGCTCGAAATCACGGCCGACGACTGGCGGGCGGCCTACGACATCCCGCTGATCGTCAACATGCAGCCGGCCGGCAAGTATCTGGGCGAGCGCTTCCACCGGGCCGGGGGCGCGCCGGCGGTGCTGTGGGAGCTCTTGCAGCAGGGCCGCCTGCACGGCGACGTCCTGACCGTCACCGGCAAGACCATGGGCGAGAACCTGCAAGGGCGCGAGACGTCCGACCGCGAGGTGATCTTTCCCTACGCCGAGCCCCTGGCCGAGAAGGCCGGCTTCCTGGTGCTGAAGGGCAACCTGTTCGACTTCGCGATCATGAAGGCCAGCGTCATCGGCGCCGACTTCCGCGAGCGCTACCTGTCGACGCCGGGCCAGGAAGGCGTGTTCGAGGCCCGCGCCATCGTGTTCGACGGCTCGGACGACTATCACCACCGCATCAACGACCCGGCCCTGAACATCGACGAGAGTTGCATTCTCGTCATCCGCGGCGCGGGTCCGATCGGCTGGCCGGGCTCGGCCGAGGTGGTCAACATGCAGCCGCCAGACCACCTGCTGAAGAAGGGGATCATGAGCCTGCCCACCCTGGGCGACGGCCGCCAGTCGGGCACCGCCGACAGCCCCTCGATCCTCAACGCCTCGCCGGAAAGCGCCATCGGCGGCGGACTGTCGTGGCTGCGCACCGGCGACGTGATCCGCATCGACATCAACACCGGCCGCTGCGACGCGCTTGTGGACGAAGCGGTGATCGCCGAGCGCCGCAAGGAAGGAATCCCCGCCGTGCCGGAGACCATGACCCCCTGGCAGGAGATCTACCGCGCCCACACCGGCCAGCTGGAGACCGGCGGGGTGCTGGAATTCGCCGTCAAGTACCAGGACCTGGCGGCCAAGCTGCCCAGGCACAATCACTGACCTAGACAACAAAATAGCCCGTCATCCCGGAAGCCGCGCAGCGGCTATCCGGGACCCAGGGGCCGGCGCACTGCGGTCGCTCCTGGGTCCCGGCTCTCCGCGCTACGCGCTCCGGCCGGGATGACGATCTGAGTTTGCGGAAGTAGGAAGAGGAAGCTCCCCGATGTTCTCGCGCCGCCGCCTGATGGCCACGATCGCCAGCCTGACAGCGCTGCCTTCACTGCCTGCCTTCGCGGCGGCCCCGAGCCGCGCCATCGCGCTGGACCTGGCCAAGGCGACTAAGCCCGTCGACCGGTTCTTCGACCTGTCGATCGGCTCGGACTATCCGGGCACCCTGCTGCGCGACGACAGCCTGGCCCAGCTGAAGACGGCGTCCGACGAGCTGAAGTTCCGCTACATCCGCTTCCACGCCATCTTCCACGACGTGCTGGGCACGGTGAAGAAGGGCTCCGACGGCAAGATCACTTACGACTGGACGAAGCTCGACCAGTTGTACGACCGCCTGCTGGCCATGGGGATCAAGCCGTTCATCGAACTGGGCTTCACGCCCGACGCGATGAAGACCTCCGAGCAGACGCTGTTCTACTGGAAGGGCAACACCTCCCATCCCCAGTTCGAACCGTGGGCGCAGCTGATCGACGCCTTCGTCAAGCATCTGCGCGGCCGCTACGGCGAGGCCGAGGTCCGCACCTGGTTCTTCGAGGTCTGGAACGAGCCCAATCTCGACGGCTTCTGGGAAAAGGCCGACCAGAAGGTCTATTTCGACCTCTACGCCCTGACCGCCAAGACCATCAAGGCGATCGACCCGACCCTGCGCGTGGGCGGTCCGTCCACGGCCGGCGCGGCCTGGGTCCCGGAGTTCCTGGCCTACTGCAAGAAGAACGGCGCGGCGGTCGACTTCGTCACCACCCACACCTACGGCGTCGACGGCGGTTTCCTCGACGAGAACGGCAAGGAAGACACCAAGCTGTCGGCCAATCCCGACGCCATCATCGGCGACGTGCGCAAGGTGCGCGCCGAGATCGAGGCCTCGGCCTTCCCCGGCCTGCCGCTCTACTTCACCGAATGGAGCACCAGCTACAATCCGCGCGACCCGGTTCACGACGGCTACGAGAGCGCCGCCTACATCCTGGCCAAGCTGAAGGGCGTCAAAGGCGTCGTCCAGGGCATGAGCTATTGGACCTATAGCGACCTCTTCGAGGAGCCCGGCCCGCCGACCGCCCCGTTCCAGGGCGGCTTTGGCCTGATGACGCCGGAAGGGATCCGCAAGCCGTCGTGGTTCGCCTACAAGTACCTGGCGGCCCTGCGCGG
This sequence comes from Caulobacter flavus, assembly GCF_003722335.1. Taxonomy (GTDB): domain Bacteria; phylum Pseudomonadota; class Alphaproteobacteria; order Caulobacterales; family Caulobacteraceae; genus Caulobacter; species Caulobacter flavus. The sequence goes on from NZ_CP026100.1 coordinate 240,522, forward strand.
CAAGGAAATTCCGTCTGCGGACGATTATGTCCTAGCCAGCGTCGACGGCGGCAAGATCGCCGCCCTGGTCTGGGACTTCACCCAGCCGGCGCAGCCGACCAGCAACCGCTCCTACTTCACCAAGGTGCAGCCGACGGCGGACGCGCCGGGCGCGGCCCTGTCGATCGCCGGCCTGAAGCCCGGCCGCTATCGCCTGCGCACCCAGCGCACCGGCTTCCGCGCCAACGACGCCTACACCGCCTATATCGAGCTGGGCATGCCCAAGAGCCTGACGCCCGACCAGATCGGCCAGTTGCAGGCGCTGACGGCGGACGAGCCCGAGGTCGACAAGGTGATCACCGTCGGCAAGGACGGCCTGGCCAAGGTCGACTTCGCCCTGCGCCGGAACGACCTGGTGCTGGCGACGCTGGAGCGGGTGTAGGCCTCGGCCCGAAAGATGCTCCCCCTCCGGGGGAGCTGTCGCGAAGCGACTGAGGGGGCCCGCGCCGCGCCGCCCCCTCCGGCCCTCTGGGCTGCCTCCCCCAGAGGGGGCGGATCTAGTTGTCCAGGCCCTTGCCCTCCCGTCGCATTGACGCCATGTCCGCGCTGAAAGACCGGGAGCCCTCATGAGCGTCGTCGCCGCCTACGCCTATGTCGATGGAAAGCGGGTGCGGGAGATCCGGCTCGACGATCCAGGCAGCCTGGCGCCGCGTGACGGCGAGTTCGTGTGGCTGGGACTGGTCGATCCCACCGAGACCGAGCTGCGCGTGCTGCAGGAACGCTTCGACCTGCACCCGCTGGCCATCGAGGACGCCCTGCATGCGCGCCAGATGCCCAAGGTCGACATCTATGGCGGCCAGCTGTTCGTCGTCGCCAAGACCGCCCAGATGGTCCAGGAGCGCATCGTCTTCGGCGAAACCGACATCTTCGTGGGGCCTCATTTCCTGATCAGCGTGCGCCACGGATCGGCGCGGGCCCACCTGGAACTGCGCGCCCACCTGGAAGCCCAGCCCGCCCTGTTGGCCCACGGCGGCGACTACGTGCTGCACGCCGTGCTCGACTTCATCGTCGACGGCTACTTGCCGGTGGTCGACGCCATCGAGGACGAGCTGGCGGAAATGGAGCGGCGGGCGCTGGACGCCTTCCTCAGCCGGGTCGAGATCACCCGCCTGTTCACCCTGCGGCGCGAACTGACCAAGTTCCTGCGCCTGCTGGGCCCCATGGCCCAGGTCGCCGGCTATCTCGAACACCACGAGACGCCGTGCATCGACCCCGAGGTGAAGCCCTATTTCCGCGACATCCGCGACCACGTGGCGCGGGTGGACCTGCTGATCGCGGGCCTGGGCGAGGTGCTCAATTCGGTGTTCGAGGTCAGTTCGCTGCTGGAGCAGCAGCGCCAGGGCGTCATCACCCGCCAATTGGCCGCCTGGGCCGCCATCCTGGCCGTGCCCACCGCCGTCGCCGGCGTCTACGGGATGAATTTCGAGCACATGCCGGAACTGAAGTGGACCTTCGGCTATCCGCTGGTGCTCGGGATGATCGTGGTCGTCTGCCTGCTGCTGCGCCGCCGGTTCAAGAAGGCGGGCTGGCTTTAGGCCGCAGACAAGAACCCTCGTCCTTCGACAAGCTCAGGATGAGGGTTCTACTGTAAAGGCGGCATTGGTCCTCACCCTGTGCCTGTCGAAGGGCGAGGACCACGTGCTCCCATCACCCTCCGACGGCGCCCGAGCCGAAATCAAACTGTTCCGGCCGCGGCTTGCCGCCGCCGAAGTTCCAGGTGAAGCCGAAGAACACCGCCCGCACGTTGGCCGTGCGCAGGGTGACGTCCTTCAGGGTCGGCGTGTCGGTGACGGCCTTGTCCTCGAAGCTGTCCAGGGCGTCCTGCACGGTGACGACGAACGACAGCTTGTCGCTGACCTTCCGGCGGTAGCCCAGATTGACCATCTGGAACGGCTCGCGGTGACCCTGCGGGGTCAGGCGCTTGCCCGAGGTGAAGGCGTTGATCTGGAAGAAGTCCTTCGGGGTCGCCTGCCAGTTCAGGTTGGCGCGGCCCGACACCGTGGTGGCCGAGCGCGTGCCCGAGAAGCCCAGATTGCCCGCGTCGATCTCGTTCCAGAAGGCGTTGGCGCTGACGTTGTAGGTGATCTTCGGCGTCAGGCGACCGTTGGCCACCAGCTCCAGGCCGCCGTTGCGGCTCTTGTTGAGGTTCTCGCGCGTGGTCAGCAGCACGCCGTCGCCCAGGTCGCGGACCACGTCGGTGACCACGCCCTCGCTGCTGCGGTAGTAGGCCGTGGCCAGGTAGTAGGCCGGCCCCTTGCGGTACTGCCAGCCCAGCTCGAACGAGTCGGTGACCTGCGGCTTCAGATAGGGGTTGCCCGCCCGGTAGTTCTGCGGGTCCTGGTAGACGCGGTAGGGATTCAGGTCCTGCACCTGCGGGCGCTGGACGCGGCGGCTGTAGCTGCCCTTGAAGGTGTTGTTCTGGTTGACCGTGTAGCCCAGGTGCAGGCTCGGATAGACCTTGAAGTAGTCGTTCTCGAAGGTCTGGCCGCCGGTGACCTGATCACCGTTGATCTGCACCTGCTCGGCGCGCAGCCCGCCCTGGGCGGTGAAGTCGCCGAACGCCTTCTCGTAGGTGACGTAGCCGGCATAGACGTCCTGGTCGAACAGGAAGCGGTTGGTGCGCGCCGGATCGACCGTCTGGTTGCTCCAGGACGGACCGGCCTCGCCGTGGTTGTCGTAGTCGTTCTTGGTCCACTCGAAATCCAGGCCCGTCTTCAGCGTGCCGCCGCCGACATTGGGCTGGGCGTAGTCGGTCTTGAAGTTCGTGCGCTCCTGGTCGGCGCCGAAGCCGAACCGCTCGTAGAGGCTGGCCGTGGCGTCGGCATAGTCGGTCAGGGCGCGGGAATTGCGCGAGAAGTCGGTCTGTTCGTACTCCAGGTGCGCGGTCAGCTGGTGCTCGGCGCCCTTGAACTGGTGACGCCAGTCGGCGCTGACGCCCTTGTTGTCGCGCTTCATGGCCGCGTCGGTGTCGCGGACGTAGTCGGGGAAGGCGCCGGTGGTCTCGTAGGTTTCCGAGCCCGTGGTGTCGAACTGCATACGGCGGTAGCGGACCTCGCCGCTCAGCCGGTCCTTGGGCGTCAGGTCGTAGTCGATCCCGCCGCGCAGGTTGACCATGTCGCCCTCGTTCTCGAAGGCGCCGTCCTGGCTGCTGGTCCCCGCCGCCGTGGTGCGGTCGATGGCCTGCCAGGCCTTCTGCTCCTCGTGGCGGAAGCCGGCGTCGCCCGACAGGGTCAGCTTGCCGCTGACGTAGTTGCCGCTGATCCCGCCGTTGTAGCGGCCGTCGGGACTGGCGTTCAGTCGCACGGTGCCGGTGGCGCCGGGCTTGCGGGTCTGCTTGGTGACCAGGTTGATGATCCCGGCCGTGCCGTCGGGACGGAAGGCGGCCGACGGATTGGTCATCACCTCGACGCGGTCGATCTGGTCGGCCGGCATCGCCTGCAGGGCGTCGCCGCGGCCGTCGCCGTTGAACATGCCCGATGGCTTGCCGTCGATCAGGATGGTGACGTTGCTGTCGCCGCGCAGGCTGACATTGCCCTGCACGTCGACCTCGACCGAGGGGATGTTGCGCAGGGCGTCGGCGATCGAGCCGGTGCGCGCCGACAGGTCGTTGGTGACGCTGTAGCTGCGGCGGTCGATCGAACTGCGCATGGCGGTGTTGTCGCCGGTGACGGTGACGCCCTCGACGGCGGCCGGCGCGGTCTTGGCGCCGCTTTGGGGCGCGGCGGCGGGTCCGCCCTGAGCGGGGGCCGGGGTCGACGTCTGGGCCAGGGCCAGGCAAGGCGTCGCTACGATGGCGGCGGCGGAGAAAAGGATGGTCTTCAGGCGCAAGGCGCGTCCCCCGAGGCAGGCTCGTCGAGGCGCCGCGAGCGGACGGTCCGCGCTGGTCTCGACCTTCAGCGGTAAAGCGCGGCCGGCCTTCCGGGGCAAATTTCTTTTCGGCAATGTTGCAGTGGCGCCGCCCGGCGTGGCGCCGGCGCAACGGCTGTAGCCCTCCGCTCCGTCCTACCGACGGCTCGCGAAATGACAACGTTGCCATCGCCCCTTGCGAGCGCCGCCGGACCTGACACTATCGCCCGATGACGCGACGGCGCTGTTGGCGGGAATCCCGCAAAAACCGCCGCTTGCGTGCTGATACCGGTAACACTAAGGTCGCCGGCAACTAGGGTCCCTGCGGGGGCGCGTTAGGGATCAAAGCAGGCTCCGCGAAGGGGCCAGTTCGGGGAGGACTCCAGTGGCATCAGTTTCCAGCGCCGGGCCAAGCGCCGGCATGAGCGCCGACGGCGCGAAGGTGAACATGGCCTTCGTCGCCGCCATCGTGGCCGTGGCCACCATCGGCGGCTTCATGTTCGGCTACGACAGCGGCGTCATCAACGGCACGCAGGAAGGCCTCAACAGCGCCTTCAATCTGACCGAGTTCGGCACCGGTCTGAACGTGGCGGCCATCCTGATCGGCTGCGCCATCGGCGCCTTCGCCGCCGGCCGCCTGGCCGACGTGTGGGGCCGCCGCACCGTGATGATCATCTCGGCCCTGCTGTTCGTGATCAGCGCCCTGGGCACCGGCGCGGCCCACACCTCGACCATCTTCGTCATCTTCCGCCTGATCGGCGGCCTGGGCGTCGGCGCGGCCAGCGTGCTGTGCCCGGTCTACATCTCCGAAGTGACGCCCGCCAACATCCGCGGCCGCCTGTCGTCGGTGCAGCAGATCATGATCATCACGGGCCTCACCGGCGCGTTCGTGGCCAACTACGTGCTGGCCCACACCGCCGGCAGCTCGACCGCCGACTTCTGGCTGGGCCTGCCCGCCTGGCGCTGGATGTTCTGGATGCAGGTGATCCCGGCCGGCGTGTTCTTCTTCGCCCTGCTGACCATCCCGGAAAGCCCGCGCTATCTGGTCGCCAAGGGCAAGGACGCCCAGGCCGAGGCCATTCTCTCGCGCCTGTTCGGCCCGGGCACGGGCGCGGCCAAGGTCGCCGAGATCCGCGCCTCGCTGAGCGCCGACCACAAGCCGAAGTTCTCCGACCTGCTCGACCCGGTCACCAGGAAGATCCGCCCGATCCTGTGGGCCGGCCTGGTCCTGGCCATCTTCCAGCAGTTCGTCGGCATCAACATCGTCTTCTACTACGGCTCGGTGCTGTGGCAGTCGGTGGGCTTCACCGAGGACGACAGCCTGAAGATCAACATCCTGTCGGGCGCCCTGTCGATCCTCGCCTGCCTGGCGGCCATCGCCCTGATCGACCGCATCGGCCGCAAGCCGCTGCTGCTGATCGGCTCGGCCGGCATGGCCGTGACGCTGGGAATCCTGACCTGGTGCTTCTCGACCGCCACCACGGTCAACGGCGCCCTGCACCTGGACGGCAGCGTCGGCCCGATCGCCCTGGTGGCCGCCAACCTCTACGTGATCTTCTTCAACCTCTCCTGGGGTCCGGTCATGTGGGTGATGCTGGGCGAGATGTTCCCCAACCAGATGCGCGGCTCGGCCCTGGCCGTCGCCGGCTTCGCCCAGTGGATCGCCAACTTCGCCATCTCGTTCAGCTTCCCGGCCATGGCCAAGCTGAGCCTGTCGGCGACCTACGGCTTCTACGCGGCCAGCGCCGTGGTCTCGTTCTTCCTCGTCCAGAAGCTGATCCACGAGACCCGTGGCAAGGAACTGGAAGCGATGGAGGGGTGACCTTCGTTACTCCTCCCCAGCAAAGCGGGGGGAGGAACAAGTGAGACAAACGCCCGGGAGTGCCGCTTCCGGGCGTTTTCTTTTGCCTCCGCCCCTGACAGCGTTATCGTCGGAAAATGGGTTATGACACCGGTAGACAAAGCGGCGATCCGCCGCTTAAGTGACCGGTAACAGGCCGACGCGGCGTCAGTTCGCGCGGCTTCGCCTCGGGAAGGAAACACATGGCCGATCTCAGCCGCCGCGGAGCCTTGGGCTCCCTTCTGACCGGAGCGGCCGCGGCCGCCGCCCTGCCCTCCGCCGCCGCGGCCGAAGGCGTCGGCTCCCTGCCCGCCAAGGCTAAGACCGGCGCGACCTGGACCAGGGGCGTCGAGGGCCAGCGCAAGGCCGATCTCGGCGACGGGACCTTCCTCAATCCGATCCTGGCCGGCGACCGGCCCGACCCGTCGATCCTCAAGGACGGCGACGACTACTACATGACCCACTCGTCGTTCGACGCCTATCCGGGCCTGCTGATCTGGCATTCGAAGGACCTGGTGAACTGGGCGCCGGTGGGGCCGGCCCTGAAGACCAACATCGGTTCGGTCTGGGCGCCGGAGCTGTGCAAGCACGAGGGCCGCTACTACCTCTACATCCCGGCCAAGTTCCCCAAGAACAATACCAGCTACGTGATCTGGGCCGACAAGATCGAGGGCCCCTGGTCCGAGCCGATCGACCTGAAGCTGCCCGGCTACATCGACCCCGGCCACATCGTCGATGAGAACGGCGAGCGCTGGCTGTTCTTGTCCGGCGGCGACCGCATCAAGCTGGCGCCCGACGGCCTGTCGACGGTCGGCAAGCCCGAGCACGTCTACAATCCGTGGCGCTATCCGGACGACTGGGACGTCGAGGGCTTCTCGCCCGAGGGCCCCAAGGTCATGAAGAAGGGCGAGTACTTCTACATGATCACCGCCGTGGGCGGCACGGCCGGCCCGCCGACCGGCCACATGGTCATCGCCGCGCGCGCGAAATCGCTGGGCGGCCCGTGGGAGAACCATCCGAAGAACCCGCTGGTGCGCACCGTCGACAATGCCGAGAAGTGGTGGTCGCGCGGCCACGCCACCCTGGTCGAGGGCTCGGGCGGCGAGTGGTGGACCGTCTATCACGGCTACGAGAACGGCTTCTGGACCCTGGGCCGCCAGACCCTGCTGGCTCCGGTCACCTGGACCAAGGACGGCTGGTTCGACATCGGCGGCGGCGACCTGGCCAAGCCCATCAGGAAGCCCAAAGGCGGCAAGGCCCTCCCGCACGGCATGGCCCTGTCGGACGACTTCTCGACCGACAAGTACGGCGTGCAGTGGAACTTCTTCGACCCCAAGCCGGGCGAGCAGGACCGCATCAGCCGTTCGGGCGGGGTGCTGACGCTCAAGGGCGCCGGCGAGGCTCCGTCGACGGGCTCGCCGCTGATCTTCGTCAACGGCGACCAGGCCTACGAGATCGAGTGCGAGATAGAGATCGACCCGGAGACCCGCGCCGGCCTGATCCTGTTCTACGACCGCCAGCTCTATTGCGGCCTGGGCTTCGACGCCAAGAACTTCGTCACCCACCAGTACGGCATCGAGCGCGGCCGGCCTGCCAATCCGCATGGCTCGAAGATGCTCATGCGCCTGCGCAACAACCGCCACATCGTCGCCTTCCATACCTCGGGCGACGGCGGCAGAACCTGGAAGCGTTTCGACCGCGGCATGGAGGTCAGCGGCTACCACCACAACGTCCGCGGCGGCTTCCTGATGCTGAAGCCGGGGATCTACGCGGCCGGCAAGGGCTCGGCGAGGTTCCGGAACTTCAAGTACCGGGCGCTGGACTAGATCTTAGATCCTCCCCCTCTGGGGGAGGTGGCCCGGAAGGGCCGGAGGGGGCCAGCGCCGACGCTAGACCCCCTCAGTCGCTCCGCGACAGCTCCCCCAGAGGGGGAGCATCTTCCCCCTTCCCCAAGACCTCGGAGCCGATCATGCGCCTGAAGTCCCTCCTCCTCGCCGCCGTCCTGGCGATCGCGCCCCTGGCGGCCTACGCCCAGACGCCCGCCACGCCCGAGGCCGAGCCGCCGATGTTCCGCGCGGTGAAGATCGTGCTGATCGGCGACTCGACCACCGCCGTGATCGGCGGCTGGGGGCCCAGCTTCTGCGGCTGGCACGTCACCTCGTTCGCGGCCTGCATCAACCTGGCGCGCGGCGGCCGCTCCAGCGGCAACTATCGCACCGAGGGCTCGTGGCGGCTGGCGATGAAGGAGATCGGCGCCGGGGGCTTCCAGGACACCTACGTGCTGATCCAGTTCGGCCACAACGACCAGCCGGGCAAGCCGGGCCGTTCGACGGACCTGGCCACCGAATACCCGGCCAACCTCAAGCGCTACGTGGAGGAGGTGCGGGCCGCCGGCGGCAAGCCGGTGCTGGTCACGCCGCTGACCCGCCGCCAGTTCCAGGACGGCAAGCTGATCGACGACCTCGCCCCATGGGCCGAGGCGACCCGCAAGGTCGCGGCCGAGACCAAGACGCCGCTCGTGGACCTGCACGGCAAGTCCTACGCCGCCGTCCAGGCCATGGGCGCGGTGGAGGCCACGCGCTTCGCCCAGATGCCGCCGCCGCCCGAGGTGCTGGCCGCCGCCAGGACCGGCACCACCATCAGCGCCCAGCCAGCGGCTCCCGCCGCGCCTGGGGCCGCTCCGGGCGCGAGCCCCGCCCTGGCCCAGCAGAACAACGCCGCCGTCGAGCCGATGGGCCAGGCCAAGCTGTCGTTCGACTACACCCACCTGGGCCGCGACGGCGCCGACTACTTCTCGAAGATCGTCACTGACGAACTGGCGGTCGCCGTGCCGGCGCTGCGGCGTTATCTGGTGCCGTAGGCCGAGACTGGCGCGTTTTCGTTACGCGCGTAATCTGGATCGATGATCCGGTTTCTCGCCGTCCTGACGATCGCGCTTGGCCTGCCCGCCCTGGCCTCGGCCAGGGAGAGCCCAGCCTGCGCGGCGGCCATGCCCCTGCTCGACGAAGCGGTACGGGGCGAGGCGCCGGGTCGCGCGGCCCTGCGGCCGCCGCCCTCGGCTTCGCGGATGCTGACGTTCACCGGCCCCGACGGCGCCCTGCTGACCGCTCCCGACGACGGCCGCTCCCGCTGGTTCACGATCGAGAACGACCTCCCCGTCGAGATCGCGCCGCCCGCCGTGGCGACGGTCCAGGCCTTCGTGGCGGCCAGCCCCGCCAGCGCCACGGACTGCCCAGGCTTTCTTCGCGAAGCTCAGGCCAGAGGCCTGCGCCTCGCCCACGAGAACGAAAGGCCGCGCCTGCGGGGCGGCGTCTATGCGGTCAGGCTGCAGACCGTCGGCCTGCCGGTGGTCTCGCCGGACGGCGACGAGGCCCTGGCCTATGTCGACTCGACCGCGAGACCGCTGGCCGGCGGCGGCTTCCTGGTGCTGCTGCGGCGAGCCGCCGACGGCGGCTGGACGATCGCCGGCCGCCTGGGTCTCTGGATCTCCTGAGGCCGCGACTTCCGAAGGAAACCGCTTACCCCAGAAGACAGGTCAGGACCGACTTCATCACCTGCGCCATCGCCTTGCGGTCCTGCTCGGGGTGGTTGACGCTGCGGATGACCAGGCCGTCGAACATCGCGCCGATCAGCTCGGTGCGGGCGGCGAACTCCTCGTCGCTCCATTCGGGCTTGCGGCTGCGCTCCAGCATCTGGCTTGCCAGGGCTCGTTCCTGGTCGTCGGCGGCGCGGACGATGGCGGCGACCTTGGGATTGCGCGAGGCCTCGGCCATCACCTCCAGCACCAGGGGCGCGCGGCGCGGGTCGTAGCACTTGCACACCGCGTCATCGATGTGGTCGAGCATGGCGTCCAGCAGCGTGCCCGGCCGGCTTTCCAGCTCGGCGAACTTCTCGCGCATCTCGGCCAGGTCCTGGGCGACGATCGCCGCGACCATGGCTTCCTTGTTCTCGAAGTAGCGATAGATCTGGCCCACGCTCAGGCCCGCGGCCTTGGCGATCTCGGCCATGCTGGCGCCGTGGAAGCCGGCCTGGCGCACCACGTCGCAGGCCGCATCCAGAATCTGTTGCCGCCGCGCCTCGGGCGTCGGCTTGGCGTTTGAACTCACGTCGACCATAGAGCGGTCCCGTTCTCCATTACATTTCCGTCAGGTCAACTGGGCCGACAGGACGGGGTGTTGACTTCGCCTTACCCCGGGCCTATGTCCAGCGCAATTGAGAATGAACGTTCATTCTCAAATTGTTCATCATAGGCGCGTCGTCAAGGGGACCTCCCCTCCTTGCGGCAGCCTGTCGCTCCGGGGATATCCATGGCTATCAAACGTCCGCTCGCCGCTTCGGCGGTTCTTCTGGCGGCTGTCTCGCTCACCCTCGCCGCCTGCGGGCAAGGCAAGGGCGGAGCCGCGGGCGGCATGGGCGCGGGCGGTCCCACGCCCGTGGGCGTGGTGGTCGTGAAGACCGAGCCGGTGACCCTGACCAGCGAACTGCAGGGCCGCACCTCGGCCTATCTGGTCTCGGAAGTCCGTCCGCAGGTCGGCGGCATCGTCAAGGCGCGCCTGTTCCAGGAAGGCGGCTACGTCCGCGCCGGCCAGCCGCTCTACCAGATCGAGCCGGCGACCTTCCAGGCGGCCGTCAACAGCGCCCAGGCGGGCCTGGCCCAGGCCCAGGCGACCTACACCGCCGCCAAGCTGAAGGCCGACCGCTACAAGGAACTGGTCGCCGTCAACGCCGTCTCCAAGCAGGACAACGACGACGCCCAGGCCGCCGCCCAGCAGGCGTCCGCCAACGTCGCCGCCCAGAAGGCCGCGCTCGACACCGCCCGCATCAACCTGGGCTGGACCCGCGTCGTCGCTCCGATCTCGGGCCGCATCGGCAAGAGCTCGGTCACCCCGGGCGCTCTGGTCACGGCCAGCCAGACCAATGCCCTGGCCACCATCCAGAACCTCGACAAGATCTATGTCGACCTGACCCAGTCGTCGGCCGAGCTGCTGCAGCTGCAGCGCGACCTGGCCGGCGGCCAGCTGGGCCGCTCGGGTTCGGCCCAGGTCAGCCTGAAGCTGGAAGACGGCTCGACCTACCCGACCCAGGGACGCCTGGAGTTCTCCGACGTGACCGTCGACCAGACCACCGGCTCGTTCGGCCTGCGCGCCACCTTCGACAACCCCAACGGCACCCTGCTGCCGGGCATGTACGTCCGCGCCACCCTCGGCAAGGGCGTGGCCTCCAACGGCGTGCTGATCCCGCAGGCCGGCGTCAGCCGCGACCCGAAGGGCAACGCCACGGTCACCGTGGTCGGCGCCAAGGGCCTGGCCGAGATCCGTCCGATCACCGTCGGCCAGACCGTCGGCGACAAGTGGCTGGTCACCTCCGGCCTGAAGGTCGGCGACCAGGTCATCGTCGAAGGCCTGCAGAAGGTCCGTCCTGGCGCGCCCGTGAAGCCCGCCGTCATCACCGCTCAACGCTAAGGCCGGCCCACAATGCTGTCCCGTTTCTTCATCGACAGACCCATCTTCGCATGGGTGGTCGCGATCGTGATCATGCTGGCGGGGGCGCTCGCCATCCGCACGCTGCCGATCGCCCAGTACCCCGAGATCGCCCTGCCGCAGGTCTCGGTCTCCGCCAACTATCCGGGCGCCTCGGCCAAGACGGTCGAGGACAGCGTCACCCAGGTCATCGAACAGAAGATGAAGGGCCTCGACGGCCTGGATTACATGTCGTCGACCAGCGACAGCTCGGGCTCGGCCACGGTCACCCTGACCTTCAAGGCCGGCACCGACATCGACATCGCCCAGGTGCAGGTCCAGAACAAGCTGCAGACCGCCACCGCCCTGCTGCCGCAGGAAGTGCAGCAGCAAGGCCTGACGGTCGCCAAGTCGGCCCGTAACTTCATGATGGTCGTCGGCCTCTATTCGGAGAACGACAAGACCACCAACACCGACCTGGCCGACTACATCGCGTCCAACATCCAGGACCCGCTGAGCCGCGTCGACGGCGTCGGCGAAGTGCAGCTGTTCGGCGCCCAGTACGCCATGCGCATCTGGCTCGACCCGAACAAGCTGTCGTCCTACAGCCTGACCCCCTCGGACGTGTCGGCGGCCATCCAGGCCCAGAACGCCCAGGTCTCGGCCGGCCAGCTGGGCGGCACGCCCAACCTGCCGGGCACCGGCCTGAACGCCACGATCACGGCCCAGTCGCGCCTGCAGACGCCCGAAGAGTTCCAGAACATCATCGTCAAGAACAGCACGGGCGGGGCTCTGGTCCGCCTGCGCGACGTCGCCCGCGTCGAACTGGGCGCCGAAAGCTACGTCTCTACCGCGAAGTTCAACGGCCGTCCGGCCGCGGGCCTGGCCATCCGCCTGGCCCCGGGCGCCAACGCCCTCGACACCGCCAAGGCGGTGAAGGAGCAGATGGCCACGCTCGAGAAGACCTTCCCGGCCGGCTACAAGTACGTCGTTCCCTACGACTCCACGCCGTTCGTGGAACTGTCGATCCACGAAGTGATCAAGACGCTGGTGGAAGCCATCATCCTGGTCTTCATCGTCATGTTCCTGTTCCTGCAGAACTGGCGCGCCACCCTGATCCCGACCATCGCCGTCCCGGTCGTCCTGCTGGGCACCTTCGGCATCCTCGCGGCCTTCGGCTACTCCATCAACACCCTGACCATGTTCGGCCTCGTGCTGGCCATCGGCCTGCTCGTCGACGACGCCATCGTCGTGGTCGAGAACGTCGAGCGGGTGATGAGCGAAGAGGGCCTCTCCCCCGTCGAGGCCACCCGCAAGTCGATGGGCGAAATCACCGGCGCCCTGATCGGCATCGCCCTGGTGCTGTCGGCGGTGTTCGTGCCGATGGCCTTCTTCAGCGGTTCGCAAGGCGTCATCTACCGCCAGTTCTCGATCACCATCGTCTCGGCGATGATGCTGTCGGTGGTGGTGGCCCTGGTGCTGACGCCGGCGCTCTGCGCCACCATGCTGAAGCCGCATGACCGCGCCCACGGCGAGGCTCTGCGCACCGATCATCCGGGCGCGCTCGGTGCGGTGATCAACTTCTTCAACCGCTTCTTCAACTGGTTCAACCGCAGCTTCAACGACGTATCGGGCCGCTACCAGGGCGGGGTTCGCAAGATCCTCGGCCGGAGTGTCCGCTGGATGGCCATCTACGGCGTCATCATCCTGGTCATGGGCCTGCTGTTCGTCCGCCTGCCCAGCGCCTTCCTGCCGGAAGAAGACCAGGGGATCATGATCACCCTCGTCCAGCTGCCGCCGGGCGCCACCGAGGAACGCACCCTGGGCGTCCTCGACCAGGTCCGCAGCCACTTCCTGGACGAAGAGAAGGAAGCCGTGCAGTCGGTGTTCACCGTCTCGGGCTTCAGCTTCAGCGGCGCCGGTCAGAACGCCGGTCTCGCCTTCGTCCGCCTGAAGGACTTCGACGAACGCAAGGCCGCCAATCTGAAGGCTCCGGCCGTCGCCGGCCGCGCCATGGGCAAGTTCCTGCAGATCCGCGATGCGATGGTGTTCGCCGTCGTGCCGCCGGCCGTGCCGGAACTGGGCACCTCGTCGGGCTTCGACTTCCAGCTGCAGGACATCGGCGGCGTGGGCCATGACGCCCTCACCGCGGCCCGCAACCAGGTTCTGGGCATGGCTGGCCAGGATCCCAACCTGGTCGGCGTGCGTCCCAACGGCCAGGAAGACACCCCGCAGCTGAAGATCGACATCGACCAGGCCAAGGCCGGCTCGATGGGCCTGACCACGGCCGACATCAACGCCGCGCTCAGCGCCGCGTGGGGCGGCTCGTACGTCAACGACTTCATCGATCGCGGCCGGGTCAAGAAGGTCTACATGCAGGCCGACGCGCCCTACCGCATGAAGCCCGAAGACCTGAACAGCTGGTACGTCCGCAACAGCAGCGGCCAGATGGTGCCCTTCTCGGCCTTCGCCACGACCCGCTGGGTCTACGGCTCGCCGCGTCTGGAGCGCTACAACGGCCTGTCGTCGATGAACATCCAGGGCGCTCCGGCCCCGGGCAAGAGCTCGGGCGACGCGATGAAGGCCATGGAGAAGATCGCCGCCCAGCTGCCGGCCGGCATCGGCTTCGAATGGACCGGCCTGTCGGCCCAGGAACGTGAAGCGGGCAACCAGGCTCCGGCCCTGTACGCGATCTCGATCCTGGTGGTGTTCCTGCTGCTGGCGGCCCTCTACGAGAGCTGGTCGATCCCGCTGTCGGTCATCATGGTCATCCCGCTCGGCATCGTCGGCGCCCTGCTGGCGACCACCCTGCGCGGCCTGTCCAACGACATCTACTTCCAGGTGGGCCTGCTCACGACCATGGGCCTGGCGGCCAAGAACGCCATCCTGATCGTCGAGTTCGCCAAGGAGATCTTCGAGCGCACCGGCAACCTGGTGGAAGCCACGCTGGAAGCCGTCCGCATCCGTCTGCGTCCGATCATCATGACCTCGCTGGCCTTCGTCTTCGGCGTTCTGCCGCTCGCGATCTCCAACGGCGCCGGTTCGGGCAGCCAGCACGCTATCGGCACGGGCGTCATCGGCGGCATGCTGTCGGCGACCATCCTGGCGATCTTCTTCGTCCCGCTGTTCTTCGTGATCGTCGAACGGATCTTCAAGCCCAAGCCCCGTCACCACGACGAGGCCCCCGCCGCTCCGGCCGAGAGCCACTGAGATGCTTCGTAACCTGACCCTCACCCTGCTGGCGGCCAGCGCGCTGACCGCCTGCACCATGGCCCCGAAGTACGAGCGACCGGCATTGCCGGTCGCCACGACCTGGCCCACGGCTTCGGCCAACGGCCAGACGGCTTCGGCTGGCGACCTCGCCTGGAAGCAGGTGTTCGAGGATCCCCGCCTGGCGGGGACCATCGACCTGGCCCTGGCCAACAGCCGCGACCTGCGGGTCGCGGTGCTCAACATCGAGCAGGCCCGCGCCACCTACCGCATGCAGCGCGCGGCCCTGCTGCCGACGGTCAACGGCACGCTGTCGGGCACCAAGAGCGAGACCCCGACGGCGGCCTCTGGCTTCGGCTCGGCCATCGGCGGCTCGGGCGCGCTGGAGGTCGAGAACTACAACGCCAACGTCGGCGTCACCTCGTACGAGCTCGACATCTTCGGCCGCGTGCGCAGCCTGAAGGACCAGGCGCTCAACAGCTACCTGGCCACCGAGCAGACCGCCCGGGCGACCCAGATCAGCCTGATCGCCGAGACGGCCAACGCCTGGCTGACCCTGGCCGCCGACCAGGACCTGCTGGCCCTGGCCAAGGACACGCTGAAGAGCCGCGAAGACAGCCTCGCCCTGGCCCAGCGCCAGTTCGACGTCGGCGCGGCCTCGCAGCTGGACCTGCGCACCTCGCAGACCCTGGCCGAGACCGCCCGATCGGACGTCGCGACCTACTCGGCCCAGGTCGAGCGCGACAAGAACGCCCTGCGCCTGCTGGTCGGGACCGAGGTTCCGGCCGACCTGCTGCCGGCCGGCGGCCTGATCACCGCCCAGATCCTTCCGGACCTGCCGGCGGGCGTGGCCTCGGACGTGCTGACCCGTCGTCCCGACGTGCTGGCGGCCGAGCACACGCTGATGGGCGCCAACGCCAACATCGGCGCGGCCCGCGCGGCCTTCTTCCCGCGCATCAGCCTGACCGGCTCGTACGGCAGCGCCAGCGCCGACCTGGACGGCCTGTTCAAGGGCGGCACCAAGGCCTGGAGCTTCGCGCCGAGCATCAGCGTGCCGATCTTCGCCGGCGGGGCCAACAAGGCCGGGCTCGACAGCGCCAAGGCCGGCCAGAAGATCGCCGTGGCCAACTACGAGAAGGCCGTGCAGACGGCGTTCCGCGAAGTGGCCGACGCCCTGGCGACCCAGGCCACCATCGGCGACCGCCTGGCCGCCCAGGAACGCCTGGCCGCCGCCGCCGCCGACACCACCCGCCTGACCAAGCTGCGCTACGACCGCGGCGTGGACAGCTCGCTCGTCCTGCTCGACGCCCAGCGCACGCAGTATTCGGCCCAGCAGGGCCTGATCAACGCGCGCCTGGCCCGGGCCAGCAACCTGGTCACCCTCTACAAGGTCCTCGGCGGCGGCGCCCCGAAGGCCTGAGCTATCGGGGAGGGTCCCGGCCCTCCCCTCACCGATCCCCGCGCGACGGTGCGGGGCTGATCGCGGCGGCATCCCCCCGGACACGCCGCGACCGGAAGGGGCGCATCACCCCCCAATCCCAGATGCGCCCCTTCCACCCCTTCTCTCCCTGACAATCAGACCCGCCTCGCCGAAGCCGCCTCCAGCCGCTGGTGCAGGCCGTCCAGCCGGGCCTCGCAGGCCGCGCGGATCGCCGGATCGACCGCCGCGCGCTTGGCCGCCCCGTCCGGCCGGAACGCCTGCCCGGGCGCCTTGGCGTCGGTCCGCGCCGCCGCCGCCATCGCCTGCGCCTCGATCTCCGTCGGCGCCCAGCCGAAGTGCGGCAGCACCGTCGTCGCCACCGCGCCCGGCAGGGCCTCGTAGTTCACCAGCAGACCCGCGTCGTCGGCCGCGAACGCCGCCAGCATAGCCTCGCCGATCGCCGCCAGCACGTCGGCCTGATAGCCGGCGTCGGGCGCCGCCGGCGCGTCCAGGCCGAACACCGCCGGCGCCACCACCTGCGGAACCATCTGCATTCCCGGCGAGCGCGCGTGCGAGACCATCACCTCGGCCGGCGCGCGATAGAGGTGCAGCCACGGCGTGTTCGGGAAGGCTTGCCTGAACAGGTCGAAGAAGCGGGCGTGCCAGCAGTCTAGCTTGAGGAACAATCGCTCGTCCCCCGCCCCCCGCGCCCGGCCCAGCGCCGCCACGACGCCGCGCAGCAGCATGACCTTGCGCGCCAAGGGCAGGTCGCCTCGCGCCACGTGGTCGATCGGCGCGGCCTCGGACAGCACGGTCGCCCCGTCCGGCGCGCCCAGCATCCGGCCAAGCAGGGTCGAGCCGCAGCGCGACATGTGGAAGATCAGGCCGTCGGGGGCGGGCCCCGCCAGTCCCTCCAGGGCCGACAGCGGGGTGCGCAGGCGCAGCAGCCGGTTCAACGGCAGCGACCAGACCTTGGGCGCGCTCTCGCCGAAGAACGGTTCCATCAGCCGCCGCGCGCCGAAGAACGCCCAGTCGACGGCGTCCTCGCCGGGCAGGACCGCGACCGGCAGCCAGCCGGCCGGCGGCGCGGCCTGGCGCGGGACCATGCGGCGGCGTGCCAGTTCCCGGCTCAGCGCCTCGGCCGGAACCGACAGGCCCCAGGTCTTTGCCAGGGCCTGCGCCTCGGCGGCGAAATCCTCGTCGCGGAACAGTCCAGCCAGGATCGCGCAGGCGGCCGCGTCCTCGGCCAGCCGCGCCACGAGCGCCTCGAGATCCGGCGCCCTGTCCGCCTGAAGTTGCATGCCCGCCCCTGGCCCTTGTCGGTTGAAGGGCCGCACAATAGGCTCGGGCAATGGGATTTCCAGACCGTCTGAAGCTGCCGCTCGCCTTCGATCCGTCGCGCCTGCGCGCGGACCTTGCGGCCCTGGCCGCCTCCACCGACTGGATCGCCCACTTCGTGAAGCAGAACTACGAAGGCGACTGGAGCGTCATCCCCCTGCGCAGCCAGGCCGGGGCCACGCACCCGGTGATGATGATCTATTCGGATCCCAGCGCCACGGCGTTCGAGGACACGCCGTTCCTGGCGCCCTGCCCCTATTTCCGCGAGGTGATCGCCGCCTTCCCGTTCCAGCCCACCAGCGTGCGGCTGATGAAGCTGGCGCCCGGCTCGGTCATCAAGACCCACCACGACGAGGACCTGGACGCCGGCTCGCTGCTGGTGCGTTTCCACGTGCCGGTGGTCACCAATCCCGACGTCGACTTCCGCCTCAACGGGCAGCGCGTGGTGATGGAGGCCGGCAGCGCCTGGTATCTCAAGCTCACCGACCCCCACAGCGTCGCCAACCACGGAACCGAGGACCGCGTGCACCTGGTGATCGACGGCTATGTCAACGACTGGGTGCGGGGGCTGTTTACCGGAGCGATGGAAGAGGCGGTCTAGGCGCGCGCCTTCGCGAGCCCAAAAAACTCCGCTTCCCTCGCCCCTGTGGCGAGGGCCCATGCCGGCGACCGCTCAAACCCGGGCCGAACTCGAAGGGCCTGAGCGGCTGAACGATGGGCCCTGGGCACAGGGCCCAGGGAAGCAGGTTTATCGTTCTTGGAGATCACGCCCCCAGCAGCGTGAACTGGGCGTTCAGCCCGTCCACCGAACTGCTCGCCACCCAGACGTCGAACACCCCCGGCTCGGCGATCCAGCGGTCGCCTTCGCCGAAGAAGGTCAGGCTGCCGCGCTCAAGCTCGAACACGACGTCGCGGCTCTCGCCCGGCTTCAGGCTGACCCGCAGGAAGCGCTTGAGCTCGCGCACCGGCCGGGTGCGGCTGGCCACCCGGTCGCGGGTGTAGAGCTGCACCACGTGCACGCCCTCGCGCCTGCCGGTGTTGGTCACCCGGGCGCTGACCTGCAGCTTGTCGTTCCAGCCCAGGGTCGGCGAGGACAGCTTCAGGTTCGACAGCGCGAAGGTGGTGTAGGCCAGGCCATAGCCGAACGGATACAGCGCCTCGTTCTTCACCGTGCGCCAGCGGGCCTTGTACTCCTGGATCTCGCTGTCGGCCGGGGCCGGGCGGCCGGTGGTGCGGTGATTGTAGGCGTAGGGCTGCTGGCCGCTCTCGTAGGGAAAGCTGACCGGCAGGCGGCCCGAAGGGTTCACCGCGCCGAACACCACGTCGGCCACGGCGTGGCCGGTCTCGGTGCCCAGGAACCAGGTGGCCAGGATCGCCGGGGCGTTCTTCACCGCCCCGTCCAGCACCAGGGCCCGGCCGTGGCGCAGCAGCACGACGGTGGGACGGCCGACAGCCGCCACCGCCTCGGCCAGCATCATCTGCGGCCTGGGGATGCCGATGTCGGTGCGCGACTGGGCCTCGCCCGACATGTTCTGGCCCTCGCCCACCGCCAGCACGACGATGTTTGCGGCCCTGGCGGCGGCCACGGCGGCCTCTATCCCCCCGGGGATCGAGGCCTCGACGTCGCTGCCCTTGACGGTCTGCAGCAGGTTGGGATCGGCCATGGCCTGACGGAAGCCGGTGGCCAGGTCGACGCCCAGGCTCTTGTCGCCGAAGAAGGCCCACGGCCCCAGGATGTTGTCACGGTCGTCGGCGAACGGCCCGATCAGCGCGATGCGCTTGCCCGCGCGCGGCAGCGGCAAGAGGTTTCCGTCGTTCTTCAGCAGCACGATCGAGCGGGCGCCGGCCTCGCGGCTCAGCGCGCGCATGGCCGGCGTCGCCGTGCGGGCGGCCTGGGCCTTGGGGTCGATCGAGCGGAACGGCTGCTCGAACAGGCCGATGGCCTCCTTCAGCATCAGCACCCGGCGCACGGCCTGGTCGACCACCGCCATCGGCACCGCGCCGCTCTTGACCAGTTCGGGCAGGTAGCGGCTGTAGAGGCCGCTCTGCATGCTGATGTCGACGCCCGCCAGGATCGCCAGGCGCGCGGCGTCACGGTCGTCGGCGGCGTAGCCATGGGCCACCAGTTCCTGATCGGCGGTGTAGTCGGAGATGACCACGCCCTTGAAGCCCCACTCGGTGCGCAGCAAGTCGGTCAGCAGCCGCTTGTTGGCCGTGGCCGGCACGCCGTTGATGTCGTTGAAGGCCGACATGGCGGTCAGGCAGCCGGCCTCGAAGGCGGCCTGGAACGGCGGCAGGTGCACCTCCCGCAGCGTGGCCTCGGAGATCTCGACGGTGTTGTAGTCCATGCCCGCGGCCACCGCGCCGTAGGCGGCGAAGTGCTTGGCGCAGGCCAGCATCGAGTCCGCGGCCTTCAGGTCCGGCCCCTGGAAGCCGCGCACCCGCGCCTGGGCAAGGGCCTCGCCCAGGAACACGTCCTCGCCCGAGCCCTCGGCCACCCGGCCCCAGCGCTCGTCGCGGGCCACGTCGACCATCGGCGCGAAGGTCCAGTGCAGGCCATGGGCCGTGGCCTCCTGCGCGGCGGCGCGGGCGGTGCGGTAGGCCAGCGGCGGGTCGAAGCTGGCGGCCTCGGCCAGCGGGATCGGATAGACAGTCTTGAAGCCGTGGATGACGTCGGCGGCCAGCAGCAGCGGGATGCCGAGACGCGAATGCTCCACCGCCGCGGTCTGGGCCAGCAGCGCGCCCTCGACCCCGACGCCGTTCATCAGCGTGCCGATCTTGCCCGCCCGGGTCTCGGCCAGCAGCTGCTGGGTGTTGCGCAGGTTCACGGCCGGGTTCATGTCGCCCACCGGCGGGCGGATCATGTCGGCGTAGCACGACAGCTGGCCGGCCTTCTCGTCGATGGTCATCTGGGCGATCAACGCCTCGACCCTCTGCGAGCCCCGGACTTGCGCCGCCGCCTTGCCGGCCACCGCCAGCCCGGCCAGGCCCGCCGCCCCGGCCACCAGTCCGCGACGGCTGATCCCTTCAAGCGAAGCTACGCGCCGATCCATAGAATCCCTTCCGACTGTATCGCGGCCGGCAACCTCGCCGACCGGGGCGGATCACGCAACGCCTCGCCCCTCATCGGGCGAACCTGTGACGGCCGCTTGCGTTATCAGTCTGGCTGAAGGGAGACCCGACCATGTCCGCTCAATGGCGCATCGAGATCCGGCTTGGCGACGGCCACGCTCCGCTGCGCAGCGTGCTCGTCGAGGCCGACACCGAGGTCGAGGCCCTGCGGCAGGTGCTGGAAGAGGCCGAGCGCGACCACGTCGCGGCCGAGGAACTGCTGCTGGACGGCCAGGAGGAGGTGTTCTCGCGCACCGAAGTCCTCGACGGCCACGTGGAGCACCAGGCCCAGGCCTGACCGCCGCTCGCCCGCGAGCGGACCCCGTGCTAGGCCAGGGCGTCCGGAGACGCCCTTGGTCCAGTCGCGCATCCTCTTCGTCGTCAATGCCGGCCCCAGCGTCGGCGGCGGCCACTTCATGCGCGGCCTCAACCTGGCGCGGGCGCTCGAGGCCCGGGGCGCGGCCTGCGCCTTCGTCGGACCGGCCGCCGTCGCCGGCCTCGCCGCCACCTTCGCCTCGCCCGAACTGTGCGCCGGAACCTTCGCCGACGCCGACCTGATCGCGGGCGCCGCGGCCCTGGCGACCCACTACGACGCCCTCGTCTTCGACCACTACGGCCTGGACGCGAACGACCACCGCGCGATCGCCGACGGCCGCCCCACCCTGGTGGTCGACGACCTGGCCGACCGGCCGCTGGCCGCCGACCTGCTGCTGGACGCAGGCGTCATGCGCCGGGCCGCCGACTACGACGGCCTGGTTCCGCCGCGCGCCCAACTGCTGCTCGGCCCCAACCACGCGGCCCTGTCGCCCGCCTTCGCCGCCCTGCGCGACGAGACCCTGGCGCGCCGCGCGACCACCAGCCGGGTCGAGCGGGTGCTGGTCTCGCTTGGCCTGACCGACGTCGGCGGGATCACCGCTTTGAGCATCCGCGCGCT
Organism: Caulobacter flavus; assembly: GCF_003722335.1. Taxonomy (GTDB): domain Bacteria; phylum Pseudomonadota; class Alphaproteobacteria; order Caulobacterales; family Caulobacteraceae; genus Caulobacter; species Caulobacter flavus. Next base: position 261,719 of record NZ_CP026100.1, read on the forward strand.
GCTGCCGGTGCTGGGCGAGCGCCGCCTCGACGTCGTGGTCGGCGGCCAGGCGCCCAGCCTGCCGGACCTTCGCGCCCTGGCCGCCGCCGATCAGCGCCTGACCCTGCACGTCGACAGCCGCGACATGCCCCGCCTGACGGCCCAGGCCGACCTCGCCGTCGGCGCGGCCGGCTCCAGCAGCTGGGAGCGCTGCGTGCTGGGTCTGCCGACCCTGTCGCTGGTGCTGGCCGACAACCAGCGCGAGGCGGCCCACGCGCTGTCGGACCTGGGCGCCCATCGGGCGCTGGCCAGCGCCGAGATCGACGCTCTCGGAAGCGCCTTCGCAGCCCTCGTCGGCGATCCGGACGCCTGGCGGGCCATGTCGGCCGCCGCCGCGACCGTGTGCGACGGGCTGGGCGCCCAGCGCACGGCCGATCGCTTCCTTGCCTTGGTTTCGCCCCGTTTGGGAAACACTCGAGCTACGCTCGCCTGACACTTACCCGCGCGTAAGCCAGTAAGCGTCAGGACGACCTCAACATGCCGAACGTCACCCTTCGGACCCTCGTGGCCGAGGACCAGGACCGGCTGCTGGCGTGGCGCAACTCCGACGCCGTCGCCCCCTACATGTACAGCGACCACCTGATCTCCGAGGGCGAGCACGCCGCCTGGTTCGCGCGCGTGGGATCCAATCCGGCCGTGCGCTACTGGATCATCGAGCTGGACGGCCACCCGGTGGGTCTGGCCAACCTCGCCGACATCGACCTTGGGAACCGCCGCTGCGCCTGGGCCTACTACCTGGCCGACCCGGCCGTGCGCGGCCTGGGCGTCGGCAGCTTCGTCGAATACTGGGTGATCGAGCACGTGTTCGGCGTGCTGGGGTTGGCCAAGCTCTGGTGCGAGGTCATCGAGAGCAACAAGGCCGTCTGGCGCCTGCACGAGGGCTTCGGCTTCACCCGCGAGGCCATCTTCCGCAACCACGTGGTCAAGGGCGGCGAGCCCGTGGACGTCATCGGCCTGGGCCTGCTGGCCAGCGAATGGCGCGGCGCCGCCCGCGAGGCCGCGCGCGATCGGCTGATCGCCAAGGGCTTCGACCTGTCGGACGTGCCGGCCGCCTAGATCCGGGGCCTATATCCGGGGCAGGTCGCCCAGGGCGCGCAGGTCGGGCCGGCCACGAACCAGCGCCCGGATGTCCTCGGGGCCGAAGTCGGGCTTGCCGGGATAGAGCGCCTCGTAGACCGCGCGGACGAACGCCAGGTCCGACGGCAGGTCGACGGTCCAGCGCACCTGGCTCTCGTCGACCGCCTGGGTCAGGCCGTCCAGGACGAAGCGCTCGGGGCGGCGATAGACGAACGGCGTGACGTGCTCGCGCTCGTAGGGGTCGGTCGCCTCCCGCGCCATCAGCCGCAACAGGCCCACGCTCAGGATCTCGGCGTCCAGCCCGATCGGATAGGTGCGATGCGGCAGGGTGGTGGCCGAGTAGTCGGCGCCGCTGGCCAGATGACGGGCGATCAGCGCCTCGATCAGCCGCGGATCGGCCAGTGGACAGTCGGCCGTCAGGCGCAGCATCTGGTCGTCTTCCTCCAGGCCCGCCACCGCGCCGGCGAACCGGCCCAGCACGTCGTCCAGCGAGCCGCGGAACACCTCGACGCCCGCCGCCTCCAGCGCCCGGGCCAGGGCATCGTCGCTCGCCTGATCCGAGGTCGCCGCGATCAGTCGCTCGATCGAGGCCGCCCTGCGCAGACGCTCGACCTGGCGCAGGATCATGGGCGCGCCGGCGACGTCGGCCAGCACCTTGCCCGGCAGGCGGGTCGAGCTCATCCGGGCCTGCAGCACGGCGACGATCATCGCATCCCCTCCAAGGACCGGCGCCCGCGACGCCTGGTTTGCCCCGAACCTCGACCGCGCCGGTTAAGGCGGCCTTTAACGCTCGCCACGCGCCGGTGGCGACCAAGTTTATTGACAGCGTTGTCAAACCATAGTGGTCTCCGTGCCCAACGACCGCGTGCGACGATCGAAGGGAGAATGACGCCATGGCCGACGGACCGCTGATCGACCGCCGCGCGCTGCTGGCCGCCGGGGCCGCGATGGGCCTGACGCCCGCCCTGCCCGCGCTCGCCGCCGACCAGGACGCCCGCGTCCGCGCCCTGCTCAGGCAGATGACCCTGGACGAGAAGATCGGCCAGACCCACCAGCCTGCCGGCGGTCGCCAGAAGGCGCTGAACTCCAAGATCGACGCGACCGCTCTGGAGCTGGTGCGCAAGGGCGGCGTCGGTTCGTACCTGCACGTGGCCGGCGCGGCCTTCCTGCGCGAGCTGCAGCGCACCGCCGTCGAGGAGTCGCGGCTGAAGATCCCGCTGCTGTTCGCCATCGACGTGGTGCACGGCTTCCGTACCCTCTACCCCGTGCCGCTGGCCATGGCCGCGACCTTCGATCCCGAGATCGTGCGGGCGACGGCCCGCATGGCCGCGGTCGAGACGGCCGTCAGCGGCCTGCACTGGACCTTCGCGCCGATGGTCGACATCGCCCGCGACCCGCGCTGGGGCCGCATCGTCGAGGGAGCCGGCGAGGATCCCTATCTCGGATCGGTCATGGCCGACGCCCAGGTGCGCGGCTTCCAGGGCGAGGGTCTCGCCGCCAAGGACTCGATCCTGGCCTGCGCCAAGCACTTCGGGGCCTATGGCGCGGCGGCCGGCGGGCGCGACTACGACAGCGCCGAGCTGTCGGACCGCACGCTGAACGAGGTCTACCTGCCGCCTTTCTACGCGGCGGCGAAGGCGGGCTCCAGTACGATGATGACCGCCTTCAACGACCTGAACGGCGCGCCCACCACCGCCAACGCCGCCCTGGTGCGCGGGGTGCTGAAGACCCGGTGGACCTGGCCGGGCCTGGTGGTCAGCGACTGGAACGCCATCCTCGAACTGATCAACCACGGCATCGCCGAGACCCCGGTCCAGGCCGCCGCCCTCGCCCTCAAGGCCGGGGTCGACATGGACATGGCCAGCGGCGTCTACGCCGCCCACCTGAAGACCGCGATCGCGGCCGATCCGTCGCTTCTGCCGCTGCTCGACCAGGCGGTGACCCGGATCCTGACCGCCAAGATGCGGCTGGGCCTGTTCGACGATCCCTACCGCTTCGGCGATCCCGAGCGCGAAAAGACGGTGTTCGTCGGCCCCGAGCACCGCGCCATCGCCCGCGAAGCGGCGCGCAAGGCCGTGGTGCTGCTGAAGAACGACGGCGGCCTGCTGCCGATCGCGCCGACCGCCAGGAAGATCGCCGTCATCGGCGCCCTGGCGACCGACAACCTCTCGCAGCTCGGTTCGTGGAAGGCGCGCGGCCAGGTCGCCGACGTCGCCCCGTTGCTGCCGGCGCTGAAGGCGACCGCTCCGGCCGGAACCGAGATCGTCCACGTGGCCGGCGCCTCGCCTCGCAGCGACGACGAGCGCGGCATCCCGGCCGCCGTCGAGGCCGCCAAGGGGGCCGACCTCGTCCTGCTGATGGTCGGCGAGGACTTCGACCACAGCGGCGAGTCGCGCAGCCGCTCGGATCTGTCCCTGCCCGGCGCCCAGGGCGCCCTGGCCCGCGCGGTGCTGGCGACCGGCAAGCCGGTGGTCGTGCTGCTGCCGTCCGGCCGGCCCCTGGTCGCGCCCGAGGTGCTTGAGAAGGCCCCGGCCGTGCTGGCGACATGGTTCCTCGGCGTCGAGGCCGGCCCGGCCCTGGCCGAGATCCTGTTCGGCAAGGCCGCGCCCGGCGGCCGCCTGCCCGTCGGCTTCCCGCGCGCCACTGGCCAGTCGCCGACCTACTACGCCCACGTCCCCACCGGTCGCCCGGCCGATCCGGACCTGGCCAAGGACACCGTCCGCTACCACGACGTCGACATCGGCCCGCTGTTCCCGTTCGGCCATGGCCTGAGCTACGCCGCCTTCGCCTATTCGGACCTGGCTCTCGACCGCGACAGCATCGCCCCGACCGGCGCGGTGAAGGTCTCGCTGACCGTGGCCAACACCGGTGCGGTCGAGGCCGACGAGGTGGTGCAGCTCTATGTCCGCGACCCGGTCGCCAGCGTCGCGCGGCCGGTCAAGGAACTGCGCGGTTTTGCCCGCCTGACCCTGAAACCCGGCGAGCGCAGGCGCGTGACCTTCACCCTCGCCGCCGCCCAGCTGGCGATCTGGAGCCCGGACGGCTGGCGGATCGAGGCCGGCAGGATCGAGGTGATGGTCGGCGCGTCCTCGGCCGACATCCGCCTGCGCGGCGCCTTCACGATCGCTTCGGCCGGCAAGGGCCGCGATCCGGCCACGGCCCTGCTGACGCCGGTCAGCGTGGCGTGAGCCAAGGCCAGGATCCGTCCTTTGTTTGCGGCCCCTTGTTCGTCATCCCGGCCCAAGGTCCGCGCAGCGGACCGTAGAGCCGGGACCCAGGGCTGCTGCAATGCGCCGGCTCCTGGGCCCCGGACAAGCGCTTTGCGCTTTCCGGGATGACGATCGGCAGAAGAGCGAATTTCTCGACGTCGATGCACCGCCAGATCTGATCAAGACCCTAGCCTTCCGCCGCCCACTCGGCCCGGCGCTTCAATTCCGCCGCGCTGGGGTCGGGCAGCAGGAACGAGCCGGTCGCCACCTCGCCCGCCCGGACGTAGCGGTTGGCCACTACGCCTGCGTCGGTGAGGATCGAGCCGGCCAGGGTCCAGGCGCCCGGCGCGCCGTCGGACGCGAACAGACGCTTGCCCGCGCCCAGCACCACCGGGAAGACCAGCAGGTTGATCTCGTCGACCAGGTCGGCGGCCAGCAGGGCGTGCAGCAGGTTGGTCGAGCCCTGGGTCAGCAGGTCGGGTCCGTCCTCGTCCTTCAACCGCCGCACGCCCTCGACGGCGTCGGGACCGACGACGCGGCTGTTCTCCCAGGTAAGCTGGCGCTCGGGATAGCGGGTGGCCACGTGCTTGGTCGCCGCGCCGAAGCTCTTGGCGATCGGGTCCTCCGGATCCTGGTAGGGCCAGTGGGCGGCGAAGATCTCGTAGGTCCTGCGGCCCAGCAGCAGGTCGAAGGGCTTTTCGAACTGGGCCATGATCGCCCCGCCGAGCACGGGGTCGGAATAGGGCACCAGCCAGCCGCCGAACCGAAAGCCGCCCGTCGGGTCCTCCTCCGGCCCGCCCGGCGCCTGCATCACCCCGTCCAGGCTGACAAACGCCCCGACGATCAGTCTTCTCATGGCCTTTCCTCCTCGCGGTTCCCCCCAAGGACGCCTAGCCTGGGTGCGATCCTACAGCGCCGCCCGCCGGCGATAGAGATAGTTCTCCGGCAGGCCCATGCGCCGCGTGGCCTCGACCGCCGGCGCGCCCTTGATCGGCACGCGGTCGGCGCTGGATCCGGCCATGCGCACCAGGCGCCGCTCGAGCCCGTTCAGCGACCAGGCCTCGCCCAGGCCCAGCCGCGCGCGCACCTCGACCGGCACGATGTCGACCGCCGCCCGCACCAGCGGCTTCTGGATCAGCCGCAGCGGTCCCGGCAGCAGCGGCGTGCGCGTCATGATGTCGAGGAACTCGAAGACGATCTCCGAGGGCTCCAGGTTGGGCAGCATCAGGGCCAGCTGGCGCTTCCAGGCCCCTTCGCTGGTCGGCGCGCCGGTCGCGCCATAGAGTCGGGCGCCGGGCGCGGCCTCGGCGAAAGCAGCGTCGCGCTCGACCTGGCTCAGCGTGCAGGCGTAGGCATGATAGGCCTCGATGAAGCCGAAGCTGGCGGTGGCCTGCACCCAGTCCAGCAGCGCCGGATCGTTGGCCTGGTAGGCCACTCCGGCCGGTGTCTCGCCGGTGACGTGGCCATGCATGCGCACCACCCCGGCGATCATCTTCTCGGCCGTCTCGCGCGGGCCGTAGACGGTGACCATCGCCGCCAGGCCGGTGCGCTTGAGGCGCTTCAGCGGCTGCGCCTTGAAGCTGGAATGGTCCCAGACGCCAGAGCGCACGCGCGGCTCGGCCAGTTCCAGGATCACCGCCGTGATCCCGCCGACGAACAGCGACACGGGGTTCTTGAACACACGCCACGACACCGAGTCCGGGCCGATCAGGGCCGGCGCCCCCGGCGGAGCGGAAAAGTCGATCGCCGGTCCCCCGTCGGGCGTCAGCAGTCGCGCCGCGGCGCGGGAGAGCGGATCGGCCATCAGTTCACCCGTCGTTCGCGGCCCGCCCAGTAGGGTTCGCGCAGCTGGCGGCGCAGGATCTTGCCTGAGGCGTTGCGCGGCAGGGCCTCGACGAAATCCACGCTCTTGGGGGCCTTGAAGTGCGCGATCCGCGTGCGGGCGAAGGCGATGATGTCTTCCGGATCGGGCGTGACGCCGGGCTTGGGCGCGACCACCGCCTTGACCGCCTCGCCCCACTTGTCGTCGGGCACGCCGATCACCGCCACCTCGGCCACGTGCGGATGGCCGTAGACGGCGCTCTCCACCTCGGCCGGATAGATGTTCTCGCCGCCGGAGACGATCATGTCCTTCACCCGGTCGTGGATGAACAGATAGCCGTCCTCGTCCAGATAGCCGGCGTCGCCGGTGCGCAGCCAGCCGTCGGCGTCGATGGTCGCGGCGGTGGCCGCGTCCAGCTTCCAGTATCCGGCCATGTTCGACGAACTGCGCACGGCGATCTCTCCGACGGTGTTCGCGGGAAGAACGCCGCCGGCCTCGTCGAGGATGCGCAGTTCGACGCCCGGCATCGGCAGGCCGGCCGAGCGCATGCGCTTGTTGCCCGCCGGATCGTGGTCTTCCGGCGGCAGGTAGACCACCGTGCCGGTGGTCTCGGTCATGCCGTACTGCTGGACGAAGCCGCAGCCGAACACCTCGATGCTCTCGCGCAGCAGGTCCAGCGGGATCGGCGCCGCGCCATAGAGGATGTAGCTCAGCCGCGAATAGTCGATCTGGCGGGCCCGGGCTGGCGCACGACGATCTGCAGCGCCGCGGGCACCAGGAACATCTTTGACACCCGGTCGTGCTCGATGAAATCCAGCACCTTGGTCGGGTCGAACTCGCGCGCCACCACGCCCTTGGCCCCGTTGAACAGGCCCACGAGGCCCCAGCCGGTGCCGCCGATGTGGGCCACGGGCATGGCCACCAGGCTGACGTCGTCGGGGCCCCAGACGTTCCAGTCCATCGGGGCGCGCTCGGCGGCGGCCTTGCGCATGGCCAAGAGGTTGTCGTGAGTCAGCATCGCGCCCTTGGGCTTGCCGGTCGTGCCCGAGGTGTAGAGCTGCAGCACCACGTCGGACGACTTCAGCGGCGTCTCCGGATCGGCGTCGCTCTGCGCGTCGCGCCAGGCCGGAAACAGCGGCAGGTCGGCCGGACCGCCCGGCTCCATGGCCACGACCGGCGGGATCGGCGGCTGCAGCAGTCTGGCCACCTCGCCGACGTGATCGACCAGCTCGGGGCCGACGAACACCATCCTGGCCTCGGTGTCGCCGACGATGTAGGCGATCTCGGCCGGGGCCAGGCGCCAGCCGACCGGGGCCATCACCACGCCGGCCTTGGCCGCGCCCAGCAGCAGCTCGAAATAGTGGTCGCTGTTCTTGCCGACATAGGCGATGCGGTCGCCCGGCTTCAGCCCCTGCGCGATCAAGGCCCGCGCCACCTGGTTGGTGTGTCGGTCGAGGTCGGAGAACCGGGTCTCGCGCCCCTCGAACGAGAAGGCCACGGCGTCGGGCCGCTCCTGCGCGTGATAACGGGCGACGTCGCCCAGCGTGGGCATGCGGGCGAAGTCGACGGCGGCCTGGGTCATCAACCGTAATCTCCCTGCGGGCCGTCTGGCGCGGCCGCTCGGATAACATGGTTTTCGCCGTGACCCGGGGTAAGTCAACGGTAGCGGGAAACCCGCGTTTGGTCGCGCCGCCGACCGGCCCTAAGCTGGCGACTCGAACGCCCCGAGGAACCCTCTGTCCATGACCAGCTTCCTCCTGCGCCGCGAACAGCGCGGCCTGCTGATCTCGGTGATCCTCGGGCTGGTGGTCGCCCCGCTGCTGCTGTTTCTCGTCACCTTCGAGCTGCAGCGGGAGTTCGTCCGCGGCAAGACGCTGCGCGCGGCGGTCAATCAGTCCTACGAGCAGCGCATGCAGTTGCAGACAGTGTTCTCGCTGCTGCAGGACGCCGAGACCGGCCAGCGCGGCTTCGTCATCACCGGCCAGCAGCGGTTCCTGGAACCCTACGACGCCGCGCTTCGCCGCCTGCCCAGCCAGCTGGCCTCGCTGCGCGCACTGCGCCAGCAGGACGGCGACGTCGTCGCCGGCGACGACCCGGTCTTCGACCGCCTGGTCGCTCTGACCGAGCGCAAGCAGACGACCATGGCGGAAGGCATCCGGCTGCGCCGCGAGGACGGCGAGGACGCCGCCCGCGCCCTCGTTTCCAGCGGCGAGGGCAAGGTGATCATGGACGAGATCCGCATCGTGGTCGCCGAACTCCAGGCCGCCGACAAGGCCGCGCTGGACCGCAGGGTGGCCGCCAACGACGCCATGACCCAGCGCACCGAGCGCCTGACCCAGACCCTGTTCGTGGTGCTGGTGGTGTTCCTGCTGGCAGCCTTCCTGATGCTGTCGCGTCAGATCCGCGCCCGCCAGCAGCTGTTCGTCGTCGCCCAGGCGACGGCCGGGCGCCTCGACGCCATCCTCGACAACGCCCAGGACGCCATCGTCACCCTCAATCCCAGCGGCACCATCGAGACGGTCAACAAGGCGGCCGAGGAGATGTTCGGCCTGCAGCGCGAGGCCCTGCTGCGCAAGGCCCTGGCCCAGTTCGTCGACCTGCCCGACCGGGGCGAGCTGTTCATCCGCCAGCTGTCGGGCGCGGACGACCTCTCCAAGGGCGTGCTGCGCGAGCTGACCGGCCGCCGCACCGACGGCTCGACCTTCCCCATCGAGGCCTCGATCGGCCTGGTGCGCCTGCCCGAGGGCGAGCGCATCACCGCCTCGATCCGCGACATCTCCGAGCGCCGCCGGGTCGAGAAGCTGAAGGCCGAGTTCGTCTCCACCGTCAGCCACGAACTGCGCACGCCGCTGACCTCGATCGCCGGGTCGCTGGGCCTGCTGGTCGGCGGCGCGGCCGGGGCCCTGCCCGAGCGCGCCGCGCGCCTGCTGGGCATCGCCCATTCCAACTGCCAGCGCCTGGTGCGGCTGATCAACGACATCCTCGACATCGAGAAGATCGAGTCCGGCCAGATGGAGTTCGACCTGCGGCCGCTGGACCTGGGCGAGCTGGCCCGGCGGGCGGTGGACGGCATGGGCGGCCTGGGCGGGCAGATGCAGGTCGCCTTCGAGCTCGACGTCGCGCCCGGCCTGCCGCTGGTGCGCGGCGACGCCGACCGCCTGGCCCAGGTGGCCGCCAACCTGCTGTCCAACGCCGCCAAGTTCTCGCCGGCCGACGGCGTGGTCGAGGTCAAGGTCTCCGCCCCGCGTCCCGACGTGCTGCGCTTCTGCGTCCGCGACCATGGCCCCGGCGTGCCCGAAAACTTCCGCGACCGGATCTTCTCCAAGTTCGCCCAGGCCGACGCCTCCGACACCCGCGCCAAGGGCGGCACGGGCCTGGGCCTGGCCATCTCGCGCGAGATCGTCCAGCGCCACGGCGGACGGCTGTGGTTCGAGTCCGAGCCCGGCCAGGGCGCGACCTTCATGTTCGAGCTGGCGACCATCGAGACCCGCCCCCGCGTGATCGACACCAGCGAGGGCGCGGCCCGCGTGCTGCTGTGCGAGGACGATCCCGACATCGCCGAGGTCCTGTCCCAGGCCCTACGCGAGGCCGGGGTGCGGGTGCATACGGTCGGCGACGTCGCCTCGGCCAGCGCGGTGATCGAGATCGGCGGCTTCGACGCCTTCGTCACCGACGTGCGCCTGCCCGACGGCAGCGGCCTGGACCTGCTGCGCCGCCTGCGCGCCGACGCCGCCACCCGCGACATCCCCGCCCTGGTGATCTCGGCCGAGGCCGCCGAGGGCCGGGGCGAGGCGCTGGACGTCGTCGACTGGCTGCAGAAGCCCATCGACCTGGACCGCCTGCGCACCGCCGTGCATCGCGCCGTCAACGGCCACGCCGACAGCCGCCGCATCGAGGTGCTGCACGTCGAGGACGACCTCGACGTCCACGCCGTGGTCCGCGACGCCCTGCAGGAACGCTGCGCCATCCGCCACGCCGATAGCGTGCGCGCCGGCCGCGCGGCCCTGGCCGAGGCGCGGCCCGACGTCGTGATCCTCGACCTGGGCCTGGGCGACGGCAACGGCGTCGAGCTGCTGGGCGACCTGCACGCGGGCGGCGAGGAGCCCGTGCCGGTGATCGTCTTCTCGGCCCAGCCGCTGGAGGACAAGGCGCTGGCCGCCTCCGTCGACGCGGTGCTGACCAAGTCCAAGACCACGCTGGACCAGCTGGCCCGAACTGTGCGCAAGCTCGCCGCCGACGCCGATTCCAAGAGACGCAGATGACCGACCTGAAGCTCCTGTACGTCGACGACGAGGCCGACATCCGCGAGGTGGCGACCTTCTCGCTGGAGCTGGATCCCGGCATCGAAGTGCGCTCGGCCGGCGGCGGCGCGGAAGCCTTCGCCATGCTCGACGGCGACGCCTGGCGCCCTGACGTGGTGCTGCTGGACGTGATGATGCCCGACATGGACGGCCCCGCCGTGCTGGCCAGGCTTCGCGAAAGAGGCGACGTCGACGGCGCGCCGGTGATCTTCATCACCGCCCGCGCCCAGGCCGAGGAGCGCGCCCGCCTGCTGGGCTTCGGCGCGGCCGACGTCATCACCAAGCCGTTCGACCCGATGACCCTGGCCCAGGACGTGCGCGCGATCCTGGCCCGATGACCACCGCCGATCCCCTCGCCCCGCTGCGGGCCAAGTTCCTGGTCCGCGTCGCCGACGACCTGGCCAAGCTCCGCGCGGCCGAGACCTCGACCAAGGACAAGCACTACATCGTCCACCGCCTGGCCGGCGCGGCGGGGGTCTTCGGCTACAGGGCGATCACCGACCTGGCCCGCGACCTCGACGACCTGCTGATCGACCAGGGCGAAGCCCCGCCCGAGGCCTTCGCCGAACTGATCGCGGCGCTGGAGACGCTGGCGGCCTGAACCGCGTGACGTCATCGCGTGGACGAAGCTCTACCTCTGCTATAGCGAGGCCTCTCCCCGCAGACTCGTCGGCTCAAGTCCATGTCTTCCCAGAACACAGCGGCCACCGCGCCGGACCCCTTCTTCGAGGTCATTCCCGGCCACGAATGGAACGCCTGCATCGGCATACAGAGCAGCGACGAAGATTATGTCGACGGCTACATGCAGGCCGCGCTCGAACTCGCCGCGGCGGTCATCGACAAGCGACAGTACGCCAAGCGCGACACGCTGGCCATGCCGATTCTCTACAATGCGCGCCACGCCGTCGAGCTCTCGCTCAAGTACGTGATCGACCGCCTTGTAGAGGCCGGCGTTCTCGGGCAGGCCCACGCCAAGAACCACGACATCCGGTCCCACTGGGCGTTCATCGACGATGCGAACGTAGGCGACACCGCGTTTCGCGCCCACGTTCAGGCCCTGAAGATCTTCGTCGACAGCCTTCACGCCGTCGACGAGGACGGCCAGCAACTGCGCTACGCACACACGCAGGACGGCCAGAAGAGCCTGGAAACCAAGGCCCTCTGCAATCTGGAATGGATCCGGGGAAGCCTGCTGGACCTGGATCGATCCCTGACCGCGATCCGCCATTGCAGCCATCGGCTTGTGGACGAGCGGCGCACTGGAACCTTCACCACCGAACTGTCGCGCACCGATCTCTTCGCGCTCGCCGCCATGCTGCCGCCGTTCGACGCTTGGACGAGAGAGGCGATCACGAAGGCCAAGGACGCGGCTCGCAGCCGGTTCGGCCTCAGCAGCAACCAGCTCACCCGAGCGATCAACGTCGTGAAGGCGCACCGGCAAATGGCCGGCTCGCTTGGCAAGGAATTCGATCTCGCCCATCTCGGGGACGCGGACATACATCTGATCGTGACGGAGTGGATCAAGGCCCATCGCCCCGCCAAACCGCCGGCCGACGACCTGGGCTCGGACGTCTTCCAAATGGACCCTATCGATCTGGAGGCCATCTGGCGGCTTTCGGAGGCGGCCGACGCGGTGGTCCTCGCGGCGCTCTCGACGGAGAAGATCGCCGACCTGCAGACCGTCTACTACATCGGATCCCGTTCGCTGTTCGCCGAGGACTACGACGCACACCTGGCACGGGCTCTGAGCGCTCCGGTCGGGTCCACCCCTGCGGAAGCGGTGCACCACATAATGACCAAGAGCAACCTGCCGCCGGCTCTGGCGAATAGTCTGGAAATCCTGGGGCGGCCGCGCCAGGCGAACGAGATACGACGGATGCTGTCCGCGAACTTCGCGGGCTAGAACTGTTCACCCCGCCTCGCCGCCGCTCGCCCCAGACCGCTGTCGCCGCCGCGTCCGTCCGTCCACCACGGCGGTCATGGAAACGCTCTTCGCCCCCACCCTCTGCCTGCATATCGCCTGTGGCCTCGCCGCCGTCGCGGCCGGCCTGGCGCCCATCCTCAGCCGCAAGGGCTCGCGCCTGCACCGGCTGTCGGGACGTCTGTTCGTCGGCCTGATGGGCGTGATGCTGGCGGCGGCCTGGGTGATGACGGCGCTGCACTTCAACGCCTACTTCACCGCCCTGTCGGCGACGGCCAGCCTTGGCCTGTTCTCGGGCGTGCGGGTGCTGCGCCGCAAGCGCCCCGACCTGGATCCGGGCCAGCGGGCCAGGCCGCTGGACTGGGCCGTCACCCTCGCCGTCGTCGCCATCGGCGCCTGGGTGCTGGTCCTGCTCCTGAGCGGCGACAGCGATGCGCCGCGCGCGCCGGCCATCGCCCTGGTCTGGGGCGCGTTCCTGGTCGGCGGCTGGGATCTCTGGCGGTTCTCGCGGCCCGCCGACTGGCCGTTCACGCCCGACCTCTGGACCTACGAGCATCTGATGAAGATGCTGGGGGCCTACGGCGCGGTGCTCAGCGCCTTCTCGGGCAACTTCCTCACTGCCCTGCCCGCCCCATGGAGCCAGCTCTGGCCGACCTTCCTTTTCCAACCGATGGCCATGATCTGGATCGCCGTGCTGGTCCTCCGACGCCGGCGGCGCGCCTGGTCGCCCGCCTGAAGGCCGCGCCGACCAGCGCCTGGGTCTGGGCCTTCACCGCCTACAGCTGGACGGTCACCAGCGTCAGCGCCGCCTGGTTCGCCCGCCGGCTGGCGGCGGGGCGCGGCCAGACCCTCTCGGTGGCCGCGTCCCTGCTGTGGCAAGGCGCGATCTACGCCGCGTGGCTGCCGGCGGCGGGAGTGGTCTGGCTGCTGCTGCGTCGGTTCGGGGCCGGCGGGCGCGGGATCGCCGCCAGCTTCGCGGCCGGCGTCGCCGTCGTGCCGCTGGAGGCCCTCGCCGCCAGCCTGATCGACCGGGCCTTCATCGGCGACGGCGGCGACCTGGCCGCGCGCGTGCTGGACCGCACGCCGGTCTGCCTGCTGCTCTACTCGGCCGTCGTCGCGGTCGGCCTCGCCGCGGCCCACCACCGCCGCGCCCGCGAGGCCCGCGACCGCAACGCCCTGCTGGAAGCCGCCCTCGCCGAGGCCCGCGCGGTGGCCCCCGCGCCCCAGGGCGAGCGGCTGATGGTGATGTCGGGCGCGCGCCGCATCCCGGTCGAGCTGTCGGCGGTCGAATGGTTCGGCGCGGCCGACAACTACGTCGTCGTCCACTGGGCAGGGCGCGAGGGCCTGCTGCGCGCCACGCTGCAGAGCCTGGAAGCGCGGCTCGACCCCCGCCTCTTCGCTCGCGCCCATCGCTCCAGTCTGGTCAACCTGGCCCACGTGCGCGAGGCCCGGCCGCTGTCGGACGGCTCCTGGCGGCTGGCCATGGCCGGCGGCGACGAGGTGGTGACCAGCCGGACGTACCGCGACGCGCTGCTGGAGCGGCTGGGCGGACAGGCCGGCTGACATAGCCCTCCTCCTGTTCCCGTCATTCCCACCCAAGGGCGGGAATGACGGGAGATGGGATGGGCTGACGCCGCCCCTACTGCCCCGGACAGGTCACGTGGGCGTCGGTCGGCTCCAGGCGGATCTCGCGGAAGGCCAGCTTGAAGCCGGCCTGGGCCGACAGCACCACCGGCGAGGAGATGCGGCTCATGTCGGCGCCGGCGGCCTTCAGGCACGACAGCTTGATCTGGGTCTTGCGCCACTCGCCCACGGGCGCGTCGGCGAAGATCTTCGTCACGTCCACGCCCCCGGCGCAGCCCTCGCCGCACGAGACCGAGAAGCCCACCGGCCCGGTCGCCTTCTCGTCGACGCGGTAGGTGAAGGCGATCGACAGGTCGCCGGTGGTCTGGCGGGTCAGGTCGGCGGGCGGACCATTGACGAGCAGCGCGCCGGGGCCGGTCCAGGTCGCCAGGCGGGCGTCCTCCTGGGCGGCGGCGTCGATGGCGGTCAGCTTCACCCCGCCAGCGGTCGACAGCAGCCACGGCGCCGGCGTGCGACCGGCCACGAAGTACTTGTCGACATTGACGCCGGCGCCGGACACGCCCGACACCTCGCCCAGCTTCGCCACCTTGCCGGGCTTGGCGTAGGACAGGCCGTAGCCGTAGGCGAACTGCGGGTCATAGCCCTTGTCGCCATGGTTCAGCGGGCCCTGGTCGGCGCGCCTGGGCCAGCTGAACGACAGCTTGCCGGTGAAGTCGCGCTTGGCTTTCCCGTCCTTGCCGGCCACCAGCACGTCGGCGATCCCGCCGCCTTCCGAACCCGGCAGCCAGGCGGCGACGAAGGCGTCCGAGGCGTTGATCTCGGGGTTCACCCATAGCGGACGCCCCGACAGGAACACCGCCACCACCGGCACGCCTTGAGCCTTGAGCTTCTTGAGCAGGGCCAGGTCGGTCTTGTCTCCAGGCTGGTATTCCAGGTGCTGCAGGTCGCCCTGGAACTCGGCGTAGGGCGTCTCGCCGAACACCACCACCGCCACGTCGGGCTTGTCGGTGAAGGCGCCGTCCTTCGAGAGGATCGCCTTGCCGCCCGAGGCCTCGACCGCGTCCTTCAGGCCGCTCCAGATCGACTGGGCGCCGGGGAAGTCGGCGTTGGTGTTGCCCGTGCCCTGCCAAGACAGGGTCCAGCCGCCGGCCGCCTTGCCGATGTCGTCGGCGTCGCCGGCCACCAGCACCTTCGCCCCGGCCTTGATCGGCAGCACG
The DNA here is from genome assembly GCF_003722335.1 of Caulobacter flavus. Classification (GTDB taxonomy): domain Bacteria; phylum Pseudomonadota; class Alphaproteobacteria; order Caulobacterales; family Caulobacteraceae; genus Caulobacter; species Caulobacter flavus. The sequence continues at coordinate 276,889 of NZ_CP026100.1, forward strand.
CCGTCGTTCTTGATCAGCACCAGAGACTTGGCCACCGCCTCGCGGGCCAGGGCGCGATGGTCGGGGGCGCCGACGCGCTCGTAGCGGCCCTGCACCGGCGGGGCGACGCGCTCGAACAGGCCCGACTTGACCTTGACCCGCAGGATGCGGCGCACGGCGTCGTCCAGGCGCGCCATGGGGATCTCGCCGCTCTCGACCTGCTTGAGCGTGTTGTCGAACAGGCCCTGCCAGCTGTCGGGGGCCATATACATGTCGAGGCCGGCGTTCAGGGCCTGCGGGCACGAGACGTTCGAGCAGCCGTCGACCTGGCCGTGGGCGTTCCAGTCGCCGACCACGAAGCCGGAAAAGCCCATGCGGTCCTTCAGCACGTCGTTCAGCAGGGTCTTGTTGCCGGTGTGCTTGACGCCGTTCCAGCTGGAGAACGAGGCCATCACCGTCAGGATCCCCGCCTCGATGCTGGGCGGATAGCCTTGGGCGTGCAGGCGGACCAGATCGGCCTCGCTGTCGGCCGCGTCGCCCTGGTCCTTGCCGTTCAGCGTGCCGCCGTCGGCCAGGAAGTGCTTGGCGCTGCCGGCGATGCGGCCGGCCTCCAGCGTCTTGCCGGCGACCAGCTTGCCCTGCAGGCCCAGCGTCATGCGGCCGGCGTAGCTTCTGACGATCTCGGGATCCTCGCCATAGCCCTCATACGAGCGGCCCCAGCGGTCGTCGCGCGGCACGGCCACGGTCGGGCCGAAGGTCCAGTCGCCGCCGGCCACGGCCACTTCTTCGGCGGTGGCCTTGCCGATGCGCTCGATCAGGTCGGGATCGCGGGCCGCGCCCAGGCCGACATTGTGCGGAAAGAGCGTGGCGCCCACCACGTTGTTATGGCCGTGCACGGCGTCGATGCCGAACATCAGCGGGATCGGCACGTGGCCGTCGCGGGTCTCCAGCGACACGGCGCGGAACAGGTCGACGAACTCCGCCCACTCTTTCGGGCCGGCCTTGTCGTTGCCGTTCGGGCCCGAGCTGCCCCCAGCCAGGATCGAGCCCAGCGGATATTCGCGCAGTTGCTCGGGACGGATCGAACCGATGTCGGCCTGGATCGTCTGGCCGACCTTCTCGCGCACCGACATCTTGGCGATCAGCGCGGTGATCTTCGCTTCGGTCGCCGCGTCGGTCAGGGCCGCCGGGCTCTTGACCGCCGGCCAGGCGGCGACGTTCGCCGCGGCCTTGCCCGCCGGCGTCAGAACCTGCGCGCCCGCGACGCTCGTCAGGCTGGTGGCGGCCAGCAGGGCCAGGGCGGAAAGACGGAACGGCGTCACGGGCGACCTCGATCGAAAAAGGGGCGCGACGGCCAAGGGGAAAGAGGCCGCCGCGCCCGAACACGCCACGGGAGCAGCGTAGGGCTTCGAGGCGGCGGCTGGCCGACGGAGCGCGCGGGGCTCCCGGGCCATGCCCTTCAGGCATGGATCTGGCCTCCCGCTCGCGGGGTCGTCTGCTCGCGACCGCCTCACACCGATACGAGACAACGTTGTCTTACTTGCTGTCAACACGCTTATATTTGTCCACTTGAGGACAAATCGGCCGCAAGCCTTTTCTCTACAAGCGATTTTGCCGAAATTTAGAAAACGCGAAATCTTTGACAACGATGTCTTACTTGATGTGTCGACAGCGTTTACTGAGGCCGCCTCGAAGGAACCGGCTCGACTCGGCCGCCATGGCCGCGCTATCGCTAACACCGTGCCGAAAGCTGGCGACGGGAGCCCGATGCGCAACGTCACCATCGTCCATGTCGCCGAAAAGGCCCGGGTCTCGGTCAAGACCGTGTCGCGCGTGGTCAACAACGAGCCGACGGTCACGCCGCAGCTGCGCGAGCGGGTGCAGGCGGCCATCGACCAGCTGGGCTACGCCCCCAACATCGCCGCCCGCCGGCTGGGTGGCTCGCGCTCGTTCCTGATCGTCGCCTTCAACGACCGCAAGCTGACCCTGGAGAACTGGCGCAGCGACCGGGGCAACAACTGGATCGACCGCATGCAGTACGGGGCCATGCTCCGCTGCGACGTCCACGGCTATCACCTGCTGTGCGAGCTGATCGACCTGGAGAGCGACCAGCTGCCCCGGCGCGTGCAGCACGTACTGTCGTCCCTTCGCCCCGACGGCGTGATCCTGACCCCGCCCAACTGCGAGGACCCGGCGGTGCTGGCCGCGCTGAAGAAGGCCCAGATCCCGTTCGTGCGCCTGGGCTCGGCCCAGGCCGGCCCCGGCGCCCGGGTGCGGATGGACGACCAGGCCGCCGCCCTGCGCCTGGCCGAGCACCTGGTCGGGCTGGGCCACCGCCGCATCGGCTTCGTCACCGGCAGCGCCCGCTTCCTGGCCAGCCGCGCCCGCGAGGACGGCTATCGCCAGGCCCTGGCCGCCGCCGGCCTGGCCGTCGACGAGACCCTGCTGGTTCCCGGCGACTTCACCTTCGAGGGCGGCGAGGTCGCGGCCGAGGCCCTGCTGTCGCGCGCCGATCGCCCCACCGCCATCCTGGCCGGCAACGACGAGACGGCCCTGGCCGTGCTGCACGTGGCCCGCCGGCTGGGCATCGCCGTGCCCGGCGAACTGTCGCTGGCCACCTTCGACGACACGCCCAGCGTCCGCCTGTCGCTGCCGCCGCTGACCACCGTGCGCCAGCCGGTGGCCGAAATGGCCGCCCAGGCTGTCGACCTGCTGGTGGCCGCGGCCGCCAAGGACGGCAAGCTGTCGCGCGCCGACCACCTGCTGCCGTTCGAACTGGCGCTGCGCGCCTCGACCGCGCCGCCGCCATAAAGAAGCCTTGCACCCCCGCGACGGGATGTCGCGGGGAGCTTGACCAGCCCACCGGCGCGCCCTTTCCTCTTGCGACTTCGAATTTGGAGCCGGCAGCGTTTGGCCAGAGACATGACCCAGGTCGACGCCGCCTCAGCCGCCGCGGGACCGCCCACCGTCCGAAGGCGGCTGCTGGTCATGGCGCTGTGCCTGGTCGCCCCGGCCATCGTCTTCATGGCCCTGCTGGCCCGCGCCGAGTACGGCCAGAGCCAGGGTCGCTACGAACAGCAGCTGATCGCCACCACCCGGGCCCTGGGCCTAGCCGTCGACCGCCAGCTGGCCCTGGGCCAGAGCACCCTGCAGGCCCTGGCCGTCTCGCCCGCCCTGGCCGCCGGCGACCTCGACAGCTTCGAGCGCCAGGCCCGCGCCGCCGTGCGCACCAAGGACGCCTGGATCGTACTGATCTCGCCCCGGGGCCAGGTGATCAACACCCGCCTGCCGCCCGGCCAGGCGCCGCCGCGCACCGCCGGCCTGCCGCCGGAGCGCTGGGCGGCCGTCCGTTCGGGCCGCACCACGGTGTCGAACCTCACCCAGGGCAAGGTCGCGGGCCAGCCGATCGTGGCCATCGACATGCCGGTGATCGTCGACGGCCAGCTCTACGACCTGGCCTACATCCAGACGCCCGCCGCCTTCGCCCCGCTGTTCGCCGCCCAAGGCGTGCCGCAGAGCTGGACCGCCAGCATCGTCGACCGCAACGCCCGCCTGGTGGCCCGCTCGCGCGATCAGGAGAAGATGCTGGGCCGCTCGGCCAGCAAGCCGATGCTCGAGGCGATGTCGAAGGACAACGACGGCGTTCTGGAGACCTATACGCTGGACGGCACCCCCACCCTGTCGGCGTTCAGCCGCTCGCCGACCTACGGCTGGAGCTTCATCGTCGGCGTGCCGCGCACCGAGCTCGAGCGCGCCAACCTCTCGTCCCTGGCCCTGCTGGTGGTGGCGGGCCTGGCGCTGCTGGCCATCGGCGCCGGCGCGGCCCTACTGTTCTCGCGCGGCATCTCCGGCGAGGTCCGCGCGCTGGTGGCCGACGCCCGGATCATGGCCTCGGGCGGCGAGATGCCGGCCCAGACCACCGGCGGCCTGCGCGAGATCGGCGAGGTGCGCGAGGCCCTTCACGCCGCCTCCAGCCAGCTGCGCGCCCGCGAGGCCGAGGAAAAGCGCGCGCAAGGCCGCCAGCAGCTGATGATCAACGAGCTGAACCACCGGGTGAAGAACACCCTGGCCACGGTCCAGTCACTGGCCCTGCAGAGCCTGGGCAAGGGCGAGCCGGCGCCCGGTTTCGACGCCTTCAACGAGCGGCTCTACGCCCTGGCCCGCGCCCACGACCTCCTGACCCGCACCGTGTGGGAGAGCGCCGACCTGGCCGACCTGCTGCGCCAGACCCTGGAGCCCTACGGCGACCGCGCCCGCATCGAGGGCCCCTCGGCCGCCCTGCCGCCCAGCGCCGCCCTGGCCATGTCGATGGTGTTCCACGAGCTGGCCACCAACGCCTCCAAGTACGGCGGCCTGTCCACGCCCGCCGGCCGGGTCGAGGTCACCTGGCGGCGCGATCCGCTCGACCCGCAGCGCCTGGCCCTGCGCTGGGTCGAGAGCGGCGGCCCCAAGCTGAAGGGTCCGCCCAGCCGCAAGGGCTTCGGCTCGCGCCTGATCGCAGCCAGCCTGAAGAACGAACTGAAGGGCGAGGCCCAGTTCGACTACCTGCCCACGGGCCTGGTCTGCACGCTGACGGTCCGCCCGGCCGGCGCCCAAGCTTTGGGCGAAGACGCCCCCGCCGCCGACGCCTGAACGGGCAGCCGCGCGCGCCCGCGCCAGGGGCCGGCCCGGCGCTTGACCGCCGTTCGCCGGCTCCTCGTGATGGTCGATCCGCTCAGCACCCATCCTGGGGCGCCGTCGGATCGATCGTATTGCCTCGCCGCGTAGATTGATCTTCCATGACGCCCAGGGATGCGGCCGCCAGAGCCGCGCCCGAGGGAAGAGAGCGTCATGATTGCTGCCGATGACTCCGTCATGCTGCCGGCGCGGCCCGAGCCGATCCCGCTGGCGCCCGAGCGCACGGCCGTCATCGTCATCGACATGCAGAACGCCTACGCCTCGCCCGGCGGCTATCTGGATCTGGCAGGCTTCGACATCAGCGGCGCGGCCGCCTGCATCCAGCAGATCAAGGGCGTGCTCGAGACCGCCCGCGCGGCCGGCATGCAGGTGATCTACTTCCAGAACGGCTGGGACGACCAATACGTGGAGGCTGGCGGCCCCGGCTCGCCCAACTGGTGGAAGTCCAACGCCCTGAAGACCATGCGCGCCCGGCCCGAGCTGGAGGGCAAGCTGCTGGCCCGCGGCCAGTGGGACTACGAGCTGGTCGACGAGTTGAAACCCGAGCCCGGCGACATCCAGCTGCACAAGACCCGCTATTCCGGCTTCTTCAACAGCCAGCTCGACAGCGTGCTGCGCAGCCGGAACATCAAGAACCTGGTCTTCGTCGGCATCGCCACCAACGTCTGCGTGGAGTCGACCCTGCGCGACGGCTTCTTCCTCGAATATTTCGGGACCGTCCTGGAGGACGCCACGCACCAGGCCGGCCCGGACTTCGTCCAGAAGGCCGCGCTCTACAACATCGAGACCTTCTTCGGCTGGGTGTCGACCGTGGCCGACTTCAAGGGGGCGTTCGGACAGCTGGCGCCGAAGTGAACCGCAGTGCGTCCTTCGAGGCGCGCGCGGCGCGCACCTCAGGATGAGGACATCACTGCATGGAATTCCTCATCCTGAGGCGTCCGCGCAGCGGACCTCGAAGGACGCACCACCTTTCCGCAGAAGGAAGAATACGATGCCCAAGACCGTCATCACCCCGCCCGGCACGGGCACGCCGATCGCGCCGTTCTCGCCGGGGACCCTGGCCGATGGCGTGGTCTACGTCTCGGGCACCCTGGCCTTCGACAAGGACAACAACGTCGCCCATGTGGGCGACGCCGAGGGCCAGACGCGGCAGGTGCTGGAGACCATCAAGTCGGTGATCGAGACGGCCGGCGGCACGATGGACGACGTGACCATGAACCACATCTTCCTGACCGACTGGGCCAACTACCAGACCATCAACAAGGTCTATGCCGAGTACTTCCCGGGCGACAAGCCGGCCCGCTACTGCATCCAGTGCGGCCTGGTGAAGCCCGACTTCCTGGTCGAGATCGCCACCGTCGCCCACATCGGCAAGAAGTGACGCACGCCGTGACCTCCGGAACCGTCGACGGCATCCACTACGAACTCCACGGCGGTCCCATCGCGGGCCGCGAGGTCGTGCTGATGTCGTCGGGCCTGGGCGGTTCCGGATCCTTCTGGGGCCCGCAGATGGCGGCCCTGACCGCCCGCTGGCCGGTCGTGCTGTACGACCATCGCGGCACGGGGCGAAGCGTGCGCGAACTGCCGACCGACAAGCCCTACGCCGTCGCCGACATGGCCGACGACATGGTCAAGGTCATGGACGCCCTGGGGATCGCCAAGGCCCACGTCGTCGGCCACGCGGCCGGCGGCAACGCCGGCCTGGCCCTGGCGCTGGCCCACCCGGATCGCCTCGGCAAGCTGGCGGTCGTCAACGGCTGGTCGCGGCCCGATCCGCACATCAGGCGCTGCTTCGACACCCGCCTGCACCTGCTGAACGACAGCGGCCCAGCGGCCTACGTCCACGCCCAGGCCCTGTTCCTCTATCCGGCGACCTGGATTTCCGAGCACAGCGACCGCCTGGCCGCCGAGGAGCCGCACCACGTGGCCGGCTTTCCGCCCAAGACGGTGATGCTGGCCCGCATCGGCGCCCTGCTGGCCTTCGACGTCGACGAGCAACTGCCGCGGATCACCCACACGGTGCTGGTCAGCGCCACCGCCGACGACATGCTGGTTCCCGTCACCTGCGCCCATCGCCTGGCCCAGCGCCTGCCGAACGCAGTGCTCGACGTGCTGCCCTGGGGCGGCCACGCCTCGAGCGTGACCGATCCGGAGGGTTTCAACGCCTCGCTTGTGGCTTTCCTGGAGGGGGATGGATGAGCGGGATCATCGCAACAGATCCTCCCCCTCTGGGGGAGGCGGCCCGAAGGGCCGGAGGGGGCCAGCGCCAGACCCTCTCAATCGCTCCGCGACAGCTCCCCCCAGAGGGGGAGCATCTTCCCGGCGACGCCGGATCATTCTTCAAAGGGGCACTAACACCATGCAGGTCGGCGTCTTCATCCCCATCGGCAATAATGGCTGGCTCATCTCCGAGACCTCGCCGCAGTACATGCCGAGCTTCGAGCTCAACAAGACCATCGTCCAGAAGGCCGAGAGCTACGGCCTCGACTTCGCGCTCTCGATGATCAAGCTGCGGGGCTTCGGCGGCAAGACCGAGTTCTGGGAGCACAATCTCGAGAGCTTCACCCTGATGGCGGGCCTGGCGGCCGTCACCGAGAAGATCAAGGTCTTCGCCACGGTCGCCACCCTGACCATCCCGCCGGCGATCGTGGCGCGCATGGCCTCGACCATCGACTCCATCGCCCCGGGCCGCTTCGGCATCAACCTGGTGACCGGCTGGCAGAAGGCCGAGTACAGCCAGATGGGCCTGTGGCCGGGCGAGCAGCACTACACCGACCGCTACAACTACCTGGCCGAATACGCGACCGTGCTGAAGGACCTGCTGGAGACCGGCGTGTCCGACTTCAAGGGCAAGTACTTCACCATGGACGACTGCCGGGTCAGCCCGCACCCGAAGGAGACCAAGCTGATCTGCGCCGGCTCGTCCGACGAGGGCCTGGCCTTCACGGCGCAGTACGCCGACTACAGCTTCGCCCTGGGCAAGGGGACCAACACCCCGACCGCCTTCGCCTCGGTCAACAAGCGGCTGGAGGCGGCCGCCGCCAAGACCGGCCGCGACGTCGCCTCGTTCATCCTGTTCATGGTGATCGCCGACGAGACCGACGAGAAGGCGCTGGCCAAATGGCGGCTCTATCGCGACGGCGCCGACCAGCAGGCCCTGGCCTGGCTGACCAACCAGGCCGCGCCCAACGCCGCGGCGGGCGCCACCACCAACACCGCCCAGCTGGCCGCGCCGGAATCGGCGGTGAACCTCAACATGGGCACGCTGGTGGGCAGCTACGAGAGCATCGCCCGCATGCTCGACGAGATCGCCGAGGTTCCCGGCACCGGCGGCGTGCTGCTGACCTTCGACGACTTCGTCCAGGGCATCGACGACTTCGGCACGAAGATCCAGCCGCTGATGAAGAGCCGGAAGTAGAGGGCCGAAGGCCCCCTCAGTCGTTCCGCGACAGCTCCCCCAGAGGGGGAGCATCCGAGCGCCAAGATCCTCCCCCCTCTGGGGGAGGTGGCCCGAAGGGTCGGAGGGGGCCCGCCGTCAGGCGGGTCCTAGTCCAGCGTCATCATGTCGATCAGCTTGATCCGGAAGATCATCACGCTGTTGGGTGGGATCTCGCCGGCGGCGCGTTCGCCGTAGCCGAGCGACGGCGGCACGAACAGCGTCCATTCGTCGCCCACCTTCATTTTCGGCAGGGCCTCCATCCAGGCCGGCACCAGGCCGCCCAGCGGCGCGATCAGCGGCTGGCCGCGCGCGAACGAGCTGTCGAACACCTTGCCGTCGACCAGCTTGCCCTCGTAGTGGACCTTGATGATCTCGCCCGGCTTCGGCGAGGGAGCGTCCTTCGCACCCGAGGTCGTGACCTTGTACTGCAGGCCCGACGGCAGGGTGATCACGCCCGGCTGCTTGGCGTTGGCGGCCATCCAGGCGGTCGACTTGGCCAGGTTTTCGGCGGCCGGATTGGCCGTGACGTCAGGGGCCGGCGCCGGGGTCGGCGCGGTCTGGGCCAGGGCCGGAGCGGCCAGGGCGACGGACAACCCCAGGGCGATGAGAGCGGTGCGCATGTTTGGGCGACTCGTGTTATCTATGCGACGAAATGTCAGAATAGACATTCGGTTGGACGAGAGCACACTAAAATCCGAGGGCTCGTGGTCAGCCAGAAGAAGAACGGCCATTTTCTACTTGGACCGTTCTTCTCGCGTCGGGAAGGAATCGTCATGGCCAGGGCTACTGGCGGCTCATTGAGCGGGGCGCATTGGTGGCAGCGCCATCCGATGTTCGCGCTCTTCGTCGGCTGGGTGGTGATCGGCTCGCTGGGCCTCGCGGTCGCCGTTCAGCTGTGGCCGATCCTCGCGCGCTTCACGCTGGCCGCCTGAAGGCGCGCGCGGCGACCGCCAGGAAATACCGACAGTCAGGGGCGCCGGCCCCTCACCGCGCGTCCGCCCGGGCGTAAAGGCCCAGCATCGTCCCGACGAACCCGCCGGCGACCTTGGTCGACAGGATGGTCCCGTCCTGGTCGGCGGCCAGGCTCTTCCAGGCGCCGTCGTCGCCCGCATAGGCGAAGTCGTAGCGCCCGCCCCTCGCGGTGATCTTCAGCCTGACTGGACCGCCGGCGCTCCCCGCCAGCGATGCGCGGGCCACGACCACGCCGTCGACGGGATCCTTGTCGCCCGCCCGCTTCTCCAACCGCACCTCGGACCGCCCGTCCTCGCCGCCCGCGACCGTCAGGGCGTAGAAGAAGGCGTCGTTCTGCAGCGCCACGATCCCGGCCCGGTCGCCCCCGCCCTTCGGCGCGAAGCGCACCGTGGTCTCGGCGCTGGCGTCGAGGTGCTGCTGGCGGCGCGCCCAGATCGACGGCTGCTCGAACCCGCCCAGGCGATCGGGACGCGCCTTCAGCACCAGTGCGCCGTCCTTCAGGTCCCACCACCGCCCGGCGGGAATGCGCATGGTCATCCAGTCCAGCCCCAGGGCCTGGCCGTCGAAGGTCTCGCGCACGGTGAAGGCGCCGGTGGTCGGAACCTTCGGCGCCGGTCCCGCCGGCAGGTTCGGCCGCTCGGCGCTAAGAGGAATGGCCGTCTTCGGCGGCAGGATCACCGGCCAGCCGTCCTTCCACGCCACCGGCAGCAGGAAGGTCTCGCGGCCGGTGTTGTAGGTGTCGTCGCCGTAGGGCCGCACCGCCAGGAAGGTCGCCCACCACTCGCCCGACTGGGTCCGCACGAGGTCGGCGTGGCCGGCCGAGGTGATCGGGTGGGCGCGGTCGCGCGGCAGGTCGCGCTGGGTCAGGATCGGGTTGCCCGCATAGGGCGCGTAGGGGCCGGTCACCTTGTCGGACCGCAGCACCACCTGCGAATGGCCCTCGGCCGTGCCGCCTTCGGCGGCGGTCAGGTAGTAGCGGCCGTCGACCTTCAGGATGTGCGGCCCCTCGATCCAGATCGGCCTGGCGGAAGCATCCACGCCCCCGTCGACCAGCACCGAGCGCGGCCCGACCATCGTCATGGCCTTGGGATCGTACTCCTGGATCGAGATCGCCCTGTGGCCGTCGTAGCGCGAGGGTCCGGCCGGCGGGCCGTTGTTGACGATCCAGCCCCGCCCGTCGTCGTCGAAGAACAGCGAGGTGTCGATGCCGTCGATCTGCGGCAGCCACACCGGATCCGACCATGGCCCCTTGGGATCCCTGGCCGTGACCAGGAAATTCCCGCCGCAGTCGACGCAGGTGTTGAGGATGTAGAACACGCCCGCGTGCTCGGTGATGGCCGGCGCGAACACCGCCCGCGACATCGCCAGCCGCTTGAAGTCCAGCTGGCCGGGCCGGTCGATGGCGTTGCCGATCTGGGTCCAGTTCACCAGGTCCTTGCTGTGGAACACCGGGATGCCGGGAAACCAGGCGAAGGTGGAGTTGACCAGGTAGTAGTCCTCGCCCGCCCGCGTGACGCTGGGGTCGGGGTAGAAGCCCTTGAGGATCGGATTGGCGTAGCGGCCGGGGGCCAGCGGCGCGTCGGTCGGGTCCCGGCCGCTGTAGACGAAGTCGTCGAAGGCGGCCGTTCCGGGCGCCAGGGGCGCGGCCTGGGCGGCGCCGGCCAGCAGCGACAGGGCCAGGGCGAGACGCAGCATCATCAACACCCTCCCCTATCGCGCCGGCGCGTCGCGCAGGGCCTGCGCCACCGCCTCACGCAGCGGCTTGGGCGCATAGGCGTCGTCATAGAGGGTCGGCCGCTTGGGCGCCTTGTCCTGGCGCAGCCACTGGTTCTGCAGCCACGAGTACTTGTCGACCATGCCCCAGGCCAGGAGCTCCTTGGTCTGGCGATAGCTCAGCATCAGGTCGAGATAGGCCTTGCCGTAGGCCGCCACCGCAGCGTCGCGGGCCGCGAAGTCGACGGGCAGGCCCTTGTCGTGGACGTCGAACTCGGTGAGCGCCAGGTCGTAGCCCATGCCGACCGCCTCATCGACGAAGGCCCGCCATTCCTTCTCCTGCGGCCTGCCGAAACCGGTGAAGCTGTCGGCGTTCTCGGCCCCGATGTGGCTCTGGATGCCCAGGGCGTCGACCGGGACGTTGCGCTTGCGGAAGCCCTCCAGCAGCTTGAGCACGCCGTGGCGGTGCTTCTCGTTGCCGGCCTCCCAGCTCATGTAGTCGTTGTAGACGAGGCGGGCCTTGGGCGCGGCCTTGCGGGCCAGGTGGAACGAGGCGTCCAGCACCGGCTCGACCCCGCCCATGGCGTCGGAGAAGACCGTGCGGCGCAGAGCGCCGTCGGCGGGATCGACGGTCTCGTTGACCACATCCCAGGAATAGATCTGAGGATAGTGGGCGCACACCCGGTCGACGTGCTCGGCCAGCATGGCCTCGACCCGGGCGGCGGGCCTGGAGCCGAAGTCGTAGTCCTTCAGCCAGGCGGGGAACCACTGCGGATGGTGCCACAGCAGGGTATGGCCGCGCAGGGCCGCGCCGTGCTCGGCGGCGAAGGCGGCGATGCGGTCGGCGCGCTCGAAGGCGAAGGTCTTCTCGGCCGGGCGCAGCACGTACCACTTCAGCTCGTTCTCGGGGACCAGCACGCCGCACTCGTCGGCCAGGATGGCGCGATAGTGGGCGTCCTCGAACGAACCGGTCAGCGATCCCTTCGGTCCCGCGCCCACGGCGCTGCCGAACACCAGGCCCTTCCCGGCGGCCAGGGACTTGAGCGGCTGGATCTTGCTCTCGGCCAGGGCCGGCGAGGCCAGCCCCGCGGCTCCAAGACCCAGCAGGGCCTGACGGCGATCGAGCATGAGACCTCGCTAAAAGAAACCGCGCACCGCCCGGGTGCGCCTGAGGCGCGCCCAGATCCCCTTTCGGAGACACGATGCGCGGATGAAGTCGGCAGGAGAAACGGACGCGCGGCGAAGAGCGAGGCCGCGCGTCCGGGTACGCGGGACTAGAAGCTGGCGCGAAGCACGAAGGTGTAGCGCCTGTCGTTCATGAACCACGACCGGCCCGTCTTCAGCAGGTCGCTGTTCAGTATCTGCGTGGTGCGGGTGGTCTCGTTCAGCAGGTTCACCGCCTGCACCCCGACCTTCACCTTCGGATTGACGGTGTAGAAGAACGAGCCGTCGAGCTGGCCGGTGGCCTCGTTCATGATCGGGGCGTAGGGCACGATCACGTCGCGGACGGTGAGCAGGAAGTCCGAGCGCCAGTTGTAGGCCAGGCGCGCCGATATCGGCCCCTTCTCGTAGATCGCCGCGAAGTTGACGTTGTGCTTGGACAGGCCCTGCAGCGGCAGCTTGCCGGTGTCGACCGTGGTCACGCGGCCGGCGGCCACGTCCGGGTCGGTCGCCGACAGGGTGCTCTGCGGCACGCCGTTGCTCTCGATGTAGCTGTAGTTGGCGTTGATGCCGAACCCGTCCAGCGGCTTGGGCAGGAAGTCGTAGAACTGCTGGTAGCCGATCTCGAAGCCCTTGACCGTCGCCTTCTTGTCCGAGTTGCCCGGCGTGGTCACCAGCACGTCGAACGTCGCCCCGTTGTTGGTGAAGGGCAGCCGCGCGGTGGTGTTGGTGGCGACGTCGCTCAGCTCCTTCCAGAAGGCCGCGAAGGTCAGCGAGCCGACCGGCGCGAAGTACCATTCGACCGAGGCGTCGACGTTGGTCGACTGGGTCGGCTTCAGGAAGGGGTTGCCCACCGTCACGTTGCCCGACGGCTGGCCGTTGGTGATGCCGTCGTTGTTCGTGTTGAGCGCCAGGTTGTAGTAGTTGCGGGTCAGGCCGATGTCGGGCGGCGTAATCGTCTTGGACACGCCCACGCGATACTGCAGCCCGTGCGGGGCCATGACCTTCAGGTTGAAGCTGGGCAGCCAGTAGTCGAACGAGGCCTTGGCCGTGCTCGGAGTCAGGGCGCCGTTGGCCCAGGCCCGGGCGGCGGCCCGCACCTGCGGCGTCAGCGAACAGAACGACGAGGCGACGAACGGCTGCTTCGGCTCCGGCAGGGCCTGCCAGTTGGTGAAGGCCAGCGTGCAGTCGGCGTCGGTGGCCAGGCTGGTCGAGATCGGGAACGCCAGGTAGCCGGTCGCCTCGCGGTCGGTCTTGGTGTAGCGCAGGCCGATGTTGCCGCTGATCTTGTAGTCGCCGACGTCGCCCTTGAAGCGGGCCATCAGGTAGGCGGCCTTGGTCACCTCGTTGACCGGGTTGATTTCCTGCGGACGGAACGGGGTGCCGGCGGTGACGCCGCAGCGCTGCGCCAGCGGCACCCAGTTCTGCGGGCAGCCGCCCGCGAGGCGGTCGCGCCACTCGTCGCCCACCGACAGCAGGAACTGCGAGACCGAGCCGTAGTTGTCGACCAGGTTCTGCGAGAAGAACAGCCGCGGATCGGCGCCCGTCGGCGCGCCGGTCTTGCCGCGCAGGAAGTTGTCGAAGGCGTAGGCCTCGACGAACCGGGTGCTGTCGGCGCCGCCGGCGGTGGTCGGGTTGCCGTTGATGGGATCGTCCATCCACACCGGGCCGCCGCTGCCCCAGATCTCGCTGACCACGCCCCAGTTGTAGGCCGAGAAGCGGGTGGTCTGGTCGCGTTCCGACCAGCGCGCGCCGCCCTTGATCGAGTCCAGCCAGCTGTCGTTGCCGAGCTTGTACTCGACGTCGATCTTGACCGCGTCCTCGGTGCCTTCCGACTGCTCGATGTGGTCCATCGCCGAGCGCCAGAAGTTGTTGTACGGGTCGCTGAGGCTGGCGTGCGTCCCGCGCGCGTAGGACGGACAGTTGTTGTTGAACGGCGCGCAGTTCGACACCGACGTGCCGCTGGACGGCGCGGTGAACTTCACGTCCGGCAGGTCGCTGCCCTTCAGGGTGATCGAGGCGTTCTGGAACGTCGAGCCCCACATGCCCATGCTGATCGCGTCGACCGTCGAGTCCACGTGCTGGGCGTCGAACAGCACGCCCCAGTGCTCGTTCGGCGTCCACTTGAAGTTGAAGCCGTAGTCGGTGGTGATGTTGGTCGTGTTCTCGTCGCGACGGACGTTGTTCGACTGAAGGCCGTTGATCGGCGTGCGCGGATCCGAGCCGTTCTGGTCGGCGCGCCAGCCGGTGGTGCCGGTGATGATCCCGTTGGTGAAGACGCCGTCCTCGTCGAACGAGAAGGTGGTGCCGTCGGCCGGGCGCGAGTCGCCGTTGCCAGCCACGTTGTCGGTGGCGATCTCGACGGCGTGCTCGGTCCACTTCACGGTCGACTTCGAGCGCAGGTACTGCAGCGAGGCCTGCATCGTGCCGTCGTTGCTCTTCCACTGGACGGCGCCGGCCTGGCCCTGACGCTCACGGTCGTTGGTGGTCGAACGGAACGCCGCGCCGCGCGGGAACCACACGCCCTTCGTGCCATTGCCGCAGTCGGCGCTGGAGACGCCCAGGTTGGTGCGGCAGCCGAAGTTCGACACCTGGATGGCGTCGCTGCGGCTGGCCAGCTGCGAGTTCACGAAGCTGGCGAGGACGCCGACCTCGCCGAAGCTGGTGTCGAAGCGGTCGCTGTAGAGGAACGAGTAGGTCGGCTTCCATTCCTTGACCATGTCGCCGTAGCTGGCCTCGGCCGACATCGACAGGATGCGCTTGTTGGTGTCGAACGGCAGGCGCGTGCGCAGGTTCACCGTGCCCGAGATGCCGCCTTCGATCAGGTCGGCCGACGGGCTCTTGAACACGTCGACGCCGCCCATCAGCTCCGACGGCACGTCGGCGAAGCTGAGGATGCGGCCGTTGTTGGCGGTGAAGGTGTCGCGGCCGTTCAGCTCCGAGCGCACGAAGTTCAGGCCGCGGACCACGACCCCCGAGCCTTCCACCGAGAAGTGGTCGGGGTCGACGCCGGCGGCGAAGCGATTGATCGACACGCCGGGCACGCGCTGCAGGGCTTCGGTCACCGAGCGGTCCGGCAGGGCCCCGATGTCCTCGGCGGTGATCGAGTCGCCGATGATCTCCGACGACTGCTTCAGCTGCTGGCTGCTCTTGAGGCTCTGGCGGATGCTGGTGACGACCACCTCGTCGACCGTGTCCTCGGTGGTCTTGCCGCTGGCCGGAGCGGTCTGGGCGAGGGTCGCGCCCCCGAACACCAGGCTCAGCGCCAGGGCCGAGGCCCCGCACTTCAGGCCGAATTTCAGATTGTCGCCGAGAGTCTGGCGCCCACGCGTCGCGGACGCTCCGTTGACGGAGCTCATTCTTTTATTCCTCCCCAGTCCCGGTAGCTAGGTAGCGCTACCATTGGTCATATGTCGAGACCATTATTGGTCTGATGATATGGCAAAGGTCGACCACGTCAAGGGCGTTGACATAACCCCGTAACGCCAACCGACACGGATACTATCAATTTGTTTTTGAACGCCTTTCTTTACAGAAACAGCGTCCCGGCGATTTTTCGCCTGAGGGAAACGTGACAAAGGCGGACAGCGCAGTCAATTTACGACCCGCTTGAAACGGCGATCAAAGCCGTGCGGACATAAGATCTTCTGGGGCGGGAAAGCAGACCATGTCAGACCAACGCGTGAGGTCCGTCGTTGTCGTGGGCGGCGGCACGGCCGGGTGGATGACGGCGGCGGCCCTGGCCAAGACGCTCAGCGCCCAGAGGCTGAAGATCACCCTCGTTGAGTCCGAGGCCATCGGCACGGTGGGCGTCGGCGAGGCCACCATTCCGCCGATCCTGACCTTCAACGCCATGCTCGGCATCGACGAGCGCGCGTTCATGCGGGCCACCAAGGCCAGCTTCAAGCTGGGCATCGAGTTCGTCGACTGGGGCGCGGTCGGCGAGACCTACCACCATCCGTTCGGAACCTTCGGCCTGGACCTGGAGGGCCTGAAGTTCCACCAGGTCTGGCGCAAGTTCTCAGAGCTCGCCGGGCCGATCGGCGACTACAACCTCACCGAGGCCGCCGCCCGACGCTGGCGCTTTTCCCTGCCCGATCCCGACCCGTCCAAGGTCATGTCGAGCCTGCGATACGCCTACCATTTCGACGCCGGCCTCTACGCCCGCTTCCTGCGCGGCTTCTCCGAACAGCGCGGCGTCGTCCGCATCGAGGGCCGCATCGGCCAGGTGGACCAGAACGGCGAGACCGGCTTCGTCGAGGCGGTGGTGCTGGAGGACGGTCGCCGGATCGAGGGCGACTTCTTCGTCGACTGCACGGGTTTCAGGGGCCTCGTCATCGGCCAGGCCCTGAAGGTCCCCTACCAGGACTGGGGCCGCTGGCTGCCCAACAACCGCGCCGTGGCCATCGGCTGCGAGTTGGGCGGCGACGGCCTCACCCCGTTCACCCGCGCCACCGCCCGCGAGGGCGGCTGGCAGTGGCGCATCCCGCTGCAGCACCGCATCGGCAACGGCTACGTCTACTCCAGCCACCACGTCGACGACGACCGGGCGCTCGACACACTGCTGGCCAATCTCGACGGCGCCCCGACCGACGAGCCCAACTTCCTGCGCTTCACGCCGGGCCGCCGCGAGCGCGCCTGGGAGAAGAACGTCTGCTCGATCGGCCTTTCGGCGGGCTTCATCGAACCGCTGGAAAGCACCAGCATCCACATGATCCAGGCCGGGATCACCAAGCTGCTGGCGCTGTTCCCGGGAAACGGCGTCGATCCGCTGGAGGTCGACGAATACAACCGCCTGACCGCCGAGCAGGTCGACCGCATTCGCGACTTCGTGATCCTGCACTTCCACGCCACCCGGCGCGACGACACCGACTACTGGCGCTACCTGTCGTCGATGATCGTGCCCGACAGCCTGGCCCGGCGGATGGAGCTGTTCGCCCATCGCGGCCGCTGGTTCCCGTCGGAATACGACCTGTTCCACGAGCCCAACTGGCTGGCCGTGCTGCTGGGCCAGGGGATCGTGCCCGAGGAATGGGACCCGCTGGTCGACAGCCTGCCCGACAACCAGGTGCGCCAGCGCCTGTCGCAGCTTTCCGACCTGATCGCCCGCACCGCCGAGGCCATGCCCGGCCACGCGGAATTCGTCGCCCGCTACTGCGGCGCCCAGCAAGGAGTCGCCGCGTGACCAACGACCGCATCCGCCACGTCGTCATCGTCGGCGGCGGCACCGCCGGCTGGATGACCGCCGCCGCCCTGGGCCGCTTCCTCAAGGACGGAGTCACCAAGGTCACGGTGATCGAGAGCGAGGCCATCGGCACCGTCGGGGTCGGCGAGTCGACCATCCCCCAGATCAACATGTTCAACCGCATGCTGGGCCTGGACGAGGACGACTTCCTGCGCCGCACCAAGGCCACCTACAAGCTGGCCATCGAATTCCGCGACTGGAAACAGATCGGCCACACCTACCACCACCCGTTCGGCCCCTACGGCGTCGACATGGAGGGGGTGTCGTTCCACGCCTACTGGCTGCGCTACCAGGCCATGGGCGAGGCGGCCGACCTTTCGGACTACTCGCTGCAGTCGCTGGCGGCCGCCCAGGCCAGGTTCCAGCGGCCGACCGGCCAGAAGAACTCGCCGCTGGGCGACATCGCCTACGCCTTCCACTTCGACGCCGGCCTCTACGCCCGCTTCCTGCGCGACTACGCCGAGGCGCGCCAAGTGCGCCGGATCGAGGGCAAGATCACCCACGTCGCCCAGCGCGGGACCGACGGCTTCGTCGAGTCGGTGACGCTGGAGAACGGAACCGTCGTCGAGGGCGACCTCTTCGTCGACTGCTCGGGCTTCCGGGGGCTGCTGATCGAACAGACCCTGAAGAGCGGCTTCGAGGACTGGTCGCACTGGCTGCTCAACGACCGCGCCGTGGCCGTGCCCTGCGCCTCGGGCGGCTCGACCGACCCGGTCACCCGCGCCACCGCCCGCCCCGCCGGCTGGCAATGGCGCATCCCGCTGCAGCACCGCATCGGCAACGGCTACGCGTTTTCCAGCGAACATATCAGCGAGGACGAGGCCACGGCCTACCTGCTGGCCAATCTCGACGGCGAGGCCCTGGCCGATCCCTGGACGCTGCGGTTCAAGGCCGGCCGCCGCAAGAAGAGCTGGCACAAGAACGTCGTGGCCATCGGCCTGTCTGCCGGCTTCATGGAGCCGCTGGAAAGCCAGAGCATCCACCTGATCCAGGTCGGCATCTCGCGCCTGCTGGCCATGTTCCCCGACCGCCGGTTCCAGCAGCCCGACATCGACCGCTACAACCGGGTGATGACCTTCGAATACGAGAAGATCCGCGACTTTCTCATCCTGCACTACAAGGCCACCGAGCGCTCGGACACGCCCTACTGGGACTACCTGCGCGAAATGCCGATCCCCGACTATCTGGCCGACAAGATCGCCGTCTTCGAGAGCCACGGCCGGATCTTCCGCGAGAACGAGGAACTGTTCAACGACACCTCCTGGTTCGCCGTCATGGTCGGCCAGGGCCTGAAGCCCAAGGGCTGGGACCCGATGGCCGACGTCATGAGCGAGGACCTGCTGCGCGCCCGGATGAACGAGATCCGCGCGGTCATCGCCCGCTCGGTCGACGGCATGCCCGACCACATGGCCTTCGTGGCCGACCGGGTGGCGCGAGCCCAGGCGGCTTAGAGGGGCGACACGATCTTGACCGTCATCCCGGCCGAAGGCGCGCGTAGCGGGCCGTAGAGCCGGGACCCAGGGGCCGCCGCTGTGCACTTGCGACCGGAGGGGCGCCTGATCCAGCTGCCGAGCCCAGTCTCCTGGGTGCCGGATAAACCCTGCGGGTTTTCCGGGATGACGCCGGCGGGGATGCCTCCCCCGAACTCAGCCCGCGAAGAACCGCGCGAAGCCCTTGTCGGTGACCCGGTCCAGGGCCGCGCGGTAGTCGCCGTAGGCGGCCGCGTCCGGCCCGACGCGGCCGAAGGCCGGCTGGGCCACGCGGCGCAGGGGCACCAGGGCGATGGGGGCGGCGGCCGGCGTCAGGTGGCTGCCCTGGCCCACCTGCAGGGTGGTCAGCATGCCGTACATCTCGCCGCCGCTCGCCGGACGACCCAGGATGATCAGCCGGAACTGCCCCAGCTCGTTGGTGATCAGGTAGGTGTGGCCCGACTGGTTGGACAGCGACACCGCCCCGCGCTGGGTGAACTCGGCGTCCTGCCGGGCGGCCTCGCGGAACACCAGGCTCGAGGCCTCGTCGTCCCAGACGATCTCGGTGCGATAGGCATAGACGGCGGCCGGGTCCTCGAACGAGGGCCGCAGGGTCAGGTACTCGCCCTCCAGCCAGGTCACGGCCGGCCGCGAATAGGCGCCCAAGGCCTCCGGCGCCAGGCCGGCGACGGGCGCGACCGGCGCGGAAGCGGCCGCGCGCAGCGGCTGCTCCAGGGCCTCCTCCAGCCGGATGGTCGTGGCCAGGGTGAACGGCCGGCGGCCGCTCAGCGCCTTCTCCAGGGTCGAGATGCTGATGCGGGCCCGGTCGGCCAGCTGCTGGCGCGACATGCGGCGACGCGCCAGCGCCTCGCGCACGCGCGCGGCGATGGCCAGGCTCTGCTCGTCGGGCAGCTCGGCCTCGGGCGCCAGGGTCATCGAAGCAGCCTCACGAATCCGCACATTTCCGCACAATGCGGCGCCGTACCGGGCGCGGCAAGCCCGGCTCCGGACAGGCTGCACGGATACCTCACGAAGATTGCAAATCCCGCCGCTCGCGGCGGCGCCGGCCTGTGACGACAAGAGAGATCTCTTGCTTTCGAGCCCTTAGGAGATCCTTCCATGTCCGCTCAAGACGTCGGCGCATCCAAGCCCCGCGTCGCCGCCGGCGCCCGCCCCGGCCGGTGGTTCGCCATCCTCTGCGAAGCCTTCGCCCTGGGGCTGCTGCTCCTGCTGGCCCTGGCCGGAACCGGCCGCGCGGCCGAGGCCGCAGATTCTCCTGCTTCTGGCGGCCTGATCATGCGCGCCAAGGGCGGCGACCAGGTGGTCGAGGCCGTCCGCCTGGGCACCGACATCGACATGACCGTCAGCGGCCTGACCGTGCGCGGCCGCGTCACCCAGGCCTTCCGCAACGACACCGGCCACTGGGTCGAGGCGGTCTACGTCTATCCCCTGCCGCAGGACGGCGCGGTCGACACCCTGAAGATGGTGGTCGGCAAGAAGGTGATCGTCGGCGAGATCAAGAAGCGCGCCGAGGCCCAAGAGATCTACGAGGCGGCCAAGGCCCAGGGCAAGAAGGCCGCCCTGGTCGAGCAGAACCGCCCCAACATGTTCACCAACGCCGTCGCCAACGTCGCGCCCGGCGAAACCGTGCTGGTGCAGATCGAGTACCAGGCCCCCGTCGCCGTCTCGGCCGGCGAGTATTCGCTGCGCATGCCGCTGGTCGTGGCCCCGCGCTACGCCTCGCCCGGCGCGGCGCCCACGCCCGAGAGCCGCGCCGCGATCGTCGACCCGCGCGTCGCCGGCGCGATCAACCCGGTCACCGTGACCGTCCACCTGCGGGCCGGCTTCCCGCTGGGCGCGGTGGGCAGCGCCACCCACGCCGTCGACGTCCGCGACGAGAAGGGCGGCAAGACCATCACCCTCAAGCAGGGCCAGGTCCCGGCCGACCGCGACTTCGTGCTGGCCTGGAAGCCCGTGCCCCTGGCCGCGCCCAGCGTCGCCCTGTTCCGCGAGAAGATCGCCGGCGCCCACTACGTGCTGGCCCAGGTCGCCCCGCCGATCACCGCCCGCGCCGGCCCGCCGCCGGCCCGCGACATCATCTTCGTCATCGACAATTCCGGCTCGATGGGCGGGGAGTCGATGCGCCAGGCCAAGGCCGGCCTGCTGTACGGCCTGTCCAACCTCAAGCCCGGCGACCGCTTCAACGTCGTGCGCTTCGACGACACCCTGACGGTGCTGTTCGAGGGCGCCGTGGCCGCCGACGCCGCCAACCTGGGCCGCGCCCGCAAGTTCGTCTCGGGCCTGGAGGCCACCGGCGGCACCGAGATGGTCCCGGCCATGGCCGCGGCCCTGCGCGACGACGGCGGCGAGGGCAAGGACGAGGGCCGCGTGCGCCAGGTGGTGTTCATGACCGACGGCGCGATCGGCGACGAGCAGGGCCTGTTCGACACCATCGCCGCCGGCCGCGGCCGCTCGCGGGTGTTCATGGTCGGCATCGGCTCGGCCCCCAACAGCCACCTGATGACCCGCGCCTCCGAGCTGGGCCGGGGAACCTTCACCCATATCGGCTCCACCGACGGCGTCGAGGAAGCCATGCGCCAGCTGTTCGACAAGCTGGAAAGCCCCGTGGCCACCAACCTGGTCGCCCGCTTCGAGGGAACCAGCTCCGACGCCGCCCCCGCCGTCCTGCCCGACCTCTATCGCGGCGAGCCGGTCACCCTGGCGGCCAAGGTGGACGACCTGGACGGCGTGCTGACCCTCTCCGGCGTCATCGACGGCCGCCCGTGGCAGACCAGGATCCGCCTGCGCGACGCCGAGGCCGGCAAGGGGATCTCCAAGCTCTGGGCCCGTCGCAAGATCACCGACGCCGAGGTCGCCCGCACCCTGGCCCAGATCACCGAGGACGAAGCCGACGCACGGGTGCTGAAGCTGGGCCTAGACCATGGCCTGGTGACCAGCCAGACCAGCCTGGTGGCGGTCGACAAGACCCCCGCCCGCCCCGCCGACGCCCCGCTGCTGCGCAGCGACCTGCCGCTGAACCTGCCGGCCGGCTGGGACTTCGACGCCCTGTTCAACCGCAAGGCCGCGACGGGCGCCGGCGACGCCCCGGCCGATCCGGAGCAGCAGGTGGCGCAGCTGGACCTGCCGCAGACGGCGACCGACGCGCCCATTCTGATCCTGGCTGGCCTTGGCCTGATGGCGCTGGCCCTGGCGCTCGGCGCCGGCGGCTGGGCGCTGGGCCGGCGGAGGGTCGCCGCGTGAGCCGGCTGGCGACCATGCTGGGAGCCGCCCGCCGGCGGCTCCCCTTCCTGCTTCCGGCCCTGGCGGCCGGAGGCCTTGGCCTCGTGCTCTGCGGTCAGGGCCTGTGGATCCACGCCAAGGCGGCCCTGGCCCAGGTGCTGCTGGAGCGGGCCTTCGACCAGAGCCAGCGGGCGGGCGGCGCGCCGGTGCGTCCCTGGAGCTGGGCCGACACCTGGCCCACGGCCCGCATCGCGTTTCCCCGCCAGGACCAGGAGGTCATCGCCCTGGACGGCGCCAGCGGCCAGGCCCTGGCCTTCGGCCCCGGCCACGTGGCCGGCACGCCCCAGGCCGGCGACCGGGGAACCGCCGTCTACGCCGCCCACCGCGACACCCACTTCGCCGTGCTGGGAGAGGTCAGGCCCGGCGACCCGATCGTGGTCGAGCGGGCCGACGGCAAGGTCGCCCGCTTCGAGGTGGTCGGCGCCAAGGTCGTGCGCTGGGACGCCTCGGGCCTGGATCCCCAGGCGCCGGGACGGGGTCTGGCCCTGGCCACCTGCTGGCCGCTGGACGCCAAGACCCGCGGCCCGATGCGCTACGTGGTCTGGGCGCGACCGGTGGAGGCAAGCTTGACCTTGTCCGACCTACAAGATCGCAAAGGTATGACCACCTTGACACGATAGGCCTTACCTCGTAGCCGTTCACTCCTGTGACCGCTACCAATCGTATCGCCGCGTAACGGCGGACGGCGGCGGTCGAGACGCAAGGCGCGAAAAGCCACAAGCGCCAGGGGAGTGAATCGATGTCGTCCAGCCACCGCACGCGCGGAATCCGCCAGGCCCTGATCGGGGCCACTTGCCTGACCACCGCCTTTGCGGCCTTGCCCGCCCTGGCCCAGACGGCGCCCGCGCCGCAGGGCGCCCAGGCCGACGCGGTCGAGGAGATCGTCGTCACCGGCTATCGCAAGAGCCTGGCCGACGCGACCAACGCCAAGCGCGAGTCCGTGGCCTTCACCGACTCCGTCTTCGCCGAGGACATCGGCAAGTTCCCCGACCTGAACATCGCCGAGTCCCTGAACCGCATTCCCGGCGTGCAGCTGACCCGCGAGATCAACGGCGAGGGCCTGAACGTCACCATCCGGGGCCTGGGCACCAACTTCACCAAGATCCTGCTGAACGGCTCGCAGATCGCGGTGGCCTCGTCGGGCCGCACCGACAGCCAGAACCAGAACCGCGAGGTCGACCTCGACCTGTTCCCGACCGAGCTCTTCACCCGCCTGGACGTGCACAAGACCCCGACGGCCGGCATGGTCGAGGGCGGCGTGGCCGGCGTGGTCAACATGCGCAGCGCCCGGCCCTTCGACTACAAGGGGGGCGGCCAGCTGATCTATTCGCTGCAGGCCGGCAAGAACAACCAGGCCGACGACATCAGCCCGCGCGGCTCGCTGATCGCCTCCAAGACCTGGGAGACCCCGATCGGCGACTTCGGCCTGCTGGGCGGCGTCGCCATCGCCAGGGTCAAGAGCACCACCACCGGCTTCGAGAGCGTCGGCTGGTCGAACGCCAACATGACCTGCACCGGCTGCAACGCCACCGGCGGCAACAACTTCAACTGGGCTTCCACCGTGCCGGCCGGCGTCATCTCCAACGGCCTGACGCCGGGCCAGACCGTCGACAACGCCCTGCTGGCCGCGCTGAACCCGGGCACGACCCTGCAGCAGCTGTCGGACGCGCAGCTGCCGCGCCTGGGCCGCGACTCGTGGTCTTCGGGCGAGCGCGACCGCGACTCCCTGGTGCTGTCGGCCGAATGGCGGCCGAGCGACCAGCTGAACGTCTATTTCGACACCCTCTATTCCAAGGGCAGCCGCTCGTTCGAGCGCATCGACATGAACTGGGTCGTGCGCAACTCCAACTTCATGGTCCCGGTGGGCGTGAAGGTGAACGGCGAGGGCGTCGTCACCGAGGGCACGTTCCTGAACTCGCAGTTCTTCCTCGAGTACCGCCCCTACGAGGAGGACGTCGAGGTCCTCAACCTCAACCCCGGCTTCACCTGGCGGCCCAACGACTGGATCAAGCTGGACGGCCAGGTGAACTGGAGCCGCAGCGTCTTCTTCCGCGAAGCCCCCACGGTGCTGTTCAACACCCCGCTGAACTCGGGCCTGAACGTCACCTACGCCAACGGCGGCGGCGACTATCCGTCGATCAAGGCCAACAAGGACCTCAACGACCCGGCGCTGGGCTGGGTGTGGGCCGGCGGCCGCGTCAACGTGCAGGCCGAAAAGCGCGTCACCCAGACCAAGGGCGCCCACTTCGACCTGACCCTGGGCGACGACAAGGGGACCAACTTCAGGTTCGGCGTCGCCTATGACGACGTCGGCCGCACCATCACCGCGCTCGACAACTCCGCCCGCTGGCAGGCCTTCACCTGCGGCGGCGGCGGGGTGACGCCGCAGAGCCCGGTTCCCGCCCCGGTCCCGGCCTGCGACGGTCGCGCCGGCTCGGCCATCCCCCAGGCGAACCTGGCCAGCTACATCAAGCAGGGTCCGCTGGGCTTCGTCACCTTGGACAAGGACCGCTTCTTCGCCGACAGCAACTATCAGGCCTTCCTCGACAGCGCGCCGTTCTCGGCCGCCGCCGCCACCGGCGCGGCCTCGGGCCTGATCCGCGAGAAGACCACCGGCGCCTATGTCGAGTTCAACGGTTCGTCCCAGGTGCTCGACCGCGACCTGCGCTTCAACCTCGGCGCCCGCTACTACTCGACCGACCAGACCATCGAGGGCCCGCAGACGGTCAACGGCGTGCTGTCGTTCCTGTCGCGCACCACCAACTACGACGGCCTGCTGCCGTCGTTCAACGTCGCCTGGAACCTGCGCGACGACCTGATCGTCCGCGCCTCGGCCTCGCGCACCGTCACTCGCCCCAACCCCAGCGCCATGCTGCCGGGCACCACCTTCTCGGACCCGTCGGCCCAGCAGGCCAACCAGGGCAATCCGAACCTGCAGCCCTACACCTCCAACAACTTCGACATCGGCGGCGAGTGGTACACCGGCGGCGCCGGCTATATCGGCGTGGCTCTGTTCCGCAAGGAGCTGACCGGCTTCACCGTCAACGGGACCAACACCATCCCGTTCAGCCAGCTGGGCGTGCCGTTCGACCAGCTGACGAACCTGCAGCAGCAGGCGATCAACAATCGCGGCGGTCCGGATGCGGCGACCGTCACCGTGCAGCAGCAGGTCAACGCCGACGGCGTGCTGACCATCCTGGGCCAGGAAGTGACCTGGGTGCAGCCGCTGGACTTCCTGCTGGACGGCGCGGGCTTCACCGCCAACGCCACCCACGTCGAGCAGAACGCGCGCGGCAACGGCGCCCCGGCCCAGGCCGTCGGCATCTCGCCGTGGACCTACAACGTCACCGGCTACTACGAGAAGCACGGCGCCACGGTGCGGCTGTCCTACGTCTGGAACGACGCCCAGATCTCGTCGGGCCCGGGCCAGAACGGCATTCCGGTCGCCACCATCAACACCGACGCCCGCGGGCAGTGGGACCTCTCGGCCAGCTACCAGTTCGACAACCTGCCGACCCAGCCGCGCGTCAGCCTCGACGTCATCAACATCACCGAGGAGGCCCAGCGCAGCCCGTTCCAGTGGGACAGCGCCGCCTACACCTACTACCAGCCGGGCCGCCAGATCATGCTGGGGATCCGGGGAAAGTTCTGACCAACCCTCGAGCTTCGCGTGGCCGACCTTCCCAGCGCCATGCGGTTTTGGCGGCGCATCCTCCCCGGATGCGCCGCTTTTTTTGACCATCGTTCGCAAATGCGCTCTAGGTTGCAGCCATGGACTTCGAGCCCGGCCCGCCCCCCGCAACGCTCTCCGAAACGCCCAAGCGCCGCGGCCCCGGCCGCCCGCGCGACCCCGAGGTGGAGAAGCGCCTTAAGCGCGCGGCGCTGGAGGTGCTGGCCCAGCACGGCATGTCGGGTCTGACGCTGGAGAAGATCTGCGACAAGGCCGGCGCGCCGCGCGCCACCTTCTATCGCCGCTGGGCCACGCCGATGCAGGCCGTGGGCGAGGCCTTCAACGAGGCCTTCCTGTTCGAGACCCTGCCCGACACCGGCGACGTCGTCGCCGACCTCGTCGCCCTGGGCCAGGCGATGCTCGACCTCTACAACGACCCCGTGGTCGGCCCGTGCATGAGCTTCCTGATCGCCGAGAGCCGCGTGCGGCCCGAACTGTTCCAGGGCGGCCACGAGGACTTCCAGCGCCGCCGCGCCTACAACCGCCAGGTCGTCGAGCGCGCCATCGCCCGCGGCCAGATCCCCGCCGACACCGACGCCGACCTGGTGATCGACACCATCAGCGGCCTGGCCCTCAACAACCAGGCCACCCGGCGGCCGCTGACCCCGGAGATGCTGACGTTCGTGGTGCGAAGGCTGCTGGGGCTGTAGGCCGCCTGACGGCGCCCCCCTCCGGCCCTCCGGGCCACCTCCCCAGAGGGGGAGGATCCGAAACTCCGACGCCAGGAAGATGCTCCCCCTCTGTGGGAGCTGTCGGCGGAGCCGACTGAGGGGGTCTTGCCGCCTCGAAAACAAACCAACCGCGCGGTATCTTAAAGACCTCCCCGCCCGAGGTGTGCCGTGTCCGTCCCTGCTTCCGCCTACGCCATGCTCGCCGGCGCCATCGTCGCCGAGGTGGCCGGCACCACCTTCCTGCAGAAGTCCGAGCAGTTCACGAAGCTGCTGCCCAGCATCGCCACGGCCGGCCTCTACGCCCTGGCCTTCTTCCTGCTGTCGATCGCGCTCAAGCACATGCCCCTGGCCATCGCCTACGCCATCTGGAGCGGCGTCGGGATCGTGCTGACCGCGGTGATCGGCGCCGTCCTCTTCCGCCAGATGCTCGACCTGCCGGCGATGATCGGCATCAGCCTGATCGTCAGCGGCGTGGTGGTCGCCCAGCTGTTCTCGCGCACCCTGAGCCACGCATGAACACCACCGCCTACAACCGCCCCAAGCAGCCCGAGCAGGTGCGCCGCGCCCTGCTGGAGGCCGCCGTCGCCCTGGCAGAGGAGCAGGGTCTGGGCGGCATCACGGTCCAGGCGGTGGCCGACCGCGCTGGCGTGACCAAGGGCGGTCTCTTCCACCATTTCGCCAACAAGCAGGCGCTGATCGACGCCGTCTTCGACTTCATGCTCGAGCAGATGGAGGCGGTGCTCGACCGCCTGATGGCCGACGACGCCGAGCAAGGCTGCTTCACCCGCGCCTACGTGATCTCGACCTTCGAGTGCTGCGACATGGCGCTCAGCGGCCAGGCCCTGTCGATTTCGATGGTCACCGACCCGGCCCTGCGCCGCCGCTGGCGCGACTGGGTCGACGCCCGCCTGGCCCGGCACGCCGACACCGACTCCGACCCGCGCCTGAACGTCGTGCGCCTGGCCGCCGACGGCTACTGGTTCGCCCGCGTGCTGCACGACGGCGACCCCGGCCCCGAGACGCCCGAGGCGCTGCAGGCCCGCCTCATCGCCATGACACGGGAGGGCTGAGATGGGCTTTTTCCGAACCCACTGGGCGCTGCTGGCGGAGGCGGACGACGAGGCCACGCTGGCGCCAGTCGCGCCTGACGAGGAAATACCGACCGAACCGCTGCAAGAGACGCCGACGGCAGCCTAGTTCTCACCGGCGACGCCTTTTTCTCCTCCTCGCAGAGCGGGGAAGGTGGCGCGGCGCTATCAGCGCCGTGACGGATGGGGCGACCGCCGGCACGGAGCCCAGCCTCGCCCCCTCCACCGCTTCGCGGTCCCCCTCCCCCGTTTCACGGGGGAGGAGAAACACCTCAGAACAGCACGCCCTTCTCCAGCATGCCGTGCACGCCCTTCTCGCCGTTGACGGTCTGGGTCACCCGGAAGTCCACGGCCAGCGAGCAGAACTGATAGGCCTGCACGCGGGTGAGGCTCGAGCGGGCGCAGATGAAGTCGATCATGCCGCGCAGGGCCTGCTTCATCGCCAGGTCCAGGTCCTCGTTGAAGCCCATGACGATCCAGTGGGTCGGCGTCTCGGCGCGCGGCCAGGTCGCCACGCCCACCTCCGACGCCTTGTGCAGGATGAAGGTGAAGGTCCCGGTCAGGCCCATCTCCAGGGCGTTGACGCAGACCTCGCCGTCGCCCTGGCGGCCATGGCCGTCGCCGGCCGAGAAGTTGGCGCCGGGAACCCAGACCGGCAGATAGAGGGTCGCGCCCGCGCCTAGTTCCTTGTTGTCCATGTTGCCGCCGTGCTCACGCGGCTCGCGGCTGGAAAGCCGGCCGTACTTGGCCGGCGGGGCCACGCCCATGGTGCCGAAGAACGGCTTCAGCGGCAGTTGCGGCCCCCACTCCGGCTTGCAGACCCCGCGCGCCCTGTCGACGGCAATGTGGCTGACATAGCGATCGGGGAAGTCCTCCGGGATCGTGCCGGCCAGCGGCCGCACCGCGCAGTAGCCCCAGTCGTTGTTGGGCTCCACCGACTCGATCCGCACCTCCAGGGTGTCGCCCGGCTCGGCCCCGGCGATCGCCACGGGTCCCGTGAGGATGTGCGGCCCGATGCGATCCAGCTTCGCGTCGTGGATCGCCTGCAGGGCCGGCGGGATGGTCAGCCACGACTCCGCGCTGGGCATGACCTCGGGCCCGCCGGAAACGCAGTCGAAGGTGACGCTGTCGCCCGACTGAACGGTCAGGACCGGGTCGAAGGCCGCGTCGAAGATGCCGAAGCGGACGGTCTGCGGGGTGGAGGCGAGGTGATGATGCATGGCGCGAAGCGAACCGGAGGCTTGAAGACGGCCTCCACTCTCCGGCCGCGCCGCCGCCGGGGCGAAGCGCGCGCCGCCGCCGCCGCCCCGCTTTGCGAAACCTGCCTCCGCCCTGGGCGCCCGCTGCCCCCACGCCGCGCAAACAGCGGGCGATCGGCCCAGCTTAAGCGCTTGAAAAACCCGTGCTGGCGGCGTTATCGTCGGCTGGCTATGAAGTATTCAATTACTTCCTAGCGTGAGTGACTTCCCATGTCGGGCGGCGATCTGTCGGCCTTCCAAAACCTCACCGACGCCAAGGTCGCCGCCTATCTGGATCGCCGCAGCGCCGAGCTTGGCCTGCCCGTTCCCGAGAGCTGTCGCGCCGGCGTCGCCGAGAACCTCGCCCTGCTGCGCGACCAGACCGCCCTGTTCTGTGGCGAGCTCGCCGGCCAGAGCGAGGCGGACGCTCCGGCGGAGGCGTTCGAGCCGTGAGCTTCGACACCATCCAGGGCCTGGGCCGCGCCCTGCGCGAAGGTCGCGCCACCGCCCGCGAGATCGCCCAGCGCGCCCTGGCCGCCGCCAGGGCCGAGCCGTTCAACGCCTTCACCGCCGTGTTCGAGGCCGAGGCCCTGGTCCAGGCCGACGCCGTGGACGCCGCTCTCGCGGCCGGCGTCGACCCCGGCCCGCTGGCCGGCGTCCCCTTCGCGGTCAAGAACCTGTTCGACGTGGCCGGCCACGTCACCCTGGCCGGATCCAGGATCCGCCGCGACGCCGCCCCCGCCAGCGCCGACGCCACCGCCGTCGCCAAGCTGAAGGCGGCTGGGGCGGTGCTGATCGGCGCGCTGAACATGGACGAGTTCGCCTACGGCTTCGTCACCGAGAACGCCCACGACGGCCCCACCCGCAACCCCCACGACCCGTCCCGCATCGCCGGCGGCTCGTCGGGCGGCTCGGCCGCCGCCGTGTCGGCCGGGATCCTGCCCCTGACCCTGGGCTCGGACACCAACGGCTCTATCCGCATCCCCGCCGGCCTGTGCGGCGTGTTCGGCATGAAGCCCACCCTGGGCCGGCTGTCGCGGGCGGGAACCTTCCCGTTCGTGCACAGCCTCGACCACATCGGCCCGTTCGCCCGCACGGCCGCCGACCTCGCGACCGCCTACGACGCCCTGCAGGGTCCCGACCCGCGCGACGCGCTGTCGCCGCCGGTCGCCGATCCGCTGTCGGGTCGCCTCGACGCCCTGGCCGATCAGCCCCTGCGCGTCGGGGTGCTGGGCGGCTGGTTCCAGCAAGGCGCCTTCCCCGAGGTGGCCGAGGCGCTGGAGATCGTCGCCGACGCGCTGCAGGCCCGCCGCGACGTC
The DNA here is from genome assembly GCF_003722335.1 of Caulobacter flavus. Classification (GTDB taxonomy): domain Bacteria; phylum Pseudomonadota; class Alphaproteobacteria; order Caulobacterales; family Caulobacteraceae; genus Caulobacter; species Caulobacter flavus. The sequence continues at coordinate 306,890 of NZ_CP026100.1, forward strand.
GAGCTGCCCGGCGCCCAGGCCGCCCGCGCCGCCGCCTTCGCGATGTCGGCCTCTGAAGGCGGGCAGCTGCATTTCGACGACCTGGCCGCCCGCGCCCTCGACTACGACCCGGCCGTGCGCGACCGCCTGCTGGCCGGCGCCCTGCTGCCCGATGGCGTGGCCCAGGCAGCCCATCGCTATCGCCCCGTGTTCCGCGACGCGGCCCGCAAGCTGTTCGAGGACTTCGACCTGCTGCTGGCCCCGGTCGCCCCCTGCCCTGCCCCGCCCATCGGCCAGGCGACCATGGAACTGGCCGGCGCGCAGGTTTCGGTGCGCAAGACGCTGGGGGCCTACACCCAGCCGATCAGCTATATCGGCCTGCCGGTGATCGCCGCTCCGGTGAACCGCCCAGGCAAGCCGCCGGTCGGCGTGCAGCTGATCGCGCCGGCCTGGCGCGAGGACCTGGCCTTCGCCGCCGCCCTGCGCCTGGAGCGCGCCGGCGTCATCGCCGCCCACCGTCCTGCAGGAGCCTAGAAGATGATCGTCAACGCCCCCGACGTGCTGGCGCAGGTCACCGCCGCCGTCGACGCCTATGAAACCGCGCTGATGACCAACGACGTCGAGGCGCTGGACGGCTTCTTCCGCGACGCGCCGCAAACCGTCCGCTACGGCGTCGCCGAGAACCTCTACGGCTTCGCCGAGATCGCCGCCTTTCGAATCGGACGGGCCGGCGGCTCGCCGCTGCGCGAACGCCTTCGGACCGAAATCACCACTTTTGGGCGTGATTTCGCGATCGCCAACGTCGAATTCCTCAGAACCGGGGCAAAACAGCCCGGTCGCCAGAGCCAGACCTGGCTGCGCACCGAAGACGGCTGGAAAATCGTTTCCGCGCACGTTTCGCTGCTTCAGGGCGGCGCCGACCAACGCCTTGCGCCATAAGCTCCAGAAGCTCCGCTCAAGGACAATAAGTAAGTATGTCCTGACTTATGATCTAGTTTTGGGCGCCGATGTCGCAGCGTGGTCAAATAGTGACACGCCCCGAACAAACTTCACGGAGTCGATACCGAGTCGTCATCAAGCCTTTTGATTTCGGCGACGCCATTGTGCATTGCACCCCGCAACCGGCTCCTCCACCGGTGTTCGAAGGGGATTTCGACATGACCAATCAAGCCAAGCTGCGCTCGGGCGCCGCGTTCGGCGCTCTCCTGCTGGCCGCCGCCGTCGCGGCCCCGGCCTTCGCCCAGGACGCCGCCGTCGCCCTCGACGACGTGATCGTCACCGCCCAGAAGCGCTCGGAAAACATCCAGGACGTGCCGGTCTCCGTCGCCGCCGTCTCGGGCGAGAAGCTGGCCTCGATCTTCGCCGCCGGCGAAGACGTGCTGGCCCTGTCGAGCCGCGTCCCCGGCCTCTACATCGAAAGCTCCAACGGCCGCGCCGCCCCGCGCTTCTACATCCGGGGCCTGGGCAACGCCGACTTCGACCTGGCCGCCTCGCAGCCGGTGTCGGTGATCATGGACGACGTCGTCCTCGAGAACGTCGTGCTCAAGAGCTCGCCGGTCTATGACGTCGAGCAGGTCGAAGTCCTGCGCGGCCCGCAAGGCACGCTGTTTGGCCGCAACACCACCGCCGGCATCGTCAAGTTCGACACGGTGAAGCCGAGCGAGGACTTCCGCGCCAACGGCGCGGCTACCTACGGCTCGTACGGCTCGGCCACCTTCGAAGGCGGCGTCGGCGGCGCCATCGTCCCGGGCAAGCTGGCCGTCCGCGCCTCGGCCCTGTACCAGCACCGCGACGACTACATCGACAACAGCTTCACCGGCGTGAAGGACGCTCTGGGCGGTTACAACGAGAAGGCTGCCCGCCTGCAGATCCTGGCCACCCCGACCGAGGACACCTCGATCCTGGCCATCGCCCACACCCGTTCGCTGGACGGCACGGCGGCGGTGTTCCGCGCCAACATCCTCACGGCCGGCAGCAACAAGATCAATTCGAACTTCGACCGCGACAAGGTTTCGTACAACGGCGGCGCCAACAACCCGCAGGAATACGACTCGACCGGCGTCTCGCTGAAGATCGACCATGACTTCGGCGGCGTGAAGCTGACCTCGATCAGCGCCTACGAAACCGCCAAGGGCCGCAGCCGCGGCGACATCGACGGCGGCGTGGCCGGCGTCGGCCCGGGCTTCATCCCGTTCGACTCCGACACCCAGGACGCCATCGGCGACCTCGACCAGGTCACCCAGGAAATCCGCCTGGCCAGCGACACCGACGGCAAGCTGGCCTGGCAGGTCGGCGCCTACTACTTCAAGTCGGCCTTCACCGTCTCGACCAACCCGTTCTTCGTCGCCCCCAGCACCCTGGAGCACAAGAACACCTCGTGGGCCGTGTTCGGCCAGGGCACCTATCAGGTGACCGACGCCCTGAAGGTGACCGCCGGCGTCCGCTGGACCGACGACGACAAGGACATGGAAGTCCTGTCCTCGCCGTTCGGCGCCTCGGCCCCGGTGTCGGTCTCCGACAGCCAGGCCAGCTGGGACCTGTCGGCCTTCTATGCCGTCAACGACGACGTCAGCGTCTACGGCAAGGTGGCCCGCGGCTTCCGCGGTCCGTCGATCCAGGGTCGTGACATCGCCTTCGGCAGCCCGGCCTCGGTCGCCCAGTCGGAAACCATCCTGTCGTGGGAAGCCGGCGTCAAAAGCGAGCTGTTCGAGCGTCGCGTCCGCCTGAACGGCGCGGTGTTCACCTACACCATCGACGACCCGCAGTTCAGCGCGGTCGGCGGCGGCAGCAACTCCAACCGCCTGATCAACGCCAAGAAGGGCGAGGCCTACGGCGTCGAGCTGGACGGCGAGTGGAAGGTGACCTCGAACCTGCTGGTCACCGCCGGCTACAGCTACAGCCACACCAAGATCAAGGACTCGGGCCTGGCCGTGGCCGTCTGCGCCCAGTGCACCGTGACCGACCCGAAGAACAGCGCCGGCCAGGCCCTGGTCAACGGCAACCCGTTCCCGAACGCGCCGGAATACATCCTGAACTTCGGCGCTCGCTACAACGTGCCGGTCGGCGCGGGCGGCGAACTGTTCGCCGAAACCGACTGGTTCCGTCAGGGCTACACGAACCTCTTCCTCTACGAGAGCAAGGAGTTCAACAGCAAGGACACGTTCGAAGGCGGCCTGAAGCTGGGCTACGCCCGCACCGACGGCGCGTACGAAGTGGCCGTGTTCGCCCGCAACATCACCAACGAGGTGAACCTGCGCGGCGGCATCGACTTCAACAACCTGACCGGCTTCGTCAACGAGCCGCGCGTGGTCGGCATCTCGCTGAGCGCCCGCTGCTAAGCGAACGAAAGCTTGAAGCAAACGGCGGCCCGGGCGTGAAAACGCCCGGGCCGTTGTCGTTTTGACATGCCCGCGCCGTCTGGGGCGGCTAAGGTCGTCGGCTTTCCCGGCCTCCCGCCGGGGCCGCAGACAAGAAGACCGATGACGACCAAGATCATCTTCGACACCGATCCCGGCATCGACGACGCCATGGCCCTGCTGTTCATCGAGGCCAGCCCGGCGCTCGACCTGGTGGCCGTGACGACCGTGTTCGGCAACGCCGACATCGACACCACCACCCGCAACGCCCTCTACCTGAAGAACCGCTTCGGCCTGGCCGCCCCGGTCTACAAGGGCACAGACAAGCCGCTCCGCCGCCCGCGCAACCCCTCGCCCACCTTCGTGCACGGCGAGAACGGCCTGGGCGACGTCGAGCTGACCGGCCTGGTGGCCGCCGAGCCCGAAGCCAAGCCGGCCCACCAGGCGATCATCGACCTGGCCCGCGCCAATCCCGGCGAGATCACCCTTGTGGCCGTCGGCCCGCTGACCAACCTGGCCCTGGCGCTGGACGCCGATCCGGAAGTCGCCACCCTGCTCAAGGGCGTGGTGATCATGGGCGGCGCCTTCGCCGTCGCCGGCAAGCCGGGCAACGTCACGCCGGTGGCCGAGGCCAACATCTGGAACGACCCGGAAGCCGCCGACCGCGTCTTCACCGCCCCCTGGCACGTCACCGTCATCGGCCTGGACGTCACCACCCAGGTGATCATGAGCCCCGACTTCATGGAGGCGCTGGAAGCCTCGGCCGGTCCGGCGGGCGAGTTCCTCAACGCCATCTCCAAGCCGTACGCGGCCTTCTACGGCGGCCGCGACGGCATCGTCGGCTGCTGCGTCCACGACGCCGCCGCCGTGGCCTACGTCATCGACGAGAGCCTGTTCGAAGTCCGCCGCGGCTCGGTGCGCGTCGTCACCGAGGGCATCGCGCTCGGCCAGACCCTGCAGAAGGTGGAAGGCGAGCTCTTCGGCCCGTCGGCCTGGGACGACCAGCCGATCCACAGCGCCGCGATCGCGGTCGACGCGGACAGGCTGCTGGCGCTGTATGCGCGGACGATGAACGGGGTGGTGGCCGGGGGCTGACCCACTCAGTCGCTCCGCGACAGCTCCCCCAGAGGGGGAGCATCTACGCCGCGAAAGATCCTCCCCCTCAGGGGGAGGTGGCCCGAAGGGCCGGAGGGGGCCGCGCATCGCGCGGCCTTTTCCCTATCTGCGCCACCGCTCCACGCCCGCCAGATACGTCCGGGCGACCACGCGGTCGTCGCCCAGCACGGTCAGGGCGAACAGCCGGTCCTCCAGCCCCTTGGCCGCCTTGAGCCGGCGCGCCAGCAGCGGCGTCGCCGCCAGGTCCAGCACCAGGAAGTCGGCCTCCTTGCCGGGCGCCAGATTGCCGATGCGGTCGTCGAGATCCAGCGCCCGCGCCCCGCCCAGCGTCGCCAGGTACAGGGCGTGGAACGGATCCAGCGCCTGCCCCCGCAACTGCCCCACCTTGTAGGCCTCGCCCAGGGTGTGGAGGATCGAGAAAGTCGTGCCAGCCCCGACGTCGGTGCCGATCCCCACCTTCACCCCGTGTTGGCAGGCGGTCGGCAGCGGGAAGAGGCCAGAGCCCAAGAACAGGTTCGAGGTCGGGCAGAACGACACCGCCGCGTCCTTGGCCGCCAGCCGCTGGAACGCCTCGCCCTGCAGGTGGACGCAGTGGGCGAAGACCGAACGCTTCCCCACCAGGCCGAAGCGCTCGTAGACGTCCAGATAGTCGCTCGCCCCGGGGAACAGCTCGGCGGTCTCGACGATCTCGCGCGGGTTCTCCGACAGGTGGGTCTGCATCCAGACGCCGGGGTTCTCGGCCAGCACCTGGCCGGCCATCTCCAGCTGCGCGTCGGTGCAGCTGATGGCGAAGCGCGGCGTGACCGCGTAGCCCAGCCGTCCCTTGCCGTGCCAGTCGGCGATCAGGCCTTCCATGTCGGCCCGCGCGCCCTCGACCGTGTCGGTCAGGCCCGGCGGAGCGTTGCGGTCCATCAGCGCCTTGCCGGCGATCAGCCGCATGTCGCGCGACAGGGCCTCGGCGAACAGCGCCTCGACCGATCCCCTGTGCACCGAGCCGAACACCAGCGCCGTGGTGGTGCCGTTGCGCAGCAGCTCGTCGACGAAGAAGGTCGCCGCCTCGCGGGCGTGCCCGGGATCGGCGAAGGCGGCCTCGGCCGGAAAGGTGTGCTGCTCCAGCCAGTCCAGCAGCTGCGCGCCGTGGGCGGCGACGATGTCGACCTGCGGAAAGTGGATGTGGGTGTCGATGAAGCCCGGCGTGATCCAATGACCCGACAGGTCCTCGACCGGAACACCGGCATAGGCGCCCGCCAGTTCGGCATGGTCGCCGCACGCGACCACCCGGCCCTCGTCCACGACCAGCAGGCCGTCCTCGTGGAAGGCGACCGCCTCCCCGTTCTCCGTCGGATCCCCGAGCAGGTGGAGGATCGACGCCCTAAACGCTCGCACTCTGTCCCTCGTCGTTGCGGGCCTGCGCCGCTTCTAGCCGCATCAGCAGGTCGGCGGCCACCGACACGGCGATCACCTCCGGCGCCTTGCTCTTCAGGCCCGGCAGGCCGATCGGACAGGTCAGCCGGTTGAGCGCCAGCGCCGAAAAGCCGTCGTCGCGCAGGCGGTGCATGAACCGCGCCCGTTTGGTCTTCGAGCCGATCAGACCCAGATAGGCAAACCCGCCGCCGGCCAGACCCGCCGAAGTCAGGGCGTAGTCCAGGGCGTGGTCGTGGGTCAGCACCAGGCCGTAGGCCTCGCCCGTCGCCCCCATGGCCAGCGCCGCCAGCTCGGCCGGCTCGCGCACGGTGACGCCGGGGATCTCGGCGGCCTCGGGCCGGCTGTCGTACCAGAACAGCCTGAACGGCAGCGGCGCGAAGGCCCGGGCGATGGCCTGGCCCACATGGCCGGCCCCGAACAGCAACAGCGGCCGGCGGGGCGCCTCGCTGCGCTCGACCAGCTCGTCGCCGAGGTCCGGGCGCGGCCCGCGCGCGGCGGCGCGCGTCCCGCCCAGCACGACGGCCGGCGGATCGGCGTCCAGCGCCGCGATCGGCGCGATGGTCTTGGTCAGCAGGCCCGGGTCGAAGCGCGTGCGCAGCTCGAACGGCTGGTCGGCGTCCATGCGCCGCGCGGCCTCGGTCAGCCAGTCGCGGCTGGCCGCCTCGACCCGCTCGATCATCAGCCGTACCCGGCCGCCGCAGCACTGGGCCAGCAGCGGCCCCAGCGGATAGTCCTGGATCGCAAAGGCCGCCTGCGAGCCGGTCAGCATCCGCCGCGCCTGACTGGTCGCCTGATGCTCCAGATTGCCGCCGCCGATCGTGCCCGACTGGCCGCCGTCCCAGACCACCATCTTGGTCCCCGCCTCGCGCGGGGCCGAGCCCTCGGTGGCCAGCACCGTGACCAGGGCGGCGTTGTCATTGGCGTCGAGACGCGACAGGGCGGCGCGGGCCCAGTTCCTGTGGGTCGCCAGCATCTAGGCCGCTCCCACGAACGCCTCCCTCTCCCATGGGGAGAGGGAGGGGCCCGCCGCGCAGCGGTGGGAGGGTGAGGGGATAGGGCGGCCAGGGATGTAACCCCTCACCCTCCCACGCCTGACGGCGCGGGCCCCTCCCTCTCCCTTCGGGAGAGGTTTGACGTAAGCGGCGAGCCCCCTAGGCATCGGCGGCCCTCCTCCGCACGTCCTCGACCGCCATCAGCACCGCCTCCGGCGTCGCCGGCGCATCGAGGTTCGGCATCACCTTGTGGTCGGCGACCGAAGCCACCGCCCGCGTGATGGCGCTGAACACCGAGATCGCCAGCATCAGCGGCGGCTCGCCCACGGCCTTCGAGCGGTGGACGGTCGGCTCGGCGTTGCGGCCCGGCTCCCACAGATTGATGTTCAGCACGCGCGGCCGGTCGCTCGCGGTCGGGATCTTGTAGGTCGAGGGCGCGTGGGTCTTCAGCACGCCCTTGGCGTCGTAGACCAGCTCCTCTGTGGTCAGCCAGCCCATGCCCTGGATGAAGCCGCCCTCCACCTGGCCAAGGTCGATGGCCGGGTTCAGCGAGCGGCCCACGTCGTGCAGGATGTCGGCGCGCAGCACCTTGGTCTCGCCGGTCAGGGTGTCGATCACCACCTCGCTGCAGGCCGCGCCATAGGCGAAGTAGTAGAACGGCCGCCCCCGATGGGTCTTGCGGTCGTAGGCGATCTTGGGCGTGGCATAGAAGCCGGTGGCCGACAGCGAGATTCGCGCCAGATAGGCCTGGCGGCACAGGTCGGGGAAGCTCAGCGTCTGTCCGCCGATCCGCACGCCGTCGGGCGTGAAGGCCACCTGCGAGGGATCCACGCCCCACTTCTCGGCGGCGAAGGCGACGAGGCGCCCCTTCAGCTTGCCCGCCGCGTCCAGCACCGCCATGCCGTTGAGGTCCGCGCCCGACGAGGCGGCCGTGGCCGAGGTGTTGGGCACCTTGTCGGTGGTGGTCGCGGTGATCTTCACGCGCTCGAGCGGAACCTGAAAGGCCTCGGCCGCCACCTGCGCCACCTTGATGTAGAGCCCCTGCCCCATCTCGGTCCCGCCGTGGTTCAGCATGATCGAGCCGTCGGCGTAGATGTGGATCAGGGCCCCAGCCTGGTTCAGGTGGGTGGTCGTGAACGAGACCCCGAACTTCACCGGCGTCAGGGCCAGGCCCTTCTTGAGGATCGGACTTCCGGCGTTGAAGGCCTCGACCGCCCGCTGCCGGGCCTCGTAGTCGCACGACCGCGCCAGATCCTCGATCAGCTGCGGCGCGACGTTGTCCTCGACCACCTGGTAGTAGGGCGTCAGGTTGCGCCCGCCCCCGCCATAGAGGTTGCGCCGGCGCACCTCCAGCGGGTCCAGTCCGGTCGCCTGCGCCACCGCGTCCATCACCCGCTCGATCGCCGCCATGCCCTGCGGCCCGCCGAAGCCCCGGAAGGCGGTGTTGGAGACGGTGTGGGTGCGCCAGCGGTGCGAGACGATCTCGACCGCCGGCAGGTAGTAGGCGTTGTCGGCGTGGAACATCGCCCGGTCGTTGATGGCCGGCGACAGGTCCGTGGTCGCCCCACAGCGCGAAGCCAGCTCCAGCCGGATTCCTTCCAGCCGGCCCTCGCCGTCGTACCCGACGTCGTAGGCGACCTCGAAGTCATGCCGCTTGCCGGTCATGACCATGTCCTCGTCGCGGTCGGGCCGGCACTTGGCCGGACGGCCGGTCTTGACCGCGACCAGGGCCGCGGCCGCCGCGAACAGCGAGGCCTGCGTCTCCTTGCCGCCGAAGCCGCCGCCCATGCGGCGCACCTCCACCGTCACGGCGTGGTCGGGCCGGCCCAGCACGCGGGCGATCAGGTGCTGCACCTCGGTCGGATGCTGGGTGGAGCACCAGACGTGGACGTCGCCCTCCTCGCGCGGCGTGGCCAGCGAGGCCTGGCCCTCGAGATAGAAGTGGTCCTGGCCGCCGATCGCGAACCGGCCCTGGATGCGCTTGGACGCGGCTTCCAGCGCGACGGCCGCATCGCCGCGCGCCATGCGCTGGCTGGCCTCGATCTTCAGGTCCAGCGCCTGGGCCTGCCCGATCGTGATCGCCGCCGGCAGGTCCTCGTACTCGACCACGGCCTTGGCGGCGGCGGCGCGGGCGGCGGCGATCGAGGTCGCCGCCACGGCGAACAGGCTCTGGCCGACGCAATAGACCTCGCCCTGCGCGAACAGCCTGTCGTCGTGGATCACCGGGCTGACGTCGTTCTCGCCGGGAATGTCGTCGGCGGTCAGCACCCGCACCACGCCGGGCGAGGCCCGCACGGCCGACAGGTCCATTGATACGATCCGCGCGTGGGCCCGCGTGCTCATGCCCAGGTGCACATGCAGCATCCCCGCCGGCTCGGGCAGGTCGTCGACATAGATCGCCGTTCCCGTCACGTGGCGCAGGGCGCTGTCGTGCGGAACCGAGGCGTGCACGCCCTGGAACGGGGTGACTTTCAGCGAAGCGCCGGAGTCAGCCATGGGCCGCCTCCGCCAGCACGCTGGTCGCCACGCCCGGCTGGGCGCTTTCGAGGAAGGCGCGGATCAGGAGGTTGCGCGCCGTCGTGGCGCGATAGGCCGCCGAGGCCCGCATGTCCGACAGCGGCGTGTAGTCCTCGTCCAGTTTCGCGGCCGCCGCCTCGACGCTCTCGCGCGTCCACGGCGCGCCGATCAGCGCCGCCTCGCAGGCGCCGGCCCGGCTGGGCGTGCCGGCCATGCCGCCGAAGGCCACGCGGGCCTCGATCACCACGCCGTCGACCACGGTAATCGCGAAGGCCCCGCAGACGGCCGAGATGTCCTGGTCGAAGCGCTTGGACAGCTTGTAGACCTTGAAGATCTGGCCGTCCGGACCACGCGGCACGATCACCGCCTCGACGAACTCGCCCGGCTGGCGGTCCTGCTGTCCGTAGGCGACGAAGAAGTCCTCCAGCGGCATCTCGCGGACCTGCTCGCCCCGGCGCAGCACCAGCACGGCGCCCAAGGCGATCAGGGCCGGCGGCATGTCGCCGATCGGCGAGCCGTTGGCGATGTTGCCGCCGATCGTGCCGCTGTTGCGCACCTGGGTCGAACCCAGCCGCCGCATCATGTCGGCCAGGCCCGGATGGCGGGCGCTCAGGGTCTCGATGGCCTCGACGTAGCGCACCCCCGCGCCGATCCGTAAGGCGTCGCCCACCCGGCCGATGGTCTTCAGTTCGGGCATGCGGCCGATGTCGATCAGGGTCTGCGGCGGCTTCCTCAGCTTGGTCACCCACAGGCCGACGTCCGTGGCCCCGGCCACGAAGGCGGCGTCGGGATTGGCCTCGGCGGCGGCGGCCAGTTCGGCCAGGCCGCGCGGCGCCAGCCAGCGGCGCGTGACGCCGCGCACCGGATCCTCGTGGGCCAGGCTCAGCATCGTCTCGCGCTGGATCGCCCGCAGCGGCGCGGCCACGTCGGGCGCGGCCTCGCGCGTCACGGCCCGGGCCGCATCCAGGATCGGCCCGTAGCCGGTGCAGCGGCAGAGATTCCCCGCCAGCACGTCCTCGACCGCCGCCCCCGCCCCGCAGGCGCCCACCGCCCGGCCGTACAGCGACATGACGATGCCCGGCGTGCAGAAGCCACATTGCGAGCCGTGCCGGTCGATCAGCGCCTGCTGCACGGGATGCGGCTTTCCCTTGCACCCAGCCACGTCGCCGACGGCCAGGCTCTCGACGGTCATCACCGCCTTGCCGTCCAGCATCGGCAGGAACTGGATGCAGGCATTGACCGCCCGCCAGTTGACCGGGTCCAGGTCGTCGCCGGTGGTCAGCTCGCCCACCAGCACGGTGCACGAACCGCAGTCGCCCTCGGCGCAGCCTTCCTTGGTCCCGGTCCGCCGCAGCGGTCCGCGCAGATGCTCCAGCAGAGTCGTGGTCGGATCGACGCCGGCCGCCTCCCGCACTTCGCCGTCCAGCAGGAAACGGATCGTTCCGCCCATCTCAGCTGCCCCGGTAGGTGGAATAGCCGAACGGCGAGACCAGCAGCGGCACGTGGTGGTGCTGGCCCGCGTCGGCCACCGCGAAATCGATGGTCACCACGTCGAGGAACGGCGGATCGGAGACCTTGGCCCCGCTGGCCGCGAAATAGGCGGCCACCTCGAACTCCAGGCGATAGCCGCCGACCTCCAGCGCCTCGCCCTCGACCAGCCGCGCGCGACCGTCGGCGTCGGTGGTCGTGGCCTTGATCAGCACCGGCGGCCCTTCGATCCGGCGCAGCACGCGCACGGCCACGCCGGCGGCCGGCCGGCCGGCCGCGGTGTCGAGGATGTGGGTCGTCAGGCCGCTCATCGCCCTTGGTTCCTCGCGCCGTGCGGTGTCATGGTCATCATACGCTCTTTCGCCTTCCCCCGAAGGCTGGAGCCGCCCGCGCGCGCTGTCCAGCGTCGCCGGCCAGGCGCCGGCCCACGGAGCGCCCGGCGCGACCGGTTCGCCCAGCCACGCGGCGACGGGCGCCCGCCGATTGAGCGTATATAAGTCCTTTATTACTTACCCGCGCTCGACCCCAGGTCGTCCGTCGCCGCCCGATCGACGCGCCATGGCCGCAGAATCGCAAAAAATGGGCCCGCGACGCTGCGTAAGGTTGGAAATGCGCGGCCAACCCCGGTAGCTACACGCCCAGACGGGCCGCGAGCGTTCGCCATCCGACGACGAACGCGAAAAGACGGCCCGCTTTCACAGCGCTGCGCAGAACACCCGCGAAGGATCGACGATGGACGAGGATTTCCGTAAAGCCGCCCTGGACTACCACCGGCTGCCGCGGCCCGGAAAACTGCAGATCGAGGCCACCAAGCGGATGGCCACCCAGCGCGACCTCGCCCTGGCCTACTCCCCCGGCGTCGCCGCCCCGTGCGTGGCCATCGCCGAGGATCCCGACCTCGCCCGCGACTACACCGCCCGCGGCAACCTGGTGGCCGTGATCTCCAACGGCACCGCCGTTCTGGGCCTGGGCGACATCGGCCCGCTGGCCTCCAAGCCGGTGATGGAAGGCAAGGCCGTCCTCTTCAAGAAGTTCGCCGGCATCGACGTCTTCGACATCGAGGTCGACGCCAAGGATCCCGACCGCTTCATCGAGGTCGTCGCCGCCCTCGAGCCCACCTTCGGCGGCATCAACCTCGAGGACATCAAGGCCCCGAATGCTTCGTCATCGAGCGCGCCCTGCGCGAGCGGATGAACATCCCGGTCTTCCACGACGACCAGCACGGCACCGCCATCGTCTGCGCCGCCGCCGTCCGCAACGCCCTGCTCGTGCAGGGCAAGCAGCTGAAGGACGTCAAGCTGGTCACCTCGGGCGCCGGCGCGGCGGCCCTGGCCTGCGTCGACCTGCTGGTCTCGATGGGCCTGCCGGTCGAAAACGTCACCCTCACCGACATCAAGGGCGTGGTCCACGCCGGCCGTGATCCGGACATGCCCGAGAACATGGCCCGCTACGCCCGTCCGACCGACGCGCGCACCCTGCCCGACGTGCTGCCCGGCGCCGACATCTTCCTGGGCCTGTCGGCCCCGCGCGTCTTCAAGCCCGAATGGCTGCCGCTGCTGGCCGAAAAGCCGCTGATCCTGGCCATGGCCAACCCGGATCCGGAAATCCTGCCCGAGCTGGTGCAGGCCGCGCGTCCCGACGCCATCATGGCCACCGGCCGCAGCGACTATCCCAACCAGGTCAACAACGTCCTCTGCTTCCCGTTCATCTTCCGCGGCGCGCTCGACGTCGGCGCGTCCGAGATCAACGAGGCGATGAAGGTCGCGGCCGTCGAGGCCATCGCCGAGCTCGCCCGCGCCGAGGCCAGCGAGGTCGTCGCCTCGGCCTATGGCGGCGCCGCGCCGATGTTCGGCGCCCAGTACATCATCCCCAAGCCGTTCGATCCGCGCCTGATCCTGCAGATCGCCCCGGCCGTGGCCCGCGCGGCCATGGATTCGGGCGTGGCCACCCGCCCGATCGCCGACTTCGACGCCTACCGCGCCGAGCTGGAGCTGTTCGTCTACCGCTCGGGCCAGCTGATGCGCCCGGTGTTCGAACGCGCCCGCAAGGCCACCAAGGCCGCCAAGGTCCGCGTCGCCTACGCCGAGGCCGAGGACGAGCGGGTCCTGCGCGCCGTGCAGACCGTGGTCGACGACGGCCTGGCCGCGCCGGTGCTGATCGGCCGCCGCGAGGTCATCAAGGCCAAGGTCGCCGAGATGGGCCTGCGCCTGGATCTGGGCGGCTCGGTCGAGATCCTCGACCCGCTGGCCGACCACGAGGTGTTCGAGCCGATCGTCGGCCAGTACCAGAACCTGGTCGGCCGCCGCGGCGTGCCGCCGCTGGCCGCCAAGCGCCGCGTCGAGGGCCGCCGCACCGTCGCCGCCTCGATGCTGCTGCAGACCGGCCAGGTCGACGCGGCCCTGGTGGGCGGCAGCGGCGACTGGTGGCAGCACATGACCTACGTGCTGCCGATCATCCCCAAGCGCGAGAACGTCGGCCGGGTGTACGCCATGTCGTCGCTGATCCTCGACAACGGCACGCTGTTCTTCTGCGACACCCACGTCAATGTCGAGCCGACCGCCGAGCAGATCGCCGAGATGACCCTGCTGGCCGCCGAGTCGGTGCGCCGCTTCGGCCTGACGCCCAAGGCCGCGTTGCTGTCGCACTCCTCGTTCGGCGCCAGCAACTCGCCCACCGCCCGCAAGATGCGCGAGGCCCTGTCGATGGTGCGCGCCGCCGCGCCGGAGCTCGAGGTCGACGGCGAGATGCATGCCGACGCCGCGCTCTCCCAGGCCCTGCGCGACCGCCTGGTCGGCGACAGCACCCTGAAGGGCTCGGCCAACCTGCTGGTCATGCCGACCCTGGACGCGGCCAACATCAGCCTGACCCTGCTGACGGCCGCCACCGAGGCCCTGCTGGTCGGCCCGATCCTGCTGGGCATGAGCCGGCCGGTGCACGTGCTGACGCCCAGCGTCACCGCTCGCGGCATCGTCAACATGACCGCCCTGGCCGTGAACCAGGCGGCCGCCGAGCGCGCCGCCGCGCAAGGCCTCTGATCCTTGTTTCCCGGCGGCTTCAGCCGCCGGGGTCTCGAAACGCGAAAAGGCCCCGCCGGAGCCTCCAGCCATCCCAGGGGATGACGGAGGCCCCAGCGGGGCCTTCTTGCATTCAGGCGTCAGGCGCCGACCGCGAGCGATCGGCGCGCGTGAGGCTTAGAGGATGCGCAGGTTGCCGGCCGAGGTCTTGCCCGAGCGGCGGTCCTGCTCGAGTTCGTAGCCGACTTGCTGGCCTTCGTTCAGGCCGCGCAGGCCGGCGCGCTCGACGGCCGAGATGTGCACGAAGATGTCGCCACCGCCGTTGTCCGGCTGGATGAAGCCGAAGCCCTTGGTGCTGTTGAACCACTTCACGACGCCCGTGCCGGCTTCGCCGGTGCCGCCACCGCCGCCACCACCACCGTAGCCGCCGCCGCGCGGGGCGTCGAAGCTGCGTTGCGGACGACGCGGAGCGCCGCCGGCCGGAGCGGCGCCGTGGCCGGTCACGCGCAGGTTACCGGCCGAGGTCTTGCCCGAGCGACGGTCCTCTTCCAGCTCGTAGGCCACCTGGTCACCTTCGTTCAGACCCGACAGGCCCGAACGTTCAACCGCGGCGATGTGGACGAACACGTCCTGGCCGCCGTCTTCGGGCTGAATGAAACCAAAGCCCTTGGCCGGGTTGAACCACTTAACGACACCGTTCGACATCTTGTCCTCAAAACCTCATTCGACGGGCCAATTGCCGGCCCGCGTCCTTCCACAGCAACTCATGACGCAAAACTGCGGCACGCGCTACGCCCTTTGCACGGAGAATCTTGACGGGAGGCGGCTGCAGGCCAGAAAAATTCGCGCGCAAAGGCTCAGCTGTCGCCAAAATACCACTATGGGTGGTGCGAGCCGGCATGAAAAAAGGCCGACGCCGGAGCGGTCGACCTTCGAAAATCCATCTTTTGCCTGCGAAAGTTTGGGTGCGGGGACAGGATTTGAACCTGTGACCTTCAGGTTATGAGCCTGACGAGCTACCGGGCTGCTCCACCCCGCGGCAGGGGTATGTATCGTGGGTAGGGTTTTGGACTTTTTGCTTTCAACGTTTCCGGGCGGCGAACCGCAAGGCACTTCGCCTGAAACGTTGATCTTTGCGTGATGCATCCTTTTAGCGGACCTGGCGGCGACCTACTCTCCCGCGCCTTGAGACGAAGTACCATTGGCCCAGGGGGACTTAACGACCGAGTTCGGAATGGGATCGGGTGGGGAACCCCCGGCAAAGCCACCAGGTCAGCGAAAAGGATGCTGTTTGCGCTCTCTTTGGGGGAGAGTGCAAGGCAAAGAAGAAGACATCAGTGTCTGAAGTTCGTGTAGAGCTTCATGGGTTTGACTGAAGAACGATCAAGCCTATCGAGCTATTAGTACCGGTAAGCTCCATGCGTCGCCGCACTTCCACACCCGGCCTATCAACGTGGTGGTCTTCCACGGCTCTCAGCGAGACCTTGTTTTGAGGTTAGTTTCCCGCTTAGATGCTTTCAGCGGTTATCTATTCCACACTTAGCTACCCTGCTGCACAGCTGGCGCCATGACAGGTCCACCAGAGGTGTGTCCATCCCGGTCCTCTCGTACTAGGGACAGATCCTCTCAAGTCTCGTACACCCACGGCAGATAGGGACCAAACTGTCTCACGACGTTCTGAACCCAGCTCACGTACCACTTTAATCGGCGAACAGCCGAACCCTTGGGACCTGCTCCAGCCCCAGGATGTGATGAGCCGACATCGAGGTGCCAAACTTTGCCGTCGATATGGACTCTTGGGCAAAATCAGCCTGTTATCCCTAGAGTACCTTTTATTCGTTGAGCGATGGCCCTTCCACGCAGGACCACCGGATCACTATGGCCGACTTTCGTCTCTGCTCGACTTGTCAGTCTCGCAGTCAGGCGGGCTTATGCCATTGCACTCGACGACCGATTTCCGACCGGTCTGAGCCCACCATCGCGCGCCTCCGTTACACTTTGGGAGGCGACCGCCCCAGTCAAACTGCCCGCCACGCCATGTCCCGGACCCGGATAACGGGCCGCGGTTAGACGTCAGCAACAATAAGGGTGGTATTTCAAGGATGGCTCCGCCGGAACTGGCGCCCCGGTTTCATAGCCTCCCACCTATCCTACACATGTTGCTGCTAACGCCAAGGCGAAGCTGCAGTAAAGGTTCATAGGGTCTTTCCGTCTGACCGCGGGAACCCCGCATCTTCACGGGGAATTCAATTTCGCTGAGCCTGTGCTGGAGACAGTGGGGAAGTCGTTACGCCATTCGTGCAGGTCGGAACTTACCCGACAAGGAATTTCGCTACCTTAGGACCGTTATAGTTACGGCCGCCGTTTACCTGGGCTTCAATTCGGAGCTTGCACCCCTCCTTTTAACCTTCAGGCACCGGGCAGGCGTCAGACCCTATACGTCGCCTTGCGGCTTCGCAGAGCCCTGTGTTTTTGATAAACAGTCGCTACCCCCTGGCTTGTGCCACTCTTTTCTGGTTGCCCAAAGAAGAGTCACGCTTATCCCGAAGTTACGCGTGCAATTTGCCGAGTTCCTTCAGCACAGTTCTCTCAAGCGCCTTGGTATACTCTACCTGCCCACCTGTGTCGGTTTCGGGTACGGTCTCCGTTGGAGTTATTTCCAGGGACCTGTTCACTGCCGGAACCAATCCAATAAGGACCGACAATTTACCAGATCCGTCACTTCCAACTGGCTCAGGAATATTCACCTGATTCCCATCGACTACGCCTTTCGGCCTCGCCTTAGGGGCCGGCTAACCCTGCGCAGATTAGCTTTACGCAGGAACCCTTGGGCTTTCGGCGAGAGGGTCTCTCACCCTCTTTATCGCTACTCATGTCAGCATTCTCACTTCCGATACCTCCAACAAGGCTCACGCCTCATCTTCACAGGCTTACGGAACGCTCCGCTACCGCTTGCTCAAAGAGCAAACCCATACCTTCGGCGACTGGCTTTAGCCCCGTTACATTTTCCGCGCAGGTTCGCTTGACCAGTGAGCTGTTACGCTTTCTTTAAATGATGGCTGCTTCTAAGCCAACATCCTGGTTGTCAAAGCAAACCCACATCGTTTCCCACTTAGCCAGTACTTGGGGGCCTTAGATGATGGTTAGGGTTGTTTCCCTTTTCACGACGGACGTTAGCACCCGCCGTGTGTCTCCCAGATATCTCTCTCGGGTATTCGGAGTTTGATTAGAATTGGTACAGCTCGCGCCGCCCGCATCCATTCAGTGCTCTACCCCCGAGGAGTCCGTCTGAGGCACTACCTAAATAGTTTTCGCGGAGAACCAGCTATGTCCAGGTTTGATTGGCCTTTCACCCCTATCCACAAGTCATCCGAGAATTTTTCAACATTCACCGGTTCGGTCCTCCAGTTGGTGTTACCCAACCTTCAACCTGCTCATGGATAGATCACCTGGTTTCGGGTCGTCATGCGACGTACTTATTCGCCCTATTCAGACTCGCTTTCGCTGCGCCTACACCTAACGGCTTAAGCTTGCACGGCACATGAAGTCGCTGACCCATTATACAAAAGGTACGCCGTCACCACGCGCGGTGGCTCCGACTGCTTGTAGGCTTCCGATTTCAGGATCTGTTTCACTCCCCTTGTCGGGGTGCTTTTCACCTTTCCCTCACGGTACTTGTTCGCTATCGGTCATTGAGGAGTACTTAGGCTTGGAGGGTGGTCCCCCCATGTTCAGACAGGATTTCACGTGTCCCGCCCTACTCGAGTCTGTCGCTATTTGACGCTTACGGGGCTATCACCCACTATGGCGGACCTTCCCAGATCCTTCAGCTTTATGTCACGACAGCACTGGCCTGGTCCCGGTTCGCTCGCCACTACTACGGGAGTCTCGGTTGATGTCCTTTCCTCCGGGTACTGAGATGTTTCAGTTCCCCGGGTTTGCTTAATGACCCTATGTATTCAGATCATTATACCTTGTCCGATCCACCGATCGTGCTCCAACCGAGGTTGAAGCAAGTCGGGTGACCGTAAAGGTGGGTTTCCCCATTCGGAGATAGCCGGATCAAAGGGTGCTCGCGCCTCCCCGGCTCTTATCGCAGCGTGCCACGTCCTTCATCGCCTCTCAATGCCAAGGCATCCGTCAGAAGCCCTTATGCGCTTGATCGTTCTCAGCAAAACCCATGCGCTTCAGGTCTAGGGACCCGAGGCATGCGCTCTACTATGTCAGACAATGATGTCTTCTTAAGTCCAACCTGAACGGCTGAACCCTACCTTCACGATGTCACTTCGCATCGTCACCAGGTGACGCTGCAAACTTGTATCTTTCCGATCGCGATATTCCCAATCCTACCAGCTAGCCTCGCTCAAGCAGCGAAGCGGTAGCGAGGATTGCGAGGAATGGTGGAGCCAGACGGATTCGAACCGACGACATCCTGCTTGCAAAGCAGGCGCTCTACCAACTGAGCTATGGCCCCTCACACTCTGTGTGAGTTGCTTGCCCAGGAGAGCTGGTCGGTTGCGTCCGTGTGGTGGAAAGAGTGGTAGGCCCGATAAGACTTGAACTTATGACCTCACGCTTATCAAGCGTGCGCTCTAACCAACTGAGCTACGGGCCCATAGGCCGCTCAGATCGGATCAGATGATCCGCTCCAGGGCTCGCGATCGTGCCTTGAACCTGATCGGCTCAAGACAAGTGGAAAGAGAAACGGAGACGGCGGCGATCCGCTCATTTGTGTGCGCCTAGCGCACTAGTTGGAGCCTCAATAGCCTCGTGAGAGGCTGGAGAAGCATCCTTAGAAAGGAGGTGATCCAGCCGCAGGTTCCCCTACGGCTACCTTGTTACGACTTCACCCCAGTCGCTGACCCTACCGTGGTCGCCTGCCTCCTTGCGGTTAGCGCAGCGCCTTCGGGTAAAGCCAACTCCCATGGTGTGACGGGCGGTGTGTACAAGGCCCGGGAACGTATTCACCGCGGCATGCTGATCCGCGATTACTAGCGATTCCAACTTCATGCTCTCGAGTTGCAGAGAACAATCCGAACTGAGACGACTTTTAGGGATTGGCTCCCCCTCGCGGGATTGCAGCCCTCTGTAGTCGCCATTGTAGCACGTGTGTAGCCCACCTTGTAAGGGCCATGAGGACTTGACGTCATCCCCGCCTTCCTCCGGATTAACTCCGGCAGTCCTGTTAGAGTGCCCAACTGAATGGTGGCAACTAACAGCGAGGGTTGCGCTCGTTGCGGGACTTAACCCAACATCTCACGACACGAGCTGACGACAGCCATGCAGCACCTGTGTCCCAGTCCCCGAAGGGAAAGCCAGATCTCTCTGGTGGTCCGGGCATGTCAAAAGGTGGTAAGGTTCTGCGCGTTGCTTCGAATTAAACCACATGCTCCACCGCTTGTGCGGGCCCCCGTCAATTCCTTTGAGTTTTAATCTTGCGACCGTACTCCCCAGGCGGAGTGCTTAATGCGTTAGCTGCGTCACCGACAGGCATGCCTGCCGACAACTAGCACTCATCGTTTACAGCGTGGACTACCAGGGTATCTAATCCTGTTTGCTCCCCACGCTTTCGAGCCTCAGCGTCAGTAACGGACCAGTATGTCGCCTTCGCCACTGGTGTTCTTCCGAATATCTACGAATTTCACCTCTACACTCGGAGTTCCACATACCTCTTCCGTACTCAAGACTGCCAGTATCAAAGGCAATTCCAAGGTTGAGCCCTGGGCTTTCACCTCTGACTAAACAGTCCGCCTACGCTCCCTTTACGCCCAGTAATTCCGAGCAACGCTAGCCCCCTTCGTATTACCGCGGCTGCTGGCACGAAGTTAGCCGGGGCTTCTTCTCCGGGTACCGTCATTATCGTCCCCGGTGAAAGAATTTTACAATCCTAAGACCTTCATCATTCACGCGGCATGGCTGCGTCAGGCTTTCGCCCATTGCGCAAGATTCCCCACTGCTGCCTCCCGTAGGAGTTTGGGCCGTGTCTCAGTCCCAATGTGGCTGATCATCCTCTCAGACCAGCTACTGATCGTCGCCTTGGTGAGCTTTTACCTCACCAACTAGCTAATCAGACGCGGGCCGCTCCAATGGCGATAAATCTTTCCCCCGAAGGGCACATCCGGTATTAGCTCAAGTTTCCCTGAGTTGTTCCGAACCAAAGGGCACGTTCCCACGTGTTACTCACCCGTCCGCCACTAATCCCGAAGGATCCGTTCGACTTGCATGTGTTAGGCCTGCCGCCAGCGTTCGCTCTGAGCCAGGATCAAACTCTCAGGTTGAGTTGACATTGACTCCAGCTATTTGACCGAGGGGAAAACCTCAGTCGCGTATCTGGTTTGCATAGTTTCTTGACGAGTTCCCATCACACAATGACCAAGCCCGAAAGCTCGATCACCGTATAAATGGTGTCTTCAAGAGACCGCATTCGTCAGCGTCTAAGATGACCTCGAAGGGTCATCGCCAGAGCGCCGCCGCCTGCGTTTCTCTTTCCAAATCAACAATGTCAAAGACCAGAGCCGGAGCTCCGAGCCGCCTCCGTAACCGGGGAGCGGCCCCACCGTTTAGCGCCCGGTGTCGGCGGAGGCGGCTATCTAGCTAACCTCGAATTCCGTGTCAAATCGTTTTTTTCAAAACTTTTCGACCCGATGCCGAACCAGGGAAATCCCCGGACCAGCGAGCCGGCAGTCTCTAAAGAAACCACCAAGCCCTGTCAAGCAATTCTTTCTAAGAAAGTTCTGCTCAACTTCTTCACCAGCACTTCCGAATTCTTGCGAACTCTTCGACCCCGATGAACGAGGCGGCGCTTCTATTGAAACAACCTAACCCCGTCAACCAACTCTTTTCAGAAACCTTCGAAGAACAGAAGTCCTCCAAAAGCAACAAAAGCGCCCCCTCCCGAAGGCCAAAGGCCGTCGGCAATCCAGCTGCCCGAGTCGATTGAGGCCGCGGAACTTAGCGATCCGGCGCTGGAAATGCAAGTCGAAACCTTCATTTCCGAGCAGCGAAGCGTGTCCCCCGCGGCGAGGTGCGGCTTTTAGACAGGCCCCCGCCCTGCCGCAACCCAATTTCGTCCGTTCCCGCCGGTTAGCTGTGAGCGGATCTGTGCATGGTTTCGCGAGCGGAAGCGCTTGCGCGCCGCCCCGCGCTGCCTCCATAGAGCGCTCTATAAGGAGAGACGCCGCCGATGTTGTCCCAGAAAGCCCGCTACGCCCTGCGCGCCATGGTCGAACTGGCCCGCGCGGAAGAGCAGGTCACGGCCGGCGAGCTGGCCCTGCGCGCCGACGCTCCGCGCAAGTTCCTCGAAGCCATCCTGCTGGGCCTGGCCCGCCACAAGCTGGTGACCAGCCGGCGCGGCAAGTTCGGCGGCTACCTGCTGGCCCGCCCCGCCGAGGAGATCAGCTTCGCCGAGATCATCCGCCTGGTCGACGGCCCCCTGGCGCTGGCCCCTTGCGTCAGCCGCACCGCCTTCCGCCGCTGCGAGGACTGCAGCGACCTGGCGACCTGCGCCCTGCGCGAGGCCCTGCTGCGGGCCCGCGACGCCACCGCCGCCGTGCTCGAGGGCTACAGCCTGGCCGACGCCGTCACCGGCCAGGGCGCCGAACTGATCGGCTGACCCCCCTTCTCTGTCTACTATAGAGCGGAGACGAGAAAGGCCCGCCCTCGGCGAGGACGAGCCTGACTGGACGCTCCCTGCGCGGGGCGTCGCCGATCCGTTCCAGCCGATCGCGCCGTCAGCCGGCGGCGATATAGGCCTTGAGACCGTCGGCCTCGGCCTGGGCTTCCTGGATCTTGTACTTCACCAGGTCGCCGATCGAGATGATGCCCACCAGGCGCCCGCCCTTGGCCACAGGCAGGTGGCGGATGCGGCGGTCGGTCATCTTGGCCAGCAGGTCGTCGACGCTCTCGTCCGGCTGGGCGAAGATCACGTCGCGGGTCATGCAGGCCGAGATCGGCTTGGCGAGCGCGGCCGCGCCCTCCTTGGCGATCTGCCGCACGATGTCGCGTTCGGACAATATGCCGGCGATGGACTCGTCGGCTTCCAGCACCACCATCGCGCCGACCTTGCGGCTGTGCAGAAGCGCCGCGGCCGCGCCGACCGTTTCCTGGGGCGAGGCGGTGAACACCAGGTCGCCCTTGGTCTTCAGGATCTGAGACACCAACAAAACGCAATCCTCCCTGATCGCACTTGCGTAACGAGGGTCTCGCAAACCCGCGCCGGGATCAATGGCGGAAGACGCTTCGATGACGCGCGCACCGCCCCGGGCGGCGGTCTCGTCGCGTTTAACCAATTCTGGATACCTTACCGCCTATGGTGACGTGTCCGGTTTTGGCACGGGGGTTGCTTGCAAGCCCCGGACAGACAGTCGCGGAGCCCGTCATGGCCTCAAAGAAGAACAACATGCCCCTGGTTCGGGCCAGCGGCGCGGCTCTCGCCGTCGCCGGCGTCCTGACTCTGGACGTTCTGGGGGGCGCGGCCATGGCCCAGACCATGGGCAGCAACTCCGCCTCGTACAACGCCGGCTACGGCCGCGTCGCCGGCCAGGAAAACCATGTCGTCGACTATTCGACCCGCGACGCCAACGGCAATCGCGTCATCGTCGACGGCGTCATGCTGACCGGCAGCGACCAGAGCGTCTATTCCAGCCGCAGCTCGTCGGGCTCGCTCGACAGCTATTCGGGCGTGGGGAGCCTGGGCGGCTTTTCGGGCTCGACCGCGATCGGCAACAACCTGACGGTCATCACCCAAGGCAACAACAACACGGTGATCGTCAACTCCAACCAGGTCAACAACGGCAATGTCAGCGCCGGCGCGTCGACCAACGGCGGTGTCTCCAATGGCAACTAAGCGCGTCTTCCTGATGGTCGCGGCGGCCTGCACGGCGCTCAGCGCCTGCGGCGGCGGCATCCCCAAGCGCCTGGACGCCGGCAACTACGCCCGCCCGATCGGCACGGCGCCGGTCACGGCCAACCCCACTCCCTATTCGACGGCGCTGAACTGCCTGGCCAGCTACGCGCGCCAGAACCGCGTCGCCGCCCCGCGCATCGCCGTGGGCCGCATCGCCGACTACACCGGCAAGGAAGAGTCCGACGGCTCGGGCCGCAAGGTCACCCAAGGCGCCTCGCTGATGGCGATGACCGCCTTCGCCAAGGCCGGCATGCCGATGGTCGAGCGCTTCGACACCTCGGTTTCCGAACTGGAACTGAAGTACGCCAACAACAAGCTGATCTCCGACCGCCCGGCTCCGACGCCGGACGCCCCGGCCGACTATCGCAAGATCGTCGCCGGCCAGGTCGCGGGCTCGGACTTCTATCTGGTCGGCGGCGTCACCGAGCTGAACTACAACATCCATTCGGCGGGCGCCGACCTCTACGGCGGCGACATCGACACCGACGGGCTGAAGGCCAACTTCAAGCGCCGCGTGTTCGTGATGAACATCGCCATGGACCTGCGCCTGATCAACAGCCGCACGCTGGTGGTCGAGGACGTCATCTCCTACCAGAAGCAGGTGATAGGCCGCGAGGTCAGCGCCGGCATCTTCGCCTTCGCCAACAACAACCTGTTCGACCTGTCGGCCGGCAAGGGCGCGCTGGAGCCGGTGCAGCTGGCCGTGCGCTCGCTGATCGAGCGTTCGGTCGTCGAGATGAGCGCCAACCTCTACGGCATGCCGGGTCCGCAAAGCTGCCTGCAGTCCGACCCCTTCGGGGCAGACACCGTCGGCGTCACGGGCGCCTTCACGCCCGCCTACAACAACCTGGGAAGCAACAATGCGCAGACCCGCGAAGATCCGTCTCGCTGGAACGATCGCAGCGATCCCTCTGTGCGTCGCGGCCGCTACTAGCGCCTTCGCCCAGGGCCAGGTTCTCAACGACCAGCTGAACCTCGGCGAGATCTTCAGCGAGCAGACCCTGAACGTCGTCACCGTCCAGGAAGGCGTGGCCGCGTCCACGTCCGCGACCGGCAACAACGTCGACATCGCCAGCGCGCGCGTGGACCTCGACGTCACCTCCAACCAGGTCAACCAGGGCGCGGTCTACGGCCACGCCGTGGTCAACGCGTCCGGCTCGCTGGGCGCGTCGAGCACCGTCGCCACCTCGGCGGCCGGCAATTTCGGCAATGTCGGGTCGGAAGAAGCGACCTACCGCGGCTTCACCGTCCAGACCAACAGCGGCGCGGTCACCGCCCGCGGCCAGATCGAGGGCGAGACCGCCCGGGCCGGCGACATCGCCATGGACACGCAAGCCAGCGGCAACACCCAGGGGCTGTGGCTGCAGAACGGCGCGGCCGGCGCCCGGATCAGCCAGGCCAACTCGGGCGACGTGCTGGCCGACGGCGGCGCGATCGTGCAGTACGTCAGCGGAACCTCGAGCATCTCCGGCACGGCGACCGGCAACCACATCGACGTCGAAGGCGCCAACCAGTCGGCGGCCCGGGTGATCACCGACCAGGGCAACACCTCCGACCTGGTGCAGGCCAGCAAGTTCGCCGCCTACGGCAACGCCTATCTGACCGACACCTCTACGGCGGCGATGGGCAACAACCTCAACGCCACCAACACCGGCCCGCTGCTCGACGTGGCCAACCACCAGTACAACACCGCCTATGTGCGCTCGCAGGCCGAGACGACGTCCTACCAGTTCGGGGCCGCCAACAGCAGCGCCTACGGGGTGGGCAACGCCGCGGTCGTCAGCAACACCGGCGCGGCCCTGGTGCTCGACAACGTCCAGACCAACGACGGCGGCGGGGTCGAGGTGATCGCCAGCGCCGAGGGCCACGACGGCTACGACATCGGCGCCCGCGCCAGCGCGGCCGGCAACTCGGTATCCGGCTATGTCTGCGGAACCTGCGGCGGCTCGATGACCACCAGCAACACCCAGACCAACAACGCCGACATCTCCTCGCGCGCCGCCACCACCGTCACCGGCTCGGCCCGCTCGATCACCAGCACGGCCCGCGCGGTGGGCAACGACGCGGCGTTCTACGTCCGCTCGAACTGAGGCGACGCGCGCCAGGTCCTCCCCCTGAAGGGGGAGGTGGCCCGAAGGGCCGGAGGGGGAAGTTCCTGACGAGGTCAGTTCCTCCGCCAGCGCAGCAGTCCCTTCCCCCTCAGTCGCTCCGCGACAGCTCCCCCTTCAGGGGGAGCATCTGGCCCTACCGACCGTACACCGCGTCGCGCAGTTCCCGCGTCACCTGGCCGTTCATGCCTTCGAAGGCGGTGTTGGTCAGCAACACCACGGTCAGCTTGGCCTGCGGATCGACGAACCAGTTGTGGCCGTAGACCCCGCCCCAGGCCAGCGTGCCCGCGCCCTGCGGCGTCTTGGCGATCGCCGGATCGTCGAGCACGGCCCAGCCGTAGCCGAAGCCCCAGCCGGGGCCTTGGGTCGCCGCCTTGATCCCGGCCTGGTCGGTCGTCATCGCCTGGACGCTGGCGGCCGACAGGATCGGACCGCCGCCGGTGCGGACGGCTTCCAGCAGGGCCAGCACGTCGCCCGCCGTGCCGACCATGCCCGCCCCGCCCGACGGGAAGGCGGCGGGATCGACCGCGCGGCTGGGAGCCATGCGCACGGCGGTTGCGCCCAGCGAAACGTCCTGGTTGTCGGTGATCCGGGTCGGGGCCGGGCTGGCGTTGGCGTAGGGCGTGGCCAGGCGGGCCGGGTCGCTGGCCTGGAAGCCGGCGTCCTTCAGGCCCAGCGGGCCGGTGACGGTGCGCGCCACCACCTGCGGCAGCGGATGGCCGTCGGCCTTCTGCGCCACCAGGCCAAGCACGTCGATGGCCAGCGAATAGCGCCAGGCCGAGCCCGGCGCGAAGGCCAGCGGCCCCTTGCCGATCCGGGCGACGTCCTCGTCCAGCGTCAGGCCCGAGATGTCCAGGCCGTCCGAGACGCCGAGCTGGTGGTAGGGATGGTCGGCCTTTTCCGCCAGGCCATAGGTCAGGCCGGCGGTGTGGCTGAGCAGTTGGCCCAGGGTGATGGTCGGCGTCGAACCATCGGCCAGGGTCGGCTTGAAATCGGGCAGCCACTTGGTCACCGGATCGGCGAGCGACAGCTTGCCCTCCTCGGCCAGCCGCATGATCGCCGCGCTGACGAAGGGCTTGGTCACCGAGGCCAGGCGGAAGACCGTGTTCTCGCGCATCGGCGCCTTGGCCTCGCGGTCGGCCAGGCCCGCGGCCCGGTGATAGACCAGCCTGCCGTCGCGGGCGACCAGCACCACCGCGCCCACCAGCCGCTGGTCGGCGACCGCCCGGTCGACCACGGCGTCGATGCGCGCGGCCAGCGCCGTGTCGGGAGCCTGCTGGATCGCGGCGGGCGCGGCGTGGTCGTGAGGATGGCCCTGCGCCATCGCCGGCGCGCCCGACAGCGACGCCCAGATCACGACGGGGGCCGCAACGCCCGCAAGCCAAAGACGCATGTCCGCACTCCCTCGTCGCCGAACGACCTTCGGCCTCATAAGGGGTGGGCGGCCGGGAAGCCTTCCGCAAGGCGGCCGGCTGAGTTTCCCACAGGCCAGGCGCGCGGATGTTGCAATTCTGAAGCGCCGAACGCCGACTTCGCCGCCGACCGGCCTTGCTTGCGCCATGCGCGAAGGCTTAGCTGCCGCCCCGACACTTCCGGTAATCGAACGGTCTCCATGATCTCTGTCTCGCGCCTGGCGCTCGTCGTTTCCGCCGGCCTGGCGCTCACCGCCTGCTCCACCCTCTCCTCGGTCCTGCCGGGTTCGGACAGGAAGCCCGACGCCCCGGCCGCGCCCAAGGCGCCGCCGACCCGCGCTCCGGCCCAGGCCCCGGCGAAGACCTCGGGCCCGCAGTTCTCCGACCTCAAGCCCGGCCAGTGGCCGCACGAGATCTCGGACGTCGCCGTCGACCCGGCCATCCGCTTCGGGGTGCTGGAGAACGGCATGCGCTACGCCATCCGCAAGAACGCCACCCCGCCCGGCCAGGGCGCGCTGCGCCTGTGGTTCGACGCCGGCTCGCTGATGGAGGCCGACGACCAGCAGGGCCTGGCCCACTTCCTCGAGCACATGGCCTTCAACGGGTCGAAGAACGTGCCCGAGGGCGACATGGTCAAGATCCTCGAACGCCGGGGCCTGGCCTTCGGGGCCGACACCAACGCCTCGACCAGCTTCGACGAGACGACCTACACCCTCGACCTGCCCAAGACCGACGATCCCACCGTCGACGACGCCATGATGCTGCTGCGCGAGGCGGCCGGCGAGCTGACCATCGACCCGGCCGCCGTCGACCGCGAGCGCGGCGTGGTGCTGTCGGAGGAGCGCACCCGCGACACCCCCGGCTACCGTGTCTTCAAGCAGGGCTTCGCCTTCAACCTGCAAGGCCAGCGCCCGCCCTCGCGCCTGCCGATCGGCACGACCGACGTCATCTCCACCGCCCCGGCCCAGCGCATCCGCGACTTCTACCAGGCCTGGTACCGGCCCGAGAACGCGGTGTTCGTGGCCGTCGGCGACTTCGACGTCGACGCCATGGAGGCCAGGATCAAGGCCCGCTTCGGCGACTGGAAGGGTAAGGGCGAGCCGGGCAAGCGCCCCGACCTCGGCGCGATCGCCCAGCGCGGCCTGACCGCCAAGGTCATCGTCGAGCCCGGCTCGGGCGAGTCGGTCCAGCTGGGCTGGGTGCAGTCGCCTGACCTGCGCGTCGAGACCAAGGCCTCCGACCGCGAATACATGCTGGAGTCGCTGGGCATGGCGGTGCTGAACCGCCGCCTGCGCGCCCTGACCCGCAGCGCCGAGCCGCCGTTCATCTCGGCCGGCGCCCTGCGCAACGACCAGTACCACGCCGCCCAGATCAACGGCCTGTTCGCCCAGGTGAAGCCGGGCGGCTGGAAGGCCGCCCTGCAGGTGCTCGACCAGGAACAGCGCCGGCTGATGCAGTTCGGCGTGCGCCAGGACGAACTCGACCGCGAGATCGTCGCCATGCGCGCCTCCTACGTGGCCGCCGCCGCCGGCGAGGCCACCCAGCGCACGCCCGCCCTGGCCGGCCAGATCGTCGGGGCCCTGGGCGACCGCGAGGTGGTCACCAGCCCCTCGCAGAACCTGGCGGCCTTCGAGGCCATCACCAAGGACCTGAAGGCCGACGCCGTCTCGGCCGCGGTCAAGTCGCTGTTCGCCGGCCAGGGCCCGCTGATCGTGCTGCCGACCCCGACCGCCATCGAAGGCGGCGAGGCCGCGGTCACCGCCGCCTACCAGGAAGCGGGCAAGACCGTCGTGACCCCGCCGGCCGCGCCGGCCGCCACTACCTGGCCCTACGCGGTGTTCGGCCCGACCGGAAAGGCGGTCGAGCAGAAGGACGTCGCCGACCTGGACGCCGTCTTCGTGCGCTTCGAGAACGGCGTGCGCCTGACGGTCAAGCCGACCAAGTTCCGCGACGACCAGATCCTGGTGAAGGCCCGCATCGGCAACGGCCTGCTCGACCTGTCCAAGACCGGCCAGAGCCCGCTGTGGTCGGCCTCGTCGATGATCGAGGGCGGCCTCAAGCAGATCACCGCCCAGGACATGGAGCAGGTGCTGACCGGCAAGGTCTGGAACGCCGGCCTGGGCGTCGAGGACGACGCCTTCGTGCTGTCGGGCCGCACCCGTCCCGAGGACCTGTCGACCGAGCTGCAAGTGCTGGCGGCCTACGCCTCCGACGCGGGCTGGCGTCCCGAGGCCTTCAACCGCGTGAAGACCTATTACGGCACCATCCACGACCAGCTGGAGCGCACCAGCGGCGGCGTGGTCGGCCGTGACCTGTCGTCCCTGATGCACCCCGGCGACGAACGCTTCGCCTTCCCCGACCGCAAGGAGATCGCCGACGGTTCGATCGACCAGCTGAAGGCCGCCGTCGGCGGTCCGCTGTCGACCGGCCAGATCGAGATCGTGGTCGTGGGCGACACCACGGTGGAAAAGGCGATCGCCGCTGTCGGCGAGACCTTCGGCGCCCTGCCCGCCCGCGCCGGCGGACCGGCCCCCGCCGACGCCGCCAGGATCGCCTTCCCCGCGCCGTCCAAGGTTCCTGTGATCCGCACCCACAAGGGCCGCGCCGACCAGGGCCTGCTGTTCATGACCTGGAAGACCGACGACCTGTTCAGCGACCTGCAGCGCTCGCGCAACACCCAGGTGCTGGCCTCGGTGATGCAGCTGCGCCTGACCGACGAGCTGCGCGAGAAGCAGGGCGCGACCTACTCGCCCTCGGTCTCGGCGACCCACAACGCCACCTTCCCCGGCTGGGGCTATATCGGCCTGTCGGTCGAGGTTCCGCCCGAGAAGATCGACCAGGTGGTCGCCAGCGTCCGCCAGATCGCCGCCGACCTGCGCGACAAGCCGGTCACCGCCGACGAGCTGGAACGGGCCAAGCTGCCGCGCATCGACCAGCTGGAGAAGGCGCGCGAGACCAACGAGTACTGGCTGGGGGCGCTGTCGGGCGCCCAGACCGACCCGCGCCTGCTCGACGCCACGCGCTCGGTGATCGCCGGCCTGCAGCGCGTCACCGCCGCCGACGTCCAGAAGGCCGCCCGCACCTTCCTCGCCGACGACAAGAGCTGGACCTTCGAGGTGCGGCCGGAAAAGTGACGGCGACAAGATCCTCCCCCTCTGGAGGAGGAGGCCCGCAGGGCCGGAGGGGGGCCGTTTTCAGCTTCCGCTGGACCGGCCGGCTTCACGGGTCGTCCCCTCTCCGCTTTGCGGCACCTCTCGCTTCGGGGAGAGGGACAAAGAAAAGGCCTCCGTCCTTACGGGCGGAGGCCTTTGTCGTTTCGAAGGGCTGGAAGCGTCCTAGTACACCACCCCGCCGACGCCGCCGTCGAGGCTGAGGCTCATGCTCGAGCTGGACTCGCGCACGGTCTCCTCGCGATAGGCGGTGTAGGTCTCGGTGGTCAGGATCGACAGGATCTTCACGCCGGCGCCGTAGCGGCGCAGCAGCGAGCGCTCGTTGCAGTCGCGGGCCGGGCGCTGCGGACGGCAGACCAGCGTACCGCCTTCGCCGCCGCGGGCGCCGGGGGCGTGATACAGCGCCTCGTTCTTGGCGCAGATGTAGGTCTGGCCGCCGGTGCTGGCGTCGATCAGGCCGGAATACTCGCCCACCACGTACTGCATGCGGCTGCCGGCGATGCAGCGATAGAGCTCGCCGTCATAGAGGTCGTCGATCTCGCGGTCGGGAGTGACCTGCGAGGCCGGGTGCGGGATGTCCTTGTCGTCCAGGCAGACCGCGCGGACGACGACGCGCTTGAAGCGGGTGCGGGTGGCCTCGTAGGCCGTCCGGCGCGCGGCTTCGCCGCCGATCACGTTGAGGCCCTGGATGTAGCCGGTGGGCTGCGGGCCCGAATAGTAGCCGCCATGGGCGCCGCCGCCGTAATAGACCGCCGCGCCGGACGAGGCGTTGGAGCCGGCCCGCACCGAGGCGTTGGCGCTCGCATTGGCGTTCACGTTGACGTTCACGTTGACGTTGGTCTTGCCGCCGCCGCCCCAGTGGCCGCCGCCACCGCCGCAGCCGTTGTCGCAGCCGGTCGGCGGCTTGGGCGGACGCGGGGGCGCGGGAGGCGGCGCGCAGCAGGTCGGGGGCGTGGGCGTGCAGCCGCTGTTGCACTGGGCGTAGGCGACACCGCCCACGAAGAGTCCGGCCACGGCCGCCCCGATGGCGATCCACAGCTTGGACACGGTCAGTTTCGGCGCCGTCATGGCGTCTCCCCTTCACACAGCGTGCGTCTTCCAGCCGGTTCTCCAGCAAGAAACACGCCATGGGCCCGCCGCGCCCCGACTCTGTGCCAAGACGATACGACGGGGCCCCTGGCCCGGTTCTCCTAGCAAGCCCCATGCGGTCGATCTGGACCGCGAAAGGACCCGCAAGGGGACGACGATGTTCCATCCAAGCACGGAACGGTTGATAGACTATTGGCGAAACCGGGCCGGCGACGGCCGGATGCCGGCGCGCGCCAGCGTCGATCCGGGCGATTTCCTCGACCTGCTGCCCCAGGTGTTCATCCTCGGGCGCGGAAACGGACGCTATCCCTTCCGCCTGGCCGGCGGCTTCGTCACCGACCTGCACGCCCGCGACCTGCGCGGCGAGGACCAGTTGTCGATGTGGGCGCTGTCGCACCGGCTGGAGGTGAAGTCGGCCCTGGAAGTGGCTCGCCGCCGGGGCGAACCGGTGGTGGTCACCGCCGACATCCGCGCCCACGGCGTGGCCTCGGTCGGCATGGAGGTGCTGCTAGCCCCGATGACCGGATCCAGCGGCGAGGCCGACCGTTTCCTGGGCCTCTATCAGCCGATCGCCATGATGCAGCGGCTGATGGGCCGCCCCGCCTACGAACTGGGCGTGCGCCGGATCCAGGCCCTGGCCCCGACCAACGCCGAGGCCCCGCGCCTGCGGCTGGCCAGCCTGGACGGTCGGCTGATCGCCTGAGGCGGTCTCGAAAAGTTTCCTCCCGTGCTCTGGCGGGAGGCTTTGCGTCGGCTTGCCGGAGACGACGCCGGAAGGACGAAGGGAGCGCTCGGGAGAGCGCCGCCACGGCGGGAGCGCCCCCTTCGTCCGGACCCGCCCGGCGCGCCAGTCCTCAGTCCTCAGCCCGGATTGCGCGCGGTGACGACCCAGCCCGCCCCCTCGATCACGACCGCCTCGCCCGTCGCCTTGGTCGCGAAGGCCTCGCGCACCAGCGGGATCGCCTGCTGGCGCACCGCGTCGGCCTGATCTGCCAGGGCCCGGGTCAGGGGCCCGACCTGGAACGCCAGGTCCACCGCGTCCTCGATCGCCGCCTCCCGGGTCTCGCCCTCGCCGAAGGTGATCGGATGGTCGACGGGCGTCAGCACGACGTCGACGAAGCCGGCCTCGCCCAGGATCCGCTCCACCCGCGCCCGGTCGCCGAACGAGAACGGCCCCGGCGCCTCGGGCGGCGGCGGCGCGGGCGTCCCGACAAGCGGGGCTATGGCCTTCATCGGCAGCCGCACCCAGTCGTTCTCGCCCGCTCCACGCCAGCAGACGAAGGCGAGGCGCCCGCCCGGCTTCAGCGCCCGCCGCAGATGAGCGAAGGCGGCCGCCGGCTCGTCGAAGAACATCACCCCGAAACGCGAGAACAGCAGGTCGAACGCCTCGACCGGCAGCAGCGCCCGGCTGGCGTCGGCGACTTGGAAGCGGGCGTTGGCCGTCTCGGCCGCCAGCTCCCGCGCCCGCTCGACCAGCGGCTCGGAGACGTCGACGCCCAGCACCGCGCCCGACGGCCCGACCAGGGCGGCGATCTCAAGGCTGCCCGCCCCCGCCCCGCAGCCGATGTCCAGCACGTGCTCGCCGGCGACCGGTGCGGCCGCCGCCGTCGCTTCGCGGCCATAGGCCCCGAGCATGCGATCCAGGCGCGCCTGGTTGGCGACCCAGCGCTCGCCGGTCCGCCCGTTCCAGTCGGCGATCTGGTTGACGTTGCGCTCAGTCATCGGCGGCCCCTTCAATTGAGAACAATTCTCAATAATGGATAGCCCGCCACGCGCCGCCTGTCGACTACCGCCCGGCCGCGTCCAGCGCCGCGATCACGTCTGCCGGCAGGGTCAGGCGCACGCCCGCCAGCAGTTCCTCCAGCTGCGCGACGCTGGTGGCGCTGGCGATCGGGGCGGTGATAGCCGGGTGGGCGACGATCCAGGCCAGGGCGACCTGGGCCGGCGTGCCGCCGGTCGCCTCGGCCGCCTGGTCGAGGGCCGCCAGGATGCGCAGGCCCTTGTCGTTCAGATAGCCCTTCACCGTGCGCCCGCGCGCCTTGCCCTCCAGGTCGGCCTCGCTGCGGTACTTGCCGGTCAGGAAGCCGGCGGCCAGGCCGTAGAACGGGATGATCCCCACGCCTTCGCGCGCCGTCAGGTCGGCCAGCGCCCCCTCGACCTCGTCGCGGTCATAGAGATTGAACTTCGGCTGGATCGACTCATAGCGCGCCAGCCCCCTGTCGGCCGAGGTCTTCAGCGAGGCCTCCAGCCGTTCGGGCGTGAAGTTCGAGGCTCCGATCGCCCGCACCTTGCCGGCCTTCACCAGCCGGTCGAAGGCCTCCAGCGTCTCGTCGATCGGCGTGGCCGCGTCGTCCTCGTGCGACTGGTAGAGGTCGACATAGTCGGTGTTCAGGCGGCGCAGCGAGTCTTCCAGCGCCGCGACGATATTGGCCGCCGACAGGCCCGGACGCCTGGGCCACTTGGCCACCTTGGTCAGGATCTTGATGCGGTCGCGCTTGCCGCCGGCCGCCAGCCAGCGGCCGATGGTCGCCTCGCTCTCGCCGCCCTCGTGGCCCGGAACCCAGGCCGAATAGACGTCGGCCGTGTCGATCGCGTCGAAGCCGCCGTCGACGAAGGCGTCGATAAGGCGGAACGAGGTCGCCTCGTCCGCCGTCCAGCCGAAGACGTTGCCGCCGAACACCAGCGGGGCGATCGAGAGGCCGGAGCGGCCGAGGGGGCGTTGGCTCATGAGCAGGTCCTTGCTTCGAGGTATGCGGGACCAAGCTTGCGCGACTTCGGACCCGGACGCGCAATCAAACTTCGAAATAAGACCTATTGGGCGCGAAGCGCGGATCTATCCGAAACGGCTTTCGCATCCCCCCATCCGTAAAACCCCCGCTTTGGCGGGGATTCTACGGGTGGAAACCTAAGCCGCCGCCGCCGGAACCCCGTCGAACACCGGCGCGTCCTGCGGCGCCAGGGTCGCCTTGCCGCGCAGCAGGTCGGCGGCGCGCTCGGCGATCATGATGGTCGGCGCATTGGTGTTGCCGCCGATCAGGGTGGGCATCACCGAGGCGTCGATCACCCGCAGACCGGCCAGGCCCTGCACCCGCAGCTGGTCGTCGACCACCGCCAGCGGATCGCCCGCCGCGCCCATCCGGCAGGTGCCGACGGGGTGGTAGATCGTCTCGGCCTTGGCGCGGATCCAGGCGTCGATCTGCTCGTCGCTCTTCACCTCGGCGCCCGGCGCGTACTCGCTGTCGCGATAGGGATCGAGCGCGGCCTGGGCGGCGACGTCGCGGCCGATCCGCACGCCTTCACGCATGGCCCGGCGGTCTTCGTCCGCCGCCAGATAGTTGGCCAGGATCGTCGGGTCGGCGAACGGGTCAGAGGACCGCAGCCCCACCGCGCCCCGGCTTTCCGGACGCAGCTGGCAGACGTGCAGGGTGAAGCCGTCCTTCTCGACCACCACCTTGCCGTGGTCCTGCATGATCGCCAGCACGGCGTGGATCTGCAGGTCGGGCCGGTCCAGATCGGGCCGCGAGCGCAGGAAGGCGCCCGACTCCAGGAAATTCTGCCGCCCGATCCCCTTGCCCATCAGCAGGTAGGACAGGCCGACGCCCAGCTTGTTCAGACCCTTGTTGGCCGAGTAGGCGGTCTTAAGGCCCTTGGTCGTCCACGACAGGCAGACGTCCAGGTGGTCCTGCAGGTTCTGGCCGACCCCGCGCGACTCGTGGACGGGGGTCACCCCGGCCGCCTTCAGGGCGTCCGGATCACCGATCCCCGACAGCTGCAGGATCTGCGGCGACTGCACCGCGCCCGCGCTCAGCAGCACCTCGGCGTCGGCATAGGCGATCGCCTTCTCGGCCCCCTTGCCCGCGACGTACTCGACGCCGACCGCGCGGCCGTTCTCGACGACGATGCGGGTGGTGCGCGCCTCGGTCAGGCAGGTCAGGTTGGGACGCGACAGCGCCTGGGCCAGGTAGGCGGCCGCCGCGCTCCAGCGCCTGCCGTCGCGGATGGTCAGGTCGTAGGGGCCGAAGCCCTCCTGCTGGTAGCCGTTGAAATCCTTGGTCACCGGGTGGCCCGCCTGGCGGCCAGCCTCGATCACCGCCTTGTAGAACGGGCTGTCGGACTCGCCGGCCGAGACGTGCAGCGGCCCGTCGCCGCCGTGATAGGCGCAGCCGCCGCCGTGGAAGGTTTCCGAGCGTTTGAAGTACGGCAGCACCTCGGCGTAGGACCAGCCGGCCAGGCCCATCTGCCGCCACTGGTCGTAGTCGCGCGCGTGGCCGCGGATGTAGATCATGCCGTTGATCGCCGAGCTGCCGCCCAGGCCCCGGCCGCGCGGCCACCACAGCTTGCGGCCGTCGAGATGCGGCTCGGCTTCCGTCCAGAAGCCCCAGTTGCACTCGCCCTTGGCCTTGATCAGCTCGCCCACGCCGGCGGGCATGCGCACCAGCACCGAGCCGTTCTTGCCGCCGGCCTCCAGCAGCAGCACCTTCACCGCCGGATCCTCGCTCAGCCGCGCGGCCAGCACGCACCCCGCCGAGCCGGCGCCGATGATGACGTAGTCGTAGCGCGAGCCCGACATGGCGTCCCTCCCACAATGTTATCGTTGTTAAGACAGAGAGTGACCCGGTCCCGAGACAACGGCAAGGGGGGATGGAAATTGTCGGCGCCGGCGGCAGGCGGCCTACAGCGCGGTCAGGCCGACGATGGTCTGGCCGTCCAGCTTGAAGCGAACCTTGGTCCCGACCGCCAGGTCCTTGAGCAAGGCCGGGTCGGCGACCTTGAAGGCCATGGTCATCGGCGGCCACTTGCGGGCCGGGATCGCCTCGTGCGCAAGGGTGACCTTGCCGGCCCTGGCGTCGACCGCCCGGACCACGCCGAGGGCCTCGATCGTCGAGGCGGCGGCATGGCCCTCGGCGTGAGTCCCATGGCCGGCGTGGTCGTCCGTCTGGGCGCTGGCGGGCTGGGCGACGAGGGCGAGCGCGGCGAAACCGCCGGCGATGCCGAGAACCTTCATGAACTTACTCCGTCTACGAATTGACTTAGGTGGCTAGAACCAGGCGCGCAGGCCCAGCACCAGGCTGGTGTCGGACGCCCCCTGCCCGTCGGCGCGGGCGTAGTCGGCGGTGCGACCGAAGCGCCGCCCCCAGGTGACGCCGACATAGGGCGCGAACTCGCGCCGCACCTCGTAGCGCAGGCGCAGGCCCAGCTCGGCGTCCGACAGGCCCGAGCCCGTGCCGGTCTCGCGCACGTCCTGGGCGGCGAAATTGAGTTCGGCGCGGGGCTGCAGGATCAGGCGCTGGGTCAGCCGCCAGTCGATCGCGCCCTCGGCCCGGGCCAGGACGTCGCCCTTGCTCGACACGAAGACCGCGCCCTCGGCTTCCACCCAATAGGGCAGCAGGGTCTCGAACCCGACCGTCGCATAGGTGCACGACCCCGGCTCCAGGTCCTGGCGGACGCCGATCTGCAGGTCGGTATAGAGACCCGTCGCCCGCGAATAGAGCGCCTGCACTTCGGCGCGCTCGACGCCGTGGCGGTCGCCTTCGCCTTCCGACTTGATCACCAGACGGTCGATGTCACCGCCGAACCAGGCTTCGCCGGCCCAGTGATAGCCGTCGCCTCCCGACCGGACTTGGCGCTCGAAGAGGCTGAGCATCACCTGCGAGACCTGGGCGCCGCCATGCTCCTGGCGCAGCACGGCCCGGGCCCGCTCCATCGCGGCGGGGTCGAAGATGCGATCGGCGAGATGATCGGTCGGCGCCGGCGGAGCGGCGGTCTCACGATCAGGCAGCGGCGGCGGCTCCATCGACGGCTGGTCCGCCGTCGC
Organism: Caulobacter flavus; assembly: GCF_003722335.1. Classification (GTDB taxonomy): domain Bacteria; phylum Pseudomonadota; class Alphaproteobacteria; order Caulobacterales; family Caulobacteraceae; genus Caulobacter; species Caulobacter flavus. Next base: position 343,276 of record NZ_CP026100.1, read on the forward strand.
CCCCATGTCGTGGCCGGCGTGAGGGTCCTGGGCCGACGCCTCTTCGGCGGGCGCATGATGGGCGTGCTGGGCCAGGGCCGGCGCGGCCCACAGCGCCGGCAAGAGCGCGATCAGGGCGGGCTTCATCGCAGGCCCTCCGCTTGGCCGTCACGCACGCTGAAGACCTGAAACATGCCCGCGTGCATGTGGTAGAGCATGTGGCAGTGGAACGCCCAGTCGCCGGCCTCGGCGGTGAAGTCGAAGGCGACCCGACCGCCTGGCAGCACGACCACCGTGTGCTTGCGCGGCATGTGGCCCGGCGGGCCGAAGGCCAGCTCGAAGAAGTGGCCGTGCAGGTGGATCGGGTGGGCCATCATGGTGTCGTTGACCAGCACCACCCGCACCCGCTCGCCGGCGCGGAAGGCGTAGGGCGGCGGCCGCTCGCTGAACTTGCGGCCGTCGAAGCCCCACATGAAGCGTTCCATGTTGCCGGTCAGGCGGATCTCCAGCGACCGCTCCGGCGCGCGCTGGTCGGGATTGGGGCGCAGCGCCACGAGGTCGCGATAGACCAGCACCCGATGGCCCGCGTCCCGCAGGCCCTGGCCGGGCTCGCCCGTGCGATCCACCGCCATGGGCGCGAGCATCTGCACGCCCGGACCGAGCGGGACCTGCGGGGCGTTGTCGGGATTGCGCATCGACATGTCCATGTCGCCATGGTCCATGCCCCCCATGTCCATGCCCATGTCGCGCATGGTGGCCAGCGGCCGCTCGCGCACCGGCGGAACCTCGGCGCTCATGCCCAGGCGCGGGGCGAGCGTGGCGCGGCCCAGGCCCGAGCGGTCGACCGACTCCGAGACGATCGTGAACGCCTTGTCCTCGACCGGCCGGACGATCACGTCGTAGGTCTCGGCGTTGCCGATCTGGAACTCGTCGACCTCGACGGGGCGTACGGGCTGACCGTCGGTGGCGACCACGGTCAGCTTCAGCCCGGGGATACGGACATTGAAGACCGACTGGGCGGCGGCGTTGACGAACCGCAGGCGCACCCGCTCGCCCGGCGTGAACAGGCCCGTCCAGTTGTCGGCGGGCCCTCGGCCGTTGACCAGGAACGTGTAGGCCGCCCCGGTCACGTCGGAGACGTCGGTCGGATCCATCAGCATCCGCCCCCACTCCAGGCGCTCGGCCAGGGTCTGGTCCTCGCCCCGGGCCAGGCCCGTGAGGGTCTGGCGCTGGAAGTTGAAGACCCCGCTCTGCTGCTTCAGCCGGCGGAAGATCTGGTGAGGATGGATGCGGCTGTGATCGGACAGCACCACCACGTGCTCGCGATCGAACGCGATCGGATCCTCGTCCGCGGGGTCGATGATCATAGGGCCGTAGTGGCCGATCTGCTCCTGCAGCCCCGAGTGGCTGTGATACCAGTAGGTGCCCGACTGCCTGACCTTGAACTCGTAGACGAAGGTCTCCCCCGGCGCGATGCCCGGAAAGCTGACGCCCGGCACGCCGTCCATCTCGAACGGCACCAAGAGGCCGTGCCAGTGGATGGAGGTCTCCTCCTCCAGGCCGTTGCTGACGTGCAGGCGGACGGTCTGGCCCTCCTTCAGGCGGATCAGCGGTCCCGGGACGGTTCCGTTGATCGTCACCGCGTGGCTGGCGCGACCGTCCACCGAGACGGTCGTGTGGCCGATCGTCAGCCGGATGTCCTCGCCCGTCAGCGCCTCGGGCGCGCGATCGGCCGCCTGCGCGGGACGCGCCCAGGCCGGCAGCAGCTCGGCCAGCGCCGCGCCGCCGCCCAGGACCGCGAGGGATTGCAGGAAGTGGCGGCGGTCCAGGGCCCCGCGGGTCGTGAGCATGTGGGTCCTTCGTACGGCGCGCCGGAAATCCGCCTTGGGGGAGGAGGCGGGCACGGCGCGGTCTCGCCCCATGCTACGCGTCCAGCGCGCCATCCCCTCAAGATCGCGGCGGAAAAGTTTCAGGCCCCGGCCAGCCAGTCGGCGAGCCGCCGCCGCGCCCGGTAGACGCGGGTCTCGACGGCCTTGGCGCTGATCTTCAGCAGATCGGCCGCCTCCTGCTGCGACAGCCCTTCCAGGGCGGTCAGGATCAAGGGCTCCTTCAGCTGGTCGGGCAGCCGGGCGATCGCCGCCTCCAGCCCCGCCATCCGTTCCGAGCGCAGGGCCTCGTCCTCCGGACCGCTGGCCGGATCAGCGTAGTCCGGGGTTCCGGGCGCGTCGATCGAGCGCTCGCCCAGGATCAGGCGCCGAACCTTCAGCCGCCGGCCGCGGTCGCGGCACTTGTTCAGGGCGATGGCGGCCAGCCAGGTCGGGAAGGGGCGCGCCGGATCGTATCGGTCCAGCGCCTTCCAGGCGGCCACGAAGCTCTCCTGCACCACGTCGAGGGCGGCGTCGGCGTCGCCCAGGTGGCGTCGGGCGAAGGCGTGGAGCCTGCCCTTGTGACGGCGCATGAGCAGACTGAAGGCGAGGTCGTCGCCCCGCGCCGCCCTGAGGGCCAGCGCGCCGTCATCGTCGTCACCCGATGTCCGGGTCACGGGGTCTCGGGCGTGAGCGCTTCGCTGACGCGACGATCGAACCTGGCCGCCTGCGCGGGGGTCAGCACCTTGCGCATGGCCAGCACGTGCTCGACCGTTTCCTTCTGCAGGGTTCCCATCGCGACGTGGAAGCGCTCGACCGCCGCCGAAACCTCCGGCGTGTACTCGTGACGCGCCTGGATGGCGGCGGCCAGCTGGGCGTTGGCCGCCTTCAGCTCGGCCTCCCGCGCCTTCCGGCGCACGGCGAAGTCCTGCTCCAGCGCCTCGATGCGGCGCTCCTGCTCGCCGGTCAGGTTCAGCTCGTTGTGGACGACGTCGTGCAGCGACGGCGCCGCGCGCTTCGGGATCAGGTGGCCCGAGCCGAGCCATCCGCCGCCGATCCCGGCCGCCAGGGCTAGGACCACGGTCAGCGCCGCGCCGCGCGAGACCGCCATCTAACGGCCGTCCAGCAGGGTCGACGGCGCCAGGCTGGCGTCCACCGAGAAGGCCGCGATCTCGACCGGCCGGCTCGCCGTCGAGGTGGAGGCGATGTTGCCGCCGATCATGCCGATCCCCAGGGCGGCCACCACCGCGGCGGCCCGCAGCGGCGTCAGCAGCGCCGAAGCACCGACGGGCTGGCGCTGGGCGTCGATCCGCGCCCAGACGCGCCCTTCCAGGCCGTCCAGCCGCGCCCGCGGCTGGCGCCGCATGACCTGGATCAAGTGGTCGAGCTCGTCGCTCATGTCAGTTTCCCTGGCTCTCGACAGGACAATACGCCCGACGCGGCCCTATCCCTCAAGTGACCACCGGGACGCCGCGACTTTCTGGTCATATTGCCGCACGCCCCTTCGTTTCCGGCCTTCACCGATCGGCCGGATCCTCCCAACGATCCACCCCGACGCCCTTCTATCCGGAAAATACGAGGAGCGGCCGCCACGACCAGGAGACTCGCCCGGCGTTCGACCGCCCGGGGCCGGTCGAACGCCATACGCGAACAAAGAACGCCGTTACGGATTTTGCGAGGACTCAACCTTAATCCGATCGGAACGGGCCGCCGACATCATGCCGGTCATCAGATCGACCGGCGGCTTCGTGGAGAGCGCCTCACCGGTCCGTCCGACTTCCCGCCGGCGACAGTCCCGCCGCCGTCGTGAGAAGGCCCCGCGCATCCAGCCCTTTGCGCGGGTCTGACAGGAGCGCCGCCCATCCCCCCCTCCGGGCGGCGCTCCTGCGCTTTCCTTTCGCTCAGACCGCCTTCAGGCCGGCGCGATAGCGCTTCCAGTTCTCGACGTAGTGCAGGGCCGAGGCCTGCAGGATCATCGCCTGGTGCTCGCTGACCTCGCGGATGATCTTGCCCGGCGCGCCGACCACCATCGAGTTGTCGGGAATCTCCTTGCCCTCGGTAATCAGGGCTCCGGCGCCGATCAGGCAGTTCTTCCCGATCTTCGCGCCGTTGAGAATGATCGAGCCGATGCCGATCAGCGAGCCGTCGCCGATCGTGCAGCCGTGCAGCATCACCATGTGGCCGACCGTGACGTTGGCGCCGATGGTCAGCGGCACGCCGGCGTCGGTGTGCAGCACCGAGCCGTCCTGGATGTTGCTGTTCTCGCCGATCGTGATCGGGTCGTTGTCGCCGCGCAGCACCGCGCCCCACCAGACGCTGGCGTTCTGCCTGAGCACGACATTGCCCATCACGCTGGCCGTCGGGGCGATCCAGTATTCGTCCTCCGACGGAAGGTTCGGGGCGATATCGCCCAACGAATAGACAGTCATCCGTGCACCCCGTGTTCTTTCGCCACGCAAAAACTTAATCGCTCAGAAACCATAATCACCCCATTGTAAATCCGGTGATTCGGCATGGAACATCCCTTCATCGGGGGACATTCCTTCCGTATCCGCCGCGGACCATACCGACCGCGGCCTCCTGACGACGGAGAACAGGGTCTTGCGTTCGGCGTTCCGGCGTACAGCACCGCCTTCCTGTGGCTCCACCGAGCCGCCCGGCCGCGCCTGCGGCTCCGTCTTCTGCTCCACCCATCGATCCAAGGACGACGCCTTCCGGCCTCGTCCTTTTTTCATGCCTGAATGGAGGCTTTGATGACCAAGCGAGCCCTGAAGCGGATGGTGCGCGAAGGCGCCGACGGCCGCTACGACGACGACGCCAAGGTGCGTCGCCTGCCGGTGGAGCATCGCGGCGGCTGGTCGCCCCTCGGCGACGCCGACAACGCGCCCAGGGACCAAAGCTACATCAAGACCATAAAACCGAAATCGCCGGGCCAGGCCCAGCTGATGGAGGCGATGGACAGCAAGAACCTGGTCATGGCCCTGGGTCCGGCCGGCACCGGCAAGACCTACCTGGCCATCGCCAAGGCCGTCGAGGCGCTGGAGGCGGGCCGGGTCAACCGCATAGTGCTGTCGCGCCCCGCCGTCGAGGCCGGGGAGTCGATCGGCTACCTGCCGGGCGACATGGAAGACAAGCTGGCCCCCTATCTGCGGCCGCTCTACGACGCCCTGACCGACCGTCTCTCGGTCAAGCGCATGCGGGCCCTGATGGCCGAGGGCGCGATCGAGATCGCCCCGGTCGGCTTCATGCGCGGCCGCACCCTGAACAACGCCTTCGTGGTGATCGACGAGGCCCAGAACTGCACCTACATGCAGCTGAAGATGCTGCTGACGCGCCTGGGCTGGCACTCGACCATGGTGGTCACGGGCGACCCGAACCAGTCGGACCTGCTGCCGGGCATCTCGGGCCTGGGCGACGTGGCCGACCGCTTCGAGGCGATGTCGAACATCGCCGTGGTCCGCCTGGAAGACCGCGACATCGTCCGCCATCCCCTGGTGGCCGAGATGCTGGGCGTTTTGTGACCCTGAATCTGTGATTTTGTAACAGTTCAAACCTCGAAAGGCTTGAGTATGAGGCGGTCGGACGGCAAGGTCCGGCCGCCTTAACTGTTTCCGGGACCCGCATGTCCGATATCACCGCCGCCCCGCGCTCGGAGTTCACGCTCCGCGGCGTGATACTGGGCATCCTCATCACCGTCGTCTTCACGGCCGCCCAGGTCTATCTGGGCCTGAAGGTCGGCCTGACCTTCGCCACCTCGATCCCGGCCGCGGTGATCTCGATGGCCCTGCTGCGGTTCTTCCGCACCTCGACCATCCAGGAAAACAACATCGTCCAGACGATCGCCTCGGCCGCGGGCACGCTGTCGTCGGTGATCTTCGTGCTGCCGGGCCTGCTGATGATCGGCTGGTGGTCGGACATCCCGTTCCTGGCCACCTTCGGCATCTGCGCCGTCGGCGGCATCCTGGGCGTGATGTACACGATCCCTCTGCGCCGGGCCCTGGTGACCAACTCGACCCTGCCCTACCCGGAAGGCGTCGCCGCCGCCGAGGTGCTGAAGGTCGGCTCGGGTTCGCGCGAGGGCGCGGCCGAGGGCAAGGCGGGCCTGTGGGCCGTGATCGCCGGCACGCTGGCCTCGGCCGCCTTCGCGGCGCTGGGCGCGGCCAAGATCTTCGCCGCCGAGGTCGCCGCCTTCGTGAAGGTCGGCAAGGGCGCCACCGGCATCGGCGCGTCCAGCTCGCTGGCCCTGATGGGCGCGGGCCACCTGATGGGCATCACCGTCGGCATCGCCATGTTCACCGGCCTGTTCATCGCCTGGGCCGTCCTGGTGCCGATCCTGACCGGCGTGTTCCCGGCCGAGGCCGGCGCCAGCGTCGCCGACCACGCCCTGACCGTCTGGGCTACCAAAGTGCGCTTCCTGGGCGCCGGCGTCATCGGCGCGGCCGCCATCTGGACCCTGGGCAAGCTGGTCGTGCCGATCTGGCGCGGCCTGGTCTCGGCCTTCGAGGCCGGCAAGGCCCGTCGCGCCGGCTCGGGCGACATCCCCCGCGTTGAGCAGGACATCCCGCTCTTCGTCGTCGGCCTGGTGTCGGTGGCCCTGCTGGCGCCGGCCGGCTGGCTGCTGGCCGCCTTCGCCCTGGGCGGCCCCGCCGGCGCCCTGGCCCTGCCGCTGACCATCGCCGCCGTCGCCTACCTGGTGTTCGCCGGCCTGCTGGCCGCCGCCGTCTGCGGCTACATGGCCGGCCTGATCGGCTCGTCCAACAGCCCGGTCTCGGGCATCGCCATCCTGACGGTGCTGGGCGCCTCGCTGCTGGTCGGCGCCATCGGCCGCGGCCTGATCGGCCCGGACACGGCAAAAGCGCTCGTCGCCTTCGCCCTCTACGTCACCGCCACCGTCCTGGCCGTGGCCGTCGTGGCCAACGACAACCTGCAGGACCTGAAGACCGGCCAGCTGGTCGACGCCACCCCGTGGAAGCAGCAGTCGGCCCTGGTGATCGGCGTGCTGTCGGGCGCGACGGTCATCCCGTTCGTGCTGGACCTGCTGGCCAAGTCCAACGGCTTCGTCGGCGCCCCGAACCTCAACGTCGTGCCCGGGGCCGAGCCGCTGGCCGCGCCGCAGGCGACGCTGATCTCGACCCTGGCCAAGGGCGTCATCGGCCATAACCTGCAGTGGGACCTGCTGGGCGTCGGCGCCCTGATCGGTCTCGCCCTCGTCGTGGTCGACATCGTCCTGCGCCGCGCCAGCAAGGACCGCTTCAGCCTGCCGCCGCTGGGCGTGGGCCTGGCCATCTACCTGCCCAGCGCCGTGACCGCCCCCGTGGTGGTCGGCGCCGTCGCCGGCTGGATCTTCGAGCGCGTGGTCTCCAAGGACCGCAAGGCCGAGGTCGCCAAGCGCCTGGGCGTGCTGATCGCCTCGGGCTTCATCGTCGGCGAAAGCCTGTTCAACGTGGCCCTGGCCCTGCTGATCGTCTCGACCAACAAGGGCGCGCCGCTGGCCATCGCCAACCCGCCGCCCGAGCACCTGGGCATGATCATCGCCCTGATCGTCGCGGCGGTCGTGGTGGCGGGCCTCTATGGCTGGTGCCGGATCCAGGCGCGGAAGATGGAAGAGGCCTGATCGGCTCCTTCCTTCCCGACCAGACGAAAGGCCCGGAAGCATCCGCTTCCGGGCCTTTTTCATTCCGGCGCCAGCACCGTGAACCAGACGTCGGCCCGGCGCCGGAAGCCCAGGGCCTGGTACAGCGCGTTGGCCCCGGCGTTGTCGGCGTAGCTGTGCAGGAACGGCGTCTCGCCGCGCGCCAGGATCGCGCCCGCCACGTGGGCCATCAGGCCGGCGGCGTAGCCCTGGCCACGAAAACCAGGATGGGTGCAGACCCCGCTGACCTCGGTGAAGCCGTCGGGCCGCATCCGCTCGCCGGCCATGGCCGCCAGCTCGCCGCCGACCTTCACGCCCACGAAGTCGCCCAGCTGGTGGGTGCGCGAGAAGAACGGCCCCGGCTTGGTCAGGGTGGCCAGGGCCAGCATCTCCGCGGCCTCCGCATCGCCCAGCGGGACGATCTCGAACGCGATCGGCTTGAGCGGCGCAACCGCCTCGGCGACCATCTGCCAGCACAGGGCGCTGGACATCACGGCCGTCCCGGGAACCGCCGGCGGCGAGGCCAGCTCGACGAGGCCCGAGGGGCCGTGCTCGCCGACCAGTTCGCCCAGGGCCGCCAGGCTGTCTGGCGTCTCGTCGGCGACGGCGGCGAACAGCCCGAAATCCGGATCCATCCGCAGCGCCTCGCCGCGAACCAACGCCAGATCCCCCTGCCGGCCGGTCAGGCTGGACCAGACGGGACGGTCGAGGGCGCTCACGGGCAGTAGGCCGCGATCAGGGCCCTCACCGCGCCGACGCTGGCCATGGCCGGCTTGTCGTCACCGTCGAACATCTGGCTGGAGGTGAAGACGCCCTCGATCAGCAGCAGCAGGGCGTCGCCCAGCCCCTTGGGATCGGTCGCGCCCATCTCGCCCGCCTTGGCGCGCAGGCGTTCGCGCAGCTGCTCCTTGTGGGCCTGAGAGACCATGCGGCCCACATGCTGGCGATCGGGATACTCCACCGCTGCGTTGCTGAGCGCGCAGCCGCGATAGTCGTCGCCCACCGACCGGGCGGCCAGCCCCTCGAAATAGGCGACCATCTGGGCCCTGGGGTCGCCGGGAAAGGCGTCCTCGGCCGACTTGAAGCGATCCCAGAAGCCCTCCTCCACCTCGCGCAGCACGGCGGCGACCAGGTCATCCTTGGACTTGAAGCTGCGATAGAGGCTGGGCTTGGTGACGCCGGCCTTGCTGACGATCTCGTCGACGCCGACGGCGCGGATGCCCTCGCGGTAGAACAGGTCGCGGGCCGTCTCGAAGATCTTCTCGGCGGCGCGCGGGCCGGGCCCGTACGGCTGAAGATGCAGGGGAGCGTCGGTGTCGGATTTCGTCATCGGAAAGAAGGCCTCTTGACGATGTTACTAACCGGTACGTACAACGCCATCAAGACCCGTACCGATCGGTTACATCTCTCGCATGGAGGCCGACATGGCCGTGATCCGCCGCCCCTTCGGCCGCAACTACGCCTTCGTGGTGGCCGGGGCGACCTTCCTGGCGCTGCTGGCCGCCGCGGGGCTGCGCGCCGCGCCTGGCGTGCTGATCCTGCCGCTGGAGAAGAGCTTCGGCTGGGACCGCGGCTCGATCTCGCTGGCCGCCGCCATCGGCATCTTCCTGTACGGCCTGACGGGCCCGTTCGCGGCGGCGCTGATGCAGTCGTTCGGCGTGCGCCGCACGGTGAGCCTGGCGCTGGTGCTGATGGCCGTCTCGACGGGGCTTTCGGCGTTCATGACCCAGAGCTGGCACTACGTCGCCACCTGGGGCGTGCTGGCGGGTTTCGGCAGCGGCGCGGTGGCCATGGTGCTGGGCGCGACCATCGTCAATCGCTGGTTCGTCGCGCGGCGCGGCCTGATGCTGGGCTTGCTGACCGCCGCCACCGCGACGGGATCGCTGATCTTCCTGCCGGCCATGGCCTTCATCGCCGAGCACGGCGGCTGGCGCCCGGTAGTGCTGACCGTCGCCGCCGTCGCCGCGATCATGGCCCCCATCGCCTGGCTGCTGATCCCCGAGCGCCCGGCCGACATCGGCCACAAGCCGTTCGGGGCCGGCGAGGACTGGGAGGAGCCGCCGCGCGGTTCGGCCACCAACGCCCTGGCCGGCGCCTTCGGAGCCCTGGCGCGGGCTGGCAAGACCCGCACCTTCTGGCTGCTGTTCCTGGGCTTCTTCATCTGCGGCCTGACCACCAACGGCCTGATCGGCGTGCACATGATCGCCTTCTGCGGCGATCGGGGCATGCCCGAGGTGCGCGCCGCCGGCCTGCTGGCGCTGATGGGCCTGTTCGACCTCTTCGGCACCACGGCTTCGGGCTGGCTGACCGACCGCTACGACCCGCGCAAGCTCTTATTCGTCTACTACGCCCTGCGCGGCCTCTCGCTGATCTACCTGCCCTATTCGGACTTCTCGATCGTCAGCCTGTCGGTGTTCGCGGTGTTCTACGGCCTCGACTGGATCGCCACGGTGCCGCCGACCGCGCGCCTGGCCAGCCAGGCGTTCGGCGACCGCGACGGCCCGATCGTGTTCGGCTGGATCGCCGCCGGCCACCAGCTGGGCGCGGCCACGGCCGCCGTCGGCGCGGGCATGATCCGCGCGGCTCAGGGCCAGTATCTCCAGGCCTTCGTCCTGGCGGGCGTGGCCGGCCTGATCGCCGCCGGCGCCTCGCTGCTGATCCGGCGCGAGGTGAAGGCGATGGCGGCCTAGGCGCCCCAGGGATCGAGGATCGGCCCGCCCCAGGCCTCGAAGTCGCGAACGTTGCGGGTGACCAGGGTCAGGCCATGAACCTCGGCCGTCGCGGCCAGAAAGGCGTCGATGGAGGGCATGGTCCGCCTGGCGTTCTCGGCAGAGCGACGGATGCGGGCCTGGGCCTTGGCGACTTCGGCATCGACGGCAAGCACACGCTCGCCAAAGTCGGCGATCACTTCTTCAAGCCACGCCCGCAGCCTGTCGGCCTTCTGGCCCGGCGCCAGCCGCTCAACGCCATAACCGGCCTCCGCCACGCTCATGGCGCTGATGAACAGCGTCGGCGCCGGCTGATCCCCCAGCCACCGGGTAACGTCCGGATGCGGCTGCAGCTTCGTGGCGTCGGAGAAGACGTTGGTGTCGAGCAGGAACATCAGAACTCGACGATCCGCCCAGGATCCTGGTCACGGGCGAAAAGCTCGGCATGTTCTTCGTCACTGAGGACGCGGTGCTTGGGGTCGAGCCAGGACGGCGGTTTCTGCGGCGCCGCGCCTCGCAGCCGCTCGTATTCCTCGGCCGACAGGACGACGGCGGCGTCCTGGCCGTCTCGCGTCAGATGCTGCGGCCCCTGCGTGCGGGCGCGCTCGACCACTTCGCCGAACTTGGCCTCGGCTTCGGCCAGGCTCCAGGTCCCGTCAGGCATGCCGCCCTCGCCATAGAAAACGACCACCCGGGCAGGATAGCCAGGGTGGTCGCTTTTTCCAATCGCCGGGCGCGAAAGGCCTAGTCGAGGTCTTCGGCCAGGATGGCCATCTCGAACATGTACGAGCCGTCCTCGTCCTCGTCCTGGAAGACGACGCCGATGAATTCGCCCTTCACTTCGACCTCGGCCGAGTCCTTTTGCTTCGGACGCGCCTTCACGGCGATGTGCGGGTTGCCGAAGGTGCGCTTCAGGTGGGCTTCGAGCTTGGCGATGGCGGCGGCGTCCACGGGGGGCTCCTGATCTCGTTGGTGGGCTTTCGCCCCCGTGGGGCGGAATGGCGGGAAACTAGAGGTCCGGAGCGCAAAGTGTAAGGCCTTTTGCGCGCGGCCCGGCTCAGGGCTGTTGAGAAAACGGCGGCGGCGGACAGGCGCGGCCCTGCTCCACTAGCCAGTCGCGGAACCGCCTGGCCCCGCGCGAGGCCCCGGTGCGAGGCGTCAGCGCGCACAGCAGAGTCGGCTCGGAGACCATGCCCAGCGGCGCCACCAGCCGTCCGGCCGCCAGGTCGCGCTCGGCGAAGGCGTGGGGAACCATGGCCACGCCCAGCCCGGCCGCCGCCGCCTCGATCATGTAGAAATAGTGGTCGAACTCGCGCACCACCCCGGCCGGCGGCAGGGTGACGCCGGCCCGCGCGGCCCACTGGTCCCAGCCGTGCAGGAAGGTGCGGGTATGAAGACGCGGCAGGGTCAGCAGCGCCTCGACGCTCGAAGCGCGCTCGGCCAGGGCGGGCGCCGCCACCGGACCGACATGGGTGTCGAGGAACGCCGTCGCATCGCTGTCGGGCGACGGCGGGCCGTCGGGGTCGCGCATGCGGATGGCCAGGTCGATCCCGTCGGCGCGGAAGTCGAAGGGCCCGTTGGATTCGGCCACTCGCACCGGCGTGTCGGGATAGCGCTCGAGGAAGTCGGGCAGACGCGGGATCAGCCATTTCATGGCGAAGGTCGGCAGGCACGACACCACCGTCGGCCCCGGCTGCGCCTCGCGCGGGCGCGGCACGGCTTCTTCCAGGATGTCGAAGGCCCGCGTCAGGCCCTGGGCCAGCTTCAGCCCCGCCTCGGTCATGGTCAGGCGGTTGCGCGGCCCCTCGGTGAGGGCGACGCCGAGGTGGTCCTCCAGCTGACGGACCTGCCGGCTGACCGCGCCGTGGGTGACGCAAAGCTCGTCGGCGGCCAGAGTCATGCGGCCGCGCCGGCCGAAGGCCTCGAAGGCGCGCAGGGCGTTCAGCGGCGGCAGCGGACGTCGAGCCATGTGACGAAACCTCACAGATCTCGACCGATAAGTCGTTAGCCGCGCCGGAGCAACCGCCGGATAAGCGAGGCATGGACGGACAGCGGAAAATCACGCCGGCCCAGTGGGCCGCGGTCGCGGCGCTGTGGGCGCTGGCGATCTACGGGATGGCGGTCAAGCCGGCGGAGCGCGCACAGCTGACCGGCCGTGCGTCCTTCGAGGCCCGCTGCGCGGGCGCCTCAGGATGAGGAGGCTGGTGCTGATTTCCTCATCCTGAGGTGCGAGCCGCAGGCGAGCCTCGAAGGACGCAACGCCCCTCAGATCACGTAGTCGTACACCACGTCGGCCAGGGTGTGGTCCATGGTCCGGGCCGGCTCTTCGCAGGTGGGGCAGTTGACGATGCGGGCCGGCACGCCGGCGGCCGTGCAGTGCGCGGGGATGGGCTTCAGCACCACCGAGCCCGAGGCCACCTTGGCGTAGTCGCCGATCTGGATGTTGCCCAGCACCTTGGCGCCCGCGCCCAGCAGCACGCCCTTGCCGATCTTGGGGTGACGGTCGCCGCGGTCGGCGCCGGTGCCGCCCAGGGTGACCCCGTGCAGCATCGAGACGTCGTCGCCGACCACGGCGGTCTCGCCGATGACGATGCCGGTGCCGTGGTCGATGAACACGCCCGCGCCCACGCGCGAGGCCGGATGGATGTCGACCTGGAAGACCTCGCTGGCGCGGCTCTGCAGGTAGAAGGCCAGGGTCTCGCGGTTGTTGTTCCACAGCCAGTGCGAGACGCGGTGGGTCTGCAGGGCCAGGAAGCCCTTGAAGAACAGGAACGGCTGGACGTAGCCCTTGGTCGCCGGGTCGCGCTCGAACACCGCGCGCAGGTCGGCCTCGGCAGCCGCGACCAGGGCCGGGTCGCTCTCGAACGCCTCGGCGGCGAACTCGCGGGCGGTCATGGCCCGCATCTCCTGGTCGCCCAGCTTGCGGGCCAGCTGGAAGGTCAGGGCGTCGGCCAGGTTGTCGTGGCTGAGGATCACGGCGTTGAGCAGCGAGGCCAGGGCCGGCTCGGCCTTGGCGGCGTGTTCGGCCTGGTTGCGCAGCGCGGCCCAGACGGGCGGCGCGGCCTTATCGGTCACGACTTCCAGAGGCTTAGCCACGGGGCTCTCCCTTCCCAGCGGAGACTAGAGCATATTTATTCAAAACGCTCCAGCCGAACAGACGAGACGCGCCAGCGCCCCCGGAGCATTCCCGGAAGGAATGCTCCTCACTTAAGAACTCTCAGCCTTCTCCACTCGAGAAGGCCGCAGGACCAGCGCGGCCAGATCGGCCGGCAGCTCGCCCACGACCGCCATATGGTGCACCCGGAGCAGTAACGCCACCGTCAACGCGTCCGGCATCCGCCCAGTGACCGCCGCATCGAGGGCCTGCGCGAACGGCACGCGGGCCACCGCCAGGTCCTCGGTCTCGTCCGGATCGGCCCTGGTCGGCGACAGGTCCATGGCCAGGAAGCCGTAGGCGATCTCGTCGCTGATCGAGTTGGAGAGCTCCATGGTCAGGATCCGGCGCCAGTCGCCGGCGGCCAGCCCGACCTCCTCGGCCAGCTCGCGCCTAGCGCCGTCCAGCGGATCCTCGCCCATCGGCGCGCCGCCCTCGGGAATCTCCCAGCTGTAGTTTCCGCGCGGAAAGCGCGCCTGGCCCACGAGGGTGACCGTGCCGTCGGCGTGCAGCGGCACGACCCCGATCGCCTGGTTCTTGAACGACACCTTGCCGTACAGCGCCGGGCTCCCGGTCGGCGCGACGGCCTGGTACTCCGTCACCTTGATCCACGGATTGTCGTAGACCTCGCGGGCGCTGGACACGCTCCAGGGCTCTCCGTGCGGCTTCAGCCAGGCGAATTTCTCGGACATGCGAACGACTCGCGACTTGTGCCGGCCAGGGCTCGGCCATAGGTGACGTGCCTGTAGCGCGCTTTCAGGAGATCGTCTTGGCCGGTTCCGTTCCCCCCGCCCCCGAATTCGGCGAACCGATCGCGATCGAGGCGTCGCCCGAAGTCCTCGCCTTCCTGGCGCGCCGCCGCTCGGCCTCGGCCATGGCGCTGGTCGCGCCGGGTCCGAGCGAAGACGAACTGGCCGACCTGCTGCGCCTGGCCGCCCGCGTGCCCGACCACGGCAAGCTCTCTCCCTGGCGGTTCGTGATCCTGCGCGGCGAGGCCAAGGCCGCCTTCGCCGCCAGGATCGCCCCGCTGGCCGCCGACCAGGCCAATCCGACCAAGGCCACGGCGGCGATGCGCAAGCTGACCACCCCGCCGCTGGCCATCGCGGTGATCTCGCGGCCCGTGCCGCACGAAGTGCCCGAATGGGAGCAGGTGATGAGCGCCGGCGCGGTCTGCACCCAGCTGCTGCTGGCCGCCTCGGCCATGGGCTACGGCGCCAACTGGATCACCGACTGGTACAGCTTCGACCAGCGCGCGCTGGACATCCTGGGCGTCGGCGAGAACGAGAAGGTCGCCGGCTTCCTCTACGTCGGCACGTCGGCCGAGCAGCCGCAGGAGCGCGTGCGGCCGGATATCGCGGCGATCACGAGTGAGTGGGCTGAATAAGCAAAAGGGACGCCTGACGGCGTCCCCCTCCAGCCCTCCGAGCCACCTCCCCCGGAGGGGAGGATCTGGTCAGCGAGATGCGCCCCCTCTGGGGGAGCTGTCGCGGAGCGACTGAGGGGGCCGCCGAAGGCGTTCACCCCCGTCCGCGATACGGCGCCACGCCCTGGTCGGGCACCCACAGGCCTTCCGGCGCCGGGCCGGTCTGCCAGAAGACGTCGATCGGGATGCCGCCGCGCGGGTACCAGTAGCCGCCGATGCGCAGCCAGCGCGGCTTGGCGACCTCGACGATCTTGCGGGCCACCTTGACCGTGCAGTCCTCGTGGAACGAGCCGTGGTTGCGGAAGCTGGTCAGATAGAGCTTCAGCGACTTGCTCTCGATCAGCCAGTCGCCCGGCGCGTAGTCGATGACGAGATGGGCGAAGTCGGGCTGGCCGGTCACCGGGCACAGCGAGGTGAATTCGGGGGCGACGAAGCGCGCCAGGTACAGCACGTCGCTCTGCGGGTTCGGCACGGCCTCGAGGACGGCCTCTTCCGGGCTCTCGGGAGCGGCGACGGTCTGGCCCAGCTGGGTTACGGAAAGTTCGGTCATGGCGGCGATTTAGGCCTCCGCCCCCGGCGAGACAAGCGCCGGCGCCCCCGCTACGGTGTCGCAAACACTTGTTCGGGAGAGAAACCATGAGCGGACGCGACTTCGACGGCTTCACGGTGGTGGTCACGGGCGCCTCGACGGGCCTGGGCCGGGCGATCGCGGTCGAGACCGCCCGCCGGGGCGCGAGCCTGGTGGTCGTCAACTTCGCGCGCAGCGCCGAGGAAGCCGAGGAGACCGCCCGCCAGGTCGAGGTCCTGGGCGCCAAGGCCGTGCTGGCCCAGGGCGACGTCGCCGACGACGCCGACTGCCGCCGGATCGCGCAGGCGGCCGCCGCGTCCGGCCGCATCGACGCCCTGTTCAACAACGCCGGCATGACCAAGTTCGCCCCGCAGCACGGCGATCTCGATGCGGTGAGCGCCGAGGACTTCCTCAAGCTCTATTCGGTCAACGTGGTCGGGGCCTTCCAGATGGTCCGCGCCGCCCGCAGCCTGCTGGAGGCCGCGCCGCGTCCCGGCGCCGTCGTCAACACCAGCTCGATCGCGGGCGTCATGGGCAACGGCTCGTCGGTGCCCTACGCGGCGTCCAAGGGCGCGATGACGACCATGACCCTGTCGCTGGCCAGGGCCCTGGCCCCGAAGATCCGCGTCAACGCCATCTGCCCCGGCTTCATCGACACTCCGTGGTTTGGCAAGGCCATGGACGAGGATCGCGTCGCCCGCCTGCGGGCCGGCGCCGCCGCGGCGACGCCGCTGCAGGTCGCCTCCACCGCCGAGGACGTCGCCGGGGCGGCGGTGTTCCTGGCCTCGCCCGCCTCCCGCCACGTCACCGGCGAAACCCTGCTGGTGGACGCCGGCCTGCACCTGAGCGCGGCGACGCTGTCGATGCGCTGAAGTCGCAGGCAAACGCGGATCGACAACTTGACGACAACTGTGGCTGATGGGCCGCTTATGCAGCAAATACGTCACACTTGCCTAGCTTTTGGGCGATCCATGTTCTTATTGCTGGCGCTGTGCCCCCGCTGATTGCAACTAGAGCATGGCCCGCGGTTAATCCCGGCTTGTGAAGGAACGCGCTTGCAGGCGCCGCACAAGTTGGGACCACACTCCCGGCGGGCTACACAAAAAAGGGGATAACACGGATGAAGATCTTCAAGCTCGCGCTGGCCGCCGCCACCGCCTCGGTCGCCCTCGGCGGCGCCGCGATGGCTCAGGAAGTCAGCCTCTCGTACAACGTCGGCATCGCCAGCGACTACGTGTTCCGCGGCGTCAGCCAGACCAACGAAGACCCGCAGGTGTTCGGCGGCGTCGACCTGGGCTACGGCGTCGGCTACGCCGGCGTGTGGGCCTCGAACGTCGACTTCGGCACCGATGACCCGACCGTGGAAGTCGACTTCTACGCCGGCGTGAAGCCGACCGTCGGCGACGTGTCGATGGACTTCGGCGTGCTGTACTACGGCTACTCGAAGGACAAGGGCCTGACCCCGGGCAAGTACAGCTACACCGAGCTGAAGGCCGCCCTGTCGAAGCCGGTCGGCAAGGCCACCATCGGCGGCGCCGTCTACTTCTCGCCGGAATGGCCGGGCGACCTGTCGACCGCCGTCTACTACGAAGCCAACGGCTCGATCCCGCTGAACGACAAGTTCTCGCTGAGCGGCGCCCTGGGCAAGCAGACCATCGAGGACGGCGCCGACTACACGACCTGGAACCTCGGCGTCGCCTACGCCCTGAACGAAAAGCTGTCGCTGGACGTCCGCTACTGGGACACCAGCGAGCATGACTTCGGCAGCATCTACGACTCGCGCGTCGCCGTGTCGCTGAAGGCTTCCTTCTAAGTCAGGACCCTTCGGGATCCACGAACGAGCCGCCCGGGTCCGCCCCGGGCGGCTTTTTCCTTGCCCGAAGGCGCGCCTGTCAGCGCCCGGCCCAGGCCGCCTCGATCTCGGCGGTGTCGGCCAGCAGGGCGAACGACAGACTGAGGCTCTTCAGCGCGCCCTCGTGCAGGTCGGGCTCGTAGGCGGCGCAGGCGTCGGCGGCGACGAAGACGTGGTAGTCGCGGTGGAAGGCGTCGCGCACCGTGCTGTCGACGCAGCATTCGGTGGTCAGGCCGCAGACCACCAGCGTGTCGACGCCCCGCGCGCGCAGCCGCGCGTCCAGGTCGGTGCCGACGAAGGCGCTGTAGCGCGGCTTGTGGATCACCAGTTCGCCCGGCTGGGGCAGCGGGCCATGGAAGTCGGCGCCGCGCGTGCCCTTGCGGCAGATCACCCGTTCGATCTCGGGATCGCCGCCGCGCCGCCGCATGCGCTCGAGCAGGGTCGGCGGATCGCTTTGCGGCGTGGTCTCCAGGCCCACGAACACCACCGGCGCCCCGGCCGCCCGCGCGGCGACGGCCAGGCGCTCGGCCCTGTTCAGGGCCCTGGTCGCCGACGACAGGTCGACGCCGAACCGGCCGATGACGCCGTCGGGCGCGGCGAAGTCGACCTGCATGTCGACGATCACCAGCGCCGTTCGCGACGGGGCGATCCAGGCGGCCAGGCCGTCCTGGGCGAAGATCGGCGCGGCGTTCACAGATAGGCCTCGCGCAGTTCCGGCAGGATCTCGGCGCCGAACATCGCCAGACCGGCCTCGTAGTCGGGGAAGATCAGCATCAGCCCGTCCAGTTCGCAGGTTTCGACCAGGTCGCGGATCTTCGCGCCGCAGGTCGCCGGCGCGCCGATCACGGTGCGGGTCATGAACGCACCCTGCCGCGCGGCCGTTTCGGCCAGGCGCTCGGGCGGCACGCCCCAGTTGGACAACATGGTGGTGACCGCGCCCATGTCCACCCCGTCGCGATAGCGGTCGGCCAGGCCCCGCGCCTCGGCGTCCGTGGCCGCGTGCACGACGGTGCACATGGCGTAGGTGCGGATCGTCTTGCCCAGCTCGGCCGCCCGCGCCCTGGCCCGGCGGCTGGCGTCGCGCAGGGCCGCCTCGTCCTCGCCGCCGATGAAGCAGGCGTCGGCCTCGGCCACGGCGAAGGAAAAGCCACGCTCGGAAACGCCCGCGCAGATCAGGTCCGGGCGCGGCCGCGACAGCGGCTTGGGCTTGGACTGGCAGTCGGTCAGGGTGAAGAAGCGGCCCTCGTGGCTGACGCTGTCCTCGGTCCACAGCCGCTTGACCAGCCTCGTCCACTCCTCGGCCAGGGCGTAGCGGTCGTCGTGATCCAGGGCGTCGTCCCAGGCCCCCATCTGGGCGAACTCGTCGCGATAGGCGCCGGCCACGATGTTGAGCCCCGCCCGGCCGCCGCTGACGTGGTCCAGGGTGGCGATCATCTTCGCCGCCACGGCCGGGTTCTGCAGCAGCGGGTGCAGGGTGGCCCAGATCTTCACGCGGCTGGTGGCCTCGGCCAGGGCGGCCATCAGGGTCACCGACTCCAGCGCCGCGCCCCAGTGGTCGGTATCGCCGCCGAAGCCGCGGAACTTGGCCATCGACATCACGAAGTCGAGGCCGATCTGGTCGGCCAGCACGGCGGCGGCGCGGTTCTGCGGGTAGAGCCCGTCGAGCGGCGGCGTGCTGCTCGAGACGATCCAGCCGCCGTTGGCCACGGGCAGGAAGACGCCGAATTCCTTGCGCCCGCCGTCTCGCCCCATCGTCGCCTCCACGCCCGCTCAACTCCGAGTCGGCGCGACCATAGACCAAAAGGATGACGGTGCGAGGCGCCCGCCCTCAGGGCGTGGCGACGGGCTCCGCCTGCGCCTGCGTCGCGACGGCCTTCGGCTTGGGCGGCCGCATCAGCATGACGGCGACGAACACCACCGCCGTCAGCGCCGCGAACAGCTGGAACGTCGGGGTGAAGCTGCCCAGCCGGTCGCGCATGAAGCCGCCGATGAACGGTCCGGCCGCCGACACCGCGCCCACCAGGCAGACCAGCGAGAACAGCTCGACGTTGTTGCGGCGGCCGAAATAGTTCAGCAGCAGCAGGCTCACCGCCAGCACCGTCAGGCCAAAGCCCAGGCCCACGCCCACGGCGTACAGCGCCTGCAGCGGCAGGGTCGTGGCGTGCGACAGGGCCAGCAGGCCGGCCACCAGCAGCCCTTGGGCCAGCACCAGCAGCCAGCGCGGATCGATGCGGTCGCCCACGGCGCCGCCGGCCATGCGGGCGACGACCTGCATCAGGCCCTCGGCGCTCAGCGCGCCGGCCGCCACCACGCCGGCGACGCCCAGTTCGGTGAGGTGCGCCTGGGTCAGGCTGGCGGCGGTGACCCCGGCCAGCAGGTGGCTGAAATAGGCCGCCACCAGGATGGCGAACTGCGGCGTGCGGACGGCGTCGCGGACGCTCCAGTCGTGGTCGGTGCGATAGACGCGCGGATGGGCCGGCGCGGCCTTGGCGTCGGCGGCGGTCAGGCGGTCCATGGCCCGGCCGGCTTCTTCCAGCCACCTGGGACCGCCGACCACGGCGGCGCACAGCAGGCCCAGGAGGCCGATGACCACCGCCTGCAGCGCCCAGTACATTCGCCACTGGCCGTCGAAGGCGCCCTGGCTGGCCAGCACCAGCAGCGGGCCGGCGACGCCGCCCAGCGCGCCGCTGGTGAAGTAGATCCCGAACGGCAGCGCCCGCTGGCGGAAGATCGCCGACAGCACGTGGGTGCCGGGGATCAGTGCGGCGGCCTGGAAGCCGATGCCCAGCAGGGCCGTGGCCAGGAAGTAGGCCGGCAGGCTCTGCACCCTGGCCAGCAGGGCCAGGCCCGCGGCCATCACCGCCGCGCCCGCCACCAGCGTCGCCCGCACGCCCCAGCGGCGGATCAGAAGGGTCGGCAGCCAGGACGAGGCGCCGGTGGCCACGCCCATGACGGTGAAGCCCAGGAAGGCGTTCTGCCAGCTCCAGCCCAGTTCCGGGACCATGGCCGGGATCATCACGCCCAGCGACGAATAGGTCGCCGCCGTGATCAGGAACAGCAGCAGGGAAAAGGCGCCCAGCAGCAGCCATGGGCGGTGCTGGATCTGGTGGTTCGTCATCAGAAGCGCCTTGCGAGGGTGATCCGCCACTCGCGCCCCTTGCCAGGCAAGGCGGCGAGGTTGGCATAGGTGTCGGCGACGGGCGTGAAGTAGAGCTCGTCCAGCAGGTTATCGACGTTGAGCGTCGCGGTGTAGGGGCCCTGCTCGTAGGCCAGCGAGCCGTTGACGACGGCGTAGGCCGGATAAACCACCGCGCCGGGAACCGTGCCCGAGGTCTTGGTCACGTGGGTCACGCCCAGGGTCCCGTAGAGCTTGCCCCAGTCGTGGGCGTCTGACGCATAGGCGCCGTACAGGCTGACCACCGATTTCGGGATCAGTGTGTAGTCGTAGTCGCCCGGCCGGATGCTGGCGAAGCTCCACACCACGTACGAACCGCCATAGCCCTGCGCGCCCGGCACGCCGGCCGTATAGGTCGGCACGTACTGGAACGAGGTGTCGGGCCCCTTCACCGTGGTGTGCTGGGTGTTGCCCGAGAAGGTGAAGCTGAAGTGCTCGCTGGCCAGCCAGCGGACCTCCAGCTCGACGCCCTTCGAGCGCGTGCCGGCCGGATCGCCGTTGATGCCCATCAGCTGGGTGCGGTTCTGGCGGTAGCCGGCCAGCGAGCCGATCAGCGCGCCCTTCAGCCACTGGAACTTAACCCCGGCCTCGGCCAGGTCGCTGTCCGACAGCCAGGCGTCGCCGGCGTCGGCCACCAGGCCGGGAACGACGTCGCCGGCCTGGCTCATCTCCAGCGCGCTGGCCTTGGCGTAGGAGACGTAGGGCATCAGGCCCCACGGCGCCTTGTAGGTGACGCTGGCGGTATAGGTCCCCTTGCCCTTGGCGTCGCTCTGCACGCCCGGCGTCGTGAAGCTCAGCGAGCCAGTGTCTTCCGAGGTGACGTCGTAGTCGTCGTAGCGGCCGCCCAGCATCAGGTTCAGCTTCTCGCCGACCTTGATGTCGGTGGTGAAGAAGATCCCGGCCTGGCTCCACTTGGTGTGGTTGTCGTTCTCCCAGGTCATCGACGGGTCGGTGAACGGGCTGCCGATCAGGTCGGCAGCGGTCTGGCCCACCGACAGGTCGCGGCGGTCCAGCGCGATCAGGCCGCTATTGTAGCTCTCGCGCCGGCGGCCCTTGAAGCCGCGATACGAGGCGCCGACGAACGAGCGGGCGACCACCGCGTCGTCGAGGAAGCGGTTGGCGAATTCGTAGGTCAGGCGCGCTTCCCACACCGTGCTGTCGAACCGCGCGGGATAGCCGTAGGAGACGAAGCGCTTGTTCGAAAGGTCGTCGTAGAACAGCTGCAGCTTCACCGCGCTGTCGGGCGACAGCTTCCTGGCGATGTCGAAATGGAGGGTGTTGGTCGCGGTCTTCGAGAAGTCCGAGCCCGAGACGTAGACCGTGCGCGGCGACAGCTTGGTCGTCCCCACGCCCACATCCAGGGTGTGGGCCGCGTCGGTCGCCGGGAAGCCGTAATAGGGCAGGTACAGCGCCCCGCCGATTTCGCTGGGCGTCAGGCGGCCATTGCCGTCGGCGTCGACCAGGCTCGTATCCCGGCCGGTGACATAGCTTCCGTTGTCGATCAGGTCCTGGGTCAGGCGGTTCCAGCCGGCGGTCTGCACGTCGCCCTTCGAGCGATAGACCATGCCGCCCAGCGCCGTGCTCCAGCCGTCGCCCAGGTCGAAGTCAGACGAGACCTGCAGGGTCTGGCGGCGCGGATAGATGCCCCGGTAGTAGCTGTGGCTGTCCTCGATCTCGCCGTAGACATGGACCCCGCCGACGACGTTCCCGAAATTGGCGGGCAGGCCGATCTGGGCGGTGGCGTTCTTGCGGTTGTAGCTGCCGAACGTGGCGGTCAGCTCGCCCTCCGGCGAGGTCAGATAGCCGCCCTCGCCCTTCCCGGACTTGGGAATGAAGTTCAGCATGCCGCCGACCTTGCCCGAACCGTAGATCGGGGTCGGCGGACCGCGCACGATCTGGATCTGGTCGGCCGCCCCGATCGGCGTCGAATAGGTCCCCCGGTTCTCGATGCGCTTGAAGCCGCGGAAGTAATTCTCGGCCAGCGTCCCCCGGACGTTGAGCGCCCCGGGCACCCCGTAGAAGCTGGCGGTGTAGGTCCCCGGCGACACGGCGGTGAGGCCGTCGATGGTCTCGATGCCATAGCGCTGCAGCGTCAGATCCGAGACGAAGCTGGCCGAGCGCGGCGTCTCGATCAGCGGCTTGTCGAGGCCGAAGACGGTGTCGTTGGGCTGCTTTTCCAGCAGGCCGGCGTTGCGGTCGCGGGCAACAACGACCACCGCGTCGACCTCGGCCAGCTGATCCTCGGCGCGCGCGGCCGAGACGGCGGCGAGGCCGGCGAAGGCCGTGGCGGCGAGCAGGACGAGGCGGCGGGACATGCGAGCGGGCTCCGGAGAGCGGGACCATGGCCCCGCCTCGCCGCACCAAATGGGGATCGCTTGACGTTCGTCAAAATCTCTTCTGACATTTTAGAGCGAATTGCCAAGCGCCTGTGTCAGGAAAGCCTCACAGTTGGCGGGATGTTCCACATCCTGTCTCCGGCGAGCCACAGAGGCCCGTCAGGCGGCCAGCCTCTTGGCCTCGATGCGGCGCGAGCCAGCCTGCACCCGCAGTTCGTAGTGGTCGCCCTGCGTCACGTCTTGGACGTTGCGGGGGCGATGGGCGACGACGTTGGCTCCGCCCAGGCGCCGCAGGCTGTCGAACAGGATTCCCGCTCCGCCCGCCGCCCGCACGCCCTCGCCCAGCACCTGGCCGGCCGCGTAGTCGTCGCTGGCATAGACCTCGGGCCGCGCTGCCTGCTGGCCCCGGATGTCGAGATAGTCACCCTCGAGCCGGGCGGTGTAGACGCGATACTGGCGGCTCAGCGTGGCGACGCCCGTCGCGACTGCCTCGCGGCGCAGGTGGTGGGCGACCTCGGCCACCGCCGTCGCCAGGTGTTCGGCCGCGTACCAGGCGCCGAGGTCGGGGCCGTTGAAGCGCATGCCGCCCGGCGCCACGTGCAGGAACGAGGCCATGACGATGCTGGCGTTGGGCCGGCCATAGACCCGTTCCTCGGCCGGCAGCCGGGCGATGCGCTCGGCGACCAGACGGTCGTTGGTCCAGCCGGCCAGGTCCATCACCGCGTCGAGGTCGGCGGCCGTCGCCACGGTGTCGAACAGGCCGATCGGCGGAAACCGCGACGGGATCAGCCGCCAGGCCGGACGCGGCGCGGGGGCGTGGGCCTCGCCGCTCACGAGAAGACGATCTCGCCGTCCTCGTAGGGACGGAAATCGCGGTCGAGGTCGCCCGGCGGCATGTAGAGCCCGCCCCGCGCGGCGTCGAGGAAGCGACGCACGCTGATCAGGCCGTCCTGGGTTCCGCAGGTCAGCAGGTCGATCGGCGGGCGGCCGCCGAACAGCGGCGCGGCGTGCGGGTTGCGCAGCCAGGCGACGCCCTCGCGTTCGCTGGCGTGCAGCACGCCCAGCGCCTGGTGCACGCCCAGCACCGCCGAGATCCGCGTCAGCATGTCGAGGTCGAGGGTGACGTCGCGATGCTCCCGCACCGCCTTGATCCAGTTATAGTAGGTCGAACGCGACGGCAGGCCCAGCACCAGCAGGCGCTCGTCTTCCGTCAGGCCCCACAGGTCGGCGATCGACAGGAAGGTGCGCAAGGCGGGCCCGCTCAGCCGGCGGCGATTGGCGGCCGAGAACCGCGACAGGTCCAGCACGCCCGGACCGGCGGCGACTTCGACGGGTTTGCGCTTGGCGAGCGACATGCGGACCTCCATCCAGATCCACATATAGTCCAAATCTGGACTGGATGGAAGAACGACGCGCCCTAAGCCTCGACCGGCGGCCGCTGCACGGCCTCGGGCGTGACGCTGAGCACTCGCATCATTGCCGCCCTGGAGGCCTCGACGTCGCCGCTGGCGATGACGTCGGCGACCTCGCGGTGCTGCTCGATGTCGGCCATCAGTTCGGCCTCGGTGGCGCCGCCGAACGAGAACACCCAGAAGCGGGCGGCCTTGTGCTGCAGCGGGATCAGGATGCGGGCCAGGGCCAGGTTGCCGGAAGCCCGGGCGACGGCGGCGTGGAAACGCTGGTCCATGGCCACCAGGGCCGGCAGGTCGCGGGCCTTGGCGGCGGCCTCGGCGTCGTCGAACACCGCCTTGATGGCGGCGATGTCGGCCTTGGAGGCGTGGCGGGCGGCCAGGCCCGCGCAGTGCGGCTCGATCAGGGCCCGGGCCTCGTAGCCCTGGCGCAGGTCGACCAGATCCAGCGGCGCCACCGTGGTGCCCGAACGGGCGCGGCGGATCACCAGACCCTCCAGCGCCAGGCGTCCCAGGGCGTCGCGCACCCCGGCCAGGCCCGCGTCGTAGCGCGCCGCCAGCGACTGCTCGTCAAGCCGCGCGCCGGGCGGCAGCTCGCCCAGGATCAGGTCCAGCAGGATCTTCTCGTAGACCTTGGCCTTCTGCAGGTCGGGCGACCAGTCCTCCAGCCCCGACGACGAGCAGACGTCCAGCACCAGCATCCGCGAGCGTCCGCCGCCGACGTCGTCAGGGGCCCGCAAGGGCGAAGGCTGGCGCACGAAACCGCTCCGAAGGTTGTCCTCGGACTGATAGGTAAGCTGAAATGTCAGTTTCGCCTAGTGCCCGCGATCCCCTAAGGGACCGCGCCTCAGGCGCCCTGCATCGGCGGCTGGAACAGGCCGGCAGGCGAGGCCGTGAAGATCTCGCAGCCGTCTTCGGTCACGCCGATCGAGTGCTCGCACTGGGCCGACAGCGACTTGTCGCGGGTCACGGCCGTCCAGCCGTCGCCCAGCACCTTCACCGCCGGCTTGCCCAGGTTCACCATCGGCTCGACGGTGAAGAACATGCCCGCCTTCAGCACCGCGCCCTGACCGGGACGGCCGAAGTGCAGGATGTTGGGCGAGTCGTGGAACACCTTGCCCAGGCCGTGGCCGCAGAAGTCGCGCACGACGCTGCAGCGCTGGGCCTCGACGTAGCTCTGGATGGCGTGGCCGATGTCGCCCAGGGTCGCGCCCGGCTTCACGGCGGCCAGGCCCCGGGCCAGGCTTTCGTAGGTGATGTCGACCAGCCGACGGGCGCGCGGGCCCACCTCGCCGACGCCGTACATCCGCGAGGTGTCGCCGTGCCAGCCGTCGACGATGACGGTGACGTCGATATTGGCGATGTCGCCCTCGCGCAGCGTCCAGTCGCCCGGGATGCCGTGGCAGACCACGTGGTTGCGCGAGATGCACACCGTCTTGGGATAGCCGCGATAGAACAGGCAGGCCGGCAGGGCGCCGTGGTCGAGGATGAACTCGCGGGCCAGGGCGTCCAGGTGATCGGTCGACACGCCCGGCACGACGTGCGGGATCAGCATGTCCAGGCACTCGGCGGCCAGACGGCCGGCCTTGCGCATGCCCTCGAAGTCTTCGGGCTTGTGGATCTTGATCTGGCCCGTGCGGGTCTCGGTCTCGATCTCGAAGGCGTCGTCGAGGGTCATGGCGGTTCAATCTCAAACTAGCGCAAACTGCGCGGGGCGCGGCCCCGAGGGCGCGCCGGAACACAGATGCCGGTCGGGCTTATGTCGCGACCATAGCATGAAATTTCAACCGGCGTCGCGAGGGTTGGCCACTTGCTTGGCGCCGCACAGAGGCAAGGCCGATTAGCACACGGTTCAAGCATGACCGTAGCGCGCGATACTCTGTTCCACCGACTCCTCACGACCTCTATGATAATTAAGGCGGGCGGCCTTAACGCCATAACCCTGGACTAGCGGGAATCACCTGGGGGAGGTCGTCTCCATCGCCATAGACGCCGCTAAGGACGCTGGTGACAGCCTCGCCCGCCAACGCTACCTGCGAGCGGTCGTCCAGACCTATGCGGATGAGCATTGGCCGGGGACGACGATTCGCTGATCGAGTGACTATGGCAGATTTCATTCAAGTGCTGGGCGGCGGGATCACCGGTGCGCTCCTGACCCAGGGCCTCATCTTCCTGAAGGAGAAAGCGTCCGAGCGCGGTGACGCCAAAATCACCGCAGCGTTTTTCGCCGCTGAACTCGAAGCCTTCGCCTTTGCATGTGCGGATCGTCATCAGCAGTCTGCGCAATGGGAGCACAGCAACGGGGAGCATGGTCAGCCATGGCGCACCGTTCCTGACCTGGCGCCGATGGAAAAGACAAACTGGCGGCACATCGGTATCGACGACACGCAACGCATCATCCAACTGCGATCGGCGATTTCCGGCCGCAATGCGGAGTTGGAAGCCATCTTCGAGTTCATAGACGGCGAAGAAGCCGTAAAGATGGGCTCAGATAGCTGCGCGGAATATGGCCACCGGGCAATGACCATCACGTCTCACCTTTACAGACGATTCAAGCTCAAGCTGCCAGCCACCAATGGTGACTGGAACGTTCGCGAGTATCTGGAACGAGAGTGGAAGGCGGTAAAGGCGGCCCGCTTGAAGGAGGAAGCCCGGCAACGCGAGTTCGAAGCCAGCGTCGTCACCGCTGCTAACGAGACTCCTAGATGACGAGTGCGCAGCCTCACCTACTTCGCCCCCCCGGCCCGAACAACACCATCAAGGTGATCGACGACCGTCCCGACTGACCGCCCACGCCATCAAGCCGCTAACAGTCAACACTTTGTCGAGCGATCCGCCGCCAATTAACTGGTGTGACATGAGGGTTGTGACGGAGTGCTAACCGTCACCATGAACGCTGCTCCGGTCAGCCAGATTGGACGCGCTTCCGGCTTCGGCAACCTCGGACTCAGAACGGTATTTCGTCGTCTAGGTCCGCGCTGAAACGTTCGCGCACGAGCTTGGGGCGAGGCCGCCGAGGCGGAAGTAGAATTTGAGGCGGCTCATTGGAAGGCAGGCGCCGCTGCTCATCGCTGGCGGCTTTCGCTTCAGCGATTGTCGTCCACATCGTGGTGACGACCTTCTGAACGGACGGACTGTCTATGAACTGCACCACGTTCGCCCCGATGGACATCGCCCCTACGAGGATGGTGGTCAGCTTCCAGATCGGAACGCGGTTGCTGTCCAACGCCTCCAAGAATTCTCGGAGCTTGGCGTGGAGGGCAACCTTCTTTGCTTCGGTCAGCCCATCGTTGTTATCGATGGCAGTCTGAAGGGCCGCGACGTGCGAGCGCAGCCTGTCCTTCAGAGTGTCTGGGATTGTGACACTGTCCCGACGGTCACGTATCGCGTTGCCATGGACTAGTTGCGTCATGAAATGCGCAAGATCCGTCTCGAACCGCCTGATATCAGTATGGTCGTAGCCCTCTGGATCGGGCACTTCCATGTCCTGAAATGGATCTACCTTGTACGCCTTGGCAACGCCGATGACATAGTTGTGGAAGTTGAACTTGTCGTCTTGGATCATCCGCCAAGTGTCATTCTCGTCAGGATAACTGCGGATACTTTCCTTCAGCCGCCTTTGAGCGATGCCGACGAAATAAGCGAAAGCGGCCGTAGGGTCTTCCGGGGCTTGAGCCAAGTCATCGGCCGACACGAACTCGTATACGTCCATCAGATGCTTCCCTTTCCACCGGAAAGGTAGTGCGCTTCGTTGGCGCTCGCCACTGAAAGCGCTGCTTAGGCGACGAACGCCTCATGCGGACTACGGATACGACGGCTGATCCTGATCTCCCGCGTGCTCATGGCGCAGGCCCAGACCATGATCTCCACGCCGGCGTCGGCGGCGCGGTCGAGGCCGGCGGCGAAGGCCGGGTCCAGCTCCCGGCAGGCCTGGAAGTCCTCGCAGTCCTCGCGCTGCACCACGAACAGGGCCACGGCCCGGTGGCCCTCGCGGACCTGGGCGGCAAGGTCCTCCAGGTGGCGGGTCGAGCGGGCGGCTTTGCAGTCGGGGAACTCGGCCAGGCCCGGCGAGCGCGACAGGTGGACGTTCTTGACCTCCAGCCAGCACGGCGGCCGGTCGGGATCGGTCAGCAGGAAGTCGACGCGGCTGGCGGCGGCGTACTTCACCTCGGGCCGGATCGAGGCGTAGCCGACGAGTTCGGGGATCACTCCGCCGACCAGGGCCTCGGCGACCAGCTTGTTGGGCAGGAGGGTGTTGATCCCCACCAAGCCCGTTCCGTCGGGGCCGGCGGCCTCGACCAGCTGCAGCGTCCAGGCCAGCTTGCGCTTGGGATCGTCGGAGTAGGACACCCACGCCCCCTGCCCCGGCAGGTTCACGCCGAGCATGGCGCCGGAGTTTGGGCAGTGGGCGGTGATCTCGCGGCCGTCGTCCAGCACCAGGTCGCAGAAGAACCGCTTATAGCGCTGGACGATGCGACCGCGGGTCAGCGGTTGCGGAAGAAGCACGGCGCCGAGGGCGTCAGTTTGTCGAACCGCCGTCGGGCGCGTCGGTGCTGTTGGGCGCGCGGCCGTCGAACAGGGTGCGGGCGGCCTCCTTGTCGAGATCGCGCTGGGCGGCCGTGGTGCAGACCCTGACCGGGCGGTTGCTGCCGACGACACGCTCGCGACGGCAGACGACGCCGTCCTTCTTCTTCTCGGCCTTCTTGTCGACGGCGGCGGCGGCCGGCGCGGCGGCGTCGGCGGGCGCGGCGGTCTGAGCGGCGGCCGAACCGGCCACGGCGATGGAGATCAGGGCGGAAACGACGAGGGCGCGCATCACGGCTCAATGGCTAAGCTGAAGGATGCAGCGATAAGCTGTCAGGCCGCGCGAGGTGTCAACCGACGGTGCATCGCGGGCGCCCGATCACCTCGCGCGATGCAGGAGAGCGTTGCCGCCCGCCCGGGCTGGCCTTAAGTCCTAGCGGCAGCAAAGGGAGCGACGCGTATGACGGCCAGCAAGGATCGGGTGACGGCGGCGGTGCTGATCATCGGCGACGAGATCCTGTCGGGCCGCACCCAGGACGTGAACCTCAACGCCATCGCCAGGTACCTGGCGACCTACGGCGTCGACCTGGCCGAGGCCCGCGTGGTGCCCGACGTCGAGCAGGAGATCGTCGACGCGGTCAACGCGCTGCGGACCAGGTACGACTACGTCGTCACCACCGGCGGCATCGGCCCCACCCACGACGACATCACCGCCGATTCGGTGGCCAAGGCCTTCGGCGTGACGGCGCCCGAGCACCCCGAGATCATGGCCATGCTGCGCGAGCGCTGGGGCGAGCCCAACGCCGCCCGCCGCCGCATGGCCCACGTGCCCGAGGGCGGCAGCCTGGTGAAGAACCCGGTGCAGGGTCCGCCCGGCTTCCAGAAGGAGAACGTGTTCGTGCTGGCCGGGGTGCCGGCGATCATGCGCGGCATGCTCGACGACGTCGGCCCGCGCCTGCGCACCGGCGCGGTCGTGGTCGCGACCACCGTCCGGGTCACCGGCACCGGCGAGGGCACGATCGCCGCGCCGCTGGAAGCGGTGGCCAAGGCCCACCCGGACCTGTCTATCGGCAGCTATCCGTTCTTCGCCCCGCCCGACGTCTACGGCGCGAGCCTGGTGATCCGTGGCCGCGATCCGGCGCAGGTCGAGGCCGCCGCCGTCGAGCTGGAAAAGGCCCTGGCCGAGCTGGGCGTCGAGAACGTCTCGCGGCTGGAGGCGTAGGGCGCCCCTAGTCCTCTTCCGCCGCCAGCAGCGACTGGGCCAGGCCCAGCAGCGCCCGCTGGGTCTTGGGGCCGGCGTTGGCGTAGGCGTGAAGCAGGTCCAGCGCGCCCGGCAGGGTCAGCGCCGCCAGCATGGCCGAATCCTCGCCCGACGGCGCGTCCTCGCCCACCAGGGCCGCGACCGAGGTGTCCAGCCGGCCGGCGATGCGCACCAGCATCGAGGCCGACACCCGGTTCTCGCCCCGCTCGTACTTCTGGATCTGCTGGAAGGTCAGGCCCAGCGCCGCGGCCAGGTCGTCCTGGCTGACCTTCAGATAACGACGACGAATACGGATGCGGGTTCCGACCGCGAGGTCGATAGGATCCGGGCCGGTTGTCGTCATCGAAATTATCCGAAGCTCACAGAACTCGGCTATCTATCGACGTAGCCGTCACCGGCCGCAACGCACCTCCCTCTTAGATCGAGTAGTTTCCTTCCGCTCGCCCTCATGCCCGACACGCCCAACATCGCCGCCGGCCTCGAACTCTTGACCAAGCGCGAACGCGAAGCCCTTCGGCTGGTCAGCGAGCACCGGCTTTCCAAGGAGATCGGCCCGCTGATGGGGGTTTCCAAGTCGCGCGCCGACGCCCTGGTGGAAAGCGCCTGCCGCAAGCTGGGCGTCAACGGCCGACGCGCCGCCGCCCGGGTTCTGAGCGAGCACGAGCGCGTCGCCGCGGGCGTGGCCAGCGCTGTGGGATTCGCCGCCGGCGACTATGGGATTCGATCCCACCCCGACCCAATCGGACTGGCGGCCGTCCCGCCGTCGCCGCCACCGTCGGCCTCGCAATCAACCGAGGCCTTCGACACCAGTGAAAGAGTTTCCCGACAACGCCATCCCGACGTCGGCCGGCCCGACCAGCCTGCAGGAGCACCGACTGGGCCTGCTGGTCTGGAAGGCCCGTCAGATCCGCCAGGCGGTGACCGCCTTCGAGCAGAGCTGGCCGCCCCTGCCACCGGAACCGGCCGTCCCGACCTTCGGCTGGTCCCAGCTGCAGCGCCAGCTGACCGACCTGGCCCCGCCGGAACTGCAGCCGCTGGTGGCCGACCTGGTCTCGGCGATCCGCAAGGAATCGGCGGCCAAGCCGGCCGAGATGGTGCTGAGGGAGATCCTGACCATCACCGCCACGGTGCTGGACGATGGCTTCCGCGAGAAATACGCGGAGGATCCGACCATGCTCTGACCCCCGCCTTCCGCCTCCTGGCCGTCCTGGCCATCGCGCTCGGCTTCGCCATGCTGATCGGCGGGCTGCTCAGCGCCCGCCAGGTGGTCGAGCTCTTCCAGAACCTGCGCCACGGCTGAGGCCGCCCTCCCCCAGGAGGCGCCCGCCGGCGCCTTCGATCATCGTCCGGACCGCGCCTGCCGGAGCGCCGGACCTCCGAGGGGACACCGCTTCATGAACCGCCGCATCGTCGCCGAGCACCTCGCCACCCGCCTGTTCACCGCCGAGGAGGCGGTAGACAACACCCTGGCCGCCATGGGCGAGTTGATCGCCGCCATGCCCCGGGCCCGCCTGCAGGCCAGGGTAGCCGCCGGGGTCGGCCAGCAGGCCGTCGACCACGTGATGGAGGCCGCCTCCGGCCTGGCCGACGTCCGCCGCTCTCTGATCGCCGCCCACGGCGCCCTGGCCGACGCCAAGGACCAGATCGGTCTGCGCCGCGTCACCCTGGTCGGCGGCGGCGACAAGGGCGAGGACGCCGACCCCACCCGCACCGGCTTCCTGGAGGTGGTGAAGTCGGCCTGAGCCTGACCTTGGTCGACTAGCCGACACCTCTTCCGACCGTCGCGATTCGTGGCGACAATGGCCCCCGGACACTGTTCGGGGGCCTCATGTTCAGCATCCTGCCGACCCAGCTCGGCGCCGGCGCGATGTTCGTGGTCTGCGGCGTGGCGCTGTGGATGGGCGGCCGGCTCGAGCGCATGCTGGCGATCGCCACGATGCTGGCCTGGGTCGGCTCGGCCCTGGCCGAGATCGAGGACCACAGCATCACCCAGTGGGGCATCTTCGCCGTCGATCTGGTCTATCTCAGCGTGCTGGTCGGCCTGACCCTGTTCGATCGCCGGATCTGGCTGCTGTTCATGACCGCCTTCCAGCTACTGATCGTGCTGACCCACGTCGCCTTCGCGCTGGACCGCTCGCTGCGGCAGTGGGGCTTCTTCTCGGCCTACTACCTGTGGAGCTACGCCGAGCTCGTGGCGTTCGCGGCCGGGCTCGCGATGCTGGCTTGGCGACGGCGGAGAGTCCGCAGGCGCTGAGCGCCTCTGGTGCGGGCAGCCGGGGTCGAACCGGCATAGCCTTGCGGCTGGCGGATTTTAAGTCCGGTGTTGGTGTTGATTTTAAAGGGGAATTTCGGTCTTTGTGCTAACCGTTGTGCTAACCACGAGCGCGGGGCGAGTATCCGCTCCTTGCCTGTGGTTGTCGAGCAAGGTCCTCACTGGATCGAGGGCAGAGGGCCTCGCACTTCAGTAGCGCGCTTGTACATGAGCGCCCCGAGTTGCAGGGCCATCTCCTGATCAGGCCCAGATTCGCTTCTGGCGAGGAAGACCGTTGCAAGCGCCTCCCACTGGTCAGGATTGCTCGGGTCGATTTCAACGTCGCCAATCTCTAGGACGAGCGTCTCCAATTCCAGTCGATCCGGGCCAGGGATCTGGGCCACGACGGCCTCCCACCAAGTCAGGTTATCGAGTTCGTGTTTCACGGTTCGGCTCCAGGCTCTCGATGAAGTCGACAACTCGGGAGAGCCTCAGGAGCGCAGCAGCAAGCCGGGCTTCGACTTCCGCTGTCGTGAGGTCTAGGTGTCGACCGATCTGAAGGTAGTCCCACGCTTCAATGGCGTTCAGTACGAAAACGTCCCTTTCCGCCGCTGGCATCCGGAGTATGGCGTATTCGAAGATGCTGGCCTTGTCCGTGCGATCAAAGCAGCCTCCCAGCCAGAGGCTGGGATAGTGCAGCCGCCATTGCTGATCCGGCCTAAAGAGCCACATCTACACGGGTGTCCAGCACAAGCCGACGCTGTCGACGGGCCTGACGGACTAGATCCCGACCGATCTTGTGTTCTACGTCGCGCAAGTTCTCCTCGACCGTGGAGCAGGCCTCTTCCCGCAAAGGCCCCGCTAGAGGCAAGCCGGCTGCGCCCAACAAAAGGCGGCGCGAAACGACGTTTGAGCTTTTCTTACGGGTAGACATGCATGGGCTCCCGGCGCAGGCGCTCGGTCCGATCAGCATGCTAATCGGTAGAGTTGGTGAACAGTGTGCGTAATAATGAGCACACCGCTCCGACAATGTCAATGCGTAGTGCGGTGATCTGAGTACGAGGTATCGATGATCACGCCGATGCAGATAAAGTTGGCCCGGACGGCACTTGGCTTGGGTGTCCGCGAACTGGCGACGATTGCGGAGATTGCGCCCTCAACCATTCATCGGTTCGAGACTGACAAGGGAAGCATGCATTCGCGCACGCTTGATCGTGTGCAGCAGGTGCTTGAGGAGCGCGGGGTCATCTTCATCTCGGCTGATGAGAATGCCGGCCCGGGTATTCGGACGCGGAAATAGGTTCCTAGAGCAGAGCAATTGAACCTACGTCAGTGGTTAAGCCGCGTGCCCGACTTCGATTGCGCTCGCCTATATAGGCGTTGATAACTAACTTTTCACGTAAGCGCAGGCTTATCTTCGCTATGCGCCCTCTCAAGATTGGTGACATCCACGCGCTTGCGATCGAGCGCAGTGGAACTTGTCTTTCAACTGAATATAAGAACTGCAACGAGCCCTTAAGTTGGCGTTGCAGCAAGGGCCACGAATGGGAAGCGCCTGTTCGCCACATCAAGTATTCAGGTTCCTGGTGCCCATTTTGCGCCGGGCGACGCCATAGCCTTGAAGAACTTAATAGTATTGCTGAGCAGCGCGGAGGAGGCTGCCTCTCCACGCGCTATGACGGCATGCAAACAAAGCACAGGTGGATCTGCCGACATGGCCACGAGTGGGAAGCAACGCCCGCCGGCATACTGATCGCTGGCTCGTGGTGTCCAGATTGCTCGGCCGGGCTTGGCGAGCGGCTTACCCGTGCAGTGTTCGAACACGTATTTGGGGAAGTTTTTGAGAAGGCGCGCCCTGAGTGGCTGATCAGCTCAAGAGGCACGCGACTTGAACTTGATGGCTATAGCGACCGTCTTCGCATCGCGTTCGAACATCAGGGAGTCCAACACTACCGTCAGGCCTTCCACTCGGCGGACGAACGGAAATTCGCGATCCGTCTCGCAGACGACGAGGCGAAGAGAAAGCTCTGCAGGGAACAGGGCGTGCTGTTGATCGAAGTGCCGCAGGTCGGAGGAACTGACTTCGAGGATGGTATTCAGAGCCTCATTCGCAAGGCGACTGCGCAGCTTGATGTTTTTCTCCCGGGCCTCGGTAAGCCTGCTGACCTCTCACGTGCTTACAGCACTAATGGCAGTCAGGAGTACCTTGAGCGGATGAGAAACCTCGCCCGGGAGAACGGCGGCGAGTGCGTTGAGCCTCACTATCTCGGCAATAAGGCGCGTCACCGTTTCCGGTGCGCTGCCGGGCATGAATGGAAAACACCGGCGGATTCCATTCTCCGTGGGACCTGGTGCCCTTTCTGTTCGGCCCGGAACAAGGCCGACGTGTACCGAAACCGAGCTTCGAAGCTGGAAAGCTTGGCCAAGACAAGGGGCGGGCGATGTGTCGAGCCGACCGCTTATGTATCCGGCCGGCTCCCTATCGAATGGGAGTGTGATCGGGGGCACCGATGGCATGCCAATTTCAACAGTATTCAGCGCGGAAAATGGTGTCCTGTATGTGCGAGATGGAGCATTCCAGAACTCGCTGAGTTAGCCCGCAAGCGCGGAGGGCGTCTCCACTCAACGAAAATTGTGACTATACGGGATCATCTCGAATGGGAATGCGAGAGGGGGCATCGGTGGCGCGCTGACGCTCACAATGTTCTCCATGGAACTTGGTGTCCGAGCTGTGCCGGCAATGTCCGAAAATCGATCGCTGATATGATCGAATTGGCTCAGGCAAGAGGCGGACAATGCCTCTCAAAAACGTACGTAAACGCAAAAACGAAGCTGCTCTGGAACTGCGCATACGGCCACGAATGGACTGCTGTACCCTCCGCGATCAAGGCAGGGTCGTGGTGTCCCGCCTGCGCAGGGCGCAAGACGTGGGGCCATGTGTAGTGACCTCCAGGCTATGGTCGAGCGCACTGGCGTCGCGGACTCGACCCGCGCAAATCCCAGTGTGATAGCGCGGGCCGTTTAAAGGGCCGTGCGACTAGGCCGGGTCCTCGAAGGTTTGACCGAAGTCAGCTATCAACGGCGCCAATGCCGAAGGGACGACATCTTGCTCGGTGGTCAGGCCAAGATAAGTCGCCGCCCGTGTCGTGCCCACATAGAGGAACTTGTCGAACAGGTCGGGGCTGTTTTCGGCCAGGACGTCGATGCCGACGAAGAACACCGCCTCGAACTCCAGGCCCTTGATGTGCTGGACGTCGAAGACGCGAACGTTGTTGTCCTTGCCTCGCGACTGGCCCCGTACGCAGGCCTCGCACCGGATATTAAGGCGCTCCACCAGTGCCTCGTCCAGAGCGGCTGCCACTGGCTCGACCTCAGCTTCATCGTTCACCAAGACCGCGATTGAGGGAAAGCGGCCGGTAATGTGCTCGATCTCGGCGATGCGATCGGTCAGCCATTGTGCCAGCGCCGGCGTGTCCAGACCTATCGCTAGGACCGGACGGGGGCCGTCGTTGGAGAGGTGATCGGGCAGTTGCGCGGCCTGACCCGCGCTTGGAGTCATGGCGCTTAGCTTGGTCGCCAGATCGGCCAAAGGCCGGCTATGGCGATAGGTGACGATGATCGGTCGGATTTGCAGGTCAGAAAACACCCAATGCAAATCAGCCTCCGAGCGGCTGCCCCAAGGTGTGATGCGCTGGTTGAAGTCGCCGCAGGCGACGAAAGATCCGATTGCGGGATCCGATAGCTGGCCCATGCAGGCCAACTGGATGGGCGAGAAATCGGTGGCCTCATCGACCACCACCTGATTGCGCAGCAAGGCGCGGATGCTGCGGATGATCGCGTAACGAGGTTCATCGACACTGGCGAGCAACCGTCGATCGCTCAACATGCCCCGTCCGGCGCGCAGCATGGCCAGCACGACCAGATCTACCTCCAGCGGTGACAGTTCACCGGCCGACAGTACCGCTTCGTTATACCAGCGGTTCTGAACGATCCGGTCGCGCCGGAACCGGCCGTACCGCGCACGCATACGAGCGACGTACTGGCGGACGGGATTGGCGAACTGACGTAGCGCCTGACGCTGCACCTCCGCCTCACCCACTTCCTTCTGCGAGGCTTCAGGAAGGCCGCGCTGTCCTAGCCACTCCAAGATCCGTCCATCACGGGACTTGGGGCTCAGGCTGCGCTTGAGGACGATCGAGCGAGCCAACCGGCGCTGGGCGTTCACATATATGGCGATGGCTTCTTCGCGGTTACCTCGCGGCGGCGGCGCTTCGTCGTCCTCGTCATCGCCGTCATCCAAGTCGTCGATCACCTCGGGCGCATCACGAGCTGTCTTGGCGAAGGCGTGGAGTTTATCCAGGAAGGCATTGTCCTGTCGGGCGTGGGGAACGATCGAAACCCGCACCTTCTGTTCAGTGGCTGATTTGAGTTCGTCTTCCAACGTGGCCACGTCGCGTTGCAAGTCTCCAAATGCAAGTAGCGCCGAGGCGCTGACTTCGTCGCGGCTGGCTGGTAGCAAGGTGCGCAAACGCTGTCCCAGGGCGCGAACGCGTGCGTCGCCGGCCGTAGCCAGCGTCTCGGCGTGGCGCTCCAGCTCCGCCCAAAATTCCTCCGCCTGCCAGGCGTGGAAGTCATCGAACCAAGCCGCTTGATCCTGCACAGTTGCGGCCAGGAGGTTCTGGGCTTTGGGGCGATATTGTGCGCCGCTAGAGGTGCCGCTTCGCAATACGCCCAGGCGATTGCGCGCCAGATCCATGCGAAAATCGTCCCAAGTCTGCACAGTAAGGTCGGACGCGGGCACGCCTTCGCGTCCGAGCGCCTCGACCACGTAGCGCTTTAGCAACTCGTTGGGTGTGAACATCAGCCAGCTATCAG
Source organism: Caulobacter flavus (assembly GCF_003722335.1). Classification (GTDB taxonomy): domain Bacteria; phylum Pseudomonadota; class Alphaproteobacteria; order Caulobacterales; family Caulobacteraceae; genus Caulobacter; species Caulobacter flavus. The sequence goes on from NZ_CP026100.1 coordinate 380,288, forward strand.
CGTGGCCCGACACCCCCGCCGCTGACACTGCCACCTGTCGCCGCTCATCCTCGTCCAGATAGTTGGTGTCGATCTTCTGGCGCAGGCGTTTGATCAGGGTCGTGGTCTTGCCAGTTCCGGGCGGGCCTAGGATGGCCAGGCGTGTATCGAGCGGGAGGCGGAATATATCGTCCTGGTAGATGTCCAGAACCGAGCGTTGCCTTAGCTCCATCTTCTCGATGACCGCGCGGCGAAGCCCGTCGACGATGTTGTCGGCGGTTGGGTCGCCAGCTATCAGCTGCGCTAGATAGTCGTCGTCGCCGATCTCCACGCCGATTGCGCGCAGCGCCGTGCGCAGAGATCGGACCGTGACGGGACCGGCGCTGAGGCTTTCGAACACGGTGTCGATCGCGTCCCATTCGTCCTTCTGCTTGGACGGGGTCAGGATCGCGCGTTCGACCACCTCGAAGCTTCGCACGCCCTCGGGGTGGGGACGTCCGCGTCCCTGCCTACCGGCAGTGCAGCTAGGCGTCCCATCGGCGACAGATAGCTGGCGCTGAAGGGTTCACCTGGTTCACGCGGAAGTGGCGTGGCGCGGGTGATGAAGATTGTCTTGCTGGTTCCAGCTTCGTCCGCGACTACGAGGCGAGCGATTGCCGGCTCGCGTGCCAGCTCGCTCAAACCCTGGTGGCCTTGGTCGAAGATCTCCGCAAGGTTCTGGCCCGCGCTCGAGGTCAGCGAATTGGTAGAGGCAAAAGCCGTTGCCGCATCGGGGCGCGCGTCTGCCAGCTTGGCTTCGGCGCGACTCGCCGTTCGGGTCAGCTGATCGAGAGTTTCGCCGGCAATATCGCGAATCTGCTCCTCAACAGGCGCGCCCTCGACTTCGCCCTCAAGCTTCTCTGCGACTGGCATGGATCCCCCGTATGCTCATCGGGCACCCGCCCCCGGCACTGCTAAGCTGGCGTGGCAGTGATTGAGGGTCAACCACTGCTTGTGACGGAGGGGGTGCTACGCGTGCGGAGAAGGCTGCAGGCCGCGCTGCATCGCTAACGCGACGTCTGCACCGGTCGCAGGGGGACTTTGCAGGTTGAGCTTGCTCGTGCGCGGCACGCGTCCAGCGTTGCACGATTGTCGTCAGCGAACCTCAAGTCTTCGACCATGGTGCGCCAAGCCTGCGGGTTGGATTTCTCCATGAGCCGTTGTCCGGCCGACCAGCGGTCCCTTCGCAATATTGCTGCTGCAAGTCGCTCGGGGGCCTGCCAACTATCAGGCAGGACACGGGCGACGGGACCGGAGAGGCCAAGCCAAACGAAAATACCCAAAAGGAAACCGACAGCCCCCGCACCAGATAACCATCGACGCTGCTCGCGCGCCTCGCGCGGACGCGGGATGACCTGGTCGAGGGTCCGGACGGCGTCGTCCAGTCCCCGTTGCAGTCGCGACCAATCACCCTGCGCCTCCTGACGAGCACGCGCTGTCGCGGCCTGAACCTCTCCGGCCACGCGGCTAGGTGTGAGGCTCAACAAGGGCGACTGGGCCAAGGCCTCGATACGGTTGTCTACCGCCGCGAGCTGCTCGGCCATCTTTCCCAATGTCGGACCGTAGTCGATAGCTTCGTGACGCTCTCCCGCTACTGCGAGGCCCTCGACCGCCCGTCGTAATAGGGCGACCTCGGTCCGCAATTGGCCAAACGCTTCCTCGGCTGGATCGCCATACGCCTCGTCTGTCACGCCACGCTACCTTTCCCAACCACGATCGCGGTCGCGGCTCTTAAGCGGCTCATCGCCAGGGCCACGCTCGCGATCATGATCCGTGCCCTTGGCCAAAGACCGCGCCTTCTCGGGAGCCAGCCGCTCCGCCTTCATGGCCGCCAGGGCTGCGCCCGTGCGCCCCTGGGCCGCCGCTGCCAATAGGCCAGGGCTTTTCTCCACCGCGCTGGCCAGGTGCTTTGCCGCACCCGGCCATAAGCCCGCAACCGCCTGAGCGCCGCGCTCCAGTCCAAGCTTCTGGTGCTCCAGGACCGGCAAGCCGGCTTGCCGCATACGCTGCGCGTCCATCGTGGCCGACGCGTAGGCGCGCACCGCGCGATGAGCGGTCCGTTCATCCTGGGCGATATCCGACGCCTTGCTCTGATCGGGTTTCGGGTTGAACCCGGCGAACCGGCCCCTCCCGTCGCCAACGGCCTGACCGTCGATCTGCCGCCGAGCCGCGAAAGCGTTGGGATAGTCGAGCGCCATCTCCTTCGGCCGATCGCGGCCCAAGGTTCGCACGAGATCGCACCGCTCGGCGAAGTCCTGGCGGCTGTAGTGCAGCGCCATCCCGTCGCGGTGCCGGCTGAGCGCCACATACGCCGCGTGCCGGTCCATGTGTCCGCTGGCGAGGACATGGGTGCGATCCACGGTGACGCCCTGCGACTTGTGGATGGTGGCCGCGTAGCCGTGATCCAGATCGTTATAGGTCTTGAGATCGACGCTGATGTGCCGGCCGTCATCGAGGCGGACTCCCACCGCGCCTTGTCTGACCGTTTCGACTGTTCCGAGCGTGCCGTTCTTCACGCCCAGCGAACGCTCATTGCGCAGGAACATCACCCGATCCTGGGCGGCGAAGTCGCGCACGCCGCGCGTGGTCTTAACACCGTGACCTGGCCCAAGCTCGCCGTCGGCCTTCATCCGCTCGCGGGCCAGGGCGTTGAGCGCTGCCACATCGTCGCGGGTGTAGGCGAGCATCATCCGCGACGCCGTCGGATCGGCTTTGCGTTCGTTCGCCCAACCTTCGATCAAGGCGCCGCGCGCCGCGTCCTTGCTGTCATGGCCGTGGACCATGCCGGCCGCTTCATAGGCGGCCAGCGCCTGATCCGTGCGCCCGGTCGCCAGATGTCGCGTGGCCTGGCGTTGCCAGTCCTGGCGCTGGCGACGAATCTGGCTGATCTCGACGGCGCCATGCCGCTCAGTCAGCGCGCGGAACGCCGCGCCGGCCTCGATCGCCTGGAGCTGCTCGGCGTCGCCGACCATCACCACCTTGGCTCCAGCCTTCTCGGCGTGATCCAAGACCCGCTGCATCTGTCGAGAGCCGACCAGACCGGCCTCATCGATCACCAGCACGTCGTTGGCCGACAGCTGATCGCGACCGCGCGCCCAGCCATACTCCAAACTGGCGAGCGTCCGCGACGGGATGGCCGATCCGCCCTCCAGGTTCTCGGCGGCGATGCCGGAAAGAGCCGCGCCCTGAACCCGATAGCCCTGCGCCTCCCAAGCATCCCTGGCGACGCCCAGCATGGCGCTCTTGCCGCTGCCCGCGTAGCCGACGACCAACGCTAGCCGCTCGCGGTCGGTGACATGATCGAAGGCGTCCCGCTGCTCCTCCGACAAGGTAAGGCCAGACGCTGTGCTCTTGGCGAGAGCGGCCTCTCGACGACCCGCGCCGATGCCATGATCGCGGCGCTCGCCCAGCGCTTGCGCCGACTGCTCCAAGCTCCGCTCGACATCGAGCATCTCGCGGCTGGTGAAGCGCTGGCGGCCCTGGCCGTCGCGGCCCAGCGCCATCAACTCCGGTGACGTCCTGATAGCGCTTCTGACCTGATCGAATTGGTCCTTGCCGTCGCTGTGGCGGTGAGCGAAGCGGGCCAGGTCGTGCTCGGTGAATGTCGCCTGCTGATGGGTAATTGCCGACAGCGCGACCCTCGGATCGGCGATGATCCGTTCGCCATTGCGCCGCGCGATCTCGCGATGGTCCTGAGCGCGCTGCGCAGCCTCGCCACGCTCATCACGGCGCGACCCGGCTGGGCCAATCTTGTCCTGCGGCTCCAAGGCGATGCCTTGGTCCTTGAACGAGCGGTGGTCGATCCGAGCTTCCAGCCCGAGTTGGGCTAGCCGCTCGTTGACATGCTCGCTCCAGGCGCCGCGCCAATGGGTGAGCAGCTCGGTGCTGTTCCAGTCGCGGACCTTGGCGCCGAACGCCGCCGATTCATCGTCGCGCAGAGCGACCTCCCGCATGGTGAGCATGACATGCGCGTGCGGCTTCGGGCTGCCATCCTCGGCGATGTCCCAATGCACGTTGAGGTCGGCGATCATGCCGCGATCGACGAACTCGCGCTGCACGAAGTCGCGAGCCAGGGCCACGCCCTGCTGCTGATCCATCTCTCGCGGAATGGAGAACTCGACCTCGCGGGCGAGTTGGGCGTCCTTGCGCTTCTCGCTAGCTTCGACGGCGTTCCACAAATGCGCCTGATCTGGCCAAGCCTCGCGTGCCGCCTCATTGGGCGCGAGGATCTCGGAGTGAACGACGCCGGCCTTATTGGTAAAGTCGTGTGGTCGATCGAGTCGCTCGTCATGCAGACGGGAGGCTGAGCGATACGCGGCGGCGGCCACCGCGCTGGAGCCGTTGGCGCGGCTGATCACCTTGGCTGAGAAGTGATAGATCGCCATCGCGGCGTTCCTTCAGCTTCAACCTTCGTGCACGTCGGAACGACGTATAAGCGCGCACTCCGATCGAAGATCGGCCTGACTTGCTGCACACGGCGACTTTAAACAACTTGCGCGGAAGCTACAACCTTTGGTATTTGTGGCGCGGGGCGGGCTCCATCGCAGGAGGCCTTGAGCTATGCGCAAACCCCGCGACATCGACGCCGAGCTGACGGCTCTGGCGGCGAAGGCGAAACAACTCAAAAGCCAGAAGATCAAGCAACTGGGCGAACTCGTCATCGCCACGGGTGCCGACGAACTCGACCCGGAGGTCTTGGCCGGCGCGCTCCTGACGGCGAAGGCCTCCAAGGACGTCAAGTCGCGGGAGGCCTGGAAGTCGGAAGGCGAGGCCTTCTTTCGCAAGGGCGCTGGCCGCAAGCTGGCGTCGGCGGCTGCTGGTGACGGTGCGGGCGCTGGCCAAGAACCTGGCACTGGTGCGACGGGCTGAGGCCGTCGCCGCGCGCTTCGATACGAGAGCCTGGGTCGTGCAGCGCCGCGAGCGCACACATCACCTGATCGAACTTGGCGGCCTCGTCACCAAGGCCGGCCTAGTCGATCTCACCGACGACGACCGCGCGGCCCTGCTAGGCGGACTGCTCGAACTTGCCGACCAACTCCAGGACGCCGGCCGCGCCGACGTGCTTGCGCGGTGGCGACATCGCGGGCGGCACGTCTTTGAAGCCGATGCGCAGAACGATCGGGCGGAGCATGAGGCGGCGACATGATCCGCACCATCACCCTCGTCGGCGCGATCCTGCTGGGCCTGTTCGTCGGGCGACTGATTGGCGGCTTCGTGCTCACCGTCATCGCCGCCGTTGGGCCGGTCGGGCCGGGCATGAGCATTCCGGTTCTCGTCGTCACGAGCCTGATCGGCGGTCTGATCGGTTTTCTAAGGTGGCGGCGCTGGTGGCCGGAGGGCGCGGTCTCCGACGCGCACGGGTCGGCTCGGTTCAGTCGCGAGGATGAGATCGCCCGGACGCTTGGTAGCGACGAGGGCCTGATCGTTGGCCGCTCGATACGGGGCAAGCTTCTTCGCTACAATGGTCCGGCGCACCTTCTGACCATTGCGCCGTCGCAGGCGGGCAAGGGCGTTGGGACGATCATTCCCAATCTACTCACCTTGCGCCGCTCGGTTCTCTGTGTGGATCCGAAGGGTGAGAACACGCGCATAACAGCGGCGACGCGCGCGCGAATGGGGCCGGTGTTCGCGCTGGATCCGTTCGACGTGTCGGGCCAGCCGTGCGCGGCGTTCAATCCGCTCTCAGCGCTGGACCCTGATAGCCTCGACCTTGTCGACGACGTGTCGGCGATCGCCGAGGCGCTGGTCTACGATCCACCCGGCCAAACCGGCGAAGCGCACTGGAACGAGGAAGCCAAGGCGCTGATCTCCGGCGTCATCCTCCATGTCGTGACGACGGCACCCGTCTATCTGCGCAGCCTGATCACGGTGCGGGATTTTCTCACCGCTGCGCCGGACGCCTTTGCGAAGATGCTGAAGGCAATGCAGGACAGCGGCGCGGCTGGCGGCCTTGTCGCGCGCGCGGCCAACCGCCATCTCGGCAAGAGCGATCGGGAAGCCGCGGGCGTGCTGTCCGCAGCGCAGCGGCATACCCACTTCCTCGACAGCCCGCGCATGGCGCGGGTGCTGGGGCGCTCGGATTTCTCTCTGAGCGAATTGCAAACCGGGCTGGTGAGCGTGTTCCTGGTTCTGCCGCCTGAGCGGCTGCGAACCCATGCGCGCTGGCTTCGGCTGATGGTGGTGCAGACGATTGGGGCTTTGGCGCGCGGGCCGGTGGGGGCGGAACGCGACGGGCCTGACGTACTGCTCATGTTGGATGAGTTCTCCGCCCTTGGATATCTGGAGCCGGTCGAGCGGGCGTTTGGCCTCATGGCAGGGTATGGCCTCCAGATCTGGGCAATCCTGCAGGATCTTCACCAGCTCAAGAGCGCCTATGGCGATCACGCCGGGACCTTCCTGGCCAATGCCAGGGTCATTCAGGTTTTCAACGTCGCCGACATCGACACCGCGACCTGGGTCTCGCGGTCGATGGGCGTCACGACCGAAGTTTACAGCACCAGCGGCCAGTCAAAGACTCAGGCCGGCGACAAGCTCTTTTCGACGCATGGCAGCTCGACCAACGTCAATCTCGCGCGTCGGGATCTCGTCACGCCGGACGAGGTCATGCGGATGGATGGCGCGTCGCTGATCCTGCTCCGGCCCGGCGCGAGCCCTACGCTAGCGCGGAAGGTTCGCTACTATGCAGACGCTGAGTTCAAAGGCCTGTTCTGAAAGCCACCGGCCTCATCGAGCCCAAAAGACGTGGAGCTCGTCATGAGCTGTCCGGAGCGTGAAGACGTCCCCGCTCAGCTCCGCGTCTCGTGCCATGGCTTCGTAGTCGATATAGAGGCGAAGGGCCTCGGGGATCGCGACCGTCTCCTCTGTTAGTTCCTGGAAGTAGTCGGAGAGGCTTTCGTAGGCGCCTCGATACCCGTCATCCAGCGCCGCGTTCGCGTCGTCGATACTCCCGCCGAGATGAGCGAGCGCCAGCGCGCCAAGCTGGCCACGCTCGCGCAGGAAAGAAGCGATCTCGACGACCCGGCCGATGTGCTCGTACTCGCCGATGTTCACGCCGCCAAAGCCGTCATGATCGTGGATGGCGAATTCCTCTGCGCCGGCGACGGGGGAGGCGTTCAGCATGGCCGCGATGGCACCCCTTACGACATCCTCGTCCTCGACTTCGATCCAGGCTCCGTGGAGGCGGCCTGCATTATAGGCCGCCAGACAAGCGACGTAGATCCTGGGCGATCGCAGGTTCGCTACGCTGGCCATGGTCATCTCCTTCGGTCGTTGGGTTTGCAGACGCTAGAGGCGCGTCTGAAACCCGACGCCCGTCGGCGAGACCGGGGGTGCAAGTGGAGGAGCGGCTTCGCGGGGAACCAACTGCAGGCCCGGTGGGCCGAAGGTGGGCGGAAGTCGCTTCGCAGCGCGCTGGGGGCTGGCCCCAAGCTATTTCCAATTGATCCGGCCGCAGCCAATCCAAACCCAAAAATTCGTGAGGTATGGGCCGGAAAATTTGTCTTTACCGGTCGCGGAGCAGTACCTGGATTGCTGCCCCACGGTCCGCACAACGTCCGCGACGTCCTTGCTACGCATATCCTGAAGCAGACTGGCTCTCACGAGCAGGCCAGCTACGCCATCCAGGACACGCCAGAGACTATCGCCGAGCACTATGGGCATTTCCTGCCTCAGGATAAGCCCGCCCTGGCAGCTCAGGTGCTCAATCAAGTTTGGCGGCATAGCGCCCATCAGAGCGGACGACGCGGCAGCTGCGTTGTCCGCTCACGCCGTGGAGTTGGTGCGGGCGGCCGGGATCGAACCGGCATAGCCTTGCGGCTGACGGATTTTCATACCACTTCGACTTTCGCCGCCGCAGGGCCGTGGCGCTGCGTTCGTGGTCTGGACTATCCCTTCGCCGTGCCCCGAAGAGGGGTTTAGGCGCCGCCCGTCTAGTCTCTACACCTTCCCGCAAGGGGCTTGGCTCGGGATCGCCATTTTACAGGGTTCCCCGAATTTGAGCGGTTCTACGTCCTGGATTTCCCCAAGCGCACTCAATCCTTGGCTTAAGTCCGTTGCGTCTACCAGTTTCGCCACGCCCGCCTAAACCGAGGCGAGCTATAGTCGGCCCGGCGCTGAGCGTCGAGCCTTTCGCACGGGCTTTGCCGATTTGCGGTCTGCCCGCTTCGCATCGCCGCGATCCCTTCGAACATTGACTGCAGCGGCGTCGATGACGTCCTTGATATGTGCTGCGTAGAAGGTTTCGATCATCTCGACGCTGGTGCGGCAATTCTTGGCGACCTGATAGATATCGGCCCCCTCGATGAGGCGCATGCTGATGTACGTATGTCTGAGGCTATAGGCTGTCCTCCGCCGGCCCTCGCGATCGAACTTGAGGTCTATCGCCTGAAGCGTGGCATTCAATGCGGAGCGCAGCGGGATAGGAAAGAGCCGATCGGTTGGCTGGCCGTCGTAGCGTTCTCGCAGTCGTTGGAGCGGCACGACGGCGCCTGGCATGCTCTTGCACCAGCCGACGCCCCGCTTGCCGCGAACAGCGATTTCGAGAATTTGGTCTCCAGTTGTTTGGTCCAGCACGATCGCGACATCGCGATACTCCAGGTGCGAGGCCTCATCGGGCCGCAGTCCCGTGTTGACCATGAAGAGCACGAAATCATGCAGGTCCTTCGCGGCGGGCAAGGCGCCGCGAGCTTGCGCCTGCTGGCGCGTCGTCGTGTAGAGAAGCTTATAGTCGTCCGGTGATAGCCAAGCCCGGTGGGATACCTTCGACGAGCCACGAAAAGGCGTTGATAGATCTGGAAGTTGGTCTAGCCAGCGACGACGGTTTGCGGCCTTTAGGACCTGGCGCAGGCATACGATCTCCTGGTGCAGGGTGCTGGCGGCGGGAGTCCTTCCTGAGCTGCCCGGACGGAGGCGATGGATGCGGTAGTCCTGCACCATGCCCGCCGTGATCTCGCCGAGCACGGTGTCGCCGAAAAATGGAACGAGATAGTTGGCGAGGCGTGCCCGGTGGCCCTGGACGTAGACCGGGCTCCTCTCGCCTCGCGTGATCACCTCGAACTCGTCAATGAAGCGTTCGGCCGCCTCGGCGAACGTCTTGCCAGGCTTCAAGTCGCCGACGCGGTATTTTCCCAGGAGGCCCAGGTACCAGTCCTGCGCAAAGTCCTTGGCGCGCGACAGGCTCTCCTCGTGGGTTGTCACGCGACGCTGGCGGCCGGCGACCGTGCAGGAGCATTGCCAATGGGGACTACCCGGTCGTCGGTAGATCTGGACCCGACCGTCTATCAATGTGTGACGCGCAGCTTCCGGCATGTCGCCGACCTAGATACTGGCACGCTAAGGCGCGAGCGGAATGGTGAACTCTATCCAGGATGGCGCAATTGGCCAGGGGCAACGCAGCCCGCTAAGGCATGCGACCGTTTCGGACGTATGGGTAACGCAGGTTCGGATCGCGAGGCGACATCACAGTCGCTTCTCTCAATGAAAGAGGGCGGTCGCGGTGGGCTTGCAACTAGAGGAAAAGTGCGCTCCCAGGCTAGACCTTTCGCGCATGAACCTAGATTGTGCCTCGGGGGCGCTTGGATGGCTTGCTAGCAAGGAAATATCCTCCCCCAGATCGAATCGATGTGGGTGCGAATTGGGTACGGGTTTGGCTAGCGAGGAAAACGCTCCGGTTTTCATTGATGCCTTCGCGGGATGCGGTGGCCTCAGCCTCGGCTTGCTTAGGGCCGGATGGCGGGGATTGTTCGCCATCGAGAAGGATGCCTTTGCGTTCGAAACGCTGAAGACCAACCTCATCCATGGCCCACGGCAACGTTTTGCCTGGCCGAGCTGGCTTGAACAGCAGCCCTGGACCATCGAGTCCTTGATGGAAAAGCACGGCGCCGAACTCGGCAAGCTGCGCGGGAAGGTGGACCTGCTAGCGGGCGGGCCGCCTTGCCAGGGCTTTTCGAGTGCGGGACGGCGGCGGCCGGGAGATCTCCGCAACCAACTCGTGGAGCGCTACTTGGAGTTTGTCGAGCTGGTGCAGCCCGGCATGGTGTTGATCGAGAACGTCCGGGGCATCACGTACGATTTTGTCAGCACGGACGAGGAAGGCGAAGGCGAAACCCGACGCAACTTCGCCGAGGAATTGCTGTCGCGCCTGGGGCAACTCTATCACGTGTACTACGACACCATCCGGTGTTCGGAGTTCGGTGTCCCCCAAAAGCGTCCCCGCTTTTTCGTTGTCGGAATCCTCAAGTCTCCAAAGGCGAAGCGGCTCCCCAAGGGGCAGGACCCGTTCGCCCGGCTACGCGGCGGCAAGGTCAAGTTCCTGGAGCGAAAGGGACTCAAGCCGCAGGTCAGCTGCAAGCAGGCTATTTCCGACCTTGAGATCGAGCACGCCGGCAAGATCGAGAGCCCCGATACGAAGGGTTACGAGGCGATCAAGACTGCGTCTGCAAAGACAGATTACCAGCGCGTGATGCGCGATGGCCATGTCGGGCCGCTTACGGACACGCGCCTAGCTCGTCACCGACCTCATATCGTCGAGCGGTTCGGAAAGATCATCGCCGAGTGCAAGGCAGAGGGGCGGCTTAGCGTCCAACTGAACAGCGAGATGCGAAATCGCCACGGCATCAACAAGATGGCGACCCGGGTCCTCGACCCTAGCTTGTGCGCTCCCACCATCACGAGCATGCCTGACGATCTCCTCCACTATGCTGAGCCTAGGACGCTCACCGTCCGGGAAAACGCGCGACTGCAGACCTTCCCCGACTGGTTTGCATTCCAAGGCAAGTACACGACCGGGGGAGAGCGCCGGGCGCGAGAGGTGCCCCGGTTCACCCAGGTCGCCAACGCAGTGCCGCCCCTGATCGCCGAGATGTGGGGCCAAGTCCTGTTGTCCTACGTGAAGGAAGCCTCAGCGTTGCGCCGACTCGACCAGGCCGCATGAGCGACAGCGGTCCGCCTCCTCCATTTCCAGCGCAGCTCCGCAACTGGAGCGGCCATCGCTCCGGCGGGGTGCGCCGGTTGTTCGACGATGCAAGCGGGCGCCCCGGGGAGGTCGTGTTCAACACGAGCCTGCTCGCCCGCCTCCGGGGCTGGGCCGCAGCCCATGCGAACAGGACGCCATCGACCCCCCGCCTCGTTTTGCTCGTGGGAGGCCCGGGCAATGGCAAGACGGAAGCGATCGAGTCGACCATCCGGTGGCTCGACGAGGAACTTGGCTCCGACGCTCGGCTCGTTGAGCAACTGAGGCCGCAGTACAATCCTCCCGACGGCCTCGTCCCGCGCGTGGCCCAAGCCTCCCTTGGTTCCGGGCGGTCGCTGGTCATTGTCCAGGATGCGACCACCGTCATTGCGCCCGAAACGCGCACGGCGGCACAGCTGCTGCTCGCCGAGCTCGAAGTTGCGCTTGCGCAGCCGAGCGAGGCCTACCTCTGCTGCGTCAACCGAGGGGTCCTCGATGATGCCCTCGTGGAGGCCATTGATACTGGCGCAACCGAAGTCTGCGCGTTGCTCGAAGCCGTCACGCGCGCTGTTGGCCTCTTTCCGGATGCATCCGCCTGTTGGCCGCTGGACAAGTTTCCCGAGGTCAATGTCTGGCCGATGGATGCCGAGAGCTTGCTTCTTCCCTCCGAAGAGGGAGGGGAGCCTCCGGCCGCCTCGCTATTCGATGCAGCGCTGGAAGCTCGAAAGTGGCCGGCACAAGGTACCTGCGCGGCTGGGGCCTGGTGCCCATTCTGCAATAGCAGGGAGCAGCTATCCCGTGAGCGGGAACAGGCTTCGCTGCTTCGCATGCTGCGGTGGTACGAGGTCGCGTCCGGCAAGCGGTGGAGCTTTCGCGACCTATTTTCCCTCGCCTCCTACCTTCTGGCGGGAGGGCACGCAGACCAAGGAAGCAACTCGTCCCCGTGCGAATGGGCGAGGGACCTGATCGCCCGGGACGAAGTGGCGAAGCGCAAGGGCAAGCCGACCCAGGCTTCGTCCACTGCGATCTTCCAACTTGCCTCGGCCCAGTACCAGCACGCCCTTTTCCATTCTTGGCCGCAAGATGCAGGGCCAAGGCTCCTTCGTGACCTGAAGGACCTTGCCCTCGATGACGACAACACCGGCATGGGCCTGGCCTGGTTCCTCCAGGGACGCCGCGCGCAATACCTCCCGACGGTGATCAGTTCGGCGCTGGAGGGCGTCGTCGAGATCATGGATCCGGGACTGGCGAGCCCAGACGTCAAGGTCCAGGCCACCTTGCGGACCGCGTTCTGGCTGCGCGACATCGACGTGCGATTCAGTCGGTCCGTAAGCGAAGGCCTCGACTACGTCCGGCGGCAGCAGGTGCTTTCGAAGGTCGAGGTCGAGTTGCTTGAGCGCCTCTCCGCGCTCGACGCCGAACTCTCGCGGCCAGCAGTTCGCCGAAAGCGTCCGGCTGTGGCGACGCGAGTCCAGCGCCTTGTACGCGACTTCGCTTGCCGACTGGTTCGACGTGCGTTGGGCGCTCGCACCGCGTCGGTCAGGGACGCCAATCTCCTGGACGAATTCCAGCGCGTCCTTGAGGACGCCAGCGGAGACGAACTCTATGACGTCGCCCTGGATGTCGAGAAGCTGCTGAACAACAACCAAGAGTTCGAGATCTCGCTTACCACAACGTTCGGCCAGCCGCTTCCACCGCCGATGCACCGGGCGACGCTCGTCGTACCGGCCAGACCAGTGCGAGCCTACGACGCCGTTGCGTTGAACAGGCCCAAGACCCCGATCGCATTCCTCCGGGTCGGGCAGGGGGCGTCCGCAAAGTCCATCGCGCTGACCTACGAGCTTTTCCGTGCGGTGAAGGAGCTTAAGCGCGGGCTGTCGCCAGCCTCGTTGCCTCGTACCGTCCTCGCGCTCCTGGACACGACCCGGGCGCGCTTGTCTGGACCGATCGTTCGCGATTGCCAGATCCTGGAGCGTGCTTCCATCAAGATCGGCGAAGGCGGCGTCACGGTGAGCGAACGGCGCCAAGGATTTGCTGCGCGGAAAGAGGAGCCGGGCCGGTGAGCCTCGATAAATTCCACGAGGAGCCCTGGAAGACCTCCCATCGGACCTACGAGACATCGGCACTGGCGATCGCGCCGGCACCGGAATACGCGAGTTCGGAGGTCCTACTTTCGTCCCTCTACCGTGCAGTCGGCTTTGAGGGACACTCCGAGAGTTCAGTTCCTACGCGAGGGCGAGAGCTTGATCGCGATGTTCTCGCTTTCCGGAACAAGCGGGAACGAAAGACGGGGGCCGTGCTGGACGCGGATTCCCTGCACATGATGCTGCACTCGGCATTGGAAAGTCCGAAGCTTCCAAACCAGTCGGCAAAGCGCTTTCTACAAGTTACGCCGCTCGTGCCGCAGGTGGCGGTGTTTTCCGGCTCCGCGCGCCTTGCCGGCAACCCCTGGCCTGCGGGTGCGCTGGTGCGCCGGATGATCTGGCTTGGAGCGCGGGACGCCGTTGAGGCCGCCGGTGTCTGGGAAGGCCTGTTTGAAGCGCTCTCCGTGAGCGCCGACGATGATGTCTTCGCGCGCTTCCTACAGGCCGAACTGGCCACCTGGGCGCCGGAACCTCAATGGGCCAGCTCCGAACCAAAGCCGCTTCCCGTCCTTCGCCATGAGGATCGAGAGGGCCTGTCCTATCCCGCCCGTCAATTCGTGACCGACCTCCAGGCCATTGTTGCGGCCAAGACCGCCATGACGCGGCGGCAGTGGACGAGTCTTCTCGAAGCCATCGTTCGGATCGGCACCGTCTCGCATGTGCTTTGGCTATGCGATGTCCACGACAACATGTGGTCGATGGTTCGGCGCTCGGCTACGGGCGACTGTCCTGCTGATGTTTCGGAAGTCCGGACGCTTCTGTTTGGCCGTCGCGCGGGCCGGCTACCCTATGGCGACCGAGCACTTCCTTTGGCCAAGGACAGGGTCTCGGCCTTCCTTCAAGCGCGCCTAGGGCTGAACCAAGTCCTGTGGGCGCTTGAGGCGGCGGGCGGCCTGTCGGGAGGGCTTTCGACCTCCGAGGAAGTGTTCCAGCTTTGCGAAGCTGCTCGCGATGCTGCGGCGCGTGACGGGGCAGAGGCCTTGCTGAGCGGGCTTTCGGAGACGCGAGAGCGTGAGAACCGGACCGTGCTCTGCCGCAAGGGCATTGGCTCGAACCTCCTTGAGTTTGTTCGCCACGCCCTTGGCCAGCGCCAGACGGCGAACGCAGCGCTGCGGGGCTACGACCAAGGATTTGTCCTGCGAAAGAAGGGGGCGGCAGCATCGAGCCCGTGGATCGTTTCCCTGGGACCCGTTGCCGTCCTAGCGCTCGTGCACTGCTCCTTGGCCAAGACCTCGGGGCCACGCTCCGTCCGGTACCTAGCCCAACACATGTCCGGCTACGGCATAATGATCGACCATCAGGAAATCGCCGAGAGCGACCTCGGTCACCAACTACGCATGCTCGGCTTGGTGCTGGATAGCCCCGACGCGGAGAGCGGAATGCTCCTGGTGCCACCGTTTGCGGAGCAAGCCGCTTGAGTTCCATTGCCTCAACCCTTGCCGGCCTGATCCGCGAACGCGTGACGGCGGATGCGCAGGACGCCTCCGCAGAGATCCGCCTGATCTTCCATGGCCCACCGCTGGAAATCCTGGACGACGTCTTCGCTGCATTGGAAGCGGGCGTGGCCGAAGGGCGTGTCCCCGTGGTCCTCCAGGTGCCTTCGCTCGCACCAGGAGAGCCGAACCCACCGATTGGCCAGTCGGGACGTTGCAACGAAACTCACCTCCTGAATCTCCGCAACTCCCCTGCGGAGCCAAACTACGTGGCATTGGTTCCTCCGGGACGACATGCAATCAAGTCGATCGCGACCACCAGCGGGGACTTTGGCGTCGCGGTTGCGAACAACGCCGGCAACGCACCCTTTGAAAACTGGTGGGGAGATGCGTTTGTCCAGGAACTCGTCGGCCGTGCGATCCGAAGCATGGGCTTTGGTGAGGACGAGGAGGAAGCTGCCCGTTCCATCGTCCAGAATGCTGCGGAAGCGGCCGACAGCGTAGAGGCCATGCGGGAAGCCAGGATTGGAGCCTGGCGCGTGATTGCGAGACTTCATGCCGCCGCTAGCGGGCCGGCAGGCCTGACCCCAGCCGGCCGGCTGGCGCTGGCATGCGGGGTCCCGCCGATGGCTGGCGGCGCTTTCGATGCGAAGGCCCAGCTCTCGACCCTGGACAAGCTCGCCGACGCCCTGAGCGAGGGCTTCTCGACGGGCATTTCAAAGGCGATCGAGACTGCCGGCGGCGCGGACGCAGGCAATCTCGCCAAGTTCCTGTCCCATCTCGAGGGTGTCTGCGAGCTACCGACCTCGTTCGAGCGATCTCCGGCCGCGTACTATGTTCCCACGACGGGGCGTGACCTGCCGGATCCCCCAGTGTGGTGGACCTTCCTGACCGTCGAGAAGTGGGCCGAGTACCTCGCGGAGGAAAGCGCCCAGGCTGGCGACATCGTCATGTCGTGCCTCAATGCCCTCATGCCTGTCTCCAAGGGCATGCCCATCCTGGTGGAAGGCGAGGTAGAGCTAGGCTTCACTACTGTCGGCGGCACGGGCTCGGAGGTCCTCGTCACGATCGAGCGGACACCGGGTGGTCCCGAAGGCAAGCAAATCGGCGAGATTACTCCCGACACCGGACAATACTTCGTAGACGACGCCCCGCCCGTCCACCGCGCACCAATGCGCTACGTGGCAAGCGCGGATGGCTTCAAGCCTGGAACCCTCAAGGTCGTATCAATGGCGACATGGGGGCCTGGCCTCTATGTGGCCTGCCGGGGCGCCAGGAAGTTGTCGCCCCCCAAGCGCCGGAAAGGCAAGCGCGGCCCCGAGTATGAGGCGGGCCTCATCGTGTCGGGCGCCGGTCGCTACGAGCTTCTCCTGCTGGCCTCGCCGGGCGTGACGATCCATGACACGGCGATGGGAAGCACCGACGACGCTGCCGAACGAGGCGATGTCGCGCACCAGCTTGCCGTCCGCACCGGTGCGCACTTCAAGCACCTGGAGATCGAGACAGACGGCAACTATCAGGTCGACATCGGCTTCGAGCGGGAGGGCTCGGACGGCAAGAAGACGACGGAAACTTGCCGCGTATTCCTGACTGTCGAGGAGGTTGCCCAGCAAGGCTGCAGGAGTGAGTTCGAGCGGCTGATCAGGGCCAATCGAAGGGTTCTCCAGCCGGCTGACGCGAAGCCAGTCATCAATCCCAACCGATATGCACGGTCGACGACGCTCCAGGAATGGATCATCTCGTCGGAGGCGGTGGCTCGCTCCTACCTGCCATCCGTGCTTGGGGAAGACTATGTTGACGCATGGGCCCAGCCATCCTGGAGCGAACGTGGCCCAATCTTCTCGACCGGCCAGTTCCTGAAGGATCCCCGTCCAAGTCCCGAAGAGTTCATCCCGCCAGAAGGCTTCGTCGAATCTCGCGAGCTGATCGCCTCCCGGATCCGGGGCGGCGGGGACGAGACGGGCGTCATCGAGATGGCCCAACTCGGACGCTGGCTCATCGACGATGCCGAGTTCAAGGCTGCCGTCGAGCTATACCTCTCGGCATACAACACCTGGCTCGCCAACGATCCGGATGTTGCTTGCTGGGTCGACGCCATTGTCGTGGCGTCTTTCGAGCACGATGGCCATACCATCTCGCGCACGCCGGACGCGATCCTCCTGTCGCCGCTCCACCCGCTCCGCATCGCCTGGCACTGCGTCGCGCAACAAGTCCTGCGAGAATCCGAGCTGACCGAGCGGCCGTGCCCCGCTGCGAGCGTCTTCGACCCTGATTGTGTGCCCGACATCCTGTCCCTGGCACTCCGTTCGCCTGCCGGCATCGACCACGTCGACTTCGTCGCTGTCGAGAATGGCACCGACTATTGGTCGGTCCTTTGGAATGGAAGCAAGCTCAAGGGCCTCCCCGAACGGTCGAGGCGCGCGCCCTTTGGCGAAGCCTTCGGCGTCACGGTCGGAGGGATCTCTGCAGGATTCAGCGCAGCGCAGGTCGGGCGCGCCCTTGAGGATGTTTCTGACCTCCTCGCGGCCAAGCCTGCAATCGGCGTCGCGGTGGCTAGCGCAGGCGGTGCGACCGATGCATGCAATGAAGGCCTGATCAGTTGGACGTCCGATCGCTTTGGCGAGAGTGATCGCAAGCCGCCGGTCCTGGCGGCCGGATCCCGTGTCGTCGAGATCTTCGACGATCGCGCGGCGACGGCTCGGCCAGACGACGCCACGATCGCCAACCTGTCCGAGGATACGAACAATTGCGTCCGTTGGTTCGTTGGGCAGCCTCAGGGCGTGGTCCCCGACCTCGGCATCATCGCCCAGCTCGACATGTCCGAGCCAGAAACCATTCCAGTCGCCAACCGGACGCCCATCGGCTTGGGCGGCCTGATCCGGCATCGAGTTCGCCGACAACTGCCGGGCCATTTCCTGAGCGAGTCTCGGCAGGCGCTGCCTGGTCCCAAGACCGGGGATGACCTGGCCGACGACGTCGCGGCTGTGCTCGCCAGGATGGAGAACCTCGGTGAGGCGCGGATTGGGCTAAGCTTCGCACCGAACGTCAACGCCGTGCGCAACATGCTGACGGTCCGGAAAACGGACTTCGTCGCGGTTTCTTCGTCTGCCATCGATCCAGCATGCTTCCTCGGCGGGTGGCTGGAGGGCACCTATCTCTGGGACTACGACCTCCCATCCTATTCCCATCGCGCGGGCGACACGAACGGCTACTACCTGCTCTCGCAGGTCAAGGAAGCCGACCGCGAAGCCCTGGCCAAGGCCCTTGGCCGACTTCCGGGCTGCGAGGCGATGCCTCCTGGCGACGTCGAGGAAGTCCTCCTGGAAGTGGCCAGGCGCGGTATCCCGACCATCCGGGGCCTCGCTGGCGACGACTCCGGCGCCACCGGCGACCTCGGCTTGTTCCTCGCGGTTCGATTGCTCCAGGATCGTTTCCGCAAGTCCGGCGACTTCGAGAGCTTGCTCCCAGTAGTCTCGGACAAGGAGGACGATGACGTCCTGGCGATCGTCGTGCCGGTGGATCCCTTCCGTGGCTACCTTTCAGACCTTTCGCGCTCCCTTGGGCGCGATCGGAAAGAAGGAGGCCAATCAAGGCCGGACTTGCTGGTCATCGGCATGCGTTGCAATGCCTCGGGCGTCCAACTCCACCTGACGCCAGTCGAGGTAAAGTGTCGCCCGAAGTCGACCTTCCCTGCGAGCGAGGTGTCCGACGCCCTGGATCAAGCCAAGAACCTTTGCGGGCTCCTCGGCGAGATGCTCCCTCGCAAGGAGCAGCCCCGTGCCTGGGCGCTGGCCTTCCAGCATCTTCTCTTGTCGATCGTCGGCTTTGGCATGCGGGTCTACAGCCAGCATCCGGACGTCGTGGACCAAGATCGTTGGTCCAGGCTCCACGAACAGGTTGCCGCGTCCATACTCTCGGCCGAAGCGAGCATTACGGTCGACGAGCGAGGCCGTTTGATCGTTATCGACGAGAGTCCGAGAAGTGTCCCTCGTGACCGCGATGGCGATGGGTTTGACGAGACCATCACCATCACAACCGAGGACGCGACTACGATCGTGTCCGGCGACCCAGCCGCGTTCTACGCCTCCGTGCGCGAACGGGTTGGAAACTGGCAGTTGCTGCCTGGGCAGCAAGTCCATCGGCAAATGCCAGAAGCCGCCTCTTTCGAGTCTCTTCCTGTTGAAGTTGCCGAGGAGCAAGAAGCCCTAGAGCCTGAGGTGGTGCAGCCGCCCAGTCCAGATGCTGGCGGCGCTCCGCCAGTGGATAGTGGCCAGCAGCCTGTCGCGGACGCCAAGGGGATCGTCCTGAACGTGGGCAGCACCGTTGATGGCTTCCAGCCTCGCAAGCTCACGCTGAACATATCGGATACGCGGCTCAGCCACATGAACATGGGGGTTGTCGGTGACCTTGGGACGGGCAAGACCCAATTCCTCAAGTCGCTGATTACCCAGGTATCCGCCGCTGCGCAGGAGAACCGGGGCATCAAGCCGCGCTTCCTGATCCTCGACTACAAGCGGGACTACAGCAGCCCGGATTTTGTCGAGGCAACGGGCGCTCGTGTCGTGAAGCCGCACAACCTGCCGCTCAACCTGTTCGACACGTCCTCCATGGAGGACGCCAATGCTCCATGGCTCCAGCGCTTCTTCTTCTTCCGGGATGTGCTCGACAAGATCTACTCGGGCATCGGCCCGGTCCAAGGCGAGCGCCTGAAGCGTGCGGTGAAGGCCGCCTATGCTGCCGCTGCGCCCGGCGAGGCGCCAACGCTTGATGCGGTCCACGCCGAGTACGAGACGATCGTCGATGGCAAGCCGGACTCGGTGTCCTCGATCATGAGCGACCTCGTGGACATGGGAGTGTTTGCTTCCGACCAGCGCAAGATCCAGCCATTTAGCGAGTTCCTGGATGGCGTGGTGGTCCTTTCTCTGGACGCCCTCGGCCAGGATGACCGGAACAAGAACATGGTCGTGGCGATCATGCTGAACTTGTTCTTCGAGAACATGCTCAAGACGCCAAAGCGCGAGTTCCTCGGCAGCGACCCCCAACTGCGCGCCATCGACTCGTTCCTTCTCGTCGACGAGGCCGACAACATCATGCAGTACGAGTTCGACGTTCTGAAGAAGCTGCTGCTTCAAGGGCGCGAGTTCGGCACGGGCATCATCCTGGCCTCCCAGTACCTGAAGCACTTCAAGGTCAATGCAACGGACTATCGCGATCCATTGCTGACCTGGTTCGTACATAAGGTGCCCAATGTCACCCCGGCCGAACTCGCGGCGTTGGGTCTGACGGGCCAGTTGTCGGAACTGGCGGACAGGGTGAAGGCGTTGAAGAACCACCAGTGCCTGTTCAAGTCCTTCAACGCCCTAGGCGGCGAGGTCATTCGGGGTCTGCCGTTCTTCGAGCTGAAGGATGCGCAAGACTAGGAGACGATGGCAGACTTCCTGACGCCAGCGCAGCGTTCTGAGCGGATGTCCCGGATCAAGTCGCGGGACACCAAGCCCGAACTGGTCCTGCGCAGCGCCATGCATAGGAAGGGCTTCCGGTTCCGCGTCAACGACACGCGGCTGCCTGGCAAGCCGGACATCGTGTTTCCAAAGTACCGCGCCGCCGTGTTCGTGCATGGGTGCTTTTGGCATCGGCATCCCGGTTGCTCGATCGCGACGACGCCAAAGAGCAATACGGCGTTCTGGATGGAGAAGTTCGACCGGAACGTCGCCCGGGATGCTCGGTCCAGGGAGGCGCTGGAAGCGAGCGGCTGGCGCGTGTTCACGGTGTGGGAGTGCGACCTCAAGTCGTCGGCGAAGATCGCTGAGGCCGCCGCGCGCCTCGCGGAACAGCTTCTTGCATCCCGACCGACCGGACATGCCGAAGTGTAGTCCAGGATGCTAAGGGTACGGTCGTGGCGATGATCCTCTTGGAATCCTCATGGCATACTCTGAACACCTGAAAGACCTGAAGGCAGTCTGGGGCGACTCCTGCCACGCGATGTGGGCCGAGTTGCTCTGCATCGCGATGGCAGAAAGCCACGTGGTATCCAACTACAAGGACATCCCGGCGTCGAAGTCGATCGACGAGATGTTCTACGCTCCTGAACTGAGGGGGCGGATCAACGCCCTGACTCGGGACACGTTTCTTGAGCGAACGCCAAGTTATCGCCACGCAGTCGTCACCAACCGCATCGTGATCCTGTCGGCCTCGTTCGAGGCCTATTTTTCCAGTTTCCTAGACGCCTACATCCAAAGTCGAGCCAAGCTCTTCGATGCCGCGATCGGCTCCCGGACGCCCGCCGGCGACAAGCTTTATGGCGAGGTGCGCAAGGTGCGAGGGCTCGTCCAGCGCATACAGGCTTTCTCGGAGCATACCGGTTCGGGCATCAAGAAGATCGAGCCCTACCTATCCTACCTGGGGGACGTCTACACGCTCCGGAACGTACTGGCTCACCGTGCCGGCTTGGTCGACGATCACGCGTCCAGGGAACTGGTCAACGTTCGCATCGCATCGGGCGAAAAGGTCATATTGAGCCCGGCAGTGCTCATCGATCTCGCCGCGCCAGTAATGAGCATTGCTGATCTTCTGGACCGCAAGATTGTCAGCGAGTACGACCCGTCTACGGGGCGGCACCGGCCAGAACACATCGCCGAGACGGGGCGGCGGCGTCCGCCGAAAATCCGCCCGTCGCGCAAGGCAAAATCCTAGTGGCAAGTGGGCGGCGACTACATCGCCGACGCGTGCCCTAGGTGTAGCGGCGCGCAATAGTGAACGGCTCGACGCGAGATACAAGGCGTGTTTCGACGCATATTAGCTGAGACGTCTGTGCCTACTCGGCGCACATTGTGTGAGACTGAAACCACAATGGTTGAGACCGACGCGCGCTATTTGAGACCGACGCACGGTCGATGAGACGCTTCAGAGCGGCAGGCCCGCGGCGCGCATCTCCTCCATCAACTCCGTCGAGCGGGCGGGATCGAGCCCGCCGCGGAACAACTGCCGGATCTCTGCCGGCTTGGCGTCGAACAATTCCGCGAGAGACTTGAGATCGTAGCCGTGCCGCGTCAACTGCGGCTCTAGATCGTCGGCGCGGCGCGACAAGACGGTCTCGACGATCGCCTTGTCGATCGGCTTCACGCCAGCCTCGAAACCGGCCTCGAACACCCGCACCAGCGAACTGCTGAGCTGCAACGGCGTCTTCAGACGCACCGCAAGCAAAGTGGCGGCTTCCTCTGTGATGACGTCTTCAGGTTGGGCGTCGGAGTGGAGGGAACTCTTGAGGGTCCAGTCGAGAAAGTCACGCTGCCGTTCGCGCAACCCTCCGAACTCGAAAACAGTCGTCCGGTCGCCGACCTCTTCCATGCTGGGCCGCCGCAGGTCATTTTTGAGCTTGGGGTGGCCGACCAGAACGACGGAGAGTTGTCCGCCGCCTTCCACGACGAGTTCGATGAGACGTTTGAGCGCGGTCAGCGTCTTGGGGTGCAAGGCGTGGGCGTCGTCGATGAATAGGGCCACTGGCTTCTTGGCCTTGCGAAACAGTTCCTGAAGGTCGCGCTCACGTCGTTCACTCTGGCGGGAAATGACGACGGCCTTGTCCGACGACAGATCGTAGAACAGTGCGGAGATCAGCAGGGGAACCGTGATCTTCACCTTGTCCACCGTCAGGGACCTGGAGACGATGACCCGCCCTTCACGCTCAAGTTCGGTCCGAAGCTGACGCGATAGCACCGTCTTGCCGGACCCGATGACGGCGGTGAGCGCGATCAGCCGACCGCTCATGATCGCTGTGCGCAGGTCGCGCGAGATCTGAGCGTGGTGATCAGTCTCGAAGAATTCGACATCGACCGGCGATCGTTCGAGGCCGTAATATTCCATCACTTCGGTCAGCATCCGTAGAGCCCTCCTCGGCGCCCTTGGGGAAATCGCTCGCGTATCGCCGCCAAAATCTCCGGCCTAGCCAGCGTCCGGCGAAGCAGGTCATCGACAAAGCGGCGGTCGTCATCGGACAGCTTGGCCAGCGGGAAGCGCACTTCGTCAGCGATGGCCCGCCGGGCCGCCAGAACGCTCGGAAAGGCCAACTCGTGGAAGGGGTCGGGGTCGCGGAACGGTCTGGATGGAAGCGCGGCCGAATCCTGTTGAACGCCGATCATCACCACATCGTCTTCGCCGCTCAGCGCCGAACGCGGGAGCTTGAGCTGCGCCGCCAGCTCTCCGACCTTGTCGGCGCGAACCTCGCAACGACCCTTGCGATGTTTTCGATAGCGATGAAGGGGGATCGGGCCACCGACCGGGGTGTAGGGTCCGAAGCGCTCCTCGCCCTGTTCGACGAATAGCTCCTGATCGAAGAGGCCCCACCAGACGACAACGGTCTCGCCCGCCAGGTCAGGATCGACCTCATAGGTGACGCCGGCCACCGTGATCCGGCAGTCGATGCCGACCGCGCGTCGTTCGGGTTCACGGGCGAAGGTGCAAAACCGCTCCCAAGCGCACATCTGGCGCACGCCATCGGGCGGCAGATTGCCGAGCCAGTCATGAAGGCGGCTGTGCGGCTCGGATCGATGATCGCCGCTGTTGTAGGTGGCGATATAGCGGGCGAGCCAGCGGTTGGCCTCTTCCTCGGTTTCGGGCTGATGGAAGTGATAAAGCGTTTCGTGGGCGTCCTTCACGGTCCTGAACGGCCGCTCGACCTTGCCCTTGGCCCGGGCTGTGGTCCGCCGGCCATCGCTACCGGCTGGCATGTGGATTATCGCCTCGATGTTGAGGCTCTCCATCACGCGCTGAAACACCCCGGATTTCGCGACCGGGCCATTGTCGAGATAGAGCGTCGTGGGGACGCCCTGGAATGGATTGGCCTCGTCCGGCTTGGCCGACATGGCGTTGAACAAGAAACGCAGCGCCGATTCAGCGTCCTCGCCATAGACACAACGATATTCCTGATAGGCGACGCCGGAGCGGTCATCGACCACGCTGAACAACATCAGCGTCGGCGCGCCGTTCCGATCAGGATCGATCCAGGGCGGGACGGCGAGTTGCTTCAGCTCCGAAGGGCTCATGTCGAAATGCCACAACGCGTTCGACTGCTCGGCTTGAAACCGCACTGCTGGCGGCGGCCGGGTCATCCGCTCGTTGTCGTAGCCGAGGCGACGCATGTGACGGTTGATGGTCGAAGCGGTCAGCTTGCCAGGTGGAAGCTTCTGCAGGCCGTCCGGGGTCTCGACCCCATGCTTCTCTAGTAATTCGAGAATGCGGACCGTTGAGAGATGTCGCCCTTTTCGGTTGGTGGTTCGCACCTTCATCGCCGCGATGATCTCGCACCAACCTTCGACTTCGGCGCCCGACAAGACCCGCGGCCGGCCACGGTCGGCGCGATGTGCATGGCGGGGATGGCCGCCCCCACGGAGCAGACGATACAGCGTAGCCCGGCTGACGCCGTAGAGCGTGCCTGTGGAGAGCAAGAGTTGCTGACGATCAGGGTGTTTGGCCGGCAAGGCGGCCAGACGCCGACGGAGCATCACCAGCGCCTCAACGGGGACGCTGGTGCTCGGCGCCATCAGCCAGCCACTTGAAGCTGGCGCGGCCGAACTGCCGCTGGCGCATCGAGTAGGGCCTGGCCCGCCGCCTTGGGCGTTCCATCGCCGTTGACGTAAACATAGAGGGTCGTGGTGGTCAGACCCAGGCGGCGGGCCACCTCCGTGGCTTTGGCCTCGCGGTCAGCCATCGCCGCCATGGCCATCATCAACGTCGCCCGGTCCATCTTGCGAGGTCGGCCGCCCATACGTCCCCTGGCCCGCGCTGCGGCCAGGCCTGCGTTGGTCCGTTCTGAGATCAGCTCGCGCTCAAACTCGGCGAAGGCCGCAAAGATGCCGAACGCCAAGCGGCCGTTGGCCGTCGTCGTATCGATCTGCGCGCCAGCTCCGGCGATGACCTTCAGGCCCACCCCGCGCGTCCGCAACTCATCGACAGTGTTGACCAGGTGGCGGAGATCTCGGCCGAGCCGGTCGAGTTTCCAGAGCACCAAGGTATTGCCAGGCTGGAGCGCCTTGAGGCAGGCCGCCAGTCCCGGCCGATCATCACGCCGGCCGGAGGCCAAATCCTCATAGATGCGGTCAGGTTCGACGCCGGCTGCGGCCATGGCGTCACGCTGCGGCGCCAACGTCTGGCTCCCGTCGGCTTTGGACACGCGAACGTAACCCACCAGCACCCGGCCGCTCCGTCAGAAAAGACAGATCGGAGGGTGCAAGCTTGCGATCATTTCCGCAACGGGTTTTCTGGTGGCGCAGGATCACTCCTGGGCCAATTGCGGCGACCGTCAGGAAACCGGCCGTTTTCCTGGGGGGTGACGCGGGCGAGCCCATTGGCGTGATTAGCGTCTCAATGACGTCTCTGGTTTCGCGCGGCGCTGAAAGGCCAGGGCAATTGTTGCTGCGATTTCGTTGAGCTGCGCGAGGAACTGTTCGCCTGGAACTCCATGGTCCTGCACGAGGTGCATTTCGAAGGCTCGGCGAACGTGGCGCGCCGGTCGCACCGCTCGCGAGCGCCATCGAACGTGACTTCGGAAGCCACG
Source organism: Caulobacter flavus (assembly GCF_003722335.1). GTDB lineage: Bacteria > Pseudomonadota > Alphaproteobacteria > Caulobacterales > Caulobacteraceae > Caulobacter > Caulobacter flavus. Next base: position 405,380 of record NZ_CP026100.1, read on the forward strand.
ATAGCTGGGCGGCGGAGTTCGCCGGCATGGGCAAGGCGCTCGGCGGCGGTTCCGGCTGGGTTCTGCTGGCCTGGAGCGAGCGCGACCAGCGGCTTGTCCATCAGTGGGCCTCCGACCACACCCAAATCGCCGATGGCCGGCCGCTGCTTGCTTTGGACATGTACGAGCACGCCTATCACATGGACTACGGGGAGCTCACGTCGACGCCTACATGAAGGCGTTCTCCTGGGGAGGCGACAACGCGCGCTTCGCCCGCGCCGTCGCCTGATACGCATCGATGTCGAATCGTGAGCGGCTGTGGCCCTGACGGGCTGCGCGGCGCCAATTGGACGAGCAGGCCCTTCCAATCGCGCTTGCAAGGCGGTAGCTATCGCCCACCGGGCCATCGCGGATCGCCCGGTTAGACGGCCCGGTCGTCCAAGATCCGCTCCTTGGAGCGTGCGCGTAAGGCGCGCGCAGGGGAGCGTGTGCCTTGGATTTCGGTTTGTGCGTCGAGCCCGCGTGGGCTTCTTTTTTCCTAGCAAGCGAACGTCACCGCGAAAGCCGGGTCGGTCCGCCTTGCTTGGGCGATTTCGCGAGCCATCCTTCAGCGCGGCCACGCAATCGCGCGTGCGATCTGAGCCACAGCGGAGTGATGGCATGACCGCGTCTGCCGAACTCGATATGGCTGCCGAGCCGCAGCCGCCGGCGCTGAGCTATCCGCAGCTGTTCTTACGCTTCCTGCGATTCGGGCTGATGGCCTGGGGCGGGCCGGTGGCCCAGATCGCGATGCTACGGAAGGAACTGGTCGAGGAGGAACGCTGGATTTCCAGCGCGCGCTTCAATCGCCTGCTCGCTGTCATGCAGGTTCTCCCTGGGCCAGAGGCCCATGAGCTCTGTGTTCACCTTGGCATGCGCGCCAAGGGCCGGCTCGGAGGCATGCTCGCGGGGCTGGCGTTCATGCTTCCCGGCTTCCTGCTGATGTTCGCCTTGTCCTGGCTCTACTTCGCGATGGACATCCAGTCGTCTGCGCTCGGCGCCGCCTTCCTCGGCGTGCAGGTGGGCGTCGTCGCCATGATCGTGCGAGCGGTGCACCGGATCGGCGAACATGTGCTGAACGACCGGTGGCTCTGGGGCCTGGCCCTCGGCGTCGGGTTGGCATCGCTCCTAGGCGCGAGCTTTTGGGTCGTGCTGCCCATCGCCGGGGTGGTCTATGCGCTTGCTGCATCGGGTCGGCAATCTCTGGCGCTCGTGTGCGCGTTCATCGGGGTCGCCCTAGCGACCGCCGTCATCTGGTGGTCGCCGGGCGTTCAACCGGGCGATGTGCAAGCCGTCGGCGCATCGGCTGGTCCGATGGCTCTCTTCCTCTCCGGTCTCAAAGCCGGGTTGCTGACGTTCGGCGGAGCGTACACGGCCATCCCGTTTCTCCGGAACGACGCGGTGGGGCGGGGTTGGATGACCGACGGTCAGTTCCTCGACGGTCTGGCGCTCTCGGGCATCCTGCCGGCGCCGTTGATCATCTTCTCCACCTTCGTGGGCTACGTCGGCGGCGGCCCGATTGGCGCCCTAGCCATGACCGCCGGGATTTTCCTGCCCGCCTTTGCGTTCTCGCTGATCCTCTACGATCGTCTGGAAGCCGTCCTGGAGGTCAAGCAGCTGCACGCGCTCCTGGAGGGCGTCGCTGCCGGCGTGGTGGGCCTGATAGCCGCAACGACGCTGCAGCTCGGGCAGGCGACGGCGGAACGGGTCCCGGTGCTCTGGCCAGCCCTGGTCATCTTTGCTGGCGCGCTTGCCATCCTTTATCTTTGGAAGAGCAAGCTCAACATCGTGGCCGTGATCTTCGCCGCCGGGGCGGCGGGCTGGTTCGCCTATGGGTGAGCAAAGCCCCCCCGCGGGGTCAGACGCCAGTCTGGACGCCCACGTCCCCATAGCCGGCCCAACAAGTTGTTGACTGTCGAAACCGTGTTGATGAGCCGCAGCGCACTGGCGCTGCGGCGAACGAGGAGAATATCTATGAAGCGAATTACGCTGACGCTGACGCTCGTCGCCGGCGCCTTTTTTGGCCAAGCCGCGAGCGCGGCCCCTGACTGGGCCGCCGTGGGCCGCGCACTGGGCAAAGAGGGCGCTGTGCAGCCCGGCGGAGTCTATCGAGTCGGGATGCCGCGGACCGATCTCAAGGTGACCCTGGACGGGGTGCCGATCAGGCCTGCGCTGGCGCTCGGATCCTGGCTTGCGTTCCAGGACATGGGCGACCACGCCATGGTCATGGGCGACCTGGTTCTCACGCACGAGGAGGTGAACCCGGTCATGAAGGTTCTCGTCGAAAACGGCCTCGAAGTGACCGCGCTCCACAACCACCTTCTGCGGTCCTCGCCGGCCACGATGTACATGCACGTAGGTGGTCACGGAGATCCGGTGAAGCTTGCCGCGGCGCTGCAGAAGGCGATCACGCAAAGCAAGACCCCGATGGGGGCGGCATCCACGGTCGCGCCCGCTACGCCCGCTCCCGCGATCGACACGGCCGGCCTTGACCGCACGCTGGGCTACAAGGGCAAGGCCACGGGCGGCATCTACCAGTTCAGTGTTCCGCGCGCGGAGCCGGTTCGGGAAGCCGGCGCTGTGGTGCCCGAAGCCATGGGCTCGGCCACGGTCATCAACTTCCAGCCCACCGGCGGCGGCAAGGCCGCCATCACCGGTGACTTCGTCCTGACGTCCGACGAAGTGAACCCGGTGATCCGGGCGCTTCGGGCGAACGGCATAGAGGTCACCGCGCTCCACAACCACATGCTGGACGACGAGCCGCGACTGTTCTTCATGCATTTCTGGGCGAACGACGACGCGCTGATGCTCGGGCGCGGGCTTCGGTCGGCGCTGGATCACGTCAAGGCCGCCAAGCCATGAGGACCTGGGCCGGCATGGCGGCGACGGCGGTCTTGGCCGCCGCGCTCTCCAGCGGAGTGACTTGGGCCGTGGCGGGCAAGGATCGTGAGCCGACAGCGTTGCAGGGGGTAGGCCCGAACGGGCCACCGCTCACCATGACTGTGGCGGGGCTCCAGGCCGTTTGCGAGGTCAATGGCTCAGACCCTCGGAGCTGGTGCGCCGGCTACCTCATGGCCGCCGCCGACACGCTGCAGGCTTTCGGCGCAGGAGGGCACAAGGCCGGGACCTGTGCTGTCTCCTACCGGGTGGAGGATCTGGCGCCCCTCTACACGGGATGGGCGCGCCGATCCCCGCAGGCTGCGGATCTGCCGATGCTCGCCGGGGTCAGTCTGGCATTCCGCGAAGCCTGGCCCTGCCCCTAAGGCTTCACGGGGACACTCGGACAAGGCGCTAGGTCTCTTGCAAAGGCGCTCGCCCCGGCGTTTACGTGCGTTTCGAGGTGATACTCGTTCCGACCGATCCAGTTCAGATATCCGGCGCGCAGCGGTCGTCGGATTGCGGAGGATCGTCGCACACGCCATGGCGATCACCCGCAATGCCTCCCGCTCTGAGACGCGTCTCACCGACCGTGGGTCGGTCTCAAATAGTGCGCGTCGGTCTCAATCATTGTGATCTCAGTCTCACACAATGTGCGCCCCGGAGCGGCGAACGTCTCAGCTAATGTGCGTCGAAAGGCGTCATGAATCTCGCGTCGAGCCGTTCACTATTGCGCGTCCCTACACCTAGGGCTTCAATTCGTTCGGTGGCGATCGTCGATACGGCAGCTTGAAGAACTCCAACCCGCTCTGTCAGCCAAGCGAGTTGCTCGTCCGATATTGAGTAGTCTGGCGAGTACCGTGCTTCGATGTAGGCGCGCTGGAGCAAGTTGAAGCACTTGCGGTCAAACTTCCTTTCGCGTGGCCAGAGGCCCCTCAGCCGTTCATCGAGGGCCTCGGCACGATCACGCAGCAAAGTTAGGCGGTGGGTCCTGGCGCTGTAGCGCGTGAGGATCAAGATCAAACCGTGGTAGGCCTTTTCGGCGGCTTGATGCAGGAGGAACGCCGCTTCCCTCGGACGGGATAGCTCCTGGGCTGTGCTGGCCAGCTTTGATAACGCGCGGCTGCTGGGTAGCCAGTCATCGACATAGCGCTTTGCCTCCGAGCATGCCGCCGCTGCTGGAATGGCGGTGGGCGCGGCGAAGGGGAAATCGGGTTCCTCGAAGAGGATGACACCCTCGCGGAGCATCTCGGTGAAGAACAGGCGACCGGACCGGAGCTGTTCGTTCACATCATCGAGGTCGTGGACGATGAAGTTGGTCTGGGTGCGCAGCCGATTGCCGTTGCTCAGTTCATCCAGGAAGGCGCAATCGGCCTTTGACCAGAATTCGTCGAGGTCCGTGAGGTCGGGGTGGTTCACGACGACTAGGAGGTCGTAGCTGGAAAAATACCTCCCGGCCGGGTCCTCGATCCAGTCGCCGCGAGCGTAGCTGTCGAACAGCACGATCTTGAGCAACCTGCCGTTTCGGTATCGTTGCTGCGTCCTGTGGGCAATGGCCCTGGCAAAGGTCGCTTGCAGGGTCTCCACGACGAACGCTAGCTCGCGGCGTTTTCCGTCGGGCAGATGATCAAGGCTTTGCTTCATTGGACGTCTCTCGGGTTTTGGCCGAAGTGCAAGTAAAGCGAGTTTCGATGGCGTTCTGAACCAATGGGATAGTGAGAGTCGGGAAAGCTGTCGGCACGCTGGGTTCTGGCCTGGGGGCGAGTGGCTGCGCTCCGTGCGGAGCGCGGGCGCCAGCGGGATGGACCGTTCGGCCCATCCCTTCGTTGGCCGCGTCGGCCGGTCCCGGCCTTTTGGCGGCCAAGGATCACGGCGCGGGCGATGCGCCGGAAGGGGATGGACGAAGCTTGCGGACATTGATCGCCGAGGCGTCGATCACGTTCTTGATGTGGGCGGCGTAGTAAGTCTCGATCATCTCGACGCTGGTGCGGCAGTTCTTGGCGACCTGATAGATGTCAGCCCCGTTCATCAGGCGCGTGCAGATGTAGGTGTGGCGCAGGCTATAGGCGGTGCGTCGCCGGCCCTCGCGGTCGGTCTTCATGCGCAGTTCGTCGAGGATGGCGTTGAAGAGTTCGCGCTGGAAGGCAGGGAAGAGGCGATCGAGCGGTTGCCCGGCATTGCGTTCCTTGAGTCTGCTGAACGGCTCCACAGCTTCGGGCATGCTCTTGCACCAGCCGACGCCTCGCTTGCCACGGACGGCGATTTCAAGGATGCGCTCGCCGGTAGCCCCGTCGGAGATTACCGCGACGTCTCGATACTCCAGGCGCAGGGCCTCGTCTGGACGCAGGCCCGTGTTGATCATGATGAGTGCGTAGTCGCGCAGGTTTTCGCCGGCCTCGCGCCAGCGCTCCTTCCGGGGGCGCGCGACGCGATCATGAAGCGCCGCCTCGAACAGCCCCCATTCCTCGGGCGAGAACCAGGCCCTGTGCGAGATCTTGCCGGACCGGCCATAAGGCGCTGAAAGGTCGGGAAGGTGGTCGATCCAGCGCAGCCGGATCGCCGTCTTGAGGACCTGGCGCAGGCAGACGATTTCCTGGTGCAGGGTGCTGCGAGCGGGTGGCGTGCCGCGATGGCGGTCGCCCATGCGCATGACGCGATACTCGGCGATCACGCCTGCATCGATTTCGCGCACGCTCATCATTCCAAAGAATGGGATCAGGTGGTTGGCCAGCCGCGCGCGATGGCCAGCAACATAGATCGGGTTGCGTTGGCCTTGGGTCAGGGCCTCGAACTCGACCATGAAGCGGCTCGCTGCTTCCCGAAAGGTTTGACGTGGCGCGCTGGCGGCCGAACGCAGGCCACGTCGGCTCGTGAGTGGCGCGGGGCGGGCGACCGGCTGGCCCGTCGTGCGGCCGGAGCCGATGGCCTCGCCGTTGGCCAGCGACAGATACCAGTCGTGGGCAAAGGCGGCAGCTCGGGTGAGGCCATCCTCGCCAGTGTTGGCGCGGTGCTGGCGCCCGCCGACCGAGCACGCGCACTGCCAGTTGGGACTACCACTGCGCAGGTAAAGCTGAACCTTGCCGTCCAGGATCGCGTGGCGGCCGTCGCGAGGTGGCGAAAGTCCGATAGATTGGGATTGTGCTACTGCGGCAGCGGAGTGTGCTAGCTCTGTGCTAAGCGCTGCCTTGGAGTGGCGATAAGAAGTTGTTGTTTGTAGGGTTTTTCTAGCTTTGGCGGTGGAGCGCATAGGATTTTAAGTCCGCTGCGTCTACCAGTTTCGCCATGCCCGCACTGGTGCAACCGCCTTAGCGCACAGGGGGTCGGGCGTCGAGACTCGGCCTTGGCGGGCCAGCCCCCGCGCACGCCGCCCCGCCCGCGTCCACCCCGCCTCTCACGAAATCAGTTGCAGCCCACGCGAGATTAGCTCAACTATTCATCAACCCCTGATCCTCTCGGGAGTGAGCCAAGATGTTTTCCCCATCCGTGCTCCCAGATATCGATCGGCACCCCTGCCTGTGCGGGGAGTCTTCCCATCCCTATGTGGATCACGGGCGCAGACTTTTCGCTCGCAGCGGCGGCTATACGGCTCAGCTTTTCTGCTGCACCGCTTGCGGTCACAAGAACTTCACGCCACCCCCGCCGCCGACGGCGCTCAACGAAGTCTATTCGACCGCCTATTTCAACGACGACGCCGAACGCACGCTCTACGCCCAGCGGTATGCGGCGCCCTCGTTCGACATGGCCGACGACCTCGCCGTGCCGCTGGCCCAGCACGCGGGCCGCGCCGCCCGCGTTCACGAGTTCGGCTGCGGCACCGGCCTGACCGTGCACCACCTGCGCAAGCGTGGCTTCGACGCCAGCGGATCCGACTGGTCGGAGGAAGCCATCGCCTTCGGCCGGAAGATGGGCAACGACCATCTCATCCACGAATCCCCGACCCGGCCCGCCGATATCCACGACCTGGACGTCGCCCTGTCGAACCACGTGATCGAGCACGTGAACGACCCCATCCAGTTCATGCGCGACATGGCCGCGAAGCTGAGCCCCGGCGGCGTGCTGCTGCTGCGATGCCCGAACGGCGACGGCGCGATCGCCCGGCGCATGGGCATGCTGTTCGACCCGCTGTTCTACTATCCCCACCACATCCACTATTTCAGCGCCTACTCGCTGGCCGCCTGCGCCAGGGCCGCGGGGCTCAAGATCATCTCCATCACCGCGACCTCGCGCTTCACGCCGGGCCTGCGCGAGGCCGTCTTCCCGCCGGTGTTCGGCGACGACGACGACCTCCTCCGCGCGGCCTCGACGGCGTTCGAGAGCGAGGAACTGCAGCTCGTGGCCGGACTGCCGTCGCACCCGGCCGTCTCCGTCGACCTGTCGCTGACCTCGCCCGCGCCTTCGGCCAGGAGCCTGGAGACCTACGACAGCCACGAGAGCTTCCACCTGGGCGGCCCGTGGTCCTACGACCTGCTCCACGAGACGCTCGAAGGCTGCTGCCCCATGGAATGGAGCGCCGAGCACGCCTACTGGTATTTTGGCCGCTGCTTCATCAACGATCACTGGATGGCGCACTACGGCACGGAGTACCGCCCGGGCCTGTCGTTCGTCGCGCCGTCGGACGGAACCTACGAGTTCGAGATCGTATCGGCCCTGCGCCACGCCTGGCTGCCGGAAGTACGCCTGATCATCGACGCCCGCCGTAACGAGACCAGGCACTGGATCGAAAGCCCGGCCCCGCGAACCTTCATCAGGCGCGCCAGCCTGGCCACCGGCGAGCGGTTCACCATCGCCGTCGAGAACCCGCATCCGACCGAGCAGAAGCTCGTCACCCTGGTTCGCGCCCGCAAGATCGCCGGCTAGATCAGTCGGCCGTCCAGCCGCCGTCGACGACCAGCGAACTGCCGGTCATCAGGGCGCTGGCGTCGCTCGCCAGGAACACCACCGCCCCCATCAGGTCTTCCACCTGGCCCAGACGGCCCAGCTTGATCTTGGAAAGCACGCTGTCGAGGAAGGCCTTGTCCTCGAAGAACGGCCTGGTCAGCGGGGTCTCGATGAAGGTCGGGGCGATGGTGTTCACCCGGATCCCGTGCGGCGCCAGGTCCAGGGCCATGGCCTTGGACAGGCCCTCCAGCCCCCACTTGCTGGCGCAGTAGAGGCTGCGCCGCGCGCCGCCCACATGGCCCATCTGCGAGGTCAGGTTGACGATCGAGCCCTTGGTCCCGGCCTCGACCATCCGCGCCGCCACGGCCTGGGCGACGAAGAAGGCGGCCTTCAGATTGAGGTCGAGCACGGCGTCGTAGTCGTCCTGCGTCACCTCGACGAAGGGCTTGGGACGGTTGGTGCCGGCGTTGTTGACCAGCACGTCGAAGGCCGGCGCGGCGGCCATGGCGGCTCTGACCGCCGGCAGGTCGCCGACGTCGAGCACGAGCGCTTGCGCCTGGCCGCCTTGGCCGCGGATTGCTTCGGCCGCCGCCTCGATCTCGCCGGCCGAGCGCGCGGCCAGAGTCACCGCCGCGCCGGCCTGGGCCAGGGCCGCGGCGGCGGCCAGGCCGATACCGCGCCCCGCCCCCGTCACGAGGGCCCGGCGGCCGTCCAGGCGGAACGAGGGCGTGCGCGGCAGCTCCAAGCCCCCTACTCCGCCGCCGGCGCCGGCGAGGCCGCGCCGGCATAGGGCACCTCGCGGCCGCCGTAGCGGCGCACGCGGATGTTGGCCTGCTCGCCGTGGCCGGCAAAGCCCTCCAGGGCGCACAGGCGCGAGCAGTATTCGCCGACCAGAGCGCTGGCCTCGTCGGTCAGCACCTTCTGATAGGTGCAGGTCTTGAGGAACTTGCCCACCCACAGGCCGCCGGTGTAGCGGGCCGCCAGCTTGGTCGGCAGGGTGTGGTTGGTGCCGATCACCTTGTCGCCGTAGGAGACGTTGGTGCGCTCCCCTAAGAACAGCGCGCCGTAGTTGGTCATGTGGCGCAGGAAGTAGTCCGGGTCGGCGGTCATCACCTGCACGTGCTCGGAGGCGATCTTGTCGGCGATCTCGACCATCTCGGCGTCGCTGTCGGCGAGGATCACCTGGCCGAAGCTCTCCCAGGCCCGGCGGGCGATGGCGGCCGTCGGCAGAACCTGCAGCAGCTTCTCGATCCAGGCGATGGTGTCCTCGGCCAGCCTGCGCGAGGTGGTCAGCAGGATCGCCGGGCTGTCGGGGCCGTGCTCGGCCTGGCCCAGCAGGTCGGTGGCGCACAGCTCGCCGTCCACCGTGTCGTCGGCGATGACCAGGGTCTCGGTCGGGCCGGCGAAGAGGTCGATGCCGACGCGGCCGAACAGCTGGCGCTTGGCCTCGGCCACATAGGCGTTGCCGGGACCGACCAGCATGTCGACCGGGGCGATGGTCTGAGTGCCGAGCGCCATGGCCGCCACGGCCTGAACGCCGCCCAGGCAGTAGATCTCGTCGGCGCCGGCTAGGGCCTGGGCCGCGACGATCGCGGGCGCCGGCTTGCCGCCGAACGGCGGGGCGCAGGTGACCACGCGCGGCACGCCGGCCACCTTGGCCGTCAGCACCGACATGTGGGCCGAGGCCAGCAGCGGATACTTGCCGCCGGGCACGTAGCAGCCGGCCGCGTTCACCGGGATGTGCTTGTGGCCCAGCACCACACCGGGCAGGGTCTCGACCTCCAGGTCCAGCAGCGTCTCGCGCTGCTTCTGGGCGAAGCCCTTGACCTGGGCCTGGGCGAACTCGATGTCGGCCAGGTCGCGCGGCGACAGCTGGTCGATGCAGGCCTGGATCTCGGCCGGCGACAGGCGGTAGCTTTCGCGGTCCCAGCCGTCGAACTTCACCGACAGGTCGCGCACCGCCGCGTCGCCGCGAGCGGCCACGTCGGCGAGAATGCCCTCCACCGTCTCGCGCACCGCCTTGTCGGCGCTCGCCACCGCGCCGGCGTCTGCGCCGGTCTTCAACCATCTGGCCATGGCCGTCCTCCTGGAAACTCCCGAGGCGGTGTGTGGCCTGGATGGGCGCGGCTGGCGCGACCTTCGGCGGGAACGGTCGCTGGGCGGAGAGCCGGCGCTCAGGACCCCGGCGCGGGCGCCGCCGCCAGCGGGCCCAGGCCATGCCGTTGGGCCGCCTTGACCACATAGACGAGCCAACCCATCCCGTCGCCCGCATTGGAGAGGAATTCGGCGTTTGACGCCTCGCCGCTCATCCGCAGCTTGATCTCCCAACCGGCGATCGGCGCCACCGAGACGCTTTCGTAGGTTTTGCCGTCGATGAAGCGCTCGGTGCGACTGGGCGGGATCTTGCCCGACGCCTGCATCATGGCGACCAGTTGCGAACTCTTGCCGCGATAGGGCTTGGCCTTGGGGTGCTTGGCCTTCAGGGCCGCCACCGCCATGCCCATGGCCTGGTCCAGCGTCAGGTCCGACTTCGTCGCATAGACGGTGCGGCTGTCGGCGAAGGTGACGACGTGGCAACCGACGTCGGTTCCGTCCGGCTTGAACAGGATCACCTCGTTGCCCTCGCGACCCGGGGTGAACACGCAGTGCAGCCCCGACTCCTTGTGCTGAAGGGTGATGCCCGTCTCGCCCTCGCGGTCGCTGAGATTGTCGAAGAACGCCGCGGCGCCGGCCTTGGCCAGCATGGCGTCGCCCTCGGCCTTGGCCGCGGCCCGCTGCTCGGGCGTCTGCTCGGCCCAGGCCAGGGCCGGCGCCGTCGCCAGCACGGCCGCGCAGGCCAGCATCACCATCCGCTTCATCGTCGCCTCCCCCCAGGTTTCGCAACGTCGAGCTTTGCAGCTTTCGGTGGAGATGGCGAGGCGACTTCGCCCTATCCGGACGGCCCCGTTCAGGCCGCCAGGCGGTTGGCCCGGCGCCAGGCCTGGGGCGCCATCCCCGCCGAGCGGCGGAACAGGCGGCACAGGTGCGACTGGTCGGCGAAGCCGCACTGGTAGGCGATCTGGCTGAGCGGATCGCGGGTGGCCAGCATCAGGTCCTTGGCCGCCTCCAGCCGGCGGCGGGTGACGTAGGCGTGCGGCGTCTCGCCGAAGGTGGCCTTGAAGGCCCGGCCGAAATAGCTGGCGCTGAGGGCGACAATTTCCCCGAGCACGGCCGTGGTCAGGGTCCCGTCGAGGTTCTCGTCGATGTGCTTGCGCAGCTTGCGCGCCTGCCAGGGGGCCAGGCCGCCCTGGATCGGCGCGGCCGGAGATGCGCCGACGACGATGGCCGAGGCCCGGGCCAGCAGCGCGCGGGCGGCCTGGGCGTCGGTCTCCAGCGAGCGCTCCAGCGCCGCCAGAACCTCGCGCAGGTCCTCAAAGCCGCGCGGCTCGCCCGCCAGGTCGTGGAGAAGGCCCAGGCCCGCGACGGGCGTGGCGGAAACGGTGTCGACGGCGAGGACGGACATGGTTTCGATCCCTGGCTGGAGCGCCCCCCAAGGGCCCTCTCTTTTTCGAGGATCATTGTTCGTCCGGCGCCCGCCGCACCGCCATCGCACCTGGGCTTATCGTCGCGCTCCCTGGGTGTGGCGGCCTCATACCCAGGTATGAGGCCGCGAGCGCCCGGGGTGGTGCTACGCCTTGGCCAGCGAGGCGCTGTCGATCACGAAGCGGTACTTCACGTCGCTCTTCTGCATGCGCTCGTAGGCGGTCTCGATCTCCTGGATGTCGATCGTCTCGATCTCCGAGACGATGCCGTGCTCGGCGCAGAAATCGAGCATCTCCTGGGTCTCGGCGATGCCGCCGATCAGCGAGCCGGCGATGGCGCGACGCTTGAAGATCAGGGCCGCCACGTCCGGGCTGGGGTGGGCGTGTTCCGGCACGCCGACCAGGCACAGGGTCCCGTCGCGCTTCAGCAGGGCCGTGAAGGCGTCGAGGCTGTGGCTGGCCGAGACGGTGTTGAGGATGAAGTCGAACGAGTTGGCGTGAGCGGCCATCTCGCCTTCGTTGCGCGACACCACAACCTCGTCGGCGCCCAGGTCCAGGGCGTCCTGGCGCTTGGCTTCCGAGGTCGTGAAGGCCACGACGTGCGCGCCCAGGGCGTGAGCCAGCTTGACGCCCATGTGGCCCAGGCCCCCGATGCCGACGATCCCGACCTTCTTGCCCGGGCCGACGTTCCAGTGGCGCAGCGGCGACCAGGTAGTGATGCCGGCGCACAGCAGCGGGGCGACGGCGGCCAGCTGTTCCTCGGGGTGGCGGATCTTCAGCACGAAGTCGTCCTTGACGACGATCTGCTGCGAATAGCCGCCCAGGGTGTGGCCGGGGGCGTCCGGCGTCGGGCCGTTGTAGGTGCCCACGAAGCCGTTCTCGCAGTACTGCTCCAGGCCCTCGTCGCACGAGTGGCAGTGCTTGCAGCTGTCGACCAGGCAGCCGACGCCGACGACGTCGCCTTCCTTGAAGCGGCTGACCTGGCCGCCGACGGCTGAGACGCGGCCGACGATCTCGTGACCGGGCACGCAGGGAAACAGGGTGCCGGCCCATTCCGAGCGCACGGTGTGCAGGTCGGAGTGGCAGACGCCGCAGTAGGCGATCTCGATCTGGACGTCATTCGGGCCGACCGCGCGGCGCGTGATGTCCATCGCTTCCAGCGGCTTGTCGGCGGCGAAGGCGCCATAGGCTTTGATGGCCATGTGCAGGATATTCCGATTGGCTTTTTGGGGAGGCGGAGGCCCGCGCGGGGTCTCGCGAAGCCAAACTAGCGCGCGCGCGACCGTAAAATTAGCCGCTCAGCTTTGCACGGGCTGATGAGCATATTTCATCAATCCACCCCTTGCGGATCGCCCGCGCGGGGCAGGCTGCCCCGCGCGCGAAGCCGACGGACGCCTGAGGGCGATCAGGCCGGTCTGACCGGCCGCAGGAAGGTCCCCGCCCCCTGGCGCCGCTCGATCACGCCCTCCCGCGCGAGCTCGTCCAGGGCCTTGCGTACGGTGACCCGCGCCAGCCTCAGCCCGCTGGCCCACTGCCGCTCGGTGGGCAGGCGTCCGCGCAGGGCCGGGCCGCTGGCCTCGCGAACGATCTGCGCCAGCTGCCGATAGAGCGGCCGGCGCGGGTCGTCCCGCACCAGGCGCAGGCCGATCCAGTCGAGATCGATGCGGATGGCCGGCGCGCCATCGCGGCATGATACCCATGCCCGCCGGGCGCGCCACCCGCCAAGACCGGCCACGCCGACCCCGGCCATCGCCGAAACCCGCCAGCACCCAGCAATACCAAGCCCGCCCCAAGCGCCCACGGCGCCATCGGCAAAGCGTCTGATTGTCTTGAAAGAAGAATGGCGCGCCCGGAACGATTCGAACGTCCGACCCTCAGATTCGTAGTCTGATGCTCTATCCAGCTGAGCTACGGGCGCGCACTGCCTTGCGGCGAGGCGGGGGAGATACCCCGTACCCCTGGGGTGCGCAAGCGTCTTGTCGCAAGAAAGTCGTCAAGTCCGGTGGATAACTGCGCGATCCCTTGGGGGATAAGGGTTTTGGGAGTTGAAAAAGATGTCGCAGGGGCGCGCGCGGGCGATTTTTCGCGAGCGTGGTGGCGGCGTCGGGGGCATGGTTCGTCGAATCTCCGTCGTCCGAGTCGGATTTCCGACGTGGCGGACGACCCGTTTCGCGCCCAATGCCCGCGCCGCCGAAGGATCCGCCATGCGCCTGCCCGTTCTCGCCGCCCTCGCCGTCCTCACCGCTTGCGGAGGGATCGCCGGCTGCGCGACGCAGGCGGGGCCCCAGGCGGCGCAGCCCGCGGCGGTCGCGCCGGCGACAGGGCCGAAGACCGCCGGTTCGGCGGCCGCCTACAACCCGCGCGGCATGGTGGTCTCGGCCAACCCGCTGGCCACGGAAGCCGGCCTTCGGGTGCTGCGCGAAGGCGGCTCGGCCGTCGACGCGGCGGTGGCCGTGCAGGCGGTGCTGGGCCTGGTCGAGCCGCAGAGCTCGGGCCTGGGCGGCGGCTCGTTCATGGTCTTCTACGACGCCAAGACCGGCAAGGTGACGGCCTATGACGGCCGCGAGACCGCGCCGGCCGGCGCGACGCCCGCCCTGTTCCTGGGCGAGGACGGCAAGCCGGTGTCGTTCGTCGCCGCGGTGCTGTCGGGCCGCTCGACCGGCGTGCCGGGCGCGGTGGCCATGCTGGCCCAGGCCCAGAAGGAGCACGGCGCCATCGGCTGGGACCGGCTGTTCCTCGACGCCGAGAAGCTGGCCGACCAGGGCTTCGTGGTGAGCCCGCGCCTGGCCTCGATGATCAACGGCCGTTCGCCCCAGGGCCAGACGGCCGACGCGGCCGCCTACTTCACCAAGCCCGACGGCCGACGCTACCAGGCCGGCGAGACGTTGAAGAACCCGGCCTACGCCGCCACCGTGCGCCGCCTGGCCGCCGAGGGCGCGTCGGCTCTATATGAAGGCCCGCTGGCGGAAGCCATCGTCGCCAAGCTGCACGAGGGCGAGCGGCCCTCGGCCATGACCCTGGCCGATCTGGCGGCCTACAAGCCCCGCTCGGCCGACGCCCTCTGCCGCCCGTGGAAGGTGTACAGCGTCTGCGTGCCCAATCCGTCGTCGAGCGGCGTGTCGCTGCTGCAGGCCCTCTTGATGCTCGAGCACACCGACATCGCCAAGCGCGGGCCCAGGGATCCGATCGCCTGGACCCAGATCGCCGAGGCCGAACGGGTCATGTACGCCGACCGCGACCGCTATGTCGGCGACCCGGCCAAGGTGACCGTGCCTGTCGAGGGGCTGCTGGAGCCGGCCTACGTCAAGCAGCGCGCCAAGCTGATCGGCGAGACGGCCGGCCCGGCCCCGAGCTTCGGCCTGCCCAAGGGCGCGCCCAAGGTCGGCCCGGATACGACCATCGAGCCCGGCGGCACCACCCACTTCGTCATCGTCGACGCGGCCGGCAACGTGGTGTCGATGACCACCACGGTCGAGAGCATCTTCGGCTCGGGCCGGATGGTCGGCGGCTTCTTCCTCAACAACCAGCTGACCGACTTCAACTTCGCCCCGACCGACAAGGACGGCCTGCCCGGCGCCAACGCCGTGGCCGGGGGCAAGCGCCCGCGCTCGTCGATGTCGCCGGTGGTGGTGCTGGACGGGAAGGGCAAGTTCCTGGCCGCCGTCGGCTCGCCGGGCGGTTCGGCCATCCTGTCCTACAACCTGAAAGCCATGGTCGGGGTGTTCGACTGGGGCCTGTCGATGCAGGACGCCGTGGCCCTGCCCAACCTGGTGGCGCGCGGCGACACGTTCTCGGGCGAGGTGAACCGCTTCGGCCCCGAGTTGACGGCCGCCCTGCAGGCGCGCGGCGTAATGGTCAAGGAAGGCCAGAACGAGAATTCGGGCCTGCACGGCGTGATCGTGCGTCCCGGCGGCAAGCTTGAGGGCGGCGCGGATCCGCGCCGCGAGGGCGTGGCCAAGGGGCTGGAGTAGCAATCCTCCCCCTGAAGGGGGAGGTGGCCCAAAGGGCCGGAGGGGGAAGCGGCTGCTGAAGCGCCGCTGGAACTTCCCCCTCAGTCGCTCCGCGACAGCTCCCCCTTCAGGGAGAGCATCTTTCTAAGGCAGCGGGCGCGGCTTGCGGTCTTCGCCGATGGCGACGAACGTGAACACGCCCTGCGTCACCTTGTGGGCCTTTTCGCCGTCGCGGCGACGGCGCCAGGCCTCGACCTCGACCTTCAGCGAGGTGCGGCCGGTGTGGACGATGCGGGCGAACAGACTGACCTCGTCGCCGACGAACACCGGGCTGATGAATACCATGCCGTCGACGGCGATGGTGGCGCAGCGGCCGGCCGCCCGGTGAAAGGCGATCGAGGCCGCGGCCAGGTCCATCTGCGACAGCAGCCAGCCGCCGAAGATGTCGCCTTCGGGGTTGGTGTCCGAGGGCATGGCGATGGCGCGCAGGACCGGCGGGTCGTGCGGCCATTCGGCGGCTTCCCAGGCCTTGGCGAGGGTCTCGGCGCGCGGGCCGGAGAGCGAGGAATCGTCCATCTTGGCGTCAGGCGGCCTCAGTGGCCGCCCGGGCCTTCGTAGACGCCGGGGGCCAGGCGCTCGTCCTCGTCGTGGCCGGCGTGGGTCGAGGCGACGAAGCGGCGGTCGCAATAGGGGCAGTCGACCGATCCGGCCGCGCCCATCTCCAGCCACACGCGCGGGTGGCCCAGGGCGCCGCCGACGCCGTCGCAGGCGATGCGGTGCGAATGGACGTGGATGATCTCGGGAGCGGGACCGGCGCCGACTTCGACCACGGCGACATCCATGGCGGTGGGGGCGGTCGGAGCTTCGGACTTGGCCTTGGCCATGGGGAACTACCTTCGAATTCTGAGCGCGGCCTTGGCTAGGCGGCGAACGAGGCATACCTATGCGACGCGTCGGCGCCGCGTCAATTCGACGAAGCCGCGCACGCCCCTGTTTTCAAGGCCTTCGGCCGATTTGGCCCCGATTGGACGCTTCATGGACCTGCCTGCCTACGCGATCGAAGCCGAGGGCCTGTTCAAGACCTACCCCGCCACCAAGACCGCGCCGGAAAAGCGCGCGCTGAACGGCATCGACCTGAAGGTGCCGCGCGGCTCGATCTTCGGCCTGCTGGGCCCGAACGGGGCGGGCAAGTCGACCTTCATCAACATCCTGGCCGGCCTGACGCGCAAGTCGAGCGGCACGGTGAAGATCTGGGGCCGCGACATCGACGAGCGCCCCCGCGACGCCCGCGCGGCCATCGGCGTGGTGCCGCAGGAACTGGCCGCCGACGTCTTCTTCACCCCGCGCGAGTCGCTGGAGGTGCAGGCCGGCTATTACGGCGTGCCCAAGAACGAGCGCCGCACCGACGAACTGCTCAATGCGCTGGGCCTGGGCGACAAGGCGAATGCTTACGTCCGCCAGCTGTCGGGCGGCATGAAGCGGCGCCTGATGGTGGCCAAAGCCATGGTCCACCAGCCGCCGGTGCTGATCCTCGACGAGCCGACCGCCGGCGTCGACGTCGAGCTGCGCCGCCAGCTGTGGGAATATGTGAAGGGCCTGCACGAGTTGGGCGTGACCATTGTGCTGACCACCCATTACCTGGAAGAGGCCCAGGAGCTGTGCGACCAGATCGCCATCGTCAACCGCGGCGAGGTGGTGGTGTGCGAGCCGACCCCCGTGCTGCTGCGCCGCATGGACATCCGCAACGTGGTGGTGACGCCCGAAGCGCCGCTCGACGTCGCCCCGGTGCTGCAGGGTTTCGAGACCAAGGGCCGCACCGGCGGGGCCTTCTCGGTCAGCTACCGCACCGGCCAGTCCAGCGTCGAGCACGTGCTGGCGGCGGTGCGCGCGGCCGGCGTGTCGATCAAGGACATCGCGACGGAAGATCCGGACCTGGAGGACGTGTTCGTGTCGCTGACCTACGGCGATCCGAACGCCAAGGATCCGTTGAAGACCTGAGGTCGACCAAGAAAAACCTCTCCCATGGGGAGAGGGAGGGGCCCGCGCCGAAGGCGTGGGAGGGTGAGGGGATAAATCGCCTGCGGTCCCATCCCCCTTGCCCGCGCCCTATCCGGACAGTCTGAAACCCCTCACCCTCCCATGCTGCGCATGGGCCCCTCCCTCTCCCTCTCCCTCTGGGAGAGGTTGATTTGGGGCTGGGCAAGGTCTGCGCGACTAAGGCAAAGCCTTCACGAACGCCCGCACCACGGTGGCCGAATTGTCCGCCGCCAGGCGCAGGAACACCGGGAACTGGTTGGTGGCCGGATCGCCGCCCGCCAGATCCGACAGGCTGCGGAAGGCGATGAACGGGGTCTTGTTGACATAGGCCACCTGGGCGACGGCGGCGCTCTCCATGTCGAGCACGCGGGCGCCGAAGGTCTTGTGGGCGTAGTCGCGGAAGGCGGCGTTGTCGACGAACACGGGGCCCGAGCCGCCGGCCCCGCCGACCACCACCTTGGGCGGCTTGGCCAGGCACTGGTCGGCCGCGCAGCGCTTCAGCACCAGGCCCTCCACCGACTTGCGGGCCAGCGCGATCAGCGCCGGATCGGCGGCGAACGACAGCCGGTCCTCGGGCGTCTTCGGATCCTGGGTCACCGTCACGGCGCGCGGATGCATCATGCCGAAATTGGGCAGGTCGCTGACCAGGCCCGGCGTGGGGGCGAAGCCGCCCGGAACCTCGCGGGCATAGGCCATTTCCGAGGTCTGGGCCCAGGTCTCGGGCGCCACCACGTCGCCGACCTCGAGATCGGGATCCGCGCCGCCGGCCACGCCGGAGAACACGATGCGGCTGACGTGGAAGCGGTCCAGCGCCGCCTGGGTGGTCATCGAGGCGTTGACCATGCTGATCCCCGAAAGGAACAGCACCACCGGCTTGCCCTCCAGCGTGCCGGTGACGAAACGCGTTCCGGCGGCCGTGAATTCCTTCTTGTTCGAGGTCGCCGCTTCCAGCGCCGCCATCTCCGGCGGGAAGGCGCTGACCACGGCTGTGCGCGGCGCGGTGTCGAAGCGCTCGGCGGCGGCCGCGCCGATCGGCGCCGACAGCAGGACGAAGGCGAGAGCGGTCGAGGCGATACGCATGGGCAGGCTTCCGGTGGTCGATTCGGCGGCAACCTAGCCTCGCGGACGGCGCCGCCGGAAGGCCGCAGTTCGCGGCTGTTGCATCGACTCCCCCAAGCGACGATTTTCGCGCCGTTTTTCAGCGAGCGGGGCAGGCATGCGGGCTTGGATTCTCAGAACATTGGTCGCTCTTGCGGCGCTCTTGGGGACTGTCGTCCCCGCCCTGGCGGCCTCCAGGCCCATCCCGATCAAGGTGGTGGTCGTCACCACCTTCGAGATCGGGGCCGACACCGGCGACGTCGCCGGCGAGTTCCAGCCCTGGGTCGAGGGCTGGCCGCTGAAGAAGGAAATCAAGGTGCCGGGCATCCGCCACGTCGCCCGCTATTCCGACGACGGCGTGCTGGCCATCGTCAGCGACATGCGCGGCCGCACCCGTGAAAGCGTCGCGGCCCTTATCCTGTCCAGCCAGTTCGACCTCTCCAAGGCCTACTGGATCGTCAGCGGCATCGCCGGGGTCGATCCGGGCGCGGCCTCGGTGGGCAGCGCCGCCTGGGCCCGCTACGTCGTCGACGCCGACCCGATCTACGAGGTCGACGACCGCGAGATCCCGGCCGACTGGCCCTACGGCCTCTATTCCAACGACGCCGACCGCCCGAACGTGAAGGGCAAGGCCGAAGGCTCCAGCGCCATGGTCTGGACGCTGGATCGCGGCCTGGTCGACTGGGCCTACGACCTGACCAAGGACGTGGCGCTGCCCGACAATCCCGACCTGCAGAAGCTGCGCGCCGGCTATGTGAAGGAGCCGCAGGCCCAGCGCCCGCCGTTCGTGCTGCAGGGCGACGCCCTGGGCGCCGTGCGCTTCTGGCACGGCACGCACCGCACCCAGTGGGCCCGCGACTGGGTCAGGCTCTGGACCGACGGCGCGGGGACCTTCACCATGAGCGACTGCGAAGACCAGGGGATCCTCGACGTGCTCGACGCCCATGCCGACAGCGGCCGCATCGACCGGCGCCGGGTGCTGGTGCTGCGCACCGCCAGCAACTACACCCGCCCGCCGCTGGGCGAGCCGACCTTCCCGCGCGTGCTGCACGACGACGGGGCCAAGGCCGCCTTCGAAGCCGAATTCCTGGTCGGGGGCGTCGTGGCCCGCGACCTCGTCAAGAACTGGGGCCGTCGCGCGACGGCCCTGCCGCAAGTCGGAGCCCGATAGGCCATGCTCGAACGCCTCTTCAAGCTGCAGGCCCTGGGCGCCAACGTCCGCACCGAGGTGCTGGCCGGCTTCACCACCTTCATGACCATGGCCTACATCGTCGTGGTCAATCCGGCGATCCTCAGCGAGACCGGCATGCCGATCGCCGCCGTCGCCGCGGCCACCTGCCTGGCCGCCGGCCTCGGCTCGATCCTGATGGGGCTGATCGCCAACTACCCGCTGGCGCTCGCGCCCGGCATGGGCCTCAACGCCTACTTCACCTACACCGTGGTCAAGGGCATGGGCGTGCCGTGGGAGACCGCGCTGGGCTGCGTGTTCATCTCGGGCGTGGCCTTCCTGATCCTGACCGTGGCGGGCATCCGCCAGATGATCGTGGCGGCCATCCCCCGGCCGCTGTTCTCGGCCGTCGCGGCGGGCGTTGGCTTGTTCATCGCCTTCATCGGCCTCAAGAGCGCCGGCGTCATCGTCGCCAACCCGGCCACGGCCGTGGCGCTGGGCGACCTGACCACGCCGTCGGCGGCGCTGGCCCTGATCGGCCTCGTCGCCATCGCCGCCCTTCAGGCCTGGCGGGTCAAGGGCGCGATCCTGATCGGCATCCTGCTGGCCGCCGCGGCCGGCTGGCTCCTGGGCCTGTCGAAGTTCACGCCCGGCGCCTACAGCCTGTCGGACCTGTCGGCGACCATGTTCAAGATGGACGTCGGCGCGGCCCTGCACCTGCAGGGCGGCATGGGCATCGCGCTGCTCGAGATCATCTTCGTCTTCCTGTTCGTCGACCTGTTCGACAACGTCGGCACCCTGGTGGCCGTCACCAAGAAGGCCGGCCTCGTCCAGCCCGACGGCACGATCCCGCGCCTCAACCGCATCCTCACCGCCGACTCGGCCGCCACCATGATCGGCGCGGCGGCCGGCACCAGCACCGTGTGCAGCTACATTGAGAGCGCCTCGGGCGTCACCGCCGGCGGCCGCACGGGCCTGACCGCCGTGGTGGTCGGGATCCTCTTCCTGGTCACCCTGTTCTTCGCCCCGCTGGTGCAGGCCATCCCGGCCGCCGCCACCGCCCCGGCCCTGGTGCTGGTGGGCGCGCTGATGATCGGTTCGCTGGCGGAAGTCGACTGGGCCGACCCCACGGTGGCCATCCCCGCCTTCCTGACGGTGATCACCATCCCGCTGACCTTCTCGATCGCCAACGGCCTGGCGTTCGGCATCACCAGCTACGCCGTCCTCAAGGCCGTGACCGGCAAGCTGCGCAAGGGCGACTGGCTGCTCGTCGTGCTGGCGGCGCTGTTCGTGATCCGCTTCGTCTATCTGGCGAAAGGCTGACCAAAACCCTTTGCGCGAGCGCGGCTTTCGGCTAAGACCGCGCTTCCGCAAGGCGGATGCACCCGTAGCTCAGCTGGATAGAGCGTTGCCCTCCGAAGGCAAAGGTCACACGTTCGAATCGTGTCGGGTGCGCCAGCCGTCTTGCCAAGAAATGCGCGCCCGTAGCTCAGCTGGATAGAGCATCAGACTACGAATCTGAGGGTCGGACGTTCGAATCGTTCCGGGCGCGCCACTTCGGTCTAAAACTGCGAACTTCCAGAATCGCTGTGTTTTCGCCCGTTGAGGCGGCCAGGGTTCGGAGCAGGTCAGTCCGATTTCCCATAATTTGGATCTCTTTCGTCGAAAGCACTTCGACGCGCTGAGCCACGGCGCGGACGTGTTCGCGGCGGTATGAGCCATCTTCGGCCCGAAGGCGCGCCTTTGCCGCCTGGGCGAAGGCTTTCAGCTTTTCGGGCGTGAGGCTTGGCCCCAGGCGCTCAATGGCCGCCTCTGCCCTGTCTGCATCTGCGCGAGCCTCGTCCCGCATGGAGGCAAGCTCCTTCATGCGATCCTTGAAGTCCTGGTCGGCCGTGTCGGCTACGCCGTCCTCGATCGCCTGGTAGAGCCGCGAGAGCTTTGCGGCGGCGGTGGCGGCCCGCCGACGCAGCTCGGTGACGTGGGCGTGCCGGCGGTCGATCCATTCGGCCCGGCGGTCCAGGACGTTCCCCAACAAGACCTCCAGACGCTCGCTGTGGAGCAGGCGCCGCTCCAGATGATCAACGACGGCGTCGTCGAGCTTGTCCATCGGCACGGTGATTCCCGCGCACGCCTCCTTGCCCATCCGAGCCTTGGTCGAGCAGGTGTAGTAGCGATAGGCGCCGTTCTTCCCGGTTCGCAGGGTCATGGCGCCGCCGCAGATTCCGCAAAAGCAGATGCCGCCCAGGAGGGTGCCGGGGGCTACGAAGCGCGGGCTCATGAATGAGGCATGGCGCAAGCGCAGCGAGTCCTGCACTGCCTGGAACTCCTCGACCGAGACGATGGCGGGCACAGCGCAGATCGCGTGTTCCTCCTCGGGCAGTTTGGTCTTGGTCTTGTGGTCCCTGGCGTTGAAGTGGTGCTCGCCCTTGTAGGTGGGGCGATTGAGGATCTTATGGATCGCATCAATGCCAAACCGCCCGCCATCGCGGGTGCGGACGTTGTTGTCGTTGAGGTGATTACAGATGGCCTTGAAGCCCATCGGCCCGCAGCCATCCACGCCGAATAGGGCAAGCTTGTAGATCAGCCGGATCTTCTCGGCCTGGATGGGGTCGATCTCCAGCTTCTTCTTCAGCTTGGCCCCGCGCTCCTCGGCCACGACGACGCGATAGCCCAGCGGCGGGCGCGAACCGTTCCAGAAGCCCTGACGGGCGTTCTCCTTCATGGCCCGCAGAGTGTGCTTGGCGTTCTCGCGCGATTGGTACTCGTCGAAGAGGGCCATGATCTTGCGCATCATGGTGCTCATCGGATCATCGCCCAGCTCCTGGGTGATGGAGACCAGGCGCACGCCGTTCTTGGCCAGCTTTCGGACGTAGAACTCGAACTGGAATTGGTCGCGGAAGAAGCGCGAGAACGAATGGACGATGATGACGTCGAACGCCGCCGGCTTGGCCATGGCCGCTTCGATCATGGCCTGAAACGAGGGCCTGCGATCGTCGGTTGCGGTGTTGCCGGGTTCGATGAACACCTCGCCCAAAGCCCAGCCCTTGCCGGCGCAATAGGCCTCAAGCTGGCGGCGCTGGTCTGGGATGGAGAGATCGCTTTCGGCCTGACGGCCGGTCGAGACGCGCAGGTACAGGGCGGCTCGCGACGCCGTGGAGGTCTGTTCGGGGACCATCGCGTCGCGCATCGGGGGCTCCTGCTTTATCGTGGGAGATCACCGAACAAGTCGTCGAGCACGTCGGCGAAGAAGGCTTCGATGATCCGGGCTTCGTGGTCGGTCACCGGAACTGCTTGCGGCCAGTCGTCGGTGACGGTGATGGGGGTGTCGCGCTTCTGTCGCGGCGCTTGACGGTCGAGCAAGGGGGCGGGGGCGGAATGGCGCCTAGACGGGGTGAAACTGTACCTACAGCTTAGAGCGCGCGGTCCTGGCGGGGTGAGCGGCGGCGTTCCGGCGAGAGGCGAGGTTCACGGGGCATGGCCGAGCGTTCCGTCCAAAGCGGGACGCCAAGCGTTGATCTATGGTGGCAGAGCCTCAATCACGCCCATGCCGCGCCTACCCACCCTCTGAGACCTTTCCGCCCTGATCCACGCGAGTGGACCAGTCGATCCAGGCCTCGGTCACCAACGGCTGATGACAGCCGGGGCAGCGCATGGCGGCCAGATCTCTGGCCGCGCCGCTCAGGAGGAAATGGACTTCCTGATGGTCGTCAGGATCTATGGCCTTGACCGCAGCCGCGATCTTGGCGGCCACGCCGGTCGGATCGGTGGCCGCAGTCCGGGGTAGCGCCTCTAACAGCTTCTGCCGTTCGCGAAACAGGCCAGTGAGCATCTTGTCGATACGGGCCATTTCCCGCCCCTGGGGAAGCTCCAGCTGCTCCCGGCGGGAAATCCCAAACCAGTTGTGGTTCTGGACGACGTCGCTCTCAAGATCGCCCCAGCGCACGAGGAGCCGGCGGATACGGATGTCCGCCAACGACATGCCATGGCCATCATCAATGATGTTAATCCGCCAGCCCGCCGATGCGCTTGGCGGTGTGAATTCGACGATCACATATGAAGCGTCGGCGTCGTAGGCGTTCCTGGCCAGCTCGATAATCGCAGCCTCCGGGCCGCTTATCAGTTGATCCCCTACGGTCCGGATGATCCGCGCGCGCGGCTTGAATTCTAGTTGCTGCATTTCAAGCCCGACACACCCGAAGCTAGCGTCACCATAAGAGCCAAACCTACGGCTGTCGATTTTGCTCTGCCCATTTATGGTCCGTTCCACACCCTGGTCCAAGGCGAGGGCGTTGCGAGGTCCCTAGCCACAGGCACAGTCCGATCACAGGATGGTGAGGTCAGAATCGGCTCGGGCGCGAGGTCGAGGGCTGATTCTCCATCATGTAAAAGCGTGTAGAAGCCCCAAGCTGCCTACCATGTCCGATGAATCCGAACCAATGCCGCCTAAGCGGCTCTACGACAAAGGCGAGCGTCGGCATAAGCATGTCGGGCGCACTGATGAGCCGGAGATCGAGTTCGTGCCAGGTAACCCTCGCATGTGGGTTGGCAAGTGTCCAAAATCACTGACGCCGGACGACCATTCTCGGCTTGTGAATGAGGCCCTGGCAGGCAGCAACGGTGACCGGGACTTAGACTTCCCCAAGAAGATCTATGCCGTCCATGGCGGCGCCATCTACGAAGGCCAGACCACCGATCAAGGCCGATCCTACCATGGCTACCCATATAGGGGTAAACTTGCGCAGGGCCTTATCGATGCCCTAAGGAAAGTCGCTGTCTCTAAGGGCTGCGACAAAGAGTTCGACGTTTGGACGAAGCGTCACATCGAGGTCCACGGCACATGGCGCTAGCCGCCCGACTCAAGTTCGATCTGCAGCCGCACGCTGAGCCTGAGCGGGTTACGACGCGCACCTTGTCGATCCTGGTCGACGACTTCGTTGTCTGGCCTGTCCGTGGTGAAGGCGACGTACGTCTTGAGATCCATGTTGACGACCTCCTCGCCCACCTCACCGACTTCTGGAAGCCTCTAATGCTCCGGCAAGTCTATCCCGTTGACGTCACACCGCTCAGGCCATCGGATCTTCGACGCGCCGCAGAACGTCGCTGGATCGATAATACCTCGGCGACGATGGAGGCTGAGGAAGAGGCGATCACCAACTTCGAGGAAGCCCACGACCTTTCCCACGCGTTCGCGGGCCTCTATGGGCTTCCGAGTTTTTGGCTCCTGCGAGCAGGCGACCAGTTCATGGTCGAGGCGCCAGGTTTCATGGATCGCCTGCCCTTCGCGGAGGTGCGCGCGGCTCTCACCCAGGTTGGTGACGAAATCTGCCAGATCCTCCGGGTCTCGGACGAGGCGCGTTGGGAAGCGGCGATCAAGGCATGGAAGGATCGCGACGCGGGCGACGCGGCGGCTCTGCTCGCCTGGTCGGCGGGTCTAGATCGCGGGACCGCTAAGAGCCTGATCGCCGACGGAGCCTTGACGGCACCTAGGAACTTCGAGGACGCCGCTAACGACGATGATCCAATCCGGATCGCGGCCCGAATGGCGGGTGCGCTGCCGCCTGAACAGATTCGTGCCATCCTGGATCTGGCGCGGCAATTCAAGGCCAACGGTGCCAATGCGCTTCGGGAGTTATCGGAGGCGTGTCTAGCGGATTTGTCCGAAAACTATCTCCGAGCACTTCCCTTTCAGCAAGGGGAGGCCGCCGCCCGGCTAGCGCGCGAAAAGCTTGAGCTCGGCGTTGATGACCCAGTTCCGGTTTTCGATATCGTGACCAAGCTTGGCGTCGAGTGGCGCACGGCCCCTGCTGAACCACACAGTCTTGATGGATTGGCGATCTGGGGGCCGGGGCACGGACCAGGTGTTTTCCTCAACAGCGCAAGCCGCAGAATCCTTCGAAGGGACGAACGCGACGTTCGGCAGAGCCCGAGCGCTCGGGTGACCATGGCTCACGAGCTCTGCCACTTGTTGCTCGATGGAGGCCACGCTCTTTCGGCCGTGGAGGTCCTAAAGGCGCGAATGCCTGTCGGTGTCGAGCAACGTGCGAAGTCGTTTGCTGGCGAATTTCTGTTGCCTACCCACGTGGCAGGATACCATTGGCATCAAGCCGGGCGCCCCCGTGATCGTGCAAGCCTCGATGAACTCGTGAGCAGTTTGGTCGAAGCATTTGCTGTCACAAGGGCTGTGGCGAGTTGGAAGGTCGAACACGCCGCCAAAGCTGAGGATATCGACCTCACAGCCATCTTGGATTCGATTGCGCCGGGCCGGTAAGCGGTCCTGATCGACTCTTCGCGAACCCCATGGCGTTCGCTTCAAGCGCTAGCGTCTAGAGGGCCATGGCATATGCATAGTTCTCAGTCCCGACCGCTTCAGCGCGCCATTTTCTCCCCATCCTGTTTTCAAGAGCTTAGCGCTTAGGCGTCGCGGGATGGTCGACCGCGGTCGGGCTCTCGCCGGCATCGTGGTCGGGGCTTCGAATTCCCGGGGCCGCTCCCCTTCGTCCCATATCCGCGCGACGCGCCACGTGACGCTGGGTTGCAATGCGGCAACCTCTCGCCCTACCACTAACCTGGGCGTTGCGAACGGAGGGGCGACGATGCGCGGCTGGATGGCGGCGATCTGCATGGGGCTGGTCGGCTTGGCTTCGTTCGCGCCCGCGAGGGGATGGTCCGCGCCCAAGCGCGAGGCGGCCGACGCTCGCGACGCCGAGCTTCCGAGCTGCGCGACGCCCCTGGCGCGCGCGGTGGTGCTGCCGCCCAAGACCGCGTGGTGGACGGAGGCCGGCCTGTCCAATCCGGAGTCGATCGTGAAGCTGCTGGCGCTTCGCTCCGGCTGCCTACGGCTGATCGAACCGCCGGCGGCCGGCGCGCCGGCGCCCCGGTCGCCGGTGGACTACCAGCTCGTCCTCGACATCGGCGCGGCGGCCGGCGGCAAGGACAGCGGGGGCGGATCGGCCGGGATGGGCAAGCGCTTGAGCGCGGTCACCGGCGTGCTGCGGGGCAGGAAGGTCGACGCGCTCGCGCTGATCACGCTCGTGGAGACGCGCAATTCCGAACAGATCTACCTGGCGCAGGGCGCCGCGCGAAAGAAGGAGCTGGATTTCGATCGGGCCCGTCCTCCGGCCTGGGCCGCCATCGCCACGACCTATTCCAACACCGAGTTCGGCAAGGTCGTCGCGGCCGCCTACTTCAAGGCCTACGCCGATCTCGTGCGCTACCTGCAGGATCATCCGTCGGCCCCGACGGACCCCGGCGACGGCGCGGGCAAGGCCCATCGCGTGACCAAGACGATGATGATGCGAGAGCAACCTTCGCCTTCTTCGGTCGAGGTGCGGAGCCTTTCGTCGAACGACGTCGTTTATCCGACGGGCCAGAAGAACGGCGTCTGGTGCGAAGTGGACGACGAGAACGGCAACCGGGGCTGGGTGTCGTCGGCGTTCATCACGCCGGACGGACGATAGGGCGGCTTCGGGGAAGGGCTGGGCTTGAGATGATGAAGAACGGTGGTCGGTCGGCGTCGCGCTGGACGTCGGTCCTCTTTTCGGCGCTCTTCCTGGCGGCGGGCATGCACGGCGCGGCGGTCCAGGCGCAGAGCCGACCCGCCCGGCCGCCGGTCGCGGCGCCGCGCCCCGATCCGCAGAGCGCCCCGTCGACCGAACGCGAGTGGTTCATGTCCTTCGCCGACACGACCCTCGATCTCTGGTCGGCGGAGCTGCCGGCGAACGCCAAGGGCGTCTCGCGCCTGTTCGTCGGCCTGGTGACGGCCGGCTGCCAGGGGCCCGGGGGCGCCAACTGGTACAGCGGTTCGTACAAGGTCGTGTTCGACGAGTTCGCGGGATCGCCGCGCCTCCAGGCGTCGCCCGGGTCGCCGACCCTGCAGCTGGCCACGGTGCGCGGACGGGTTTCCCTGTCCTACGTCCGGCCGACCGGAGCGTCGATCAGCTGCATCGTGCGCGCGTCGAAGCCCTATGGCGTGGACAACGCCAACGCCGGCGTCGAGCTCACTGACTTCCGCTATGGCAAGTGAGCCGGCCTGAAGCCTAGAGCCTCTTAGCCTCTTAGCCTCGCATGGCGTCATGCGTAGAGCGCGTCAGTCGGCGAAACACTTTCGCCCGACGCGCTCTAGAGCTGGGTCGTCCGGATCTTGTCGATGCGTCGGCGCTCGGCCAGGAAACGCTGCAGGTCGTCGCCCGTCAGCTTGTGGCCGACGCCGGAACCGGCGTCGACATAGCTCAGCGGATCGACCTGCTCTCCGTCGACGATCACCTCGTAGTGCAGGTGGGGTCCCGTCGAGATCCCGGAATTGCCCGACCAGGCGATCTGCTGGCCCTGCCTGACCGGGTCGCCGGGCCTCAGTCCCTCCACGAAACGGTCCAGGTGCGCGTAGGCGGTCGACAGGGACGGGCCGTGGCGCACCCGCAGGTAGTTGCCGTGGCCGCCGTGCGGACCCGCGAACTCGACCTGACCGTCCGCCGCTGCGAACACCGGCGTGTTCTTCGGCGCCCCGAAGTCGATCCCCTTGTGGGAGCGGAAGAAGCCCAGGACGGGGTGCAGGCGCAGGCCGAACACGGAGGTGATGTGGCCGCCCTCGATGGGCGTCCGCATCAGGCTGCGGCGGGCCGGGCCGCCGTTGGCGTCGAACCAGCGCGGCTCTCCGTCCGAAGCCTGGCCCCAGCTGTAGAGCTCGGCGCTCTTGGCGCGATCCGACCTGACGCCGTCGGCTTCGGACACGCGGGCAAAAGCCCGGGGCACGTGATGGAAGCCGGCATAGAGCAGCCGGGGCTCGCCGACGACGACGCCGGAGGAATCCCGGCGCTCCTCGATCACCGCTTCGAACAGATCGCTCGGCGCCACCTCGCGCGCGAAGTCCAGATCATAGGACAGGGCCTTGGTGAACACCGGCACCAGGATGTCGTTCAAGCCCCGGGCCACCGCCGAACTGAAGAAGTCACGCTCGTCCATCTGGCCACGCACCACGCGGGCGGCCCACCCTCGCGGCGCATCGACCCTGGTCAATCTGAAGCCGTCCTGGACGCGACGAACATGCGCCGTCGCTCCATCGACCGCGGTCGCGTCCAGTCCGGACAGCTGGCGCAACGCCCCCGCGCCGCTGAAGCTGACCACGATCGAGGAGGGTCGCCCAAGGGCCTGTTCCACCAGGCCCGCGGCCTCGGCGGCCTCGGCGGAAGAGGCGCCCAGTCGCTCGATCGCCATGGCCAGGTCCTCGGAGTCGCGCAGGCTCACCGTCCTTCGCTCTTCCGGCGGCGCCGTTCGCGTGGACGTGGGCGCGGGCGTGGGAGCCGACGGCCTGGGCCGACGCAGGATCACCAGGCCGGCGCCGCCCGCCAACGCCAACCCTCCCAGGGCGATCAGCCCCCTGCGCCCTACCCGCCCGATCCGCGAAGGCCGCGCGGACGGCGTTCGAGCCGCTTCCTCCCTTGAAACCCAGGTGGTCGGGTCGAAGCTGGCCGAGCCCGCGTCGCCGCCGGCCTCGACGGTTTCCGAGCCGAGGACCCAGCGCCTGGGGTCGTATGACGCTGGCGTTTTCGAACGGTCACGCTCATTCATGCGACGGCCCTACCACAATCGAAGATAGCACTCACCTCGTAGCTCGCCTGTCATTCGAACATGGTCTATAGAGCTAAGCTTCAGGTCTTGAGGGGGGCGTGATGGTGAGCGACGGGCGCGTGGCTTGGCGGGAGGGCCTGTTCCTGCGCCCGCAACATTTCCAGCAGCAAGATCGCCACCATGACGGCCTCCTTCACGCCCGCACCGAAGCCCTCCGCCCCTATCCTTGGGGCGTCACCCGACTGAAGATCGACCGCGAGCTCGCGAGCCAGGGGCTGTTCGGGCTGACCAGCTGCGCCGGCGTGCTGGAGGACGGCACGCCCTTCGCCTTCGACGACGGCGACACGAGGCCGGCGGCGATCGTCATCCCCCCGGACACGCGCGATCGCGTGATCTACCTGACCCTGCCGCGCCGATCGGCCGGAGAGCGCCTCGCCCGCGCCGATCTGGCGCCGAACGACGCCCGCTATCTCGTCTATGACCGCCAGGTCTCGGACACCTACGCCTCGGATCCGAGGGCCGAGGACCTGGAGCTGTCCCGCCTGAACCTGTGTCTGGGCGTCAGCGACGAGCAACTGACCGGCCGCACGCTTCTGGGCGTCGCGCGGGTGCGCGAGGTGCTGAACGGCGCTATCGATTTCGACGACGCCTACATTCCGCCCTGCCTGGACATCCAGCCCACCCGACTGGCGGGCTATGCCGAGCACCTGCTCGCGCGCGCCAATCAGCAGATCGCCAGCCTGGCGACCATGGCCGTCGCGAACATCGACGCCGGCCGCGACGCCCTGGTCGATTTCCTGACCCTGCAGGCCCTCAATCGATGGGGCCAGGTGCTCACCCATCTCAGCGCGACGCGCTCCATCCATCCAGAGCGCCTCTACGAGACATTCGTCGCCATGCTCGGCGATCTTTCCGGCCTGCGCGAGAACGCCCGGCGTGTGGAAACCCCGCCCCCGCCCTACGATCACAAGCATCTGGCCGAGACGTTCGAGCCGATCCACACGCGGCTCGACATCCTGATCTCGGCGATCAGCAACCCTTCGGTGGGTGAGCTGCCTCTACGACTCATCGAGCCCAGCTACTACGGCGCGCACGTCAAGGACCCGACGATGCTGCGCAACAACGCCTTCTATCTGGCCGTCACCGCCGATCACCCGCTGGACGAGATCCGGCATCACGCGCCGATGGAGCTGAAGATCGGCGCGGCGGCCCAGATCAGGGAGATGGTCCACAGATCACTGCACGGCATTCGCCTCAGCCCGGCTTCCCCGCCGCCGCAGATCCGACCTTTGAGCGGCTACGCCTATTTCGAACTCGATCGCACCGGGGCGGAGTGGGCCGACCTCGTCAAGAGCCCGACCTTCGGCCTGCACGTGGCCGGCCAGTGGCCGGGCCTGAAGCTGCAGCTCTGGTGGGTCAAGAAGGACGCTCAATGAGCCGGGGGGACGAAGAAAGCCGCCGCCCGCGAAGATCCTCGCCGCTGAAGAGGGCGCGGGAGACGCAGATCGGCATCCCGCTTCAGCCAGGCGCCAGCCCCGAGGCCTGGACGCCGAAGCCGCAGCCGTCGCTCCCGGACGACGACGTCCCGTCGCCGCCGATCGCGCCGGAGTCCCGCAACCCGATGATGGCCCTGGCGGGACCCATCCTGGCGCGGATCGCCGCCCTCAGGGTCGGACGCCTGCGAACGCCGCTGCGGCAGTTGCATCGGGAGATGACGGCCGAGATCGCCGAGTTCAGGGTCGCGATCTACGAACTCTACCCGGAGAAGGTCGCCGAATGCGCGGTCTACGCCGTCTGCGCCACGGTCGACGACGTCGCCATGAACCTGCCGGACCAGGACGACGCCGCCGAGCAGTACGCCACCCGGAACATGGTGCTGCAGGTCTTCGGCCACAACGTCGGCGGCGACCACTTCACCCACCAGATCGACCTGGCCCTGCAGGGCCAGGACGCCTACCAGGACCTCCTCGAACTGTTTCACGCCTGCCTGGCGGCAGGCTTCCGCGGGCGCATCGGCGTCAACCGCGGGGCCGAGGCCTACATGCAGGCGCTGTTCAAGGCGCTGGACCATCCGCGCAAGCTGTCCTCCACCGAGCTGACGCCGCACTGGCGAGGCGTCGACGCCCCCGCGCGCACCACGGGCGTATGGGGCGGCGTCGGCGTGGTGGCGGCCATCGCGGTCGGGTTCCTGCTCACGGTCTACATGATCCTCAACCTGGTCCTGGCCTGGAACTCGAGTGACGCGTCCAACGCCCTGGCCCAGATCTTCCCGGAGGATAAGGTCAGCCTCGCAGACCCCGCCGGCACGCCGGTCGACGCCGCGCCCGAGAGCCCGGTGGCGCGGGCCATCCGCGCCTGCCTCGGCGCCGAACAGGAAGCCGGCCTGCTGGAAGTCGAGGAAAACCCCGGCGCCGTCTGGGTGCGAACGCCGGCCCATAGTCAGCTCGAACTCTTCAAGCCCGGATCGGATCGGCTGGAGGCGTCGGTTCCCCCGCTTCTTGAGCGGATCTCCGGCTGCATGGAGCCCCATCCCGGCCCGGTCGACGTGATCGGCTATACGGACTCCGTCGGGATCCACACCCTGACCTTCCCCAACAACCAGCGGCTGTCGGAAGCCCGCGCGGAACGCGCCGCCGACATCATCCGGCGCCGCCTGGGCTCGCGTGTCACGTCGGAGGGGCGCGGCGAAAACGATCCCTTCGCAGGCAACAGCACCGCGGAAGGGCGGCGCTTGAATCGCCGTCTCGAAATCGTCCTGCGTCGGGTGGGCTAGATCTTGAAGCTCTTGCGCAAACTGTTCGGCAACTGGTGGGTCAGCAGCCTGACGCTGGTGGCGGTCGCCGCCCTGATCCTGTGCGTGCTGGCGCCGCTGGCCTTCCCGTCTCTCGGCCGCCTCTGGATCCGCCTGCTGCTGCTGGCGCTGATCGGCGCGGTGTGGGGCGTTTTCGCGATCCTGCGCGCCGTGGTCGCCAACCGGGCCTCCGCGCGGATCGCCCGCAACCTGTTCGACGAGGAGCAGGCCACGGGCGAGCAGCGGGTCCTGGCGCGCCGGGTGTCCGACGCGATGGCGCACCTGAAGACCCAGTCGGGGAAGCGTCGCGACTATCTGTACAGCCGCCCCTGGTATGTGATCATCGGTCCGCCCGCGGGCGGCAAGACCACGGCGCTGGAAGCGTCCGGGCTTCACTTTCCCAACAAGATCAAGAAGCTCGAGGCCGCCAGCGGCACCCGCAACATCGACTTCATGTTCGCGGACGAGGCCGTTCTGGTCGACACCGCCGGTCGCTACACCAGCCAGGACAGCGGCGACTCCCGCGACCGCGACGGCTGGCAGGCCCTCCTCGACCTCCTGCGCCGCCATCGGCCCCTGCAGCCCATCAACGGCGTGATCGTCGCGATCCCGCTCGACACCCTGGCGCGCTCCGGCGTCGCCGAGATCGACGAGCACGCCCACATCGTCCGCAGGCGCCTGAACGAGCTGCGCATCGGCCTGCAGAGCGCGCCGCCCGTCTATGTGATGTTCACCAAGGCCGACCTGATCGCCGGCTTCGTCGAGAGCTTCGACGATCTGCTGGTGGATGGTCGCCGGGCCGTTCTCGGCGCGACCTTCCCCTGGACGCCGGACGAGCCGATCTCTCCGGAAGCGCTGGCCAGCGCCTTCGACGAGGTGACGGAGTCGATCGCGGCGCGGATGTCCAGCCGCCTGCAGGAAGAGCGCGACGCCCGGCGCCAGTCGCTGATCCTGGGGTTCCCCAGCCAGGTCGCGGCGCTGCGGGCCCGGGCCGTGCGGCTGCTGGACGGCGCGTTTCGCAGCCCCGCGCAGGAGCAGCCCATGCCCCTGCGCGGCTTCTACCTGACCAGCGGCATGCAGGACGGCGCCCCGATCGACCGCATCGTCGCGAGCGTGGGCGAAGTCTACGACGCTCCCCAGCCGCGGGCGTCCGGCGGGGGCCGGGCGTTCTTCGTCAATCGCCTGCTCACCGACGTCATCTTCCGGGAGGCCGGGCTCGCCCGCCCCGCGCCCGCCCTTGTCGCGAAGCGCCGGACCGCCATCGCTCTGGCGTTCGCCACCATCGGGCTGGCCTCGGTCGTCATGGCCGCCGTGCTGATGGCCAGCTTCGGCGCCAACCTGGAATGGCAATCGAAACTCACCAAGGCGGCCAACGACATCCACGCGCGGGCGTCGGACTCCGGCCTTGACCGCGCCCGGGTCGCCGACACCGACCTCGACGGCGTCCAGCCCTTGCTCAGCGACCTGCGCAACCTGCCCGGCGGCTATGCCGAGCAGACCTCGGGCTTCAAATTCAGCCTGCGCCAGTTCCTGATCTCCGACCTCGGCGGCAAGGCCAGAGCGGCGTACATGAACGGCCTGCAGCGCCTGATGCTGCCGCGCTTGGTGCTTCGCCTGGAGTCGGAACTGGGCGACACCAGCGACAGCGTGCGCCTCTACGAGCGCCTGAAGGTCTATCGCCTGCTCGGCGGGTTCCAGGGAAAGGAACCGGAGCCGGGCGCCATAGTCCGCTGGGCGAACGAAGAGCTGAGATCCGTTTCGCTCACCGGCGGCGACAACGCCCGGGCCGCGCTTGGCGCCGACGTTCAAGCCATGGTCGACGACGACCTCTACGGCCGGGCCTGGGCGGGCGGGCGCGTTCCCAACAAGACGGACCTCGTGACCGCGGCGCAGCAGGAACTGCTCAGCCGGCCGCAGGCGGATCGCGCCTTCGCCCTCCTGATCCAGCAGATGAGCGCGGGGGGGCGGGCCTGGCGGATCAAGGACGGCGTGCTGGACGATGGCGCGCTGCTGGCGTTCCGCGATCCCAGGAGCGTCGCCGAAGCCAGCGTGCCCTACCAGTACAC
Source organism: Caulobacter flavus (assembly GCF_003722335.1). Taxonomy (GTDB): domain Bacteria; phylum Pseudomonadota; class Alphaproteobacteria; order Caulobacterales; family Caulobacteraceae; genus Caulobacter; species Caulobacter flavus. The sequence goes on from NZ_CP026100.1 coordinate 439,348, forward strand.
CCGCGCTGGCTATCAGGAACGGTACGCCGGCGCCATGCGCGACCTCGACACGCGCATCCAAAGCGAGGCGTGGGTGCTGGGCCAGTCCAATGCGGACGCCGCCACGGTCAGGGGACAGATGCGATCCCTGCAGGCGGACGTCGCCAAGCTCTACGCCCGGGCCTATACCGCGGCCTGGGAACGCACGCTGGCGGTGCTTCAGCCCGCGGACTATTTCGCCGAAGGCGATCAGGGTCGCCAGGTGCTGACGGCGATCAAGCAGCGACCTCTGGCCATCGTGCTGCGCCAGGTGAGCGACAACACCAAGTTCTCCGACTCGGCCGCCGCCAAGGCCGGAGCGATGGTCCAGAAGCGGGTGTTCCAGCGCGCCCCGAACGCCGCCGCCGTTGGCGCGATCCAGGGATCGACCGGGTTCGACGCGGCCAGGGAAATCGAGAACCAATTCAGCGCCCTGCACCGCTACACGGCCTCGCCGGAAGGGGTCGACGCCTTCTCCAAGGTGCTTCGCGACGCCGTCGAAGCCAGCGCCGCGGCCAAGAGAACGGAGGCCGACGACACCGTCCGCGGCGATTTCACCCGCGCGATGGCCAGGCTCGAGGGCGCCATCACCGACGCGCCCGCAGGCCCCGTCCAGAACTTCGTCGCCTCGGCCTCGGGCAAGGCGACCGGGACGATCGAAAAGGTCAACCGGACCGCCGTGAACTCCGCCTACAAGCGCCAGGCCCTGGGCGACTGCGCCTCCGCCACGGAAGGCCTCTACCCCTTCGTCGATCGGTCGGGCACGGATGCGCAACTCGCGGCCATGCAGCGCGCGTTCGGCGTCGGCGGCTCGTTCGACACCTACATCAATGGCAATCTGGTCGGCCCCAACTACATCGACCGATCCCAGCCGATCTGGCGCTGGCGACAGGACGATCCGGTCGCCGCCAGCTTCGATCCCAGCAGCGCCGAGCAGTTCATGAAGGCCGCCCAGATCAGGGACCTCATGGCCAACGGCGTCAGCTTCAAGATCCTGGCGATCCGCTTCAGCGGCGCGGCCACCGGCGCCGACTTCGTCCAGGGCGGCGCCTCGCACCCTTTCGAACAGGGACAGGGCGGAAGCTACGACATCGTCTGGATGCCGGGGGCCGGTTCATATCCCGCCAAGGTGGTCTTGCGGGGCGGAACCCGGCCGATCAGCTTCGACGGCCCGTGGGCCCTGGTGAAACTGTTCAACGCGGCGCAGCTGGAGAGCATCGACCCGATGCGCTTCAACGCGACGTTCTCGGACGGCACCGCCAAGGTCACCTTCCAGGTGACGATGAGGTCCCAGCCCAATCCGTTCGGCAGCCGCTTCTGGTCCTTCCGCTGTCCGGCTGGAGTGTGATCGGCATGCTCTCGCGCCCCGCCTTCTTCGGCAAACTCCCCCGGCACGGCGACTTCGTCAGCCGCGGGCTGCCGGACGTTCTGAGGGATGGATGGGACGAGTGGTGCAGCGCCCAGCTCATGGCTGCCCGCAACGCCCTCGGGGCACGCTTCGAGGCGCGGCACGACGCCGCCCCCAGCTGGCGCTTCACGGTGAACGACGGCGACAGCTGGGCCGCCGGCGCGCTGGCCCCCTCGATCGACGAGGCGGGGCGGCGCTTCTTCATCATGGCCCAGTTCGGCGAGCTGACCGCGGCCGAGGCCCTGGCCTGGGGCGGCCCGTTGAGCGCCGTCTGCGAGGACGAGCTCTATCGCGCCCTGGCCGATCGTATCGACGGGGAGATGCTCCTCAGCCGCCTGACGGAAGCCGCGCGCGGCCTTGATCTGTCGGTCGGACCGGCCTGGAACCTGCTGGAGGCGTCCGCCATGGCCGACGGCGTGTGGTGGACGGAAGGGGCCGACGCCCACGCCGCCGCGCGAGCCGTCGGTCGATGGCCGCCGCCCGGAACCATCCTCATGCATGCGCGCACGGACCTGGAGGCGGCCAGTGAGTGAGAACATCCGGATTCAGGCCGCCAGCCTCACCCACCAGGGGCTGGTCAGAAAGGCCAACGAGGATTCGATCCTTCAACGCGACGACATCGGGCTGTGGATCGTCGCCGACGGCATGGGCGGCCACCAGGGCGGCAAGTTCGCCTCGTCGACCGTCGTCGAGGCGTTGAGCGGCATCGAGCTCGACCACGACGGAGAGGGACTGCTGTCGGGCGTGCAGCGCGCGGTCGGCGCGGCCAACACGGCCATATACGAGGCCTCGCAGAACGGCCTGCGCATGGGAACGACCATCGTGGGCCTGACCCTCGACGACACCTGCTTCACCTGCTTCTGGGCCGGCGACAGCCGTGCCTATCTGCTCCGCGACGCCAAGCTCTATCGCCTGACCAAGGACCACACGCGCGTCCAGGACATGGTCGATTCCGGCCTCCTGACCTCGGAAGAAGCCGCCAGCCATCCGATGGCGCACGTCCTGTCCCGCGCCATCGGCGTCGAGGAACAGGTGCAGTTGGGCACGGTGCGCGACGTCCTGCTGGCGAACGACGTCTTCTTCCTGTGCAGCGACGGCGTCCACGGGGTCGTCAAGGACTCCGAACTCACAGAGACGCTGCTTCATCGCGGCCCGGCCGGCGCCTGCAAGGAGCTTCTGGAGCTCGTGCTCAAGCGCGGCGCCCCTGACAACGCCAGTATGATCGTGGTCGCCTGCCAGCAGGCCACCGCCATCGCCATCCCCCTGGATCAATGAGGGCGTCGACTTGAGCGATCACGATACCCCGCCGGAAAGCCCAACCACGCCTCGCCGCCGCTCTCGGGCGGGCGCCGTGAAGATCGGCGCCGTGCTGAACGGGGCCTACAAGGTCAGCCGCTTCATAAAGCGCGGCGGCATGGGCGAGATCTACGAGGGGATCAACACCCTCAGCTCGGACCGGGTGGCCATCAAGATGATGCTGGCCATGCATGCCGAGGACAAGGATGTCCGCAGCATGTTCCTGCGGGAAATCAGCATCCTGTCGACCCTGTCCCATCCCGCGATCGTCGGCTACCGCTTCGCCACGGTCGATCCGTCCCTGGGGACGCTGTATTGCGTCACCGAGTTCATCGACGGTCCGCAGCTCGACGACATCATGGGCGACACCAAGCCCACGACCGAGGACATCGTCGTCCTGGTCCGCAGGCTGGCCGAGGGACTGGCCGCCGCGCACGAGCAGAAGATCTTCCATCGCGACCTGTCGCCGGACAACATAATGCTGCCCGGCGGCAACCTGGCCCGCGCCAAGATCATCGACTTCGGAATCGCCAAGGCCACGCTCGGCGGCGCCGACGGCACGATCTACGACGGCACCTTCAAGGGCAAGTTCGGCTACGCCGCCCCCGAACAGCTCGGCGACTTCGGCAGCGACGTCGGCGAGTGGACCGACGTCTATGGCTTGGGGCTGGTGGCGCTGGCCTTCGCCACGGGCAAGCCGCCGTTGCCGTTCACCAACATCGCCGAGGCCGTGGACCGCCGACGGGCCGGCGTCGATGTCTCCAGGGCCCCGCCGGAACTGCAACCGATCCTGCGCGCCATGCTGGCGGCGGAGCCGGCCAAGCGCCTTCGCTCGATGGAGGCTGTGCTCCGGGAACTGGACAAGCTGGGCAAGCCGAAGGGGCTCGGAGGCGCCGACCGCCTGAAGGTCCTGACCGCGACGGCCGCCACGACGGTCGCGGCCTTGGCGCGCGGCCTGGCCGCCAGGGCCGTCGGCCTGGCTTCGGCGATCCGCTTCGACGCCCTGCCCCGCCCGGCGCTCGTGGCCGGCGGCGCTGGCCTGCTGCTCCTGGTGCTGGTGCTGGGCGCCATGGTGATGATCCTCGACAAGCAGGATCCGCCGCCCGTGCAGCCGCCCCCAAGGGAGATCGTCGCTCCCACGCCCAGCGAATCCGTCGCCGAAGTCGCCCGGAAGGCCGCCGAAGGCGCCATGCCGCAGATCGACTGCAGTTGGCTGGACATCACCGAGGCGACGAGCAACAGCGGTGCGGTCGCGCTCACGCTCAGCGGCGCCGCGCTCGATCAGGTCTCGGTCTCCAACGCCATCCAGACCGTCACCAGCGAAGTCGTGAAACCCTCCGTGGTCAGCGTCGACACCAGCCGCCTCAACATCGTGACCCCGGCGGTCTGCGGGGTTCTCAACGCGTTCAGGATTCATCGCGACGTGCAGCCCAACAACGTGCTGGCGATGAGCAGCACCCAGACCGTCTGGGAGCGCGAGACCCGCCAGCCTGGGTGCGTGCCGCAGACCAGCTTTGCGCGGCCCGTCATCGAGGTCGCCGCCGACTCCGATTTCACGCTGCTGCTGCTCAGCGAGGACGGCTACATCGAACAGGCCATCGTCGATCGCAACGACGCGGGCAGCCAGACGCGGCGTCGATCGGCGACCCTCGTCCCGAGCGGTTCGGCGGGCGACAAGTTCACCTTCGCGGGTTGCCGGCCCGAGATGGGGAAACAGGCGCTGGTGCTCGTCAAGGGCGCCGGTCCGTTCGATCTTGGCATCAGGCCCCACACCCTGGCCCTGGCGCCCAGGGATTTTGGCGCGAATTTCGACAAGCTGGCCGCGGCGAACGGCTGGAAGGTCCAGATGCTCTGGTACGGCATCAGCGACACCAAGCCCGACCAGGTGGTTCCGCCCGACGCCATGCCGCCGCCGAGGGTTGCGTCCCGGCCCCCATCCCAGCCGCCGTCGGCGCAGATCGAGGTTGCGGACCACGCGCCGCCCGCCGACAGTTTCGTCAACAGGCAGCCAGACATCTCTGTCGCCGAGCCGACCGACACCGCCCCCGGCAAGAAGGCGCCGTGCCAGAAGTACGATACGGCATGGACATATCTTGGCGATATGTCGCTCAACGCCTGCATCAGGAGCGCGTTCTCCGGGCAATGCTCGGTGCACGGCGCTCGGTCCGGCGACGTCCAGCTGAGGCGCTACAACGGCAATATCCAACGCAAGGGCGTGTTCGGCTGGAGCCGGGTGGCGAAATCCGACTGCCCCGCCAGCTAGGGTGCGGACCCTAGGACGGCGCCTCGCCGTGCCTGGGGCCCGGCCTGGGGCCTGCCTGGGTGACCAGGCGACCGCCGTCGAGGCTGAAGCGGGTCAAGCCGGCGCCCGCTTCGTCCTCCACGATGTAGGCGTCGATATCGCGGAACCATTCGCCGAGCTGCTCGGGCTCGACGAGCGGAAAATAGACGCGGAACACCCGCGGGTCCCAGAAACGGAACAGCACCGGCCCCTGCCCGCCGGGCAATTTGGCCTGCGTGAAATGGCGCAGTCGCCGACGAACCGCCTGCAGGCTGGCCCGCGATTGCATCAGCAGCCCCCAGGATCTACCCCAGCCTTCGTGCCGCCAGAGATCCGACAGGGGGTCGTGTTCGGCCAGCTCGACCACATGCGGACAGACCCGGACCACCCGGGGATCGAGCCGCCCTTCGTACAGGCACCGCGATCCCTGCGGCGCCAACCGCGCCACATGCTCGTACAGGCCCGGCGCCCGCGCCAGGTCGATCACGCCATAGACGTGGAGGGGGGCATGGTCCTGGTTCAACCTCGACCTCGATCCGTCGTCCCGATCACCGGGCGTCTCTTCAGGCGCTCTCGACGATCCGCCGGACCACGCCGGCGACGGCGAACAGCTTGTCTCCGATCGCCCGGTCGACATCGACCACCTCGCGGACGCCGATCAGACCGATATTGACCTTGCGCAGATAGTCGAGGTCGTAGGCGCCCTGCTTCTCCATCTCGATCAGCCGCCCGATCTGCCGGATCGCCGAGTCGACCATGGGCGAGGGACCATGGGTTTCGAGGAACACCTCGCAGGACCTCATCGCCTCGGCATAGAGCTGCAGTCGACCAGACATCGATGGCCTCAGCGGAAATCGGGGATGAAGTACTGGACGCCGCCGCCATCGTAGACCTCGCCCGTATCGGGATCGACGAAGGGCGCGGCCGTCGACTTCAGGGCCGTCACCGACGCGCCGGTCTCGTACGGCTTGGCGATGCGATTGTCGGAAATGCCGAGCTGGCCGGCCGGCGTGCCCGGCGGCGCGAAGTATCGGCCTCGGGGGCGACCGTCCTTCTGGTGCTGCACCAGTTCGGTCCGGGGCGGGAGCGTCACCTCCTCCACCGGCTGGCTGAAGTCGATCCCCTGGATGTGGGACTGCAGCTCGTCCTCGGATATCCCGCAGCCGCGATAGAATTGCAGGGCTTGCGCCTTGTTCCTCGAGGTCTCCTCGGCGACCGTCTGGGCCTTGGTCAGCGCCTGCTCGAAACAGACCTCGCAGAACGGCGCCCCCCGGCTCGCCGCCGAGATCAGGACCTTGATCTGCGCCTCGGCCGCCGCGAACGCCAGGGAGACGCCGTCGAAGCCCGCGCCGCCGCCGGACCCGCTGCCGGTCTCGCCGATGATCACCGTCGGCAGGCCCAGCACGATGATCCCGCCGTGGGCGGTGTTGTCGCCCAGCCTCGCCGCCGGTCGCTTGTTGACGAAGACGCCCGCAGATCCCTTGGCGACCACGTCGGGCGGGCCGACGCAGACCGCCATGTCGCCCACGCGGGCCTGGGGCAGCTTGCCGCTGAACACGTTGGGCGAGCCCAGGGCGATCGGCCCGCCGACGTGCGGCACGACGCCGGTCACCATCGGACAGGTGTGAAGGTCGGTGATCCGCGCGGCCGGCGGCATCAGCGGCCCCTTCCCCGCTCGGCGAGGCGGCCGCTCATAGCGCCTGATCCTCGTAGGCGCGTCGGAACGCCTTGGCGAACATGTCCAGGAACGCCTCGTTGGAATCCATGGCGACGCCGTCGAACTCGCGCTCGTAGGCGCGCCACAGCGCCGCGTCCCGGCTCCCGACCAGAAAGCGCGTCAGGCCGCGCTTCTCGGCGTTGTCCCGGATCGCCCGTGGCGAGAACCGGGCCAGCGTGGACTGCAACGCCCGCTGCATGGCGGCCAGCGTCGCCATCTGGTGGGCCTGGAGGTCATCGAAGGCGTTGTCGACCGCTTCGTCGGCCGGCATGAATTCCCGGAGCGGCGGATTGAGCAAAAGGGTCGCGATCCGATGGCTGTCGGGGACGAACTTGAAGGGGTTGTTGCCCGTTCCGTAGAAGGTGCTTTCGACGCCCATCTGCGCCTTGGCCTTGGCGCGGGCGTGCAGCATCAACATCAACCCCTCGATCATCCGCGACATCACTTCGCCGGCGCGAGCGCCGGCCTCGACGGCGTCGACGCCGAGCTCCGCGGGGTCGATGCCCGCCGCCGCCAGGAACGACGCCCAAGCCAGGTCGCCATGGGACGGCGAGGCCGGAGCCGGCGGCGCGAGGCCCGGCTGCTCCGCGCCGCCGGGGCCGCGCTGCGGATCGCCGCCGCTCGGTCGATACTGCGGCGCCTGTTCGTCGGCGCCCCCCGTGGTCGCCTCGGGTTGGAGGTGAGCCGGGTCCCGCTCGCCTCGATCGACGTCGTTGCTGCGAAGGAACTCTTCCCACGGATCGGGACGGCCGCCGGACCGCTCCTCGAAGGCGGTCGGCGTTTCGGGAACCGGCGTCACCGGCCTGGACTTGGCCAAGTCGGAAAGCGAGCTCGTAGACGACCTGTCGCCCCGACCCGGGCCGTTCCGACCAGCCGCCTCGGGGCCAGGCGCTTCGAGGCCAGGCCCCCCGAGGCCCGGCCGCCCCAGTCCTATGCCCAGACCGCCTGCCCGTGACGCGCCGCCCGGCGCCACGCCCCAGCCGTCGTCGTCCTCCTGAAACCGCTCCGGCTTGTCGGGAAAGGTCGGACGCGACGCGCGTCTCTCGTCGGGCCATATGCCGTTCGCATAGGGCTTGGCTTGGGGCTCGGCGCGCTTGGTGGAAGCGGCCAGTCGCGCGCGAACCCTGTACTGGCCGGCCTGGATCTGGTCACCGTCGACGATCGGGTGCGGCGGACGATCGCGCAGATCGACGCCGTTCACGAAGGTCCCGTTGGTGCTGTCGGTGTCCCGCAGCCAGTAGAACCCGTCCCGCCAGTCGATCTCGCAGTGGTAGCTGGAGACCCTCTGATCGGGCAGGCACCATTGGGTGTGGGGCGAGCGGCCGATCACCAGGCCGTGCTCATCCAGCTCGGCCTTGGCCGGCAGCCCGCCTTCCAGATCGTCCATGCCCTCGACGAACAGCGTCAGCTTCATCGTCCGCCCCGCACGCTAAGCCCCTGGGTCGCCAGACCTTCGCCACGCATCAGGCAAAGGTCGATCGCGCCCTCCATGTCCTCGAGGTCGGCGCAGACCATCAGGATCGCGCCGGCCGCGAACCGCCCAGTGGCGTCGGGCGGCGGATGAAGCGGATCGCAGTCGGGCGGCGCGACCGATCCGCCCGAATAGAACGCCGCCATCGCCGCCAGCCACGCGGGCGCCGAGATCTCGCAGCGCTGGGCCGCATCCATCGCCGCTCGCCGAGACGTTTCCGTGGGAGCGGCGACCCAGTCGAACACCGTCCGCAACGTGTCGGCCTCCTCGCTGGGGAGCGCCGCGGACATGTCCTGAACCACGTCGGCCGCCCAGACCACCGCCTCCAGCCGCGGCATCGCCTGCGCCAGGAACTCGACGGCGAGGTCGGACCGCCCCCCGTCCCGCAGCTGGCCGAAGAACACCGGCGGCGCGGCTTTCGGGTCGGCCGTCCCTACGGACGCGGTCTTGGCCAGGAACGATCGGTCCACCGCCTGTTCGGCGCGAGACCACTTGACGCGATGCCACTCGGCCACGCTCGAGCCCTCAGTTGATCAGGACGGGCAGGCCGTTGAGCGTGAGCACGGTTCCCGCCTTGACCTCCGCCGTGAGCGCCTTGGCCGACAGCGAGGTGTCCGCCTTGGCCACGATGGTCATGCCGTTGATCTCGATGCCCTTGGGCGAGATCTTCACCGTGTTCGAGCCGACCTTCAGCAAGATCTCCCGCTTGGCGTCGATCAGCACCTTGCCCTTCTCGACCGTCATCGAGTAGTCGCCGGTCTCGACCACCAGATCGTCGCTCTTGTTGATCTTGGTCCTGCGGCCGCCCTTGGCGATCTTGCGGCTCTCGTCGCCGGTCTCGACCGTGATCGTCTCGTCGTGCTTGATCTCGGTGACCCGGTCGCGCCCGACCCGCACCTTCATGTCGCGGCCGGCCTTTCGGCTTTCGTCGAGGCGGACCCAGGCCTTCAGGTTGCGCTGGGCGTGGACGAAGATCTCCTCGTCGCCGCCCTTGTCCTCCAGGCGCAGCTCGTTGAAACCCGGCTCGTCGCCCCGGGGTGGCTCCTCGGCTCCGGCGTAGTCTCCCGACTTGCCTACCGTGCGACTTTTCCAGGTCGAGCGGGTCTTGTGGTTCGGCAGTTCGTAGGGCGGCATATGGGTGGCGTTGTAGACCCTCCCGGTGATCAACGGCTGGTCCGGATCGCCGTCCAGGAAGTCGATCACCACCTCCTCGCCGATGCGCGGCAGCATGACCGTCCCGAACCCGGCGTCGGCCCAGGCATGGGACACCCGCACCCAGCAGGAGGTGTCGGCGTCGAACTTGCCCTGCCGGTCCCAGTGGAACTGCACCTTCACGCGGCCGTACTTGTCGGGCCAGACGACCTCGCCCTTGGGTCCGGTCACCGTGGCGGTCTGCGGGCCGCCGACGACCGGCTTGGGGGTCTTCAGCCTGGAGCGCCAGAGCGTGTCGGCCGGCACGACCTCGACCTCGACCTCGATCTGATACCCCCCCTCGCCGCCGCTGCGGTAGGAGTCCGCGGACAGGTGATGCGCCGCGCCCACGATCAGGAAGTCGCGATTGTACTCTTCGACGAGGTGCTCGGTGAGATCGAAGGTCTCGCCGCAACCCAGGGCGAACGCGTCGCCGGATCCGGTGAAGCTGCGCCGCTCGGCGCGGCTAGCGGCCAGGCGCGCCGCTGCGTAGCGCTTGCCTTCGCCCGACGCCTCGGTCTCTCCGTAGATCGCGTGCCCCCCGGGGTAGTCGTAGAGCTCGGCGGTCTCCAGCTGGTACTCGCCCGTGGCCTTGTCCATCGAGACGAAGCGTTCCGGAGGCTTGATGAAGTGGAAGTCCCGCAGGGTGACCCGCTGCGGCGCCGGCGACACGCGCTCGCTCCATGCCGACAGGTGCGCCCGGCGCCGGGAACGCTCGGATCCGGGCCGCACGAAGGGCACGTCGGGGAGCTCCTTCGACGGCTGGTGACAGGAGGGCGCGTCGGCGAGCACCAGCGTATGGCCCTCTTCGTCGTGCTCGAAGAAGTAGTAGATGCCTTCTTCCTCCATCAGCCGCGACACGAAGGCAAAGTCGCTCTCGCGGAACTGAACACAGTAGTCCCGGGGCTTGTAGGCGGTCTTCAGGCGCTTCAGATCGTACTTGCTGAAGCCGTTCCGCTCGAAGACCTCGTGCAGGATCTGCGGCGCCGTCTTGTTCTGGAAGATGCGGCTGTCCATCCCCAGGCTCAGCAGCGACAGCCACGGGCGCAGGACCAGACGATAGACGAGCCCCTGGGGAGCCTCGCCGAGGCTCTGCGCCTGCCACAGCACGCCATGGAAGGCGCGGGAGATCTGCCGGTTCTCCTCCATCACCACGACGGTGTCGGCGCCGAGGTGCGGCCTGAAGTCGATCACGCCGTCCTGCGAGATCACCTCGACCACGATGGAAAACGGTTCGCTCAGCCGTTCTTCGGCGCTCAGGCGCGAAAGCAGTATCTGATCGGTCGACAGGCCGCGCATGTCGATCGTCGCTTCGCGATACTCCTGCGTCTGTTCGATCAACATCCGCCCCCCTGGGATGCATCTGGCCCGCCTCCACACAAAAGCGCGGTCTGGCTCCGGCGTCCACCCGTCATTCGCTCGGATGAGTTGATTCAGGAAACTATGTTCTTTAATCGTGTATCACGACGAAGCTGGCTGCCGCGGGGCGCGCCAGGGTCGACTTCCACGTAGCCACTTCGCGCATAGCGAGCGCATAAACGATCGATGCTCGTCAAGCTTGAGCTTGCCGGCTTGAGGAATTATGCTCACGATCGTATAGGAAGAGCGACGGGCGAGTTGACCGTCATGCGTGTGCGGGTGGGGTTCTAGGAAAGTTTCTGTTCTGTTCGCGTGCAGGCGTTGAGCGCCGCGGAGCCATTCCGCGTGCCTTATCGACGGGGGAGCCTGGATCATCGTGGCGATCGACGTAAAAGCTCTACTTTCGCCGATCTCCGATGCGGATCCCACGGGCGCGAACCTGTCCGACGACGCGTCGTTGGAGCTCAGCGTCCAGCGAGACAGGATCGCGTACGGGTTGAAAGCCTGTCTGCCGGACGCCAAGAAGGGGCGCTCCGAACCCCTCCCTCCTCGGGGGATCATCGAACTCTGCGGCAAGTGCCTTGGCGTTCAGAAGGACATCTGGTTCGGGGTCTACATGGCCCAGGCGGGCGCATCGGCAGGCGACCTGGATGCGGTCGCCGCGGGCGCCGAGATCGTCGCCGGCCTGCTCGCCGACATGTGGGACCAGGCAAGCCCGCCCCTGAGCGACGGGATCGTCGCCCGCTCCAATGCCAGCGACACGCTGGGATCCTACGCGGACTTCGTGAGGCGGCTGGCCGCGGCCCCGCTCTGGAAGTCGCGTCAGGGGGCCTTCACGGCGGGAGACATCACCGCCGGAGCGGGCGAGAGGTACGACCTGTTCATCTCGGCGCTGAGCCTTCAGGGGCCGGCCGACCTGCAGGCGATCGCCGGCCAGATCGCGCGGTTCCAGAAGGCGCTGGACAGCATCGACGCCGCCTTCGAGGCGTACGCGCTGTCGGCCGGCGTGTTCGACGATGCGGCCGGCTTCGGGACGTCGCGCGAATTCATGGAGCGGCTGCTGAGCCATATCGGCGAGGCCATCGAGGCTCCCCGCTCCGCGCCCGCCGACGGCCCGGCGGCCGAGATTCCGGCCGCCTCCCCGCAAACCACCGCCGCCCCCTCAGGCTTCGCCGCCTCGGCTCCGGCTGCTCCGGCGGGGACCCCGATCCGTGGACGGATCGCGAGCCGAGAGGACGTGGCGCGCGCGATCGACGAGATCTGCGCCTACTACAAGGCCCAGGAGCCTGGAAGTCCGATCCCGATGGTCCTGGAGCGGGTGAAGACCTGGCTTCCGATGTCTTTCATCGACGTCCTGAAGGAAATTGCTCCGGGCAGCGTCTCGGAGGCCGAGCGAATACTGGTGAGGCAGAACAACTGAAGTCTTGGGTTTGAGAGACACCCGGATCGCTGATCCCGGGTGCGGCATCGAGCAGAAAATGTGAGGTCAGGCGTGGCGCGGAAAAAGAGAAGCAATGCGACGGACATCGGCCGGACCCGGCCGCCGCGCGTTCACATCGTCTACAAGGCCAACCCGGACGACGCCAAGCCGGCCGTCGAGCTGCCGTTCGTGATGGGCGTGATGTCCGATCTGTCGGGCGACAGCACGGTTCCGCGCCCGGAACTGAACCGGCGGAAGTTCGACAGCATCGACATCGACAACTTCGCGGGGAAGATGAAGGCGATCGCGCCGCGCGCGACCTTCCGCGTCAAGAATACGCTGACGGGCGAAGGCGAGCTCTTCATGGACCTGACGTTCCGCTCGATGGACGACTTCTCCCCGGCCGCGCTCGCCAAGGCCGATCCCGCCTTGCGTGACCTGCTCGAGGCCCGCGATCGGCTGGTCACCCTCAGCTCCTATGTCGACGGCGCCGCCGGCGCGCAGAAGCTGCTCGACGACGTGCTGCAGAATCCGGCCCTGCTCGAGGCGCTGGCCAGCGCGAAACCCGTCGAAGTCACCCCCGACGAAGACCAGAACGCCTAAGTCCGGAGAGCAGCATCATGGCCAGCCCGAGCCAGCAGTCGGTCCAGACGGCCCAGACGGTCGCCACCAATCTGGCCGATGATTTCACGGCCCTCCTGCAGAAGGAGTTCAAGCCCCGAGACCCGCACGAACGCATCCAGCAGGCGGTCCAGACCCTGGCGCAACTGGCGCTGAAGGAGACGCGGATCATCGGCGGCGACGTTCTGTCCACCCTGGAACAGTTCGTCGCCCAGATCGACGCCAAGCTCTCCGAGCAGATCAACGAGATCCTGCACGCGCCGGAGTTTCAGCGACTGGAGTCGGCCTGGCGCGGCCTGAACTTCCTGGTCGAGAACGCCGCCACGGGCGAGAACAGCCAGATCAAGGTGATGAACGTCACCAAGAAGGAACTCGAAGGTCTGACCCGGTCCTATCGGGACAGCAAGTGGGACCAGAGCCCGCTGCACAAGCAGATCTACGACGAAGAGTACGGCACGCTGGGCGGCGTCCCCTTCGGCGCCTTCGTCTGCGACTACTACTTCGATCACTCCAGCGCGGACATCGACGTCATGTCCATGCTGGGGAAGATCGGCGAGGACGCGCACGCGCCCTTCCTCACCGCCGCGGCCCCGTCGCTGCTGCGCCAGGACGGCTGGAGCGGGCTCGCCGACCTGCGCGACCTGTCCAAGGCGTTCGTCGCGCCGGAATACATCCGGTGGCGTTCGTTCCGCGAGTCCGACGAAAGCCGCTACGTCGCCCTGACCATGCCGCGCTTCCTGGGCCGGCAGCTCTACGGCCCGGATGGCGACCCGGTCGACGAGTTCCACTTCGTCGAGGACGTGGGCGCCGGCGATCACGACAAGTATCTTTGGGTGAACGCCGCCTATGGCCTCGGCCTGCGGGTCATAGAGTCCTTCCTGGACTACGGCTGGTGCACCTCGATCCGCGGCGTGAACACCGGGGGGACCCTGTACAACCTGCCGGTCGCGCTCTTCCCCACGGACGAGGGCGGCAAGGACGCCAAGTGTCCGACGGAGATCTCGATCAGCGAGCGGCGAGAGGGCGAACTGTCCAACGCCGGACTGTTCCCCCTGACCCATCGCAAGAACACGAACCAGGCCACCTTCATGGGCGGCCAGACGGCATACAAGCCCCAGAAGATGCAGGGCAGCGCAGCCTCGGCCAGCGAAGAGCTGTCGGCGAAGCTGCCTTACATCTTCATCAGCTCGCGCTTCGCCCACTACCTGAAGGTCATGGTGCGCGACTGGGTCGGCGCCTCGCGCGAAGAGGGGCAGCTGGAGCGGGACCTTCAGTCCTGGGTGAACCAGTACGTCAACATCCACCCCGACAGCACCGATCCGGACAACAGCGTCCGGCAGCCGCTGCGCGAAGCCCACATCTCGGTCACCGCGGACCCGGCGCGGCCGGGCTACTACAGAACGGAATTCCTTCTGCGCCCGCACTTTCAATTCGAGCACATGGACATCTCCTTGAGCATGGTGTCCAGGCTGCCGAAAAGTGAAGGCGGCGGCGCATAGTAAATTTGCGTAACTCGACCATCAAATCTGCCAAAAGAACCTGGGAGTTACATATGCCAGCCGACATCTTCCTGAAGATCGACGGGATCAAGGGCGAGTCCAAGGACGACAAGCACAAAGACGAGATCGAAATCCAGACTTGGGCTTGGGAGATCAAGAACACCGGATCGGCCCATTTCGGCAGCGGCATGGGCGCCGGCAAGATGCAGGCAGGCGACCTGCTGCTTGAGAAGCGCATCGACGTTTCCACGCCGGCGCTGCTTCGCGCCTGCGCCACCGGCAAGCATATCGCCAGCGCCACGCTGGTCGCCCGCAAGGACGACGGCGACAAGAAGCTCGAGTACTTCAAGATCGAGCTGAAGGACATCCTGATCTCCAGCGTCGAGAGCGTGAGCATCGACCTCACGAAATCCGACATCACCAAGGAGCAGCGGGCGTTCGGCGCGCTCGAGCGCGTCTCGCTCAATTTCGCCGAGTTCAAGGTGGTCTACATCACCCAGACGCAGGGCGGCGGCTCCGGGCCGCAGGTCGAGTTCGGGTACAATATCGCCCAGAACAAGACGGCCTGAGCGTCGCCGAGGTGCGTGCGCAGATCGTTTCGGCGGAGGAGCGACTGGACGCCGGGGACATCCTCGGCGCGCGCGCCGCATTGGTCGAAACGGTCCGCGCCCGTCCTCGGGACATCGAGAGCCAGGTCTTCCTGTTCCACGTCATGGCGATCCAGGGCGATTGGGAGAAGGCCGCCGCGCGTCTGCGGGCGATCGTGGCCCTCGACCCCGCATACAGGATGTTCGGTCTGCTGTACGGCGCCGCCATCGGGGCCGAGGTCGCGCGCGCCGAGGTCTTCGCGGGGCGGCGGCCGCCCGACCTGCTCTGCGCCACCGCGCCCTGGACCGAGGCCTTCGTGGCGGCGTTCGCCGGCGCCCTGGCCGGAGACCCCGCATCGATCGAGGCCCGCGACATGGCTGCCGACGAGGCCCTGGACGTCCCGGGACGATGGAACGACCAGGACATCGACTGGATCGCCGACACCGACGATCGCCTGGGGCCAATGCTGGAAGCCATCGTCGACGGCCGCTGGGGGCTGTTGCCCTTCGAGGCCGTCGCCGAGCTGCGCAGTGAAGGCCCCCGGCATCTTCGCGACCTTATCTGGCTTCCGGCCCACGTCACCCTGCGTTCGGGCGAACGCGCCGCGGCCCTCCTGCCGACGCGCTATCCGGGAACCGAGATGGAGCCCGACGACACGTTGAAGCTGGCCCGGCAGACGATCTGGAAGCCCGGCGCCGGCGGCGTCACGGCCGCGGGGCAGCGGGTCCTGACCGGGGGAGAGGAAATCGACCTGGACCTTCTTTCCCTGCGCTCGCTCGTCATGGCCGCCTGACATGCCCAGGCGCCGCAAACACCTCAATCCGCCCCTTCTCGACAAGCTGCTGTTCGGCGTGAATCTGGCGCGAAACGAAGAGGCCCCGAGCGAGATCGGGCGCGGCGGCGTGCGCCTGAATCCCGCCGCGCGCCTCGACGCCTTCGACGAGCAGGAGTTCCGCTACACCCTTCGCCGCGACATCGCCTGGCTGCTGAACGCCGTGCAGCTGGGCTCCGACCACGACCTCTCCGCCTATCCGCAGCTGGAGAAATCGGTGCTCAACTACGGCGCCGTCAGCCTGATCGGCCGGTCCATCTCCGACGAATCCATCGAGGAGCGGGGCGAGGCCATACGGGAGGCCATCCGCAACTTCGAGCCCAGGATCGACCCCCGCACCCTGAGCGTGAAGCACGAGACGGTCGGCGAACGGGTCAATTCGGTGACCTACGTCGTCTCCGGCAGAGCGCGGTCGGCGGACGACGTCATCGAAATCAGCTTCCGGACCGACCTGGCGTTGGACTCCGGCGCGGCGACGGTGCGGGACTGACCTCATGGATCCTCGGATGTTGGGGGCCTACAACAAGGAGCTCGACTACCTGCGCGACGCGGGCAAGGAGTTCGGGCAGGAGAACCAGGAAGTCGCCGGTCGCCTGGGCCTGGGCAACCGCGAGGAAACCGACCCGTATGTGGAGCGCCTGCTGGAAGGCGTCGCGTTCCTGTCGGCCCGCGTCCAGCTGAAGCTGGAAGATCAGTTTCCGGAATTCACCCAGCAGCTGCTCCAGTCGATCCAGCCGGACTATCTGGCCCCCACCCCCTCCATGTGCATCGCGATGTTCGCCCCGACCGAGGGCGGCGCCCCGTCGCGCGCGGTCACCATCAAGCGGCACACCCAGTTCACGGCCGAGACGATCCGCGCCGACAGTCCCTGCACCTTCAGCACGGCCCATGAGGTCAAGCTGCTGCCCATCGCGATCGAGGCCGTCGAGTACCTCTCCAATCCCGCGCCCGTGGCCGCCGCCGCCGCCTTCGCTTCCAAGATGCGGAACGAGCGGATCGTCGCCCAGGCGGGCGTCCGCATCCGGCTGAAGGCCGTCGGGGATCTCAAGACCATCGAGCCCGGCCTGATGCCGATCTTCATCGACGGGACGGGCAGCCTTCCAGGGACGCTCTACCACCAGATGATGGGCGAAGCCCTGGCCGTGGTCGCCTATGCCGACGCCGATCCCGCCCGACCCGTCCTCCTGCCCAAGCCCGTTGCGGTCGGCCTGAGGGAGGACGAAGCGCTGCTGCCCTCGGACGGCCGCTCGTTCGGCGGCTACCGGCTGCTGCGCGAGTATTTCACCTTCCCCGAACGCTTCATGTTCTTCGCCTTCCAGGAGCTGGAGCGGGCCTTTGCCGTCGGTGGATCGTCCTGCGAGCTGATCGTCCTGTTCAACACCCGGGCCGACCCGCTTGAAGGCGTCTCCGTCGACAACCTGCGCCTGTTCTGCACGCCGGCCATCAATCTGTTCGAGAAGAGCCTGGGCCTGACCCGCGTCCGCAAGTTCGAACACGAGCACCTGGTGGTTCCGGACCGGGGCCGCCCCGACGACTTCGAGGTTTTCCGCGTCCTCGACGTGAAGGCCCACCTCCACAACGGCGACGAGCGGCCCGTGGCGCCGATCTACGCGTTCGGCTCGCTGCTGCACGATTGGTCCAAGGCGCTGTTCCGCACCACGCGCATGCGTCCCCGTCGCCTGTCGCGTCGACAGCAGCAGAGCCTTGGCCGTGGCGACTATTCGGATACCGAGACGCTGATCAGTCTCAGCGCCCCCGGCGATCCAGAGCTGCTCGACACCATCCGCGACCTTTCGATCCGGGCCCTGGTGACCAATCGGGAGTTGCCGGAACTCCTGTCGGAACAAGGCGACGTCCAGATGCGCTGCGCCGAGGATACGCAGGTGCGGATCGTGCGCGGTCCCACGCGCCCGCGCCCGCCGCTCGGCCTGGGCGACTCCGCGTGGCGCGTCGTGGGCGGGCTGACCGCCAATCACGCCTCGATGGTCAGCCAGCCCGGCGGCCATCCCGGCATGCTGCGCGACCACATCGGCCTCTACGGCGCCTTCGAGGGAACGATCGACGGCGCGGCGGCGCGCCGGCAGATCGACGGGATCCTTCGCGTCACCTCCGAGACCGTGCAGCGCCGCATCGTCTCGCCCCCGAAGGTGGGATCGGGCCGCGGCGCGGCGATGGCCTTCGTGCGCGGCCAGCGCGTGCGGATCGTCCTCGACGACACCGGGTACGACCGCGGGCGCATCTTTCTGTTCGCCTCCGTCCTCGATCGTTTCCTGTCGGAGTTCGCCACCGTGAACACCTTCATCGAGACCGTCTTCGAAAGTCAGAGCCTGGGAGAGTTTGCGACGTGGCCGCCGAAGATGGGTCTGCGCCCGACCATCTGAGATATCTGCAGGCGGCCAGGGAGGATGTCCGCCGCTACGGATTCTTCGCCCTCGTCCGCGGCGCGGAAGCGCGGGCGCCTGATCGGCCGCGCGTGGGCCGCGCGCCGCGCCCGGACATGAACATCGTCGATCTGGCCCACTCGCCGAGCCTGGACTTCCCGGGTTCGACCCTCGACGCCATCGACTTCCAGGCGCCGGGGCGAGCCACCGTCCGGGGCTTCTTCCTGGGCCTCACCGGCCCGATGGGGCCGCTTCCGATCCACATGACGGAGCTGGCGCAGCTCGAGGCGAGAGCCTCGACCGACCGTCGCCCCCTCGGCCGGTTCCTCGACCTGCTCACCGCCCGGATGCTGCAGTTCTTTTATCGCGCCTGGGCCAACAGCCAGCCCGTCTGCCACGCCGACCGGCCGGGGGACGACCGCTTCCGTCAATACCTGACCCGGCTGACCGGCGCGGCCGAGGCCCCCGGCGCGACGTCCGCCTTCGGCCCGCTCGAACGCCTTCACTACGCGGGGGTCTTCGCTTCCCGGCGCAGCCCCCTCGTGCTGCAGCGGGCCCTGTCCGACCTGCTGGCCACGCCGGTGGAGATCGTCGAGTTCACCGGCGGCTGGTGCGAGATCGCGCGGTCCGAGCGCACCCGACTGGGCGCGGCGGGCTCCGAAGGCGCTCCGCTCGGCGGCGGCGCGGTGCTCGGCGATCGCGTCCAGGTTCCGGACGCGGCCTTCACGGTGATGATCACCGCCCCCAGCTGGGCGCGGTATCGCGACTTCCTTCCGGGGGGCGCCCTGCACGATCGCACCCGCGAGGCCGTCGAGGCCTGGAAGCCCTCGCACCTCGCCTGGGACCTGGTGCTGGGCCTGAACGAGGACAAGATCGGACGGATCGGCGAGGCCAACTGCCTCGCCGTCCAGCTCGGCGGCGAAGCGCAGCTGGGCTGGACCAGCTGGATGGCGCCGCAGGGCCGCGCCGTCCTTCGCCACGACGCGCGGCTCCAGCCCGCGCCCACGCTCGACGATATGGAGGCCACGGCATGACCAACGTCGCTCACCACCCGACGAACGGCATCGGCCGGGCGTCCCTGTTCGGAAAACTGAACCCCACGGCGCTGGAGAGCATCCGCACCGCGACGGCCTTCTGTCGGCAGCGCACGAACCCGAATGTGGAACTGGCCCACTGGCTCCATGTCCTGCAGCAGAACCTCGCCAACGACCTCGCCGCCATCGCGCGTCATTTCGGCGTCGACGAGAGCCGCCTGGCCGCGGACACCGTCGAGGCGCTGAACAAACTGCCGCGCGGCTCCTCGGACATCGAGTTCTCTCCCAGCGTCGAGGACGCCGTCGAGCGCGCCTGGGTCCATGCCTCCCTGCAGTTCGGGGTCGCGCGCATCCGCACGGGCCACCTGCTTTTCGGCATGCTGCGGTCGCCCTCGCTGCAAGGCCGCCTGTTCGGCGTCTCTCGCGAATGGCGCAAGGTCCATGCGGAGGCGCTGGTCGACAACTTCGCCGCCATCGTCGCGAAATCGGCCGAGGAGGAAGAGGCCGCCGAAGTCGCCGCCGTGGAAGCCGGCCCGGGCGTCTTGGGCGGCGACAGCGCCCTGGCCAGGTACGCCATCGACCTGACCGCCCGCGCCCGGAACGGCGAGATCGACCGCATCGTCGGGCGGGATGCTGAAATCCGCCAGATCATCGACACCCTTCTGCGCCGACGGCAGAACAATCCCATCCTCACGGGCGAGGCCGGGGTCGGCAAGACCGCGGTCGTGGAGGGCTTCGCGCGCCGCGTGGCGGATGGCGACGTGCCGCCGGCCCTGCGCGACGCCAGCGTCCATGCGCTCGACATCGGCCTGCTGCAGGCGGGCGCGGGCGTGCGGGGGGAATTCGAAAAGCGCCTGCGCGCCGTGATCGACGAGGTCGAGGCCTCGCCCAGGCCGCTGATCCTGTTCATCGACGAGGCCCACACCCTGATCGGCGCGGGCGGCCAGGCGGGCTCCGGCGACGCCGCCAACCTGCTGAAGCCGGCGCTGGCCCGCGGCCGTCTGCGGACGATCGCCGCGACCACCTGGACCGAGTACCGCCAGTATTTCGAGAAGGACCCGGCGCTGACCCGGCGCTTCCAGACCGTCAATGTGAGCGAGCCGGACGACGCGGACGCCATCGCCATGCTCCGCTCGGTCGCGCCGCTGATGGCGCGCCACCACCAGGTGGCCGTGCTGGACGAGGCCGTGGAGGCGGCGGTCAGGCTCAGCCAGCGCTACGTTCCCGCCCGTCAGCTTCCGGACAAGGCGGTCAGCCTGCTGGACACGGCGTGCGCCCGCGTCGCCGTGTCCCAGCACGCCACCCCGCCCGCGGTCGAAGCCGCCCGCCGCAAGGCCGAGAGGCTGGAACTCGAGATCGAGATCGCCGGCCGCGAAGCCGCCGCCCGCTACGCCGGAGAGGGCCGCGCCGCCAGGCTGGCCGATCCCTTGGCGCAGGCCCAGGCCGACCTGGCGACCACCACCGCCAAGTGGGAAGCCGAGAAGGTCGCTCACGCGCATGTCGCCGCCGCCCGGGCCGCCCTGGCCGAGGAACGCGTCGCCGATCCGGCTGAACTGGACGCGGCGCTGGGGGCCCGCGCCGCCGCCCAGGGGGATGCGCCCATGGTGTTCGGCGAAGTCGACGCCAACGCCGTCGCCAGCGTGGTCGGCGACTGGACCGGCATCCCGGTCGGCCGGATGATCAAGGACGAGATCGCCGGCGTCCTCGGCATAGCCGAGCGCCTGAAGCGCAGGGTCGTCGGCCAGGATCACGCCCTGGAGGCGATCGCCCGTCGCGTCCAGACAAGCCGCGCCAAGCTGGACAATCCCAACAAGCCCATCGGGGTCTTCATGCTGTGCGGCCCGTCCGGCGTCGGCAAGACCGAGACGGCCCACGCCCTGGCCGAGCTGCTCTATTCCGGCGACGCTTCCCTGACCGTCATCAACATGAGCGAGTTCCAGGAGGCCCACACCGTCTCCACGCTCAAGGGCGCGCCGGCCGGCTATGTCGGCTACGGCCAGGGCGGCGTGCTTACCGAGGCCGTGCGGCGACGTCCCTATTCCGTGGTCCTGCTGGACGAGGTCGAGAAGGCCCACCCCGACGTCCACGAGATGTTCTTCCAGGTGTTCGACAAGGGCTACATGGAGGACGCGGAAGGCCGGTTCATCGATTTCCGCAACACCATCATCCTGCTGACCTCGAACGTGGGTTCCGACCTCGTCACGAAGCTCAGCGAGGATCCCGAACTGGCGCCGGAGCACGAAGCCCTCGGCCAGGCCCTGCGCCCGGAGCTGCTGAAGGTGTTCCCGCCGGCCCTCCTCGGCCGCCTGATCGTCCTGCCCTACTATCCCCTGTCGACGACCATGCTGGGCGACATCGTGCGCCTGCAGCTCGACCGCATCGTCCGGCGCCTGGCCGAGAACCACGGGATCGCCTTCACCTACGACCACTCCGTGGTCGACCTCATCGTCGCCCGCTGCACCGAGGTCGCCTCCGGCGGCCGGATGATCGACGCCATCCTCACCAACACCATGCTGCCGGAGTTGTCGGTGGAGCTTCTGGAGCGCCAGATGAACGGCGTTCCGGTCGAGCGCATCCATGTCGGGGTCGCAGAGGCGGCGTTCACCTACGAGTACTCAGGCGGGAGCTCGGTCCGACAATGAGCACGGCGGCGAAGAAGGCTGCGAACGGCGCGAGCCGATCGGATTTCGTCCAGCGTCTCGGATCGCTCGATGGTCATATGTGTGTGGCCCGTCGCTCCGCCGCGCAGGTCGGAAGAACGTACCACATTCCCGAGGATGATCGATCGGGGACAATCTTGTCCCATACGCCCGGCGAGTATACCGCGTTCATAGAAGGGCTTTTACTGGATGGCGTAACCAAAGAGGGGATGGATCGCCTGAGCCAACTGGCCCGCAAGGAAGCAAATCGCAATTTCGGGCTCTATTGCTCTCCGGCCGATCCGCCCGCGGCGCCGGGCGCCCTATCGGGCAATGACGGCCACAACGATGCGTTTCGCCACGCGTACTGGAACGCGTTGATGACGAAAAGTTATGGCGCAGATTTCGCAAAAAAATTCGCGACAGCGCATGAGCAATTGCTTGGCAATCCACCGGCCAGGGAGAGCATGGACCTTTACAACAACGAACAGGGTCGAAGCATAGCCCTGTCAAACATCTCCGCATCGGAAAGCGAGCTTGCGACCTTGGTTCGACGCGCCGTGCTACGCGGCGATCTCATGGTCATTGATCGCCGAGGCGTCTTGCGGTGGAGCGATGAGGTCGCCCTTGGGATGCATGGCCAAGCCTCGCCTTGATCGCCAGGTAGGGCAACCGAAACCTCTGAGCTCGGAGCCCCAAGGAGTTGCGTTTTCTACTGGACACATCTTCGCGTTGAGGCTCCCATCCTCGGCGGATGTCGGGGGGCGCCATCTTGCTGAAGATCACGACCGGCCAGCTCTCCGGACTGAGCGACGCCAAGCTCCAGAAGCTGGCTCCGCGGGTCGACGCCTGGCTGGCCGACGCCTGGCCCGAATGGCGGCGCTATGACCCCGACGCTCGCCTGGCCGAGCTGCGGGAGATCCTGGCCCTGGCCGCGCGCTCGGGCATGGCGATGGAAACGGACTACGCGCTGTTCGCCTGGGTGCTGCTGAACAGCGACACGCCCTGGCGCATGCTCGTCCGTCGCGGATCCGTCGCCGAGGCGCTGGACGCCCCCGACTGGGCGCCGCAATCCAAGCTCGTTCACCTTCACGCGCTGGCCGGAGCGCCTGAATTTCCCGAGCCCGTCGCCTGATGACGGACGGCGCCAAATCCCAAAGCCTGACGAAGGCGGCTTCGTCCGCCTCGAAGGCCTCGATCAGTTCGGTCTTCGGACCGAACGACCAGGTCCTGATGTGCAAGGTCGGCGATCCGCCGGATCGGTCCTACGAACCTTGCGACATCGCCAGCCTCAAGCTCGATCTGGCCAAGGGCGCGGGCAACAAGGCCAGCGTGACCCTGAAGGGCCGGCGGCGGATGGAGCCCATCGCCCCCTCGGTCGCCAGCGACTACCAGGGCGCCCTCAAGACCCACGACCTGGTGCTGGAGGCCTTGGCGGACGTGCAGGCCGTCACGCACGCGCCGTCCGCCCGGCCGACCACGACGGAGGGCAGAAAGCCGCTCAGCGTCACGCTGACCGCGACGAACGGCCCCAGCCATACGCATCGACAGCCCAAACACCCCCGCACCCGCATTTCGGGAAGCGGCGTCTATACGGGCACAGATGGCGGCGCGCCCGCCAAGGCGGAGATCTTCTCCGCCGCCCCCGACTACGTCGGCGCGTCGATATTCGGTCCGATCTGGCCCTTCGGCGCCAGCCGCACGCGAACCTACGAGCTCGACGCCGGCAGTTGCGGCGTCACCGCCGGCGGAAAATCGACGACCAGCCTCGCCATGCTCCTGGCGGTCATGCCGGACGAGGAGTGGACCGTCTCGATGGGGATTCCCTCTCCCGTCTCCGGCAGCAGAAGCAAGGACGCCAATCGCCTGGGCGGCGCCAAGGGGCCCGACGGCAAGAAGGCGGTTCCGATCGTCACCACCGCCGTCTCCACGCGGGGCGGCCTGGAGACCACGCAAACCCTATCGCGCTACGGCGCGTCCGACTTCAGCACCTCGTACGGCCTGCGGCAGGTCAAGGCGCGCGGCCTGATTGCGACGGAGACGAAGCTGACCGAGACGGACGCGACCTTCGGCGTCCCCAGCTTCGCGGCTGAGGAAGACAGGGAGGTCCGGTCGTTCAAGATCGAGCGCAAGTCGGGCGGCCAGACGACCAGCTTCGACGCCAGCGGGATCATCAACAAGCTCCGCAAGGTCGAACGCTTCGCCGATCTCTTCAAAAAGATCTTCTCGACGACGAAACTCGGCTGGTCGGTCAGCGCGTCCTACGCCTTCTTCGGCGGCCAGCTCGACTTCGCCTGGGGACGGCGGTGGCCGAAATCCTACGTGGAGGAGAACCGGGTCTACTACGTCGAGCGCTACGTCAGCCTGGGCGGCCGGTGCGATCTGTTCGACATCACCGTCGAAGGCAGCTGCGGGCTGGAACTGAAGGGCCTGGCGTTCGAAGCCACGGCGCTGGTCTATCTCAGCGTGAACGCCAAGCTGACCCTGTCGCCCCATGGCCAGGTCTCCTACACCAACCGGCTGCCGGCCAGCGCCGACGGCGGCCTGCGCATCGATTGCTCGGGAGAGATCAGCCCCGAATGCGGCGTGAAGGGCGGCGGCCGCGCCTTCGGCTACTCGCTGAACCTGCGCGCCGCACTGGTGACCAAACTCGAACTGGAGGCGACGGCCGCCGTCACGGTCCGGACGCCGCCCGAACTGAAGGCCAGCTGCAAGAGCGAGAAGATCAGGCTGGTGGGAGAGGTCGTGGTGCAGGGCCGGACGGCGAGCACCTACCAATTGGATCCCATGGTCCTCGTGGACGAGAAGACGTTGTTCGAGAACGAGAAGATCTGGTGAGCGCCGCCCAGGAACCCACGTTCGGCCTCGAGGTGGCGATCGGTTCGGCGGCGGCCGCCGAGGTCCTCATCAACGACGTGCTTCTGGCGAAGAAGGCCGCCGGCGATCCCGGGGCGCTATCGCTGGCGATCCAGTCCGACGTCATGCCCGGACGCAACATCGTGGAGGTTCTGGTCGGGACCGCGACCACGGGGCCTAGGGCGGCCGCCGCCATATTGCCCGCCGGGCCGAGCGACCTCTTCGTCACCCTGCGGCTGCAACTGGACCGGGTGAGCGGCGAGGGACCGCGGTTCGAGATCGCGACGGAAGACCTGGCCGAGGAAGACTGGCGGCCGGCCGCGACCGGCCAGCCCGTCGCCCTGCCCCATCGCATGGTCCTGGCGTTCGACGCCCCAGCCGAGACGCCGGCGCCGGCCTGGGCGGCCGGCGAGATCATGAGACAAGCCGAAATCCTCAACCCGGTGATGGCGGAGCTCGACAGACTTCACACGCTGCTGGAGCGGCGCGACGTGGAAGGCTTCACCAGTGCGATGCTCGCCAGGTACGCCGATGTCGCCCGCGCCTATCCCTTGCGCGGCACGCCGAGGCGACTGCGCGAGGAGGATGCGGCCGAGCTTGGCCAGATCGTCGGTTCGCCGGGCTTCGCGATGCTGCCGATCGAGCACCACGATGTCAGGCTCAGGCTTTCCGCCGGCGGCCGGCTGGCGACCTGCGTCAGCCGGGACGGTCATCCGCTGCTCCGGGCCCGGATCGACGGACTTCCCGTTCCGATCGACATGCCCGTGCTGTTCAGCCTGATCGACGGCCGCCTGCAGGCGGTGCGATGACCTGGACCCCGCAGCTGGCGCTGCTGGCGCCAGCCCTCGGCGCGGCCCTGGCCTTCGTCGCGGCGGAATTCCTGTTCTGGCTGAAGGCGAAGCCGACGCCGGCGGTGATCGAGCGCGTCGTCACGACGGTCGAACGCAGCGATTCCGAGCTGGGCCCGCCAGGCGAACGCGTGCGCACCGGCCTCAGGGTCACGGTTCGCCTCGACGCCGGCGAGGCGGCGCGCGGCCCCGTCGTGCTGGACGTCGGCGACGACTTCCCCGCCGCCGTCGGCCAGCGCCTCACCGTGATGGCGCTGGATCCGAAACCCGCCTGGATCTTCTGGTCCGCCATGGTGCGGCGCGGGGATATCGGCCGTCCGGTCTTCAGGCTGGCGATGGGACTGGCGCTCGTCGTCGCGCTGGTCGCTTCGGGCTTGCCGATCCTCAGGGCGGCGCTTTCGCCATAGGCGGTCCGGACGCCCGCCGGTCCGCGCAGACCCTCCCGAAAATTCCGGGTTGCCGGGGCGGAGGGTTTGGCCTTAGCGCTGCGGGATGACCGTCTCCGTGCTCTTCGTCTGCCTGGGCAACATCTGTCGCTCGCCGCTGGCCGAGGCCGCCTTCCGGCTGGAGGCCAAGCGGCTGGGGCTGGGCGTGGTCGTGGATTCCGCCGGCACCGGCAGCTGGCACGCGGGCGATCCGCCGGACCGGCGGGCGCAGGCGACGGCGCGGCGGCACGGGGTGGAGATCGGTCACTACGCCGCGCGGCAGGTGACGGCCGCCGACTTCGAGCGCTTCGACCACGTGGTGGCGCTGGATCTGGACAACCTGCGCAATCTCAAGCGCCTCGCGCCAGCGGGCGGCCGGGCCCGGCTGAGCCTGCTGCTCGACCATGTCGAGGGGCGCGCCGGCCAGGCGGTGGCCGATCCGTACTACGGCGACGACGGCGGGTTCGAGATCTCCTGGGCCGACGCCGTGGCCGGGGCGCGGGGGCTGGCGGCGAAGCTAAAGCCCTCTTCGTAACGGGAGGGGACGTCTGCTTCAGCGGAAGCTGAGAACGTCCCCCCTCCGGCGCTTCGCGCCACCTCCCCCAGAGGAGGAGGATCTTGTGTTCCTACCCCAGGTGCGCGCGGATCAGGCTGCGCGCGGCGCGGGCGACCGAGCGGGCGGGGCCGTCGGCGCCGAGGGTGACGCGGGCGGTGTAGGAGCCCTCCATCAGCAGCATCAGGGCGTCGGCCAGTTCGGTGTCGCTGGCGCCGGCGCGGCTGCACAGGTCGATCAGCCGGGCGTGCAGCGAGCGCTTGTAGTTCACCGACACCTGCTGGGCCGGATGGTTCTCCTCGTGCAGCTCGATGGCGGCGTTGGCCAGCGGGCAGCCGTGGACGTTCATGTCGCAGGCCTTGGTCTCGAAGGCGTCGAAGATCGCCTCCAGCTGGGCGCGCGGATCGGTGCAGCAGCAGGCCGTCACCCCGTCCCACCAGGCCCAGTACTCGCGCTCCTGCTCGCGCAGGACCTCGGCGACCAGCTCGTCCTTGGACGGGAAGTTCCGGTACAGGGTCATCTTGGTGGCCTCGGCCTCGGCCGCGATGGCCTCGACGCCGACGGCCCGGATGCCGTGCTGGTAGAAGAGCTCGCGGGCCGTCTCGAAGATCCGGTCGCGGGCGGGTCTCTTGGACGCCGGCGGCCCGTCCGGCGCGCACGCCGTCCCGGCTCCCAGCTCCCCCGAGCCGACCTCCCCAGATTTTCTCGCAGCCATTTTCGCAGCACCTCGCCTTGACGTGAGAGTTACCGGTCAGTATCTCTCCGCCATGGAGAGATACCGAACGGTATCGTCACATCCTAAATCGTAATTCCGCCGAGCCAAGTCAAGCAACAGACCCTGCGACATTTCTCCCCCTCTTACCCCCGGAACGGAGCGCAAGCCATGCCGAACGCGAGCGACATTCAAGCCGCCCCCGAGGCGACGAAGGCCTGCCTCTCCACGGGGTGGGTCGCCAGCGCGGCCCGCCACGGCCGCTCGATCCGACGCTGGATCGACAAGGCCACCGCGCCCAAGCCCCGCTCCCGGTCGTCGCGGCCCTACCGCCCGCCGACCTGGGAATAGTCCGAGCGTCCCCCTCCCCGTCCGCTCACCTCCCCGAGCGTCTCTTTCGACAGGTCTCCCGATGCGCCAAGCCATCAACACCTTCGCCGGCCTCGCCGCGCTGGCGGTCCTCACCGCCTGCAGCGCCCAGGCCAAGCCCGAACAGGGCCCCGCCCCCGCCGTCCAGGTCACCGTCGCCGACGTGGCCTTCAAGTCGCTGCGCCAGTGGGACGACTTCACCGGCCGCCTCGAAGCGGTCGACACCGTCGACATCAGGCCCAGGGTCGGCGGCTATGTGAACAGCGTGCGCTTCTCCGAAGGCGCCTATGTCCGCAAGGGCCAGGTGCTGTTCGAGATCGACCCGCGCCCGTTCCAGGCCGAGGCCGCCCGCGCCGGCGCCGAGGTGGCCCGCGCCAAGGCCGGCCTCGATCTCGCCGTCGTCAACCGCGAGCGCGGCCAGCGACTGATCGACCAGAACGCCCTGGCCCGCAGCGAATTCGACCGCCTGGCCTCGGAAGAAAAGGCCGCCCAGGCCAATCTCGCCGCCGCCCAGGCCGCCCTGCAGACCGCCCGCCTGAACCTGGAATGGACCCGCGTGGTCTCGCCGATCGACGGCCGCGTCTCCAAGGCCCGCATCACCCGCGGCAACCTTGTCACCCAGGCCGACATGCTGACGACGGTGGTTTCCGACGCGCCGATCTATGCCGCCTTCAGCGCCGACGAGCAGACCTTCCTGAAGTACGCGGCCGCAGAGCGCGGCAAGGAAAGCCCGGTCTATATGGGCCTGATGACCGAGGACGGCTATCCGCACGAGGGCAAGCTGTCGTTCATCGACAACGCCCTGGACGCCAAGAGCGGCACGATCAGCGGCCGGGCGATCTTCGCCAACGCCGACGGCAAGTTCACCCCGGGCCTGTTCGCCCGCATCCGCCTGGTCAGCGCCGCCGCCCAGACGGTGGCTCTTGCGCCCGACCGCGCCGTCGCGACCGACCTGGGCAAGCGCTACGTCATCGTCGTCGGGGCCGACAACAAGGCCCAGTACCGCCCGGTCGAGGTGGGTCCGCTGGCCGGCAACCTGCGGGTCATCCGCCAGGGCCTGAAGCCCGGCGACCGGGTGATCGTCGGCGGCCTGCAGAAGGTCAAGCCGGGCGACGCCGTGTCGCCCGTGGCGGTGAAGACCGAGGCCGCCGATCTGGGCCAGCTTGAAGTCGGCCCGCGCAAGGTGGCCGCCGTCGCGACCGCCACGAGCCAGAACTGATCTTCCTCCCTTCCCCCTCGATGGGGGAAGGGCCGGGGATGGGGGTGACAGCGCGTCAGAACAAGGCGCCAGCCCCACCGCCGCAGACACCCCCCGCCCCTGCCCCTCCCCCATCAAGGGGGAGGGGGTCTCCAAACTCGTCCCTCCCCTCTCCGGACGCTCCCCATGAATTTCGCAAAATTCTTCGTCGGACGACCGCGGTTCGCCGCCGTGCTGTCCATCGTCATCTTCATCGCGGGGCTGGTGGCCCTGCCCAACCTGCCGATCAGCGAGTACCCCGAGGTGGTGCCGCCGACCGTCGTGGTCCGCGCGGCCTATCCCGGCGCCAACCCGTCGGTGATCGGCGAGACCGTGGCCGCGCCGCTGGAGCAGGCCATCAACGGCGTCGAGGGGATGATCTACCAGTCGTCCCAGTCGGCCTCGGACGGGGCCATGATCCTGACCGTGACCTTCGCGCTGGGCACCGACCTGGATAAGGCCCAGGTGCAGGTGCAGAACCGCGTCGCCCAAGCCCTGCCCAAGCTGCCCCAGGAGGTGCAGCGCATCGGCGTGACCACCAACAAGGCCTCGCCCGACCTGACCCTGGTCGTGCACATGATCTCGCCCAACAACCGCTACGACATGCTCTATCTCAGCAACTACGCGCAGCTGAACGTGCGCGACCGGCTGAAGCGCATCGACGGCGTGGGCGACGTGCAGATCTTCGGCGCCGGCGCCTACTCCATGCGGGTGTGGCTTGATCCGGAGAAGGTCGCGGCCCTGGGCATGACCGCCGGCGACGTGGTGCGGGCCCTGCGCGAGCAGAACGTCCAGGTGGCCGCCGGCCAGCTGGGCGCGCCGCCCAACGCCGGCTCGGGCGCCGACTTCCAGCTGTCGATCAACGCCCCCGGGCGCCTGACCGACGAGGACCAGTTCCGCAACGTCATCATCCGCTCGGGCGCCGACGGCCAGATCACCCGCCTGGGCGACGTGGCCCGCGTCGAACTGGGCGCCAACAACTACGCCCTGCGCTCCCTGCTGGACAACAAGTCGGCCGTCGCCGTGCCGATCTTCCAGCGCCCCGGCTCCAACGCCCTGGAGATGGCGGCCGAGGTCAAGAAGACCATGAAGGAGCTGAAGAAGGACTTCCCCGAGGGGGTCGACTACGAAATCATCTACGACACCACCGCCTTCGTGCAGGAAAGCATCGACTCGGTGGTCCACACCCTGATCGAGGCCATCATCCTGGTGGTCATCGTGGTGGTGATCTTCCTGCAGGGCTGGCGCGCTTCGGTGATCCCGCTGCTGGCCGTGCCGGTTTCGCTGATCGGCACCTTCGCGATCATGCTGCTGCTGGGCTTCGGCCTCAACGCGCTGACCCTGTTCGGCCTGGTGCTGGCCATCGGCATCGTCGTCGACGACGCCATCGTCGTGGTCGAGAACGTCGAGCGGCACATCGAGAACGGCCTCTCGCCGCCCGAGGCCACCCGCAAGGCGATGAGCGAGGTCACCGGCCCGATCATCGCCGTGGCCCTGGTGCTGTGCGCGGTGTTCATCCCCACGGCCTTCATCACCGGCCTGTCGGGCCAATTCTACCGCCAGTTCGCCCTGACGATCGCCATCTCGACGATCATCTCGGCCATCAACTCCCTGACCCTGTCGCCGGCCCTGGCCGCCGTGCTCCTGAAGTCGCACCACGCGCCCAAGGACCGCTTCCAGAAGCTGATCGACCGCCTGCTGGGCTGGCTGTTCACGCCGTTCAACAAGGTCTTCCACCGCGCCTCGAACGGCTATGTCCGCGGCGTGAAGGCGACCCTGGGCCGCTCGACCGCCTCGCTGTTCGTCTATGGCGGTCTGCTGCTGCTGACGGCGCTGGCCTTCGCCCGCACCCCGTCCGGCTTCGTGCCGCAGCAGGACAAGGCCTATGTGGTCGCCGTCGTGCAGTTGCCCGACGCCGCCTCGCTGGACCGCACCGAGGCCGTGATCAAGCAGATGGGCGACATCGCCATGAAGACCCCGGGCATCGAGCACTCGGTGGCCTTCCCCGGCCTGTCGGCCAACGGCTTCATCAACAGCCCCAACGCCGGCGCGGTGTTCTTCCCGCTCAGCGACTTCAAGGACCGCCGGAGCAAGGACCTCTCGGCCGGCGCCATCGTCGGCCAGCTGAACCAGAAGTTCGCCGCCATCCCCGACGCCCAGATCGCGGTCTTCCCGCCGCCGTCCGTGCAGGGGCTGGGCACCATCGGCGGCTTCCGCATGCAGATCGTCGACAAGGCCGGCCTCGGCTCGGACGAGCTGTACAAGCAGACCCAGGCGATCATCGCCAAGGCGCAGAAGGATCCGGCCCTGGCCGGCGTGTTCTCCAGCTACCAGGTGAGCGTCCCGAAGATCCAGGCCGACATCGATCGTGAGAAGGCCCGGGCCCAGGGCGTGTCGCTAACCGACCTGTTCGAGACCCTGCAGGTCTATCTGGGCTCGCTGTACGTCAACGACTTCAACCGCTTCGGGCGGACCTACGAGGTCAACGTGCAGGCCGACCAGGACTTCCGCCTGCAGCCCGAGCAGATGCTGCGCCTGCAGACCCGCAACGGCGACGGCCAGATGATCCCGCTGGGCGCCTTCGTCAGCTTCAAGGAGGCCACCGGTCCCGACCGCGAGATGCACTACAACGGCATGCTGACCGCCGAGATCAACGGCGGCCCGGCGCCCGGCTTCTCGACCGGCCAGGCCCAGGCCGCGCTGGAGAAGATCGCCGCCGAGGAACTGCCCAATGGCATCGGCTTCGAATGGACAGAGCTGACCTACCAGCAGATCCTGGCCGGCAACACGGCGATCTACATCTTCCCGCTGTGCGTGCTGCTGGCCTTCCTCGTGCTGGTCGCCCAGTACGAAAGCTGGAGCCTGCCGCTGGTGGTGATCCTGATCGTTCCGATGACCCTGCTGTCGGCCCTGGTCGGCGTGCTGGTCACCGGCGGCGACAACAACATCTTCACCCAGATCGGCCTGATCGTGCTGGTGGGGCTGGCGTGCAAGAACGCCATCCTGATCGTCGAGTTCGCCCGCGAACGCGAGATCGAGGGCGACACGCCGCTGCAGGCGGTGCTGGAAGCCTGCCGCCTGCGCCTGCGCCCCATCCTGATGACCTCGATCGCCTTCATCATGGGCGTCTGGCCGCTGGTGGTGTCGCACGGGGCCGGGGCCGAGATGCGCCGGGCCATGGGCGTGGCGGTGTTCTCCGGCATGCTGGGCGTCACCGTCTTCGGCCTGATCCTGACGCCGGTGTTCTACTACGTCATCCGCCGGCTCTCGGGCCGCAAGTCGCTGGCGACCGTCAAGACGGAGCCGGCGGTGGAGGCGCAGGCGCACTGACGAGAACCTTTCCCCTCCCCCTCGATGGGGGAGGGGCCAGGGGTGGGGGTGAAGCGGCGTCGGCCGCGCTCCTACTCCCACCTCAGCACCACCCCCATCCCCGCCCCTTCCCCCATCGAAGGGGGAAGGGAGACTTCCCGAGGTCCCCATGACCCTTCTTCGCTCAGCCCTGATCGCCGGCGCCTCGCTGCTGGCCACGGCCTGCGCCGTCGGCCCGACCTACAAGGCCCCGGCCCCCGCCCCCGTCGCCCTCCAGAACGCCACGCCCGCCGTCTCCACCGCCGCCAATCCCGAGGCGCAGTGGTGGAAGGCGTTCGGCGACCCGACGCTGGACGCTCTCGTGTCCCAGGCCCTGGCCGCCAATCTCGACCTCAAGGTCGCCGTGGCCCGCGTCGACGAGGCCCGCGCCCTGTTCAAGGACGCGCGCCTGGACCAACTTCCGCGCGTCACCGCCTCGGGCGGCTACACCGACACCAAGCAGCAGCAGCCCGGCTTCTCCGACCAGCGGGTCGAGGTCGAAAGCTATCGCGCCGGCCTGGACGCCGCCTGGGAGATCGACCTCTTCGGCCGCGTCCGCCGGGGCGTGCAGGCCGCCAGCGCCGAAGCCGGGGCCGCCCAGGCCGACCTGCGCGACGTGCAGGTGAGCGTCGCCGCCGAAGTCGCCCGCAACTACCTGGAACTGCGCGGCGCCCAGGCCCGCCTGGCGGTGGCCCGCCGCAACCTCGAGACCCAGCGCGACACCCTGCGCCTGACCCGCGTGCGGTTCGAGGCCGGGGCCGGCGGGGCGATCGACGTGGCCAGCGCAGAGGCCCGCCTCAACGCCACCGAAGGCACGATCCCAGACCTCGTCACCGCCGCCACCCGCGCCAGCTATCGCCTGGCGGTGCTGACCGGCCAGCGGCCCGGCGCGCTGGACGCCCAGCTGGCCCCGCGCGCCGAGGAGCCGGCCCCGCTGGTCGCCGCCCTGCCGATCGGCGAGGCGTCCGACTTCCTGCGCCGCCGCCCCGACGTGCAGGCGGCCGAACGGCGCCTGGCCGCCCAGACCGCCAAGGTCGGGGTGGCCACGGCCGACCTCTTCCCGCGCGTCCGGGTCACCGGCTTCGTCGGCTTCCTGTCGGGCACGTCGTCGGGCTTCGGAAACAGCGTCAGCCAGGCCTGGTCGGTCGCCCCGGCGGTCAGCTGGCCCGCCCTCGACCTCGGTGGCGCCCGCGCGCGGCTGAAGGCGGCGGAAGCCCGCAACGACGCGGCCCTGGCGGCCTACGACCAGACGGTGCTGGCGGCGATCGAGGACCTGGAGACGGCGCTGGTCTCCTACGCCCAGCGCCAGGCCCGGCTGAAGAGCCTGGCCGACCAGGCCGCCGCCTCCCGCCGCGCCGCCGAACTGGCCCGAATCCAGTACAAGGAAGGCGGCATCGACTTCCTCGTCCTGCTCGACGCCGAACGCACCCTGCTGGCGGCGGAAGACTCGCTGACCGTCGCCGAGACGGGCGTCAACACCGACGTGGTGGCGATCTACAAGGCGCTCGGCGGCGGCTGGAGCTGAGGTCCGGAAGGGAGACCCTCTCCCAGAGGGAGAGGGAGGGGCCCATGCGCAGCATGGGAGGGTGGGGGGTTTCGACGCTTCAGGTTGGCCCGCCCAAGCCAATCGGGATAGGCCTTACCCCCTCACCCTCCCACGCCTTCGGCGCGGGCCCCTCCCTCTCCCCATGGGAGAGGTTTCCATCGGTTAGGATCCCCCGCCCATGGCCGCCGCCGACGCCTATGTCTACCACCCCCGCGACGGCCACGGCCTGGCCCACGACCCGTTCAATTCCATCGTCGGCCCGCGCCCGATCGGCTGGATCTCGAGCGTCGACGCCGCCGGGCGGCGCAACCTGGCGCCCTACAGCTTCTTCAACGCCTTCAACTACACCCCGCCGATCGTCGGCTTCGCCTCGACCGGTTGGAAGGACACCATCGCCAACGTCCAGGCCACGGGCGTGTTCTGCTGGAACCTGGCCACGCGCGAGTTGGCCCAGGCGATGAACATGACCTCCGCCCCTGCCGAGCACGGCCGTGACGAGTTCGAACTGGCCGGCCTGACGCCGGCGCCAAGCAGCCTGATCGCCGCGCCGCGCGTGCTGGAAAGCCCCGTGAACTTCGAATGCCGCGTCACCCAGTCGTTCCAGCTGACCACGGCGGCCGGCGAGGCGGTCGAGACCTGGATGACCTTCGGCGAGGTCGTCGCCGTCCACATCGATCGCCGCCTGATCCGCGAGGACCGCGTCTACGACGCCCCCGCCGGACGCCCGATCCTGCGCTGGGGCGGCCGGGGCGACTACATCGCCGTCGAGCCGGCGGCGATGTTCGAGATCTTCCGCCCAACCAAGACCGACATTCCAGCGGCCTGAACGGGCCCCAAACAAAAAGCCCTCCCGAACCATCGGCTCGGGAGGGCTTCGAGTGCTTCTGGTCGCCGGTCAGACGTCGACTTCGGCGTCCAGGGCGTTTTCCTGGATGAACTCGCGGCGCGGCTCGACCAGGTCGCCCATCAGGCGGCTGAACATGTCGTCGGCGTCGTCGGCGTGGTTGACCTTGACCTGCAGCAGGGTGCGGGCGTCGACGTCCAGCGTGGTTTCCCACAGCTGGTCGGGGTTCATCTCGCCCAGGCCCTTGTAGCGCTGGATGGTCAGACCCTTGCGGCCGGCGTCGAGCACGGTCTGCACCAGGTCTAGCGGGCCACGGATGGTGCTCGACTTGTCCTTGCGGCGGAACACGGCCGGCTTGGCGAACACCTCGGCCAGCTTGACGCCGCGTTCGGCCAGGCGACGCGCGTCGGCGGCGTGCAGCAACACGTCGTCGAGCACGACGCGTTCCGACACGCCGCGGCGCACGCGGCTGAACACGAAGCCGGTGTCGCCACGCTCGCCCGACCACGGACCGTCGCCCTCCTCGTTGTAGAGGTCGAGGCGCGCGGCCGCCGCGGTCGCGTTGGGGCTCTCGCCCAGCAGGCCGGCCAGGGCCGCCTGCTCGATGGCGAAGGCCGGGGCGCGGGCCGCCAGGCGGTCGATATTGGCCTTGGCCGAGCGGGCCAGCTGCACCAGGGCCAGCAGGTCCTGGCCGATCAGGCGCTCGCCCGAGGCCAGGTCGAGCTCGGCGCCGTCGACGCCCTCGTCCACCAGGAAGGCGTCCATCTCGGCGTCGTCCTTGAGGTAGCGCGACGACTTGCCCTTGGCGGCTTTGTAGAGGGGCGGCTGGGCGATGTAGATGTAGCCGCGTTCGATCAGCTGCGGCATCTGCCGGTAGAAGAAGGTAAGCAGCAGGGTGCGGATGTGGGCGCCGTCGACGTCGGCGTCGGTCATCAGCACGATCTTGTGGTAGCGCACCTTGTCCGGGTTGAAGTCGTCACGGCCGATGCCGGCGCCCAGCGCCGTGATCAGCGTGCCGATCTGGTCGGACGACAGCATCTTGTCGAAGCGCGCCCGCTCGACGTTCAGGATCTTGCCGCGCAGCGGCAGGACGGCCTGGTTGTCGCGGTTGCGGGCCTGCTTGGCGCTGCCGCCGGCCGAGTCACCCTCGACGATGAAGATTTCGGACTTGGCCGGGTCGCGTTCCGAGCAGTCGGCCAGCTTGCCGGGCAGGCTGGTGATGTCGAGCGCGCTCTTGCGGCGGGTCAGTTCGCGCGCCTTGCGGGCGGCTTCGCGGGCCGCGGCGGCCTCGGCGATCTTGCTGACGATCTGCTTGGCTTCGTTCGGGTGTTCCTCGAACCAGGTCGACAGGCCCTCGGCGACCATGCTTTCCACGGCCGGGCGCACTTCCGACGAGACCAGCTTGTCCTTGGTCTGCGAGCTGAACTTGGGGTCCGGCACCTTGACCGACAGCACGCAGGTCAGGCCTTCGCGGCTGTCTTCGCCGCCCAGGTTGACCTTTTCCTTCTTCAGGATGCCCGAGCTCTCGGCGTAGCTGGTGATCACCCGGGTCAGGGCGCCGCGGAAGGCCGAAAGGTGCGTGCCGCCATCCCGCTGCGGAATGTTGTTGGTGAAGCACAGCATGTGCTCGTGGTAGCTGTCGTTCCACCACATGGCGAGATCGAGCTCGACCTTGTCCTTGCGGCCGCGCACTGTGATCGGCGCCTTGAGCAGCGGGGTCTTGGCCTTGTCGAGGTGGCGCACGAAGGCCTCGATGCCGCCCTCGAAATAGAGCTTCTCTTCCCACGGCTCGGCGTCGCGGTTGTCCTTGAACCAGATCGTGACGCCCGAGTTCAGGAACGCCAGCTCGCGCAGGCGGTGCTCCAGGGTCTTCCGGTCGAATTCGATGAAGGCGAAGGTGTCCTTCGACGGGAAGAAGGTCACTTCGGTGCCGGTCAGCACCTCGCCGGCCTTGGGGCCGTCCTCGCGCACCGGCGAGACGCCGGTTTCCTTCAGCGAGGTCACCGCGTCGCCGCGCTCGAAGCGCATCTGGTGGACCTTGCCGTTGCGGTGGATCAGCAGCTCCAGCCAGTCCGACAGCGCGTTGACGACCGAGACGCCCACGCCGTGCAGGCCGCCCGAGACCTTGTAGCTGTTCTGGTCGAACTTACCGCCGGCGTGCAGCTGGGTCATGATGACCTCGGCCGCCGAGACCCCTTCGCCCTCGTGGATGTCGGTGGGGATGCCGCGCCCGTCGTCGGTGACCGTCACCGAGCCGTCGGCGTTGAGGATCACCTGGACCTTGGTGGCGTGGCCGGCCAGGGCTTCGTCGATGGCGTTGTCCACCACCTCGTAGACCATGTGGTGCAGGCCCGAGCCGTCGTCGGTGTCGCCGATGTACATGCCGGGACGCTTGCGCACCGCGTCGAGGCCCTTGAGGACCTTGATCGAGTCCGCGCCGTATTCGCCGGCGACGGCTTCTTCGGGAGCTTCGGGAACTTGGCCTTCGGTATTCTCGGTCATTCGTCTTCCAGAGCCGTAAACTCAAGGGGGGTCAGGCCGGCCTCGCTGACGCGCACGCCCAACGCCCGACCCTTGAGGTGGTCGAACAGCGACTCGTCCGTGCCGGTGAGGAAGGCCTGGAGCTTGAGCGCCGTGAGTTCATCGGCCAGAGCGGCTCGCCGGGTAAGGTCGAGATGCGCGGCGACTTCGTCGAGCAACACTATAGGATTCGGCGCGGATTCCGCACGCGAAAGTCTCGCCGCCTGGGCCAAAACCAGGTTCAAAATCAGCGCTTTTTGCTCTCCGGTGGAGCATTCCGAGGCCGGACGGTCCTTGTCGACGTGGAACACCGCCAGATCGCCCCGGTGCGGACCGGTCAAGGCCCTTCCCGCCGCCCCGTCGCGGGGCCTCGCGGCGGCCAGCGCGCTCGCCAGCTGAAGCTCGATCTCGGCCTCGTCGGCGCCGGTGAGGGCCATCTGCTCCCACGCTCCGGTGAGGGCTAGGCGCGCCTGCGGGAACGGCCGGTCGCCGCGTCCGTCGATCTCGGCCTGCAGGGCGGTGAGCGTCCGCGCCCGGGCGTGGGCCATCAGCGCCCCGGCCGCGGCAAGCCGCGCCTCCAGCACCGTCAGCCAGGCCGGATCGGCGGGCGCCCCGCCTTCGGCGGCGTCGGACAGCAGGCGCATGCGCTCGCGCTGGGCCTTGTCGTAGGCGTTGGCGTGGCTGGCGTGGGAGGGTTCCGCGGCGAACACCAGCCGGTCGAAGAACTTGCGGCGGTCGGAGGCGGCCTCGAGGAACAGGCGATCCTGAGCCGGGGTCAGCCACATAGGCCGCACGTGGTCGGCCAGGCGTCCCGGCGGCACGGTCTCACCCTCGATGCGGACGATGCGGCGCGCGGCGCCGGCCAATTCCGTGCCCGTGCCGACCTTCAGCAGCTCGCCGTCGGCCTGCTCGACTTCGGCGGCCACGGCCCAGGCCCGGCCGACGCTCTCGCCCGGCAGCCGGCGGCCCACCTCGGCTAGGCTCGACCCGCGCAGGCCCTTGCCCGGCGACAGCAGGCTGACGGCTTCCAGGAGGTTGGTCTTGCCCGCGCCGTTGGGTCCGAACAGGTAGACGCTGCGCCCGCCGACCTGAAGATCGGCGCGCTCGTAGGATCGGAAGTCGGTGAGCCGCAGGCGGGCGATGGTGGCGGACGCCATGGGCGTGTCTTTAAGGCAGGACGGCCCGGACTGAAACCTCTC
The DNA here is from genome assembly GCF_003722335.1 of Caulobacter flavus. GTDB lineage: Bacteria > Pseudomonadota > Alphaproteobacteria > Caulobacterales > Caulobacteraceae > Caulobacter > Caulobacter flavus. The sequence continues at coordinate 477,560 of NZ_CP026100.1, forward strand.
CCGCTGGTCGTTCCCCCGCACCTTCCCGTCTAAGCGCGCGAGCCTAGCCGCCGCGTTCGCGGCCTTTCTTTCCGCCGTTGGGGTAGCGCCACATCTTCTTTGCGTCCTCGGGCAGGAATTCCTCGTCCGGATCCGGCCGGATCGTGAAGTCGAGATGGTCGACGAAACCCGGGGAGGACACGCGGATGGACAGGGTCTCACCATCGGCGTCGGCCGGGATGTCGATGCTGCTCGGGTAGAAGGGCGGCTGCGCAGAGAAGCTTACAGGGGGGCGGCCTTCAATCCGTATGTGGACGTTGACCGACTCGTTCCCGCGACCCTGCGCCTCGAACCCGAAGAAGAAGGGGTAACCCGGCGAAGGATCACGGTCGTAGAACAAGGCCATTGGCTCCCCCCGTCGCCACACAAAACCCAAGATCGCATCTTCGCCGAAGAATATCTTAGGGTGCAAGTCGCCCCCTTCGCGGCCCGGCCCTTACGCTCACTCGCCCAGCCGGTACGCACACAGCTTGTTGCCGTCGAGATCGCGGAAATAGGCGAAATAGGCCTTGGGCATGCGCTCGCCCGGCGCGCCCTCGCAGGTTCCGCCAAGCTCGATGGCCTTGGCGTGAAAGGCGTCGACCTCCTCGCGGGTGTCGAAGTCGAAGCCGCCCATCATGCCGTTGCCGATGCAGGCGGCGTTTCCGTCATAGGGGCCCAGCACGCCGAACATGCCCACACCCTTGCCACGATAGAGCCGGCCGCCCGAGGGGTGCTCGAACAGCGGCCGCATGCCGATCGACCCCAGCAGGGCGTCGTAGAAGGCCTTGGCCTCCTCCAGCTTGTTCGAACCGACGGTCATGTAGCTGATCTTGGCCATGGCGAGCCTCTCCCGTTTTTTTATGAAACGGACGTTGGCATGGGGCGGCGACGGGGGGCAAGAGCGCAGTAAATCCCTACTCCACCATAGGATTTACAGTACATTCAACATCGTCATCCCGGGCGGAGGGCCGCGCAGCGGGCCGCAGACCCGGGCCCCAGGGGCAACCGCACCGCGCCGGCCCTGGGTCCCGGCTCTCCGCTTCGCTGCGGCCGGGATGACAAAGATTTGGGGAGTACGGGAAACCGCCCTACCCGAAATACCCCCGCGCCACCTCGACGTCGGCCAGCCGCCAGACGCCCGCCGCGCCCAGCAGAACGCGGCGCATCTCGACCTCGAAGACCTCGCGGGCGATGGCGCGATCCGCCAGCTCGCGCACCGGAGCCTCGAACGGCGCATCCTCGGCGATCGCCCGATGCACCGCGACGTTCATCGCAGAAAGATCGACCGCGTGCGCCAGCGAGGAAAAGGCGGCGGCGACCGCTTCCGACCGTTCGAACCAAGTCGAGCAGCCGGCGAAGTCGATCGCCGCCCACAGGGTCAGCATGCGGTCGAAGAGGTCGTCGAAGCGGTCCTCGCGCAGCAGGCCGGCGGGACCGCCCCGATTGCTCACTGGCTAGCGCCGGTCCCCAGCACCCTCTGCAGGAACTGGGTCTCGACCTCGCGGCGGCGGTCGTTGTTGATCTTCTTGGCGAAGCCGTGGCCCTCGTCCTTGAACTGGACGTACCAGGTCTCCACGCCCTTCTCGCGCAGCTTGGCGACCACCTGGTCGGACTCCGACTTGGGCACCCGCGGGTCGTTCCAGCCCTGCATGACCAGCATCGGCTTGGTGATCCTGGAAACGTTGTTGAGCGGCGAGATCGTCTCGAAGGCCTTCAGCATCTTCGGGTCGCGCTCGTCGCCGTACTCGGCCCGGCGAAGATCCCGGCGATAGGCCTCGGTGTTCTGCAGGAACGAGACGAAGTTGGAGATGCCGTAGCGTTCGACCCCGCCGGCCAGGCGATCGGAATAGTGGGTCATCACCGCCAGCGACATGTAGCCGCCATAGGACTGGCCGTAGACCACCACGCGGTTCGGATCGAGGTCCGGCTGCGTCTTGATCCAGTCCAGCAGCGCGCCGATGTCCTTGACCGAGTCCTCGCGCTTCTCGGCGTTGTCGAGATTGAGGAAGGTCTTGCCGTAACCCGACGAGCCGCGAACGTTGGTGACGATCACCGCCGCCCCCAACTCGGCCACGGTGTGCTGGTGGAACGGGTTGAAGACCGGCCGCGACTGGCCTTCCGGACCGCCGTGGATGTCGATGATCACGGGAGCCTTTTGTCCGGCGGCCAGCTTGGGCTTGTAGACGAAGGCCGGGATCGAGCGCTTGTCGAACGAGGAAAAGCGCACCAGCTCGGGGCTGACCAGCGCCTTGGCGTCCAGGCCGCCCAGCTCCGAGGCCGTCCAGCGCGTGACCTGGCCGTTGGAGAGATCAAAGCTCCAGGCGTCGCTGGCCGCCGTCGGCGTGGCCAGGGAGAAGCCGAGCTTGGAGCCGTCTTCCGAGAAGGCGAGGTTGGAGACCACCCCGCCCGGCAGGGTCGGCTGCGGCAGGGCGCGGCGGGTGCGGAAGTCCTGCACGACCAGCTTGGAATAGCCGTCCTCGTTGACCACGTAGGCCAGCACCCGGCCGTCCTTCGACAGCTTGAAGTCCTCGACGTCCCAGGGACGCTCGCCCGAGACCAGGTGTTTCTTGCCGGTGGCCAGGTCGAATTCGACGAGGCGCATGAAGTCCGAGCCCTCGTCCGACAACATCAGGATCGACTTGCCGTCCGGCGTGAACAGGCCGCCGTCGTACGAGACCTTGCCCTTCGCCGGGTTCAGCTCGGTGGTCTTGCCGCTGGCCACGTCGAGCAGCCAGCGCTTGCTTTCGCCGATCGAGTAGTAGCGGCCCAGCAGCACGGTCTTGCCGTCGGGCGAGACGTCGATCGGCGAGACCTGGCCCTCGCCCTTGAAGATCACGCGGCGGCCGTCGGGCGCGGACGGATCGCGCATGACGACGTCGTAGTTGGCCGAGCCCTTGGTCGCCCGGCTCCAGACCAGCACCTTGCCGTCGCCCGACCAGGCCGGCGACTGGTTGCGGGTCCCGGCTTCCGTCAGCTGGACCTCCTTGCCCGAGGCGTCGCGGACGAACAGCTGGAACCACTCGTCGCCGCCGGTGTCCTTGGAGAACAGCACCTCGCCGCCCGGCAGGGTGTGGACGCCGCTGACCGGCTCGTCGTGGAAGGTCAGCTGGCTGCGGTCGGCGCCGGGCGCGGCGACCTGGTGGATCTGGTTGGTGTTGCCAAAGCGCGTGACGACCAGCATGCCGCCGCCGGCCGCCCAGTCCTGGAAGCTGGCGCTGCGGGCGTTCTGGTAGCGCGCCAGGCCGGCCCGGATCGCCGGATCGGCCGTCGGCACGTTCTCGAGGATCTGATTGCCGATCTCGCGGCGCTCGACCGGCGCGTTCTGGGCGAGAGCCAGGGTCGAGGTCGACAGCGCCAGGGCGAGGCTGAGGGCGAACAGGCGTGATTTCACGAGGGCGTCTCCGGTCGATCTAGCAGTTCAGATCCTGGGCCAGATCGCGCCAGCCCGCGTTGGTGCGTTCGATGAGTTCCAGCTTCCAGAGCCGCCGCCATTTCTTCATCTGGCGCTCGCGGATCAGCACGGACTCGCGGGTGTCGTGAACCTCGTACCAGACCAGGATCCCGACGTCGTACTTGCGGGTGAAGCCCGGATAGACCTTTTCCTGATGCTCCCAGGTGCGACGAGCCAGGTCGTCCGTATGACCGATGTAGAGCGTTCCGTTGCGGCGGCTGGCGACGATGTAGACGTAGAACGCCATCCCCCCACTCCGTAAAATCCCCGCGAAAGCGGGGACCCAGGCTTTTTCTGAAACGCGCGGCGCTCGACGATAAAACACCTGGGCCCCCGCTTTCGCGGGGGTTTTACGGAAGAAGGGAAAGCCCGGGTTTTAAACCCGCAGCGGCATCAGCACGTACTTCACGCCCGGATCGGTCGGATCCACCACCAGGGTGGGCGAGGCCGGGTCGGCGAAGCGGAACTCGGCCTGCGGGCCGCCGATCTGGCCGCAGACGTCGAGCAGGTAGCGGGCGTTGAAGCCGATTTCGAAGGGCTCGCCGTCGTAGTCGACCTCGACCTCTTCCACGGCCTGGCCGGCTTCCATGTTGCGGACGGTCAGGGTGATGCGGCCCGGCTCGATGGCCAGCTTCACCGAGCGGCTCTTCTCGGCCGAGATGGTGGCCACGCGGTCGACGGCCTTGGCGAACAGGTCGTTGTCCAGCGTCAGGATCTTGGCGTTGTCCTTTGGGATCACGCGCATGTAGTCGGGGAACGAGCCGTCGATGACCTTGGAGGTCAGGGCGGCGCGGCCGAACTCGAAGCGGACCTTCTGGGGCGAGACCTGCAGGTCGATCGACTCGCCGGCGTCTTCCAGCAGGCGGCGGGCCTCGGCGATGGTCTTGCGCGGCACGATCACGCCCGGCAGGCCGGCGGCACCTTCCGGCGCCGGCATCTCGGCCAGGGCCAGGCGGTGGCCGTCGGTGGCCACGGCGCGCAGCTTGGTCTCGCCGCCCTCGTTGACCGTGTGGAGATAGAGGCCGTTCAGATAGTAGCGGGTCTCTTCGGTCGAGATCGCGAAGCGCGTCTTGTCGATCAGGCGCATCAGCTCGTTGACGTCGACGGCGATGCGGCCCGACAGGCCCTCGTTGCTCATCACCGGAAAGTCGCCGGCCGGCAGCACCGGCAGGTTGAAGCGCGAGCGGCCGGTCTGGATCACCAGGCGCGGGTCGTCGCCGCTGAAGTTCAGCGACACGTCCGAACCGTCCGGCAGCTTGCGGACGATCTCGTACAGGGTGTGGGCCGGCGCGGTGATCTGGCCCGGCACGTCGATCTGGGCCAGGCCCTCGTCGATGATCTCCATGTCGAGATCGGTGGCCGAGAACGAAAGCGTGTCGCGATCCGCCGACAGCAGGATGTTGGACAGGATCGGGATGGTGTTGCGGCGCTCGACGACGCTCTGCACGTGACCCAGCGCCTTCAGCAGCGCCGCCCGCTCGATGGTAAGCTTCATTTCTCGGTCCAAGCTGGACGCAGGGCCTGGTCGATCAAGAGAATCCCCCTCGCGCAACGGCCCCGTCGTCAATGGACCACGGACATTAGCGCAAACCGCTGGCGGGGGAAGAGCCCAGCGCGGCCTTTTGGCGCATCCGACGGTGGGCGAATCCCGTTCGCAACCCTTGCGGGGTCAAGTCGATTTCTTATATTGATAATCAATAGCAACAAGAGATCGCGCCATGCGCCTCGCCATCAAGACCGCCACCTACGCCACCATGCACCTGACGGTGGCCATCGCCGTCGCCTACGCCCTGACCCGCGACTGGCGCGTGGCCCTGGCCGTCGGCATCGTCGAGCCCATGGTTCAGACCGTGGCCTTCAACCTGCATGAGCGGGTGTGGAGCAAGGTGGGCAAGGAAAAGGCGGCGGCCTGAGGGCCGCTTCCCCGCGCCGTAAAACCCCCGCGAAAGCGGGGGCCCAGGCTTTTTCTGAAACCCATGGCGCTCGACGACAAAACGCCTGGGTCCCCGCTTTCGCGGCGATTTTACGGAAGAGAATCAGCCCCAAAGAAAAAGGCCCCCTCCTTGCGGAGAGGGCCCTGTCCTCAAGCCTTGGTGTCGAACGACCCGCCCGACTCGTCGCCGGAGGCGGCGTAGGGGTTGGCCGCCGCGGCGGGCGGTTCGGCCGGGGCCGGGCCGGTCGAGCCCTTGGCGGCCACGGCGACCATGGCCGGGCGCACCAGACGGCCCATCAGCTCGTAGCCGGCCTGCAGAACGGTGATGACGCCGCCGGCGGCGACCTCGTCCGAAGGCTGCTCCATGACGGCCTGGTGCAGGTGGGGATCGAACTTCTCGCCCTTGGGCGGGTCGATCTTCTTGAGGCCGTTGCGCTCGAAGGCGCCCAGCAGCTCCTTCTCGGTCATGTCGATGCCGACGATGTAGTTCTTCACCGCCGCGTCCTGAGAATCGCGCGGGCTGTGGGCGGTGGCGCGCGACAGGTTGTCGGCCACGCCCAGCAGGTCGCGGGCGAACTTCTGGATGGCGTAGGCGCGGGCGTCGTTCATCTCGCGCTCGGCGCGGCGCTTGACGTTCTCGGCCTCGGCCGCATAGCGCAGCGCCTGGTCCTTCATCGCCCCGATCTCGGCCTTCAGGGCCTCGATTTCCTGGGCCAGGTCCTCGGCTTCGAAAGCGACGTCTTCGGCCGGCGTTTGCTCGTCGGTCATTTCCAAACAGTCCTCATCCATCGATCATCCGGCCGAGCACGCGGGCGGTATAGTCCACCAGCGGGATCACCCGGGCATAGTTCAAACGCGTGGGGCCGATCACGCCGATCGCGCCCAGCACCTTCTGTCGCCCCGTCATATAGGGCGCCGCGATCACGGAGGAACCCGAAAGCGAAAAGAGTCGCGTCTCGGCCCCGATGAAGATGCGCACGCCCTCGGCGTCGCGCACGTCGTCGAGCAGGCCGATCAGCTGGCCCTTCTGCTCCAGGTCGTCGAACAACTGGCGCACGCGCTCCAGATCCTCGCGGGCCGAGGCGTCGGCCAGCAGGTTGGCGCGGCCGCGCACGATCAGGGCCCGCTCGGCCCCCTCCCCGCCGCCCCAGGCGGCCAGGCCGTCCTCGACCAGGCGCGCGGCGGTCTCGTCCAGCTGGCGGCGGGCGGTCTCCAGCTCGGCGCGGATCTCGTCCTTGGCCTCGGTCAGGGTGCGGCCGCGCAGGCGGGCGTTGAGGAAGTTCGACGCCTCCTGGAAGGCCGAGGGCGTCAGCCCCGCCCCGCCCCGCATCAGCCGGTTCTCGACCGCGCCGTCCTCGAAGACCATTACCGCCAGTGTCTGGCCGCCGCCCAGCGCCACGAACTCCACGTGCTTGATGCCGCCCTCGCGGACGGGGGTGACGACGATGCCGGCCCCGCCGGCCAGGCCCGACAGGATGGCCGAGGCCTCGTTCAGCGCCTCCTCGAAGGTGCGGCCCTTGGCGTAGAGACGGCTTTCGATCTCGCGCCGCTCGTCCTCGCCGACGTCGCCCACCTCCAGAAAGCCGTCGACGAACATCCGCAGGCCCGCGTGCGTGGGCATGCGGCCCGCGCTGGTGTGGGGCGCGTCGAGCAGCCCCAGCTGCGCCAGGTCCTGCATGGTGTTGCGGATCGAGGCCGGCGACAGCTGGACGCCGCCCTTCGAAAGGGTGCGCGATCCGACCGGCTCGCCGGTCTCCAGATAGCCTTCGACCACCCGGCGGAAGATGTCGCGGGCGCGGGCGTCCAGCTCGGTCAGGCCGGGCGTCCGAGCGATCGGTCCCGGAAAAAGCTGCGTCATGGCCCTTCGAGATAGGAACGGATGTCGAAAAAATCGAGCGGGGACTTGGAGGTTCCCGTCCGGGGGAGGATAAGCGGCGCCTTCAGATACGACCAGACCCTTCGGCTCTCCTGGAGCCGACTAGACCGGAGTTTGCCCATGCGTCCGTCCGAACGCGCCCCCGACCAGCTTCGCGCCGTCACGCTTGAGACCGGCGTCAACCGCTATGCCGAAGGCTCGTGCCTGATCGGTTTCGGCCACACCAAGGTGCTGGTCACGGCCACGGTCGAGGAGAACGTCCCCGGCTGGATGCGCAACAAGGGCGCCGGCTGGGTCACCGCCGAGTACGGCATGCTGCCCCGCGCCACCCACACCCGCGGCCGCCGCGAGGCCGCCACGGGCAAGCAGACCGGCCGCACCCAGGAAATCCAGCGCCTGATCGGCCGCTCCCTGCGCGCCGTGGTCGACCTCAAGGCCCTGGGCGAGCGCCAGATCAGCCTCGACTGCGACGTCATCCAGGCCGACGGCGGCACCCGCACCGCCGCCATCACCGGCGCCTGGGTCGCCCTGCGCCTGGCGACCAACTACCTGCTGGAAGAGGGCGTGCTGAAGGCCGACCCGATCCTGGGCCAGGTGGCCGCCGTCTCCTGCGGCGTGTTCAAGGACACCCCCGTCCTCGACCTCGACTACGAGGAAGACTCCAATGCCGAGGCCGACGGCAACTTCGTGCTGACCGGCGGCGGCGACATCGTCGAGATCCAGGCCACCGGCGAGAAGCGCGGCTTCACCCGCGGCGAGTTCGACACCCTGTTCGGCCTGGCCGAAAAGGGCATCGGCGAGCTGTTCGCCTTCCAGCGCGCCGCGATCGGCGGCAAGTAAGAGACCCGGGCGGGCGCACGACCAAGCGTCGTTCGCCCGCCCGACGCCCCTCAGAGGGCCAGCGGATTGTAGAGCCTGACGTCCAGGGTGCGCAGCCACCGGGCGGGCGCCGCGACGCAGACATAGAACGCCGCCAGGATCGCGCAGGCCCAGAGCCAGGCCCCGCCGAGCACCGCGGCCAGCAGCGCCAGGGCCCCACCGACCGTCCAGACCTGCAGGTAGACGACCATCAGCAGATAGGTCGCCAGCGACAGCCGCGATTCCAGGGCTTTGTCGCATTTCCGGCAGCGGGTTAAGGCGCTCCGGTTGAAGCACTGGGTCCAGGAGAAGGTGACCCCGCCGGCTTGGCAGGCCGGACAGACGCCCGCGATGTTCAGCGCCAAATCGCCCTCCACGATGATCCAGCCGCCCTTCTCAACCCTCGCGCGCCGAAGTCAACCCGAAGCTTGACCAGCGCCCGCGCCAGGGATGCTCGAGCGGCGCCTACCGCGCCGCGATCGCCGTCATCTCGACGGCCATGGTCGGCCGCGCCAGGCGCGCCTCGACCGTCGCCCGGGCCGGCGGATTGTCGGAATCGACCCACGCGTCCCAGGCCTGGTTCATCTCGTCGAAGCCGGCCATGTCGGCCAGGTAGATGGTCACGCTGAGCAGCTTGTCCTTGCTCGACCCGGCCTGCGCCAGGGTCTCGTCGATCTGGGCCAGCACCTCGCGGGTCTGCTCCAGCACCGACTGGCCGCGCGTTTCCTCGGCCACGTGGCCCGACAGGAACACCACGCCGTTGAAGACCACCGCGTCGCTCCACCGCGCCGCCTTGCCGATACGTTCGATCATGTCCGTAAGCTCCTGTCGGAAAGAAATCTCCCTTCCCCCATCAAGGGGGAGGGAAAACTCAGCTCAGCGCCCGGCTCGTCCAGTCGACGATCTGCGGCGCGCTCATCAGGCCGGCCGAGCGGGCGACCACCGCGCCGTCGCGGAACAGGATCAGGGCCGGGATGCCGCTGACGCCCAGGGCCGAGGCCGGCGCCGGGTGGGCTTCCGAATTCAGCTTCAGCAGGCGCACGCCCGGCTCGAGCTTGCCGGCGGCGGCGGCGTAGTTGGGTGCCATGGCCCGGCACGGTCCGCACCACGGGGCCCAGACGTCGAGCAGCACGGCCGCGCCCCTGGTCAGGCGGCGATGCCGGTCGAGGCCGGCGGCGTCGACCTCGATCGGCGCGCCGGCGAAGATGGCGTTCTTGCAGCGGCCGCACTTGGCCGCGGCCGGGTCGCGGTCTTCGGGCAGGCGATTGGCCGCCCCACAGGATGGACAGACGATTTGCATGGCCCACAGGTGAGGCGCGCCGGCCCCGCCCGCAAGCCTGCCTCAGGCCCCTTCGCCGTCGCCCCCGTCGCCGGGGCCGTGCTCGAAGGTCATCAGGTCGCCCGGCTGGCAGCCCAGTTCGCGGCACAGCGCGTCGAGGGTCGAGAAGCGGATGGCTCGGGCCTTGCCGGTCTTCAGGATCGACAGGTTGGCGAGGGTCACGCCGACGCGGTCGGACAGTTCGGTCAGCGACATGCGGCGTTCGAGCAGCACGCGGTCGAGATTGACGCGGATGGACATGCGGGTCTCTGGCTTGCGCGATCAGATGGTCAGTTCGGCTTCGCGACGAAGGCGGGCGCCCTCGCGGAACACCTCGGCCAGGACGAAGACGACCAGGACCGAGAACCAGGCGGTGAGGGTGAAGGATCCCTCGGACGACTTTTCGCCGCCGACCAGGATGCGCGTCAGGGCCGACAGCACGTATCGCCCGATCTCCAGACAGGCCAGCACGACGCCCATCACCCGCAGGCGGCGCACGTTGTCGGGATGGAACGGGTCGCCCAGGATCATGGTGGCGAAGATCTTGCGCAGGCGCTCGACGATCGCCATCCAGCCGCCGGACATCAGCGCCCAGCCGCCCAGGGCCACGGCCGCGCCGGCGCCGTACTTGCGCAGCATGCCGGCCGCCTCGGCCGGCAGCATCGAGGCCAGCAGGTCGGGATTGAAGCTGAGCAGCAGCACCAGCACCGTCACCAGGGCCAGGAAGCTGACCCAGACCCACAGCGCGTAGTAGCTGACGTCGAGAATGATCTTCAGGAAGCTCGATACCGAGCCTGGCCCCAAGGCGCGCATGGGTTCGTCCCCGCCAAGATCCAAAAGGTTGCCGCGCGCTCAGCGCGCGGGGGCGACTCGCCTCCCCAGGCGGTCGCGGGATTGAAGTCTAGAGCGTGTGGGCCAGGAACGTCACGGCCGAGATCGGCAGCCCCACGATCAGCACCAGGGTCGACAGGCGGACGGCCGAGGATTCCAGGAGGCTGAACAGGCGGGGCAACGTCATCTTGCGGTTCCGGACAGGGGCGGATCGACGGCCGGCGCGGGGCCTTCCTCGATGACGCCAGGATCGGCGATCCCTGGCCATCGAACAATGCCGCTTATCGATAAACGATATTAAACTTTCGCAATGATCGGCCTTGCGGCGGGCGCGTCCCGGGGGTCTAAACGGCCTCGGTTTTTGCCTGGGAGCGCCGCGATGACCCTGAAACTGATCAACGGCCAGAAGATCGTCGCCGCCACCCACAATCCGGGCAAGGCCAAGGAGCTGGCCGCCCTGCTCGACGGCCGTTTCGAGGTGCTGGCCGCCGGCGCCCTGGGCCTGCCCGAGCCGGACGAGACCGAGACCACCTTCGAGGGCAACGCCCTGCTCAAGGCCCGCCACGCCGCCGACCTGTCGGGCGAGGTGTCGCTGGCCGACGACTCCGGCATGTCGGTGACCGCGCTGGACGGCGCGCCGGGCATCTATTCGGCCCGCTGGGCCGGCCCGGCCAAGGACTTCGCCATGGCCATGGACAAGGTGGCCGAGCGCATCGAGGAGACGGGCTCCGAAGACCGCTCGGCCTGGTTCACCTGCGCTCTGGCGGTGGCGTGGCCGAACGGCGGCCCGGCCGTGGTGGTGCAGGGCGAGGTGCACGGGACCCTGGTGTTCCCCGCCCGCGGCGACAAGGGCTTCGGCTACGATCCGATCTTCGTGCCGGGCGGCCACGACCAGAGCTTCGGCGAGATGGAGCCGGCCCAGAAGGACGCCATGAGCCACCGCGCCGTGGCCTTCGAGAAGCTGAAGGCGGCGCTGTTTGAGTAACCACCCTCGTCATCCCGGCCGCAGCGCGCAGCGCGGAGAACCAGGACCCAAGGGCGGTGCGCACGGCCCCTGGGTCCCGGCTCTCCGCCTCGTTACGCCCGGCATGACGGTGAAGGGAGATCGGGGATAGTGGACCAGCCCCTCCCTCCCCTAGGCCTCTACGTCCACTGGCCCTACTGCGCCCGCATCTGCCCCTATTGCGACTTCAACGTCGTGCGCGACCGGGGTCGGACCGACGAGCAGGCGGCGCTGGCCGACGCCATCGTCGCCGACATGACCGCCCAGCGCGCCCTGACGGGCGAGCGGCGGCTGCTCTCGATCTTCTTCGGCGGCGGCACGCCCTCGCTGATGGATCCGGCCGCCGTCGCCCGCGTGATCGAGACCGCCAAGGCCCTGTGGACCCCGAAGGGCGACCTGGAGATCAGCCTCGAGGCCAATCCCACCGACGCCGAGGCCGGCCGCTTCGAGGCGCTGGCCGACGCGGGCGTGGCGCGGCTGTCGCTGGGCGTCCAGGCGCTGGACGACGCCTCGCTGAAGATGCTGGGCCGCAACCACGACGCCGGCTCGGCCCGCCGCGCGATCGCCACGGCCGCGCGCCTGTTTCCACGCCTTTCGGTCGACCTGATCTACGCCCGCCCCGGCCAGACCGACGCCGCCTGGCGCGAGGAGCTGGCGGAGATGCTGGCCTACGGGCCCGAGCACGTCTCGCCCTACCAGCTGACCATCGAGGCTGGCACCGCCTTCGACCGCGCCGTCGGTCGCGGCAAGATCGTCCCGCCCGACGAGGACCTGGCCGCCCAGCTGTTCGAGACCACGCAGGAGGTGCTGGAGGCCGCCGGCTTCGACGCCTACGAGGTTTCCAACCACGCCCGGGGCGCGGCCGCCCGCTCGCGCCACAACCTCGTCTACTGGCGGGGCGTCGACTATGTGGGCGTGGGCCCCGGCGCCCATGGCCGCCTGACCCTGGCCTCGGGCAAGGTCGCCACCGCCGCCCGCGCCAGGATCGCCGACTACATCGCCGCCGTGGCCGCCGACGGGACCGGCTTCGAGCGGGAGGACCTCACCCCCGTCGAGGCCGCCGAGGAGCGCCTGCTGCTGGGCCTGCGCATCGACGACGGCGTCGCCTTCGCCGAAATGACCGCGCTGGACCTCTTCCCGGACACGCCCAAGGTGAAATCGCTGGTCGAGGCGGGACTTCTGGTCGATGACCCGGTTCGGTTGCGCGCCACCCGCCAAGGCCGATTGGTCCTCGACCGGCTGACAGGCGTGCTCGCGACCTGATAACGTCTCGCTTCGCGGGCCCCGGCCCGGCCCACTCAACGGAAAGTACCGCCGCTTGAGCCGTTTGCTTCCCCCGCCCGTCCTGTCCGACGCCCCGCTCGCGCCCGGCCTCTACCTGGTCGCCACGCCGATCGGGAACCTGCGCGACATCACCCTGCGGGCGCTCGACGTCCTGGCCGCCTGCGACCTGCTGCTGGCCGAGGACACCCGCGTGACCGGCAAGCTGCTGTCGGCCTACTCCATCAAGACCAAGCTGGAGCGCCACGACGAGCACGTGGCCGAGCGCGCCATCCCCGCCATCCTCGAACGGCTGGAGGCCGGCGAGCGCGTGGCCCTGGTGTCGGACGCCGGCACGCCGATGGTGTCGGACCCCGGCTATCGCCTGGCCCGCGAGGCCATCGCGGCCGGCCATCCGGTGTTCCCGATCCCCGGCGCTTCCGCCGCCCTTGCGGCGCTCACCTTGGCCGGCCTGCCTACCGACCGCTTCCTGTTCGCCGGCTTCCCGCCGCCCAAGAGCGGCGCCCGCCGCACCTTCCTCGAGGAATTCGCCTCGACCCGCGCCACCCTGATCTTCTTCGAGGGCGCCTCGCGGGTGGACGACACCTTGGCCGACATGGCCGCCGTGTTCGGCGGCGAACGCCCGGCCGCCGTCTGCCGCGAACTGACCAAGCTCTACGAGACCTGCGTGCGCGGCCCGCTGGCGGAACTGGCCGTCGACCCCCGCTTCGAGAGCCCCAAGGGCGAGATCGTCATCCTGGTGGGTCCCGGCGAGGAGAAGGCCGCCAGCGCCGACGACGCCGAGGCCGCCCTGCGCGAGGCCATGACCCGTCTGCCCCTGGGCGAGGCGGCGTCCGAGGTGGCCAAGGCCCTGGGCCTGTCGCGCAAGGACCTCTACCGCCAGGCCCTGGCCCTGAAGGACGCCGGATGACGGCCCCGCCGCTGCGCGAGATCCGCAAGGTCCGCGGCGCGGCCGCGCGACGCTCGGGCCGGCGCGCCGAGGCCTGGGCGGCCGCCTGGCTGATGCTCAAGGGCTACCGCGTCCTGGGCTTCCGCCTGGCGACCAGGGCCGGAGAGATCGACATCCTGGCGCAACGCGGACGCGTCTTGATCGTTGTCGAGGTCAAGAGTCGGACGAGCCTGGAGGCGGCGCTGGAAGCCGTGAGCTTCGAACAACGGATGCGCCTGCGCCGCGCGGGCGCGCTGGCCGCGGCGACGCGCGCCGGTCTCAAGGGCATGGCCGTGCGGCTGGACCTGCTGGCCATGACGCCCGGCCGCCTGCCCCGCCACGTGCCCGACGCCTGGCCCGACGACGGGAGGGCCTGGGCATGACCCGCGACGAAGCCGAAGCCATCCTGACCCGCGCCGGCGAGCACGACGACGAGGCCTTCCCACTGTTCGACGCGGCCCTGGCCTGCGCCGTGCACGACGATCCGGACCGCGACGAACAGCCGGCCCTGGATCTCGCCCGCTCGGCCGTCGAGCGCCTGAAGACCCGCATGCAGAGCGAGTCGCCCGAGGAAGCCATCGCCGAGGCCATGGCCGGCGACCTGCGCCTGACCGGCGACCTCCTGACCTACGACCATCCCGACAACGCCGACGTCATCGCCATCGCCGAGCGCCGCAAGGGCCTGCCGGTTGCGCTGGGGGTGTTCTACATCCACGCCGCCCGCGAGACCGGGCTCGACGTCAACGGCGTCGACTTCCCCGGCCACTTCCTGCTGCGCATTGAGACCGACGAAGGCCCGCTGGCGCTCGACCCGTTCAGCGAGGGCCGGGTGGTGCTGCCGTCGGAGCTGTCGCGCCGGGCCCTGCGCACCGGCCTGATGCCCGACGTCGCCGCGCGGCTGGACCAGCTGATGGCCCCGATCTCCGACCGCGCCGTCTTGATCCGCCTACAGAACAACATCTTCGCCCGCGCCCAGCAGTCGCGCGACTGGGCCCGCGCCGAGCGCTCGGCCCTGCGCCGCGCCCTGCTCGACCCCACCGACCACCACCCCTGGCTCGACGTCGCCGCCGCGCGCGAGGGCCAAGGCGCCCTGGCCGGCGCGCTGCAGGCCCTGTCGCGCGCCCAGACCCTGGACGGCGGCGCGACCATCGCCGCCCGCGCGGCAAGAGAGCGGGTGCGGCTGAGACTCAACTAGGATTGGCGGCGCGGCGGGCCAGAAACGCTCGCCTCGACACCCGGCGTGATCGAGGTGGAGGTCTTTCATGTTAGTGCTTGGCGTAGACGCGGCATGGACCGCGACCGAACCCAGCGGCCTCGCCCTGATCAGCGATACGGGCGGCGAATGGCGACTGCTCGGCGTCGCCTCTTCATATGACGCCTATCTCGCCCCGGCGGACCACGACGCCAGCCAGCGCTGGCGGGGTTCTGTCGCCGATCCCGGCAGGCTGCTGGAACGATCCGCCTCGATCGCCTCGGCCGCGGTCGACATCGTGGCGGTCGACATGCCGCTCGCCCACGAGGCCATCACCTGCCGCAGAGCCGCCGACAACGCCGTCTCCCGGGCCTATGGCGGCCGGGCGTGCGGAACCCACACCCCAAGCGCGACCCGCCCTGGCCCGATCAGCGACAACCTCCGGGCCGGGTTTGCTCTCCACGGATACGACCTGCTGACGACAGGGCTCACACGGAAGGGCCTGATGGAGGTCTATCCGCATCCCGCCCTGGTCGAACTGGCCAAGGCTCCCAGACGGCTGCCCTACAAGATGAGCAAGCAGCGCGCCTACTGGCCGGATCTAGCGCCAGCTCTACGGAGAGAACGGCTGCTCGGTGAATGGCGGCGGATCGTGACTCTGCTCGACCATGAAATCGCTGGCACGGCCGCGATGCTTCCACTGCCCGCGCTCGACAGCCCGGCCTGGAGACTGAAAGCCTTCGAAGATGCGCTCGACGCCGCGGTCTGCGCCTGGATCGGCGCCTGCGCCTCGGCCGGCGGCTGCTCGCCGTTCGGCGACGAGATCGCGGCGATCTGGATTCCCCAGGAAGGCTTCAGCCTCCGACGAGCGGCGCCATAGCCGAAAGGCCGCCTAAAGGGCTCGCATTCGGCCCGCCACCACCCTAACTAGGCCACTATCCTCCGCCGCCTGAAGCTGGCGGCAGCCTGCCCCGGAGTCGTCATGTCGCTGAGAGTCGCCGTCCAGATGGATCCCGTCCTGGGGATCAACATCGACACCGACACCACCTTCCTGATGATGATGGAGGCCCAGAACCGGGGGCACAAACTCTGGTTCTACACGCCGGACAAGCTGTCCCTCGAAGACGGCCGGGTGTTCGCCCGGGCCCAGCCGCTGGAGGTGTTCGCGCAGAAAGGCGCCCACGCCAGGCTCGGCGAGACGGTCGTGCTCGACATGAAGGACGACGTCGACGTGGTGCTGATGCGCCAGGATCCGCCGTTCGACATGGCCTACATCACCGCCACGCACTTCCTCGAAAAGGTTCACCCGCACACGCTCGTGGTGAACAACCCGGCCGAAGTGCGCAACGCGCCCGAAAAGCTGTTCGTCACCGACTTCCCCGGCGTGCAGCCGCCGACCCTGATCACGTCGGACCACGAGGCGATCTACGATTTCCGCGCCCGTCACGGCGACATCGTGCTCAAGCCCCTCTACGGCGGCGGCGGCTCGGGCGTGGCTCGTCTGCTGGCGGACGATCCCAATCTCGACGCCCTGCTCGAACTGCACGCCATGATCGGGCGCGAGCAGGTCATCGCCCAGAAGTTCGTCCCTGCCGTCAGCAAGGGCGACAAGCGCGTGCTGCTGGTCGACGGCGAGCCGGTCGGCGCCATCAACCGCGTGCCGGCCGCCGGCCAGGTGCGCTCGAACCTGCGTGTCGGCGGCCGCGCCGAGGCCGTCGAGCTGACCGCCCGCGACAAGGAACTGTGCGCCATCATCGGCCCGGAGCTGAAGAAGCGCGGCCTGCTGTTCGTCGGCATCGACGTGATCGGCGAGTACCTGACCGAGATCAACGTCACCTCGCCCACCGGGGCCCAGCAGCTGAAGCGGTTCAGCGGGATCGACGCCGCCGCGGTGCTCTGGGATCGGATCGAAATCATCCGATCAACCCCTGCGTGAAGAACCGGCGCTAGTGTACTGAATCGTCACACTTTCCTGAAACGTTCGTTTTTCGTTCTTGCTCCGAGCCGGCAGCCATGCTTGGCTTGTGGATAAGTCGGGCGTTTTTCGGGGGGAATGATGGCGGCCAAGGTCGTCACGGTGGCGTTCGAGGGCGTCGAAGCGCGCCGCGTCGACGTCGAGGTGCAACTGACGGGCGGGGTGGTCGCCTTCGCCGTCGTCGGCCTGCCTGACAAGGCCGTGGCCGAAAGCCGCGAGCGGGTGCGCGGGGCCTTCGCCGGTCTTGGCCTGTCGATGCCGGGCAAGCGCATCGTCGCCAACCTCGCCCCCGCCGACCTGCCCAAGGAAGGCACCCACTTCGACCTGCCCATCGCCCTGGCGCTGCTCGGCGTCATGGGCGTGATCCCGCCCGACGCGCTGGACGGCTGGGCGGCCATGGGCGAACTATCGCTGGACGGCCGCATCGTCGCCTGCGCCGGCGCCCTGCCCGCGGCCATGGCGGCGGGGGCCATGGAGCTGGGCCTGATCTGCCCCGAGGCCTGCGGGCCGGAAGCCGCCTGGGCCGGCGGCACGCGAATCCTGGCGCCGCGTTCGCTGGTGGCGCTGATCAACCACTTCCGGGGCAGCCAACTGCTGGGCGCCCCCTCGCCCGGTCCGGTGGTCGAGGGCGAGCGGGCGAAGGACCTGCGCGACGTCAAGGGCCAGGAACAGGGCAAGCGGGCGCTGGAGATCGCCGCGGCCGGCGGCCACAACCTGCTGTTCGTCGGTCCGCCTGGGTCGGGCAAGTCGATGCTGGCCCAGCGGCTGCCCGGCCTCCTGCCGCCCCTGACCTCGCGGGAGCTGCTGGAGACCTCCATGGTCCATTCGGTGGCCGGACTGATCGCCAGGGGCGCCCTGACGAGAGCCCGGCCGTTCCGCAGCCCGCATCACAGCGCCAGCATGGCCGCCCTCACCGGCTGTGAATTCTCAGAGATAATTGGATTTATCAAAGTTAGTGAGACAGTCGGTGCCCGCTAGAAACGGGCTCGCGATGTCTGCCTTAGCTGAGTCCTCGTTCGCTCCTTAGCCGGTAAGGGCGACGCATCAGCGCGCCGCCCTCAGCCTCGCTAGATCGTCCAGACTTGGTTCAAGACCTGCGCCGCCAAGGCCGCCTTATCCTGCGGCAGGAAGCGTCCGTAGTGTTCGGCGATGGTGTCGGGCGTGTCCTGGATCGCGTAACTCGCCTGCTCGAAAGAGCCCGTCCGCTTGAGGACATGGGTCGCCAACACGTCGCGCACATTGTGCGGGCCGTGCGGCAAAAGACCCTCGATGGCGCCGCGTCCGGTGTAGGGATTGTAGATCCCGTAGCGCTGAATGATCGTGCGCCAAGCCTCGTAGAAGGTGTGCTGCTCGTATGCCGGATTGGTGCTGATCGTCTTCACTGTCTTGATGAAGAACGTCCGTGGATCGGTCCGGCCGCGCAGCAACGTCGGGCGGTCCTTCGCCAGATAGACGTCGATCTCGTCGTAAAGGCCGTCAAGGTTTTGCAGGATCAGGCGCAGCGGACTTTTGCGGAAGAAGGACGAGCCGGCGTTCTTGAACGCCACGGCCGGAACAAGCACCTCCCATCCGCCCTCGCGGTCGCTCCACCGCATTTCGCCGCGCTTCAGACCCTCAAGCTGCTTCTCCGGCGTACCGCTGCGCCCACGGGGGACGAACAACAACTCCCGCAGGTTCTTTTGCCGAAGACCAAGGTGAAGGCCGATGCGGAGCATGAGATAGGCCCGCGTCGCCTCGGCCGCTGCGACCGGAAACCGCCGCCGATCCGGCCGCAGTCGGCGTACTTCCTCGCCGATCTTCCGGTACTCACCAAGCGGGCTGTCAGCCTCCAGAACCGGAAGGATCGGCTCGAACGGATCGCGATGGACGCGCGCCACCCGGTCGATCTCGCGCGTCCGAACGAGCGCATGACGGTGCATCGCTTCGCAGACTGCATCCCAATCGGCGTGCGCCGCCTCGACGTCGTCGGTGCGGATCAGCCCCTCAACCGGCCGCAGATAGCTGGCCAGGTGCGGCGATTGCCGAAGCCATCCGGTGCCCTCGCGCGTCAGGCCGGCGACGACGATCAGCATCTCGCTCTCCCATCGCGTGAAGAAACCGCGCTTCGTCTCGCGCCAACGCAAGTACCAATCCCAGACGGGCGGAAAGAGCAGCATCGCGAAGGTCAAGGAGCGAAGCGGTACGCCATAGCCGCGCAAGTCGCCCTCGGGACATGCCGCCAGGGCGCCGAACATCAGCCCAAGGTGATCCATCTTCTGATCGGCCGTTGCATCGTTCCAGACGCCGTTACGGCCTTTGCCGCTGGTGGTCAGGGTGGCGGTCTTAAAAAGGCGTAGGTCTCTGGCTTCGGCGTCGAGAACCGGCGGCGCACGCTCGGCGCCGAGCGGCCGGCCGATGACGATTTCGCCGCCGTCAGCCAAACGGTCGGCCAGCGCGGCGGGACGTGGCATGGGCAGCGGGCAATTGCCTTCCGAGAAGCGGAACGAGAACCGATAGAGCTGCGCGTTGGCGTGGTAGCGCCGGTACTCGGTCGAGCCCGACACGACGACGGTCCGCACCCAATCTAGGATTTCGTCGCGCTTGGCCTTGGGCAAACGGTCGAAGTCGTCGGGCAGGTGCCAGGCGATCCGACGGCGCTCGGCCGTAGAGAGCTTTTCCAGGCCGCCGCCCGTGACCATCCGGCTCGGGTGCGTGAGCTTGGCGCGGAAGTAGCCCTCTGGCAGCCGATAGCGGGCCTCGATCGCCGTCAGGATGCGGAAGGTGGAGGCGCTTCGCGGCTCCTTCTTCCGCCGTTGCCACGTGTAGAGGGTCTGGACGTCGATCTTGTCGCCGCCGGCCGCGAGCGCCTTGTGAAGGGCGTAGACGGTTTCGCCGTGGCGGCGGACGTGAAGGCCCAGGGCACCGGCGAAGTCGCCGGGATCTTCCCATTCGGTCCAAAGAGGGTCTGGCCGGGCGACAATGGGCCGGGTCTTTTGGGCCCTCTTGGGCTTGGTGACTCGGCTCTGTTGCGCAGAGAGGCGCGCACTTTCGAGCGGCGCGGCTTTGTTTTTAGAAGGCATGTCATTCGCACAGAAGCGCGGACTTTTTGTCCACCCATTTGCGACGTGTCGAACGGGTCAGATCTGCCACTTTGAGGTCCGGCGCGGCGCCGCTAGAAGCGGTCCATGCTCGCCGCTCTCATTCTCGCCGCGTCCCTGCCGATCATCGCTTGCGACACGCCGGCCGTGCATGACGGCGACACTTTTCGCTGCGATGGCGAGCGGGTGCGGCTGTTCGGGGTCGACGCGCCGGAGGTCAAGCGCGGCCAAACCCCGGCCGAGCCCTTCGCCTATGAGGCGCGCGACGAGCTGATCCGGCTAACCCGCGGGCACGTCGCCTGCCGGATGGTGGAGACCGATCGTTACGGCCGTTTCGTCGGCAAATGTTGGTCCCACGCCACCACCGACATCAACGCCGCGCTCATTCGCTCGGGTTTCGCGACCGAATACCGCCGCTATAGCAAAGGCGTCTACAGACGAGCCGAGCAGCAGGCCAAGGAAGCACGGCGCGGCCAATGGGGCGATCCGCGCTGACCGTGAGCGCCAGCGCGACGCCGCCGATCAGCCCCCTTGCGAACTTTCGCTTCCTTCATGCCGCCCCCCAGCGCCGACTAATCCTCTTGAAGCGATGCCTCGCTGGCCGGCGACGGCACCCTGAAGGCATAAATCGGGCGATCGGCCCATTTCAGTCGCGGCCGCACCTCTGTCCTGAAGACACCACGGTCGTCGTCGGTCACCTCGAACGTCGCAACGACAAACCCGTCCTGGTCAGCGCCGCGCGTGAAGATAAGCGTCTCCAGCAAGCGCCGAGAAAAAAGCAAGGCTTCGCCGGCCGGCAAGTCGCTTGAGAACACTTCGACGCCGTTGACGGTCGCGATCGCCAGCCAGCCTTCGGGGGCCCTGCCATTGATCGGCCCGATCTGGAGGCCGTCTGGACGTTCGACGCCCATGGACCTCCAGACGCGCAAAGCCTGCTCTTCGCCCGAGCGCGAAATCAACAAGACGGGCGCGGGACCAACCCGCGCGGCAAAATCGGCGATCTCGCGCCAGAACGCCGGTTGGCTCACCGCAGGGTTCAGCGGCACGGGCTGCCTGGGCCTTCGCGCGAAGTCGGCCAAGACCTCTAGCAAGCTGATATTCGCGGTCGCTTGGGCGAGCATCTCTTCGAGATTCGAGATCGGATCTTCCATAGGAGGATCCACGAAGTGCGCCTTGGCGAGCCCGCCGACCTCGGCCCGTCGCGGTGGCGAAGGCTCAACGCAGATAGCCGATTGGACGGCGACGTCGATGAAGGGACCTACGTCGGTAGGCGAGGCCAGAACCACAGACTCTATTTCTCGACCGATCTGGTCGATCCGAGTCTTGTTGATCGGCGCGGCGCGAAGGCGTTGTGTCCTCGCCGTCCCGATCGCCTGCTCCACCGCCTCCAGAATCGTTCTTAGACGTTCGAGCTTGTTCTCGACTGAACCCTCTTCGCCCGCGAGGGCGTCGATCGCCTCTGACAAGCGCGGCGGCGGCACCTCCAGCATCCGACGGTAGAGTTCAAGAAGGCGCAGGATCCGCCGAAGACCTCGGTCATCGCCCGGCAACAGCGCGGGGTTGGCGGCGATCTCCGCGACATCCCTGGCCACTCCGCCATCGCCCGCAGCGGGTGCGAGGCTGGCGAGTATGGCCACCTGGGCGCCAACGAGGTCCTCACGTTCGTCCAGCGTCGACGGCGTGTAGACGCGCCCTGGAACGACCCGTCGTTCGGTCATCCGGTCCATCTGCGCGACGAGACGGTCAAGCCGTCCGCCATAGGCTCCATTATCGGCGAATCGCTCGCCTACGAGGTGCAGGCGCAGGCAATCGAGGAACAACGCCCGGAACGACAACTGTCGATCTGGCGCAGTGAAAGCGCTGGCCCGGTCGTTGACCTCGCCGCGCAACAGCGCCGACGCAGTGCGCGCGCCGATGTCGGAGGACTGCTTGTCGTTGATCGTCCAGAAGACCAGCAGCGAGGCGGTCAGCAGCACGATGTCACGGTGAGCGCCGCGCAGAAGGCTACGGAACAGTTCCTCCGGCGTCGGTGAGGGCATGCGGTCGAACAGCAACGGCCCAACGCCATCAAGAGCGTCCTGCCAGGACGATCGTAGGACCTCCGGGCTCAGGATGCGCGACCAACGCAACTCGGCCCGACCATCCAGCTTGTACTCGAGAAGCCTGTCCCAACGGACTAGAGCGTCACGCCAGAGTGAAGCGCCGATCTCGTCCTCGTTCCAGACCGCTCTTGTCAGGCTGAGCGCGGTGTTCTCCAGATGCCGGCGGACATAGGCCCAGTCGTCGCCGTAGCGCGCCCAGCGCGCGACGCTCTCGGCGTCACCCTCGCGAGCCTTGCGCCAAGCAATGACCGGTGGACCCAGTTGCAGCAGGCTTTCCCAATTGCCCACCACGCGCATCATCGCGCCGGCAAACGCCTTGGTGTCGGTGCCGGCCAGCGCGAGCCTAGGACGCGCAGCTTCGTCCATGGCATTTTCGACCGTCACGCGGCGTGTTCGCCAAGCCTCGAGCGCCGGCGTCGCCATGGCACCGAGATCGAGAATGGCTTCGACCATGGTCGCCGGGAGCGCTGGCTCGTCTGCTCTGGGCAGCAGTCGCAAGGGCGTCACCGTCAAGCGTTCAAAGAACTGACCGTTCTCTGCGATCTTGTCGGCGGCTCGATCAAAGAGCCGATAATACTCCTGAATCCAGGCTTCATGAGGCGGCCCCCACTCGCCGCCCGCCAGCATGGCGTAATTGAATGGGCCTTGCTCGCCCTGCTCGACAGCGTTCAGCCCAAGCAGGAAGCGGTGATAGCCGGTCATTTCGTCGAAGGCGTCCTGGAAGCTGACCGATGCGCCGCGCTCGATCTGCGCGACAACCTTGTCGGCCAGCTCTTCCAGGATCTGCGTCGCGGTCGGGCGGTCACCGCGCATGATCGCTCCTCTTGAACCGGAAGGCGGCCTTCAGCAGACCGCGTTCGAGGCGCGAGAGCTTCACGCCCCCGTCGCGATGGCACCAGGCGACCCGACCAAACAGGGAGCGACCGATCATAGGCGAGACGACCAGCAACGGCGTCATCCGTGGAACCCCTGTCGCTGCCCCACCTGCCTTAGTCGCCACCTTGCGACACCGTCGCGACCATGACCGGAACGCCAAGTCGAGCAGCACCGTCCTGACATCGTGAACGTCTACGCGGCGCTTGAACACGGTGGCGATCTCGTCCGTGCTCGCGGCGCTGGCCGGGAAACCTACCCGCAACGAACAGGCCAATGCACCATGTTGCGACGCGTCTCTCTGCGAGATCGTCCCCCCAATCCTAGCATAGATCTCGATGCGGCGGCGTGCGGTGATGTCATCGGGCATGATGACGTTGGCCGTGTACCGAAGGCGTATCCGCTCGCGCGAGGATTGCTGGACAAAACGGAAGGTCGTGGCGACGAAATGGGCCAGCGCCGCTAAGTTGAGTATGAGCCAGACGATATGGGCGCAGAGCAGCACCCACTTTAACGCCAACGGCGTCTGACCACCGAGCCACGCGTGCAGGAGAGCTTGCAGCGGCCAGACCAGTTGCGCGCAAAGCACCGCCAATAGCGCGATGCAGCTGGCGACGATCTCGAACGCCAGCGCCTCATGATAGTAGATCCTGACATCGGTCGAGGCTGCGTCGCGCTGCGCGACCAAGGTGACCAACGCCAGAGCGATCGACACCACCCCCAGCACGCCGACCTGGGCGGTGATCAGGAAGCTGGCGATACCGTTGATGATGGCCTCGCCGCTCTTGTAGTCCGCCGAGGTCTGCGCGCCCCAGGTCGGAAGCCTGGCGACCAGGATCGTGTCGAACACCACCAGCACGACGTCGAGCGCGACATAGGCGGCGATGAAGCTTCCAAAGTTCTCGAACGACAGCAACGCGCGCATGATGCGATGCGGCCACGAGTACCGAAGTTGGCGCGCGACCAGATTTGTCCGGCCATGTTGGCGCGCTTCTCTGCGTACCGTCCGGTCCAGGCTTCCGGACCAATTCCATAGCGCCCAACCAATCACGCCTGCGACTCCACCAGCGTTGTCGCCACCCTGCTCGAAGACTGGCTGCGCATTGATCCTCGTCGAAACTTGACCACAACCTAGAGCGCGATCGCGCCAATGACTAGCGCGCAGGAGGCGGGAGCGCCGACGACGAAGATGTTTTGGTCGTGGCAGGCCGATGCGTCAGGAAGAATCGGAGGCTAGTTCGTGCGCGAAGCGCTGCGGGCGTCGATTGAGGAACTAAACAACTTCGAAGCGATGGAGGTCATTGCTGCGCGTTTCCTGCGATGGTCCACCCGTGCGTCTACTGAACAGTTGGCGCTCGCCAAGCTCCGCATCGCTACCGCGGCACGCAGGCTCCGCGTCTCTACAGGAAGGCCTGGAGGTCGAGAGCGAGCTTTTCAGGGTCTCTCGTTTCGCACTCCCAAACGACCAACACCCTCCAACCCATGAGCTCAAGCTCGGATTTTACCCGTCTGTCTCGCGCCACATTGCGCTCGAACTTCTCGTTCCAGAAATCCTCGCGCGACTTTGGGGAGGTCGCTTTTCGGCACCCGTCATGACGATGCCAGAAGCAACCGTGGACAAATACAACGGCCCTCCGCCGGGGGAAAACAAGGTCTGGCGAGCCTGGCAGCTCACGCACGTGCAGTCGAAAGCGATAGCCGAGCGAATGGGCCATTCGGCGAACGATTATTTCCGGCAGCGTATTTTGGCCCTTAACCCGAGCCATCAGCCATGACCGCCTTTCGGGAGAGATGCGATCTACCACGCCCGGCTTCCCATTGTCTTACATGGGGAATCCGAGAAAAGTGCCGCCCCTAACCAATTAGCGATCGACGGGTGGTGTGTAGGCTGGCATAGTACCCTAAACTTAGGGTTTTCAATGGCCACGCCTTCTACTCCGACCATAGTAGACCTTTTCAGCGGCTGCGGCGGGTTCGGCCTCGGCGCTGAGCTCGCAGGTTTCTCGACGATCGCAGCGGTCGATATCGACGCCGACCTGCAAGCCGCTTATCGCCTCAACTTCCCCGGCACTAAGGTTCTTCAGGCCGACGTGGCTGAAATGACGGAAGCCGCCTGGGCGTTCCCTTTGGCCGGCCAGCGCCCAGACGGCGTCATCGGCGGACCTCCATGCCAGGGCTTCAGCCGTATCGGAAAACGTAGAAAAGACGACCCGCGCAATACGCTGATCGGTCGCTTTTTTCATCAGATCAATCTGTTGCAGCCCAAGTTCTTTGTAATGGAGAACGTTGAAGGCCTTTTGGATGAAGGCAATGTCGATAGCCTCAACGAGGCGATAGCCACAGTCCCCAAGCGGTACTCTATTGTCGGACCGTTTGTCGTGCATGCGTCTCAATTCGGAGCAGCCACGATCAGGAAGCGGGTCGTTGTGGTTGGCTTTGATCCGAACGAGATGAATCCGATCACCGAGGCGGACCTTCAGCCCAAGGGCATTGAACAGGTAGACGTTCGGGCCGCAATTGCCGACCTGCCCAGCCCGATACCGCAACGGGACGGCGAGTACGGATGGGCCAGATACCCGATCGTTGACGCCGACGACCCGCGGATTTCGACATATGCTCGGCGAATGCGCGCAGCGCCGGATGACAAACTCGGCTGGAGCGCGGCCCTCGAGCGACTTGCCCATGGCGAGGTGTCGGGCCTAGCGGAAACGCTTCACACCGAAGCGGTGAAAGTTCGCTTCGGGCAAACAGCCCAAGGGCGGACCGAAGAAATCAGCCGCTACCCCCGCCTCGATTGGGACGGGCTTTGCCCGACGCTGAGAGCAGGCACAGGCCGCGACAAGGGTAGCTTTCAGTCAATGCGACCGATCCACCCCTCCGAACCAAGGGTCATAACAGTGCGGGAAGCAGCTCGCCTTCAGGGCTTCCCAGACTGGTTCTGCTTCAGCTACGCGAAATGGCACAGCTTCCGCATGATCGGCAATAGCGTTTCGCCCATAGTTGCAAAGCACCTCCTTAGCGAGATAAAGCATAGATTGATTTCCAACGATTCCTCGCGCGAACGTGCTGGCGCGACCGGAGGCTGACCTATCGACGACAAGCCCGATTTCGCTGCGCCATCGACCTTCACCGTAAACCGCGGGGTCGATCCCAGTTATCTGCAGAGCGTGCTCACCAAGGACATCACGACCCTGGAGAGCATCTATGACCTGATCGACAACTCCATCGACGCCGCGCGCGACAAGCTATTGTCGCGACCGCCCGTTTCCACAGACAAATACGGCCTTCCTGCAGATTATTCGGGCTACAGGATCGCGTTACGCTTCGCTTCAGACTCGATTTCTTTACTTGATAACTGCTCTGGCATTGACCAGAATACGCTGATCAACAGAGCCTTTGTGACAGGATCACTATCCTCTCACAGCTATGGGATCGGTCACTTCGGCATTGGACTGAAGCGCGCCCTGCTTCGCCTTGGGAAATCTTACGCGATCTCGACCGATACGGGCGATTTCGCTGCAAAGCTACGCTTTTCCGACGGTAACGAGGGCAATCTCGAAGCGATCCGCGGGCCTTCGTCGGGCAGCCCAAAGATGTTGGTGCGGGTTTCCGATCTGCGAACGAGCGTGCGACAGGAGCTGACAGGCGGTGCCTGGAAGACATCCGTGCTAAGATCGCTCTCCCGCCGATATGGGCTTTATATCGCCAAGGGCTTGCAGATCACCGTTCAGGGCTCCCGCGTCGAGCCCTTCGGCCCCCAGTTTCGCCGTACTGGCCCCGTTGCGACACAAGCATCGCACTTCGACCTACCTGATGGTGGCGAGGCATTTATCGATGCCGGCATGCACGAGGGCTATCATCTAACCGATGAGCCCGGATACGATAAAAAGCGGATCGCAGACCTGACTGATCAATACGGTTGGTACTTCGTTTGCAACGATCGCATCATTCGCATTGCTACGCACGAACCTGAACTAGGCTGGACCGCCAACTGGCACCAAGAGTATTATGGCTTTGTCGGCTGGGTCCGCTTTGTATCCGAAGATGCTGAGCTTTTGCCTTGGGATACAAAGAAATCTTCAATTGATACCAGTTCAGCGGCTTTCCGCGCGATTCAAGGAAAGCTGCAGGCATTTGCCGATGCATACAAAACTGAAGGCCGCAAGGCACGCAAGGAGCGTCCTACCGACAGCGAAAGCCCAAGCAAACCGAAAGACGGAAAGAAAGGCAAACGCGGAAGTAGCGGAAAGCCCAGCGACTCGACCGGCACCCCATCAGAGGAGCGTCCAGAGGCTGAGGACCACAACGAACATTGGTCCACGCTATTGCCCGACCTCACCGTTGAGCTCGACCACCCAAAGGTCAGAGCCTTGGCCTACGAAGCGCGAAAATTGCAGATTGAGCATTGCTACTCGGGGGCGATGCTCTTTCGATCGCTGATCGAAACTGCACTATTTGAAAATATCAAAAAGGCTGGACGTTACAGCGAAGTTCGCGAGAGCGTCTTCGCAGAACAAGCTGCATCAGGAAGGCCCTTTGACGACGCCCAAAAGAAAGGTTTCAGGCCGACCTTCCGCCATGCGCTCGATTGGTTGAACAAGCAGGACGACTATTTCCCCGATGAGGTTCGGCGTGAATGCGTAAATGCCAGAACAAAATTTGGAAAGCATTTGAGAGAACTAAATGGCGTGGTGCATGAAGGCGATCTTATTGATAGCGGTAAACTGAAGATCGTTAGAAATGACACGCTGCCGCTACTGCGCTTTTTGCTGTTAGCGCCCAAGCGAAACTCATAGGCATATATCTTTTCTGTGATGACTGACGGGCTTGAATCTGAAGCGCATCCCCCAACTCCGCGTGAATCCGCTCCCCAAGGATGGCCGGACCTGGCAGGTAGCTTTTCAAGGAAAGATCAGGGCTCCTAGCCTTACAGACGAGGCATCGTGCGAGCTGGGACTTGTAGAGGCCGGCTGGGACAACAGCCGCACCGCGCCGCAGACGCCACTTACTAGATCCGTCTGGATCGGCGTTGGCCAAATGGCGTTGCTCCCCGTCGGAAGCGTCTGGAAGGATGGACGCCCCGTTGAGCAGCCTCCTCGCCGGCGGATACAATTGGAGATCAGGGGGCTCGTGAAATGGCCACGCGACGCCTTTGGCCAACCCATCGCCTATCAATGGAGGCGCGATGAGCCCCCCGCGCCGGCATATCCGGCGCCAGGCTGCATCGATATGCCGATGTTTCCCGTCGTCGATGCTGGTGGTGACAAGTTCTGGGTCAGCCCATTGGAGCTAGCAAGGGCGACTTTCGGCGTCACAAGTCAATGGCTTCGACTGATGGTCGAGGGCGGCATTGAGCTGACCCCCGACCAACGAGGTTCGATCATCAATCTGAAGCGATCGGGCCGCGGTGAAGACGCCCGGTCGCTAGTCATCAGCGCTCACCGGCGCCTTGATGAGCTGGACATCCTGGCTGCGGCGCGGATATGCGCCGATCAAGGGCTGCGCCTGTCGTTCGAAAGCGTTGTGAAGGGCTTGCGCCGTAACGGTTTTGGCCGAGAGCCGCGGTACGTCTTCATGCCGTTTCCCTTCGAGAAGCCGAGCACCTGGTCGTGTGAACATCGCTGGGTGGTTGCCAGAACTGAGAATGGGCGCATCGCAAAGCGCCGGATGATCACCCGTATCCACGCAATCGACTACGACCTTGGCATCGACCACATCCATGTGCGCTACCCCGGCCGGACCGAAGCCCAGGAGGATGACGAGCTCAACGACACCAGCACCGGCCGCGTGCGTCTACGAGCCAAGGCTCCCGTCAGCGACGACCTTCGCGTGATCACAAGTCGCCCGAGCTGGTCGGCGCTGGAAGACCTGAACATCCCCTCACCTGCGATCCGCCTTGCCGGCAAATGGACAGTCGAGCAGACGCCCGTCTTTCTCGACGACCCAGGCGCCGCCAAAACCAAGCATGTCGCCCTGGACGATGAGATAGATACCGCAACGACCGCCGGGCCGGGCACGAAGTC
The DNA here is from genome assembly GCF_003722335.1 of Caulobacter flavus. Classification (GTDB taxonomy): domain Bacteria; phylum Pseudomonadota; class Alphaproteobacteria; order Caulobacterales; family Caulobacteraceae; genus Caulobacter; species Caulobacter flavus. The sequence goes on from NZ_CP026100.1 coordinate 506,302, forward strand.
GGAGCGAGGCAAGAGGCCCTCGATCCGAATTAACATCAAGGATGCGATCAAGGCCAAGATGGACACCCCACGCCCCCCTTCGGCTCGCATCACCTCCACCATCATCGCCCTGCAGCGCCTGGCGACCGACCTCAACCGCCAGCTCGACTTGATCGCGCCGGCCGACGAACTGGGCAATGATCCCATCGATGGCCTGTGGCGATACCCCGTAGATGCCAAGGGCAAACCTGGTTGGTCCCTCACCAGGGAAGGTCGCCCAAGGCGCGCCCTGGTGGCGCGGCTACAGAGCCAGTCAGGCTGGATCTACATCTTTGACGCGGAGCATCTCGACGCTGAAGTGATGGACGCCATCACTGGCGAAAGCCGGATTTCTGGGCAGGACGGGTACACCTGCCTGTGCATGGTCGCCGTCGGAAAAGGCGAACCGCTTCCTCCTGAAATGATCAGCGACTTTCTTTGGCACAATGCCGTCGCCAAGGGTGTGTGGAAGCGAGCGCCGCTGCACCTTCCCTGGCAGCGTCTTCCGCGGGCCAATGCCTGGTTCGAGGACCCGGCGACCTATGCCCGGCACATGGCCAAAATCGTCCGACGACTGGAAGGTGGCGCGTCGCAACATCACGGGGTCTAACCAGCCAGTGGGCGCCGACCTCGCCGCTCGGGCACGCCCCTCAGCGAATGGCGTGGGCCTGGAAGATAGCGTTCACTTCCTGGCAGTCTCCCACGAGACGCATGAGGTCTGCCTTGAGCACGGGTCGCCCCGTTCCCTGCAGATAGGCTAGGGCCGCGACGATCTCCTGCGTGCTTGGCTTGTAGAACCGAAGGGTCAGGTGCTCGTTGATCACGTCGGCAATGACGAACGGCGGATCATGAGCGTCGTGTAGGATCCAGCTCCTCCACATTCGGGCTTCCTGGCAAGCCTCTACCAAGCGCTCGGGCCAAGCCTTCATCAGCGGCGCGGCCAGGTCGAGAACACGATGGCGATCACCGACGCACATTTGCTCTATGCTGGTCTTTGCCCCCTTGGGAAACGATGAAGGGTCTCCACCATGACGTCGGGCGACGGCGTTGCGCAGTGCTTGGGACCGGACACCGAAGGACAAAGCCTTCACAACGATCCGCAAGGTGTCGAAGTAGAGGTGGCTCCAGCCAAGGATCTGCCCTCCTAGATGTCCCCAGCCACGCGCCAGGACGCTTTGCGCGCGGCGTTGCAGCTCAATGACCCGGCGGCTTGCCGGGATCAGACTGCCTTGGCGAAGATCCAAACCGCATCGAGGACAGAGGTGCAACGCTGCGGATCTGTGGGGCTCTAATGTCGATCCGCATTGATCGCAGCGATCGAGCAAGCGCAGCCCATGGTCGGGGCAGGTCGTAACGAAACCAACGCGCCAGGCGCGACGGAAGTAGACGTGCTCGGTAAAGCAAACAGGGCAGTATTGCAGGCCGCCTAGCCCTCTTACGCGGTGGCGCACGCCCACCTGCAGGATCCAAGCGTTCCTGCCGCCGGGGGCATATCGCTCGACGAGCTTGCCGTCATAGGCGGCCAAGGTGGTTTCCCAGGCGCGCTGGACCGGCACATCGACCTTCGCCGCCATGACGCCGACAATGCGCGGATCGGCCATGTTGTCGATGTCGCGGGTGAGCAGCGGCGGAACCGAGCGCCAGGTCGCATGAGCCAAGGTGTAGGGCTTGAGCGTCAGCCCGTGCGCAACGCGTAGAAACCAAGACGACAGCAACTCGTCGGGCCAAGGCGCCGGCCGATAGGGCCAGGGTCGTGATCGGGTGAGGTCGGGGCTTTCCTTCCAGTTACGAAAGACAGCCTCGGCCTCCTCGATCATCGCACTGACCGAACCACAGCCTCGGTAATGCGCTCCTCGCCAGTCTCGATGGCGGCGACCGCCGCGTCATGAAGTAGATTGGACAGCTCGCCAATCACCCCCTTTGAGAGCGAATAAAGACGCTCGGAAAGGCCTGCCTCGGCCAAGTCGCTGGGCCTGCGCAGCGGGATCAACCGATTGTAGGCACCAAGTATCTTGCGCCACTCGGCATCCATCTTCATGCGCTCGAGCTGGACGAAGTTGAAGCGGCGCAGAAGTTGATCTTCCTTCTCGAAAACCAACTTCACCCCCTCTGTCCCCGCCGCCACGATCGGTACGCCGGTCTCGTTGGTAAGGTTCTTGATCAGCACATTGAAGTGCAGCCGCTTATCGAAGCGGCCCGACAACGCATTGTGAAACTCATCCATGAGGATGACCTTGACCCCGCATTGCGCGATCAACCGCCTCACTAGCAGCTCCTTCTGCGCCAACCCCATGGAGGGAGACGGCCGAATGCCAAACTCGATGAGGAAGTTGTTATAGAGCTTGGTCTCGTCGCCCGCCGGCGGTGTCTGAATGCGGACCGTAGGCAGAACGGCCCAATCGCCGACTCCATCGAAATCCTCGGCTTCGACACGCTTGGCGTTGTCAGTACGAACACGTTTCTCCCAGCGCTCCAGGATCGTCGATTTTCCAACGCCAGACTCTCCATAAATCAGGAGATTGCGCGGTCGAAGCGACGGCGGCGTGACCAGGTAACGGTCAAGCGTCGCGACCAGGTTGTCAGCCGCCTTGTGGTTGATCCACATACCCCGCCATCGTTTGATGATGCGCTCCTCCACCGGGAGGTTCACCAACTCACGCGACTTGGGATGCAGGTGCTCATAATCCTGAGCGTTATCGACGGCGGTCTCGATCATTTTCATCAGATGTCCAAATCGCTGTCGTCATACTCGTCGCGGGTATCGATGGCGGGCGCCGTGGAAGGTGCGACGATCTTGCTCCCTGGATCGTGAGGAGACGGGCGGTCGCGTGCGATCGGCATGAAGTCCTCAGCCGCCTCGGTGGACACAGCCGCGGCGATCACAGCCTGCTCCCTACCGATCGCGACAGACTGACTGCGCCGGCGCTGATTTTGCCGCTGTGTCGTCCGTGTGAGCTTGCCGGCCTCCTCAAGGCGCGCAAGTCGCTCTCGCCGTTCCTTGCAGGCGTCAAAAATCTCCAGCTCGGTGTAGGATCGACGCCCCTGCTCCTTAAGCTCGGTGCGCACCGCACGAAACTCCCACTGACTCATCGGCAGGCCTTGGGAGTGGCGATAGGGGACAGTCAGATAGCGCTTGTTATCCGGGTCCCAAACGAAGGCTCGGCTGATGTCGCGCGGATCCCGACGCACAGTAAATTTGCCGCCCGGATGGCGCATGTAGCGATGGCGTAAAGCCACCAGTTCGTCGGAATCGTAACTGACCCGCTCCCATCTGACGCCATAGGCCTGGAGCGTTAGCTCCTTGAACGGCAGCAGTTCGATGCGGAGTCGTTCAAGATCGGCCGGCTCCTGGGGAAGTTCTCGAACCTGGCGGCCGTCCTCAAAGAAGCAGGATCGCCACTTTTGCAACGGCGTCAGCCCTCCGAGCGATGAATGCTCGGTGTTCATGTATTCCCAAAGGACGCTGAGGAGGTGCAGCTCCAAGTCTCGAAGCGTCAGGGCGGCTGTTTTGGCGCTATCCCGGCTTTGGCGCTCCTTGACGTTGGACCCGGTGGCGCCGGGGATGGATTTGACCTTCTTGGCCAGCGTTCCAAAGAACCGCTCGATGTGAGCGCCAAACTGGGGCCGTTTGACCGGCCGGTTGATCAGCTCGCGCTCCTCCTGTGAGAGGAAGCGGCGCAGCATGGTACCGCGGAACTCCTTGGCGTTGTCGGCCATGACGATCTGGGGAAGCCCCCAGACTGGCCATGTCATGTCAAAGCCGACCTCTCTAAGCCAGACCTCCTTGCGGGTGATCGCATGGAAGATGGCCGCGCCGGCGACACTGGCGGACGGGTCATCCAGGGTGAGCGTGAAGCCACAGGGCATACAGGTGTGCGTGTCGATCACCATCGCCAACCACGGCCGCCCGATCGGCAGGCGATACACGTCGTCGACGATCTCTACGTCGTAGGGCCAATAGTCGATCTGAACGCAGGACAGCGGTTCGGTGCCAAACGGGAACTTGCCCATCAACTTGGCCCTGGCATCGCGAGCCGCGCGCTTACCAAGCCGTCGCTCCACGGCCAGGACCGGATCGACGTTGGCGACATGACGATAAACGGTTGCGATACCGGGAAGGCCTAGTCTCGCGTCCTTGAACGCAGGTTCTACAAAATCTTTGTAGAACTCATAGACGTTGCGCTGTTTACGATTGAGGTACTGCTTTTCGATGAGGTGGGCCAGCAGCGCCGACCGCTCGTCCCCGAGCCTGGATTGACCAACGCCGCCGGACCTTTTTCCTGGCAGCAAGCTGATCGGGTCACCATTCCATTGGTCAATGCGTCGGTACACCGTCGCTCGGCCGACACCCAAGGCCTTGGCGGCTTTAGTGACAAAAGCGTCCTTACCGCCACGCTCGACCAAGCCATCGAGAAGCGGCGCCAGCACATCTTTCCAGCGGAAGGCCTCGTTGATCTCCTCGGGAGTACAGTCGTCGAACTGGCGCGGCGGAAGCCGCGTTGGCTCCAGCCCGATCTCGGCGGATGTCACGACGCGCGTGTCTCCACCGTCAAAGCGCACCAGATAGCGGTCGAAATCGATGATCCGCATGAACCGGCCGACGCGGCCGCCGACCACGAGCTCTTCGCCGACTGAATAGCTAGCTGTCTTCAACGAGCGCCTCCTCGGCGACGAGGTGGGTCCACCATCGCATCTGCGTGGTGTCGGATATGACAAGCGAGAGGTCAGCGACCAGGTAGCCAATCCCTAGGAGGTGGAGCAGGGCTTGATGGGCGGTATCTCGTAGAAGGCCATCCGCCATGAGGAGCTTCTTGACCTCGCCGAAGGTGCGATGAGGAACGCCCGGATAGGTCATGATCGCGCGAACCGTCGTCATGATATCTGATGAGAGCGGGCGGCGCATCGCCGGGCCCAGGAGCACTGCGTTGGCCTGCCTAGTGCAGTAGATGGTTCGGTCCGTGACTACGCGAAAGCCGATGCCCTGAGCGGCGAGATGCTGTCGAGCAGCGTGATACTTCGGCGCCAGGTCGGCGTAATCACGCTTGAGGATCGAATATGGCTTCACCTCGAACACGACTTGGGCCCGGCCATAGGGAAGAAGAGCGTCTTCCCACCAGGTCGCCATAACATCAGGGGTGTAGCGACGACGACGCCCCTCTATCACGAGATCCAGCGTGACGGGCTGGGTGGCTATGGTTTCCAGGCCGGGCTCAATTTCCAGCAGGATGAGGAAGTCGCGCTCGAGCTTCGACTCGTAGTGAAGCTGACGAACGGGAAACCGCGTCGGCAGCGAGCCGGTGATCGATCGGTGGCTAGGCGGGATGATACGGGTCATCGACAAGCTCCGATCATCTCGCATTTTCTCCGATAAATGCCGAACATATCTCGTTTTCTATGAAAACCAATCGGCACCAAAAGCATGCAGCGGGGGTGAACAAACCGGGACTTCATCTCATTATCTCCGAGAATTCACACCGGCGGCGGCATCCGGGCCAAGCCGGGCGAGGTGTCGCTGGCCCACAACGGCGTGCTGTTCCTCGACGAGCTGCCCGAGTTCGGCGTCCAGGCGCTGGACAGCCTGCGCGCGCCGCTGGAGACCGGCGAGGTGATGGTCGCCCGCGCCAACGCCCACATCCGCTATCCGGCCCGGGTGCAGCTGGTGGCGGCCATGAACCCCTGCCGCTGCGGCCACGGCGGGGCCGGTCGCGGGGCTTGCGGCAAGGCTCCGCGCTGCATCCGCGACTACCAGGGCCGGGTGTCGGGCCCGCTGATGGACCGCATCGACCTGGCCGTCGACATGCCCGCCGTCACCGCCGCCGACCTGGCCCTGCCGCCCTGCAGCGAGGGCTCGGCCGAGGTCGCCGCCCGCGTCGCGACCGCCCGCCGCCTGCAGGCCGAGCGGGCCGAGGACCTGATGCCGGGCACGCCGGAAACGCTGAACGGCCGGGCCGAGGGCGAACTGCTCGACCGCGTCTGCGCCCTCGACGAGGCGGGCCGCGCCCTGCTGACCCGCGCCGCCGAGGCCGGTCGGATCAGCGCCCGGGGCTGGACCCGCACCCTGCGCCTGGCCCGCACCATCGCCGACCTGGAAGGGGCGGCCTCGGTCAAGCGGGTGCACGTGGCCGAGGCCCTGGCCCACCGCCGGACCTCGGCGCCGGGCGAGATGGAAGGCGTGGTCTGAGATCCTCCCCCTCTGGGGGAGGTGTCGCCGAAGGCGACGGAGGGGGAGTTTTCAGCTTCCGAGGCGCTGGCCGACGTCCCGCCCGTTCCCCCACCGATCGCTACGCGATCGCCTCCCCCCACAGGGGGAGGTTCCATGCCGGAGCGACCTAGGAGCCCCCGAAAGCTCCGCCGCCCTCACCGCCCCTTAACCCGCGGCCGCTAAGCTCCTCGCCATGACCAAGCCTCGCGACGCCGTCTCCGCCGAACAGCTGGCCACCTTGAGCCACGAGTTCCGCACGCCCCTGAACGGGGTGCTGGGCATGGCGCGCCTCTTGGAAAACACCCGCCTCACCGCCGAGCAGCGCTCCTATGTCGCCGCCCTGCGCGAGAGCGGCGACCACCTGCTGAGCCTGGTCAACGACGTGCTGGACTTCGCGCGCCTGGGCGCCACGGCGCTGGAGCTGCACCTGGCCCCCGTCGCGCCCGAGGACCTGCTGCGCCAGGTGGCCGAGCTGATGAGCCCCCGCGCCCACGAGAAGGGCGTCGAGATCGCCTGGGCCGTCGAGCGCGGCCTGCCGCCGCTGCTGGCCGACGAGGGCCGCCTGCGCCAGGTGTTGCTGAACTTCGCCGGCAACGCCGTGAAGTTCACCGAAAAGGGCGGCGTGCTGATCAGCGCCCGCGACGCCGGGAACGGCCGCGTGCGCTTCTCGGTCGCCGACACCGGCCCGGGCGTCGCCCCCGAAGCCCGCGAGAAGATCTTCGAGGCCTTCGTCCAGACCGACCCGTCGCACCAGGCCCAGCTGGGCGGCGCGGGCCTGGGCCTGGCCATCGTCGCCCGCCTGGCCGCCGCCATGGAGGGCGAGGCCGGGGTCGGTGAAGCCGCCATCGGAGACGGCGTCGGCGGCGCAGACTTCTGGTTCGAGGCCCCGTTCGAGCGCTGCGCCGAAGCCCCTCCCGCCCCGCCGCTGGAAGGCCGGTTCGTCGCCGTCGTCTCGCCCAACCCCGTGGTCCGCGAAGCCGTGGGCGCTCAGGCCATCGCCAGCGGCGCCTGGGTGCGGAATCTGGCCGGCCTCGACAAGGTCGAGAGCCTGCCGGACCAGACCGTGCTGCTGGTCGACGCGGCCCTGGCCGGTCCCGATCGCCCGCTGGCCGCCCCGGCCGGCCGCGCCGCCGTGGCCCTGCTGACCCCCGACCAGCGCGACCTGATCCCCAATCTCTCCAAGGCCGGCTTCTCGGGCTACCTGATCAAGCCGCTGCGCCGCGCCTCGCTGGTGACCCGCGTGCTGGCCGCCAAGCCGATCGACGCGACGCTGGAGGCCCTGGCCGCGCCGGCCGAGGCCGAGGACGACCGCATCGCGCCGGCCGCCGCCCCCGGCGCCCGCGTGCTGCTGGCCGAGGACAATCCGATCAACGCCCTCCTGGCCCGCACCCTGCTGGAGCGCGAGGGCTGCACCGTCGACCGCATCGCCAGCGGCGACGAGGCCGTGGCCGCCCTGTCGCGCGGAACCTACGACCTGGTGTTCATGGATCTGCGCATGCCGGGCCTCAACGGCCTGGAAGCCACCCGCGCGGTCCGCGCCAAGGGCGTCGACACCCCGATCCTGGCCCTGACCGCCGACGCCTTCGACGAGGACCGCCGCCAGTGCCTGACGGCCGGCATGGACGACTTTCTCGTCAAACCCCTGACCCCCGCGGCCCTGCGCGAGGCCCTCTCGCGCTGGACCGGCCCCGACCGCCCGCGCCGCTGGACGAACGACGCGACGCGCGCCAAGGTCGCCGGCTGACGGGCGGGCGGTTCCCCTCGTCCTTCGGGGGAGCACCGCATGACCGAGCAGAGCAAGAGCGACGCCACGGCTCCGCCGAAGAAGAGCCTGGCCGGCGCGCTGGCCGTGTTCGGTGAGCGCCGCGCCCTGGCCCTGCTGGGCCTCGGCTTCGCGTCGGGCCTGCCCTACATGCTGATCTTCGACACCCTGTCGCTGTGGCTGCGGGACGCGGGCCTGTCGCTGGCGGTGATCGGCTTCTTCAGCCTGGCCACCCTGTCGTTCTCGCTGAAGTTCCTGTGGGCCCCGCTGATCGACCGGACGAAGATCCCGATCCTGCACGACCTGCTGGGTCATCGCCGCGCCTGGATGCTGGTCTGCCAGGCCGGGATCATGGCCGGCCTGTGGGCGATCTCGACCCTGAACCCGGCCACCAACCTTGGCCTCCTGGCCGCTCTGGCCGTGCTGACCGGCTTCATGACCGCCAGCCAGGACATCGTCATCGACGCCTGGCGCATCGAGGTGGCCGACGCCGAGCGCCAGGGCCCGATGGCCGTGGCCGTGCAGTGGGGCTATCGCGGGGCGATGGTCGTGGCCGGCGCCGTGCCGCTGCTCCTGGCCGAACGCTTCGGCTGGAACTTCTCCTACGCGCTTATGGCGCTGGCCGTGCTGATCGGCGTCGGCGCCACCCTGTGGGCGCCGCGCGAGGCCGCCCACACCATCCGCCCGATCCATGCCGACGACGTCGCCCAGCCCCAGGCCCTGGTGGTCGTCGAATGGCTGGCTCGCCTGGCGATCATCGCCCTGGGCGCCCTGATCCTGGGCTCGGGCCTGGCCGGCGACGCCGACCTGCTGTCGAAGATCGTCGGCGGGGAGACCCTGGCCGAGGCCTGGAAGGCCAAGCCCAACGGCGTCTGGCTGCAGATGCTGGGCGCGCTGACGGGCCTGGGCGTCATCGTGCTGGCCGCCTGGCCGATTCCGGGTGTCCGCACCAAGCCCGGCGTCTACCTGTCGACGGCGCTCGGTTCGCCGCTGAAGGACTTCATGACCCGCTTCTCGGGCGTGGCCGGCCTGATCCTGGCGGCGATCTGCATCTACCGGGTGTCGGACTTCGTGCTCAACATCATGAACCCGTTCTACCGGGACATGGGTTTCTCGCTCACCGAGATCGCCGAGATCCGCAAGGTGTTCGGCATCATCGCCTCGATGATCGGCGTGTTCCTGGGCGGGGTGATCGTCGCCCGCTTCGGCCTGATGAAGGCCCTGATCATCGGGGCCTTCGCCCAGCCGATCAGCAACCTCGGCTTCGCCGTGCTCGCCGTCAGCGGCCACAGCGTGCCGATGCTGTTCACCAGCATCTGCCTGGACAACATCTGCGGCGGCATCGCCGGCACGGCGCTGATCGCCTACATGTCGAGCCTGACCACGGCCGGCTTCACGGCCACCCAGTACGCGCTCTTCACGTCGCTCTACGCCCTGCCGGGCAAGCTGGTGGCCTCGCAGTCGGGCCGCATCGTCGAGGCCTCGGCCGCCGCCGCCGAGCACGGCGGCCCGATGGCGGCGCTGAAGGGCCTGTTCGCCCGCACCCCGCCCGAGACCTTCGCCGCGGCCGGCGCCAAGCTGGGCGTCAGCGGTCAGGCGATGGGCGCGGGCTACGTGGCTTTCTTCATCTACACCGCCCTGATCGGGGTGGCGGCGATCGTGCTGTCGTTCATGGTCGCGGCCCGCCAGCCCAAGGTGCAGGCGGCCAAGGCGGCGGCCGAAGCCGCCGCCTGACCCCTCAGTCCCCGCAGGCGCAGATCAGCGGATAGTTGGTCGTGTCGGCGATGGTGGTCATGCCGTAGTAGTCGACCAGCACCGACTCCGCCGTGCAGAAGGCGCCCTCGACCCAGGCCTGGTCGTTGGAATAGGCCTCGCCGATGATGAACAGGTTCGCGCTGGCGGCGCCGGGCACGAGGCCCGTCGGTTGGCGGATCTTCTGCATCACGTCGCAGATGTCGTAATGCGCGGCCCAGGCGTGATAGCCGGCGCCGAACGGGTTCAGCGAGAAGTCGTTGAAGATCGCCTCGACCGGCCAGGGGATCTGGTGGGCGGCGTTCGGATCCCCCCAGTGCACCTTGGCCAGTTCCAGCAGCACCATGCGGATCATGGTGTCGGTGGCCTTGCGCGGGCCGAACAGCACCTGGTGATCCTGGTCGATCGGAACCTTGCGGCGCTCGGTGACGTCGACCTCCAGCTCCTGCCAGAACTGCACGTACTGCATGTCGTCGTACGAGGCGAGGACGCCGTAGGCGGGGTTTTCCGCGCCGTCGCTGTTGTTCCCGAAGTAGTAGACCTGGCGCAGCGGCAGGTCGGTGATGGTCGGACCGAAGGTGTTGGGCTTGCCCGTCAGGCTGGGCGGATAGGGCACGCTCGGGTCGTTCCACCACGGACGGTCGAAGAACAGCATCACCCGCATCGACGGCTGACGGATGACGCCGTCGATATAGAGCTGCACGCCCTCGGCGTTGAGGATGTCGAGCGTGCCGGCGGGCATGTCGGCGTACTGGGTGGCCTCGGCCACCAGGTCCAGCGAGGCCGGCGGCATGGCCAGGAAGGCGTTCGGCGTGGTCTGCACCGCGCCGCCCTTGAACGGCGTCTCGGCGCTGGCCAGACGATAGTTGACCGTCTCGCCCTCCAGCCAGATCGAGTGCAGGCGGGTGCGCTGGGTCAGCTCGAAGGTCACGCCGGCCTTGGCGGCGGCGGCCCTGGTCTGCTGATAGAGCTCGACGAAGACCTGCGAGTAGCCGCCGCTGAGGGTCTTGAACGCCCCGCCGGGCGCGAACTCGCCGTTGTAGACGGCGGCGTTGGCGGCGTTCCAGTTGATGACGTTGGAGGTGTAGCCGCCAGCGTCGGCGGCGTACTCGTAGCCCTCGTTGCCGGCCTGGTCGTAGAAGATGTTCCAGTAGCCGATGTTGCCGGCGATCGAGCCCGGCGGATAGACGAACGAGTTGAAGGTCGCCGGCAGCCGGCCCGAGCCGTAGAAGGCGCACTGCTGCGAGCGGGTCGAGACCGGGGCCTTGCCGGTGATCAGCGCCGAGATGTTCGAGAACAGGGTGGCGGCCGGCTGCTCGTTGTTGCCCGGCGTGTTGTAGGGCGCGGGGTGGGTCGCCAGTTGATCCTGGTAGATGTGCTCCTCGCGCAGGAACAGCAGCGGATTGTCGGTGGTGTTGAAGTCGATGATCTTGCCGGCGAGGCCCAGCGCCTCGATGGTCAGGGTCACCAGCTGGTGGCCTTCGCTCTTGGCCGCGTCCCACTGGATGAAGCGCATGCCGCCGGCCTCGATATAGGACTGGCGCGGATCGTCGTTGCAGAAGTGGGTGACGATGCGGCCGGCCGGCAGGCGCGTGCCCGAGCCGGGACCGTCGAAGGCGTAGTCGCCCCACTCGTAGAGCTGGATCACGTCGCCCGCGGCCGCCTTGCCGCCGGTGACCAGCCGCCAGGCGGTGTAGAGCCCGGCCGGCCCCGCGCCGAAGATCGTGTAGGTCGTTCCCATGGCCGTCTCCCCGTTCGGCCGCGGACGCGACCCTGACGTGCATCGCCGACACTTCGCGCGGCTGAAGAACGGACGACTGTGCGAAACCCGACAGCGGCGAAAGAAAAGCAGCAACGCCTCTCCTCCCCCGCCTGCGGGGGAAGAGTAAAAAAGAAAAAGGCCCCGGATCGCTCCGGGGCCTTCGTCTTCAGTCTGGGTCGCCGAGGATCAGTCGGCGACCGTGGCGGTGTCGGTCGGGGCGGCGTGATGCTCGTCGGCGCCATGCGACCACTTCTTGAGGAAGGGCGACAGCACCAGGAAGATCACCCCGATCGCCGCGGCGATCAGGCCGATGACGTTGAACACCTGCAGCGAGGTGCGCAGCGCCGCCTCGGGGTCCAGCACCTGGCCGCCGACGGTCTCGACCGTGGTCAGGCCGGCGATGAAGCCGCCGACGTACTGGGCGATGGCCACGGCCATGAACCACACGGCCATGATGAACGACACCATCGAGGCCGGCGACAGCTTGGTCATCTGCGACAGGCCCACGGGCGACATGCACAGCTCGCCGGTGGTGTGCAGCATGTACATCAGCACCAGGAAGAACAGCGGCATGCGGAAGGCGCCGTCGGCGAAGGTCGAGCCCCACTGCAGCACCAGGAAGCCGAGGCCGACCTGGAGCAGGGCCAGGCCGAACTTCACGACCGGGTTCGGATCCTTGTCGCGACGGCCCAGGAAGGTCCACAGCGCGGCGAACACCGGGGCGAAGATCAGGATCCAGCCCGCGTTCAGGGCCTGGGTCTGGGCAGCGTTGAAGCTGGAGTCGATCCACAGCGTCTTGGCCGGGTCGATGGAGGCGGCGGCCAGCTGGGCCGGGGTGGCGAAGGTCACCGCGCCGCCGAACCAGCGCACGGCCTCCGAGGTCAGGTTGAGATTGACGTTGGTCGCCGCGAACAGGTTCAGCGACGAGCCGGCCTGCTCGAACAGGGTCCAGAACACCACCGCGCCGAAGATCAGGAACATGGCCAGGGCCAGGCGCTCGCGCTCGACCTTCTGGACCTTGGTGAACATGAACCACAGCACGTAGCCGATCGAGCCGATCATGCCCGCCACCAGCGTCACGCCGACGATGGCGCTGCGCTGGACCAGGAAGAACACGCCCAGCACGCCGACCAGCGACAGGGCGTAGATCGCGTGCTCGCGGGTCAGCGGACCGGCGACCTTCTCCTTCAGCTTCTTGGGCTCGGGCGCCTCGCCCTTGCCCAGCAGCCAGGGCTTGCCCAGCACGAAGACGACGAAGCCGGCCAGCATGCCAAGGCCTGCGAGGCCGAAGCCCGCCCACCAGCCGACCTTGATGCCCAGCAGGCCGCAGAGGATCGAGGCCCAGAACGAGCCGAGGTTGATGCCGTAGTAGTAGAGGGTGAAGCCCGGGTCGCGACGCGGATCGCCCTGCGGATAGAGCTGGCCGACGATGGTCGAGATGTTGGGCTTGAGGAAGCCGACGCCGACGATGATCAGCGACAGGGCCAGCCAGAAGATGTTCAGATAGGTCGGGTCACGGCCCTCGACGCCCAGGCTGTACTGGCCCTTGGGCAGCACGGCGGGGATCGGCGAGGCGGCCGGCAGGTTCTTGATCTCGAAGTCGCCGGCCTTGGTGGCCGAGACGTCGTAGGGCTGGCCCGCGACCACCAGCTTGGCGACGCGGTCGCCGCCCCGGCCCTCGGCCTGGAACTGATAGGTCTGGCCGGCATAGGTCAGGGTCTGGGTGGCGGGCTTGCCTTCCACCGCCATGGCCAGGTGGCCGGCGACCAGCAGGATGGCGCCGAAGGCCACGGCCTTGCGGGTGCCCAGCCACTTGTCGGCCAGGAAGCCGCCGATCAGCGGCAGCAGATAGACGAGAGAGGTGTAGGAGCCGTAGTGCCCGTTGGCGACTTTCGGGTCGAAAAGGAAGTGCTGCGTCAGATAGAAGATCAGGATCGCCCGCATGCCGTAGTAGGAGAACCGCTCCCACATCTCGGCGAAGAACAGGATGATCAACCCCTTCGGGTGTTCCTTGATGAGCTGCATGAAAACCGGCAGGCCCGTCACCAATGTGACGAGAATGCCGGCGACTACGACAATGCTATTCATTCGCGACCTTGACTGTATTCAAGTCAGACAGGGCGACGCCAACGGTCGTTTCGCCCTCCCCTCCCCAATTCGCGGGGAGAAGATCACGCGGCTTTCCGTTTCACAAGCAAAGGCTTGCCGGGAGGGAGCGGTTGAGGCGCGTCGCGCGTTTCACTGACCGCAAGTTCCGCAACGACACCCTCAACGCCTGGGGAACGCCCATGCAATCGTCAGACCCCAACCATCCGATCACCTGCGCCCGCGAAAGCGGCCGGGTCCGCGTGCTGTTCGAAGGCCACGAGATCGCCGACAGCGACGACGTCCTGGTGCTGCGCGAGGCCGATTATCCGCCCGTCCGCTACTTCCCGCGCGACGACGTGGCCATGGCCTTCCTGCGCCGGTCGGACAAGACCACCCGCTGCCCCTACAAGGGCGTGGCGACCTACTATACGATCTATCGCGACCGGCAGATCATCGAGGACGCCGTCTGGTCTTACGAGGCCCCGCTGCCGGGGATGGAACGCCTGGCCGGACGCCTGGCCTTCTATCCGCAGCACGTCGACTTCCAGAACGACGCGCTGAGCCCGGCCGAGACGGCGACCCTTCCGCCGGGAACCGCCCCGCGCGACGCCCGCGACATCGACGAGATCGTCCGCCACACCGACAGCGGGTCGGGCTCCAGCCAGGCCGAGCACTGGGACGCCAACGTCTCGATGCCCGACGACGAGGCCTGGGAGGGCGACGAGGATCAGGTGGTCGGCCGTCCATATCATGGGACCGGATCGATCTGAGGCCCGCTCGCCGCCGGTGAAGTCGGCGGGTCGACACAAGCCACTGTGTTGGAACGCACATTTTTGTGAGTCCGTGGCTCAGTTGCTCTTGCCAAGCGTTGCAACCCGGGAGATCGTATCAAATGAAACCGCCCGCTCCCGCCCCCAAGGGAGAACAGAGGCGGGGGAGGAAGACATGGCCTATCTCAGCATGGGGGCGCGCCCCGATACCGCGCCTTCGCGTCGCCGAGTCCGTTGGAGCCGCGTGGCCGTCGTCGGCGCCAGCATCGTGCTCTGGGCCGGCCTCATCGCCCTGGCCACCGTCCTCTTCTGACTTCGCGCGGACGACCCTCCGCCGGCGGGCTTCGCCGACGATGAGGTCCGTCGCATGACCCTGCATCCCTGCCGCCCGATCACGATCGGCGTCGCCCGTCCGGCCGACACCGTCTATGCCTATGCGGCCGATCCCGAGAACATGGCGCAATGGGCCGCCGGCATCGGCGACGGCCTTCGTCGCGCCGACGACGAGGCGGGCGTCTGGATCGCCGACACGCCCGCCGGCGAAGCCCGCGTGCGCTTCTCACCCGCCAACCCCTTCGGCGTTCTCGACCACTGGGTGACCCTGCCCGACGGCGCGGAGATCGCGGTGCCGCTGCGCGTGGTGGCCAACGGCGACGGCGCCGAGGTCACGCTCACCCTCTTTCGGCTGCCCGGCATGGACGACGCCGCCTTCGAGCGAGACGCCGCCGCCGTGACCCGCGACCTGGAGACGCTGAAGGCCAAGCTGGAGAGCCTCTAGGCCTCGGCGTCCCCCGCCAGCGGCGAGCGGAAGAACCGCGCCCAGCCCCACGCCGCCAGCCAGCAGACCATGGCCCAGGCCGCGCCGACGCACCAGCCGGCCAGCACGTCGCTGGCCCAGTGCACGCCGAGATAGACGCGGCTGAGCCCCACCAGCACCGACAAGAACACCGCCGAACCCAGGGCCAGGGCCTTGAGCCGGCGCTTGGGCGCGAAGCGGGCCGCCAGCGCCCCCAGGGTCAGGAACACCACCGCCGACAGCATGGCGTGGCCGGAGGGAAAGCTGGGATTGGCCGCCTCGACGGCGCGATAGGCCAGGTCGGGCCGCTCGCGCAGGAACAGGTGCTTGAGGCCCTGGCTGATGCCGACCCCGCCGACCGCGCCGACCACGACCACCAGCGCCTCGGCCCAGCGGCGCAGGCTGGCGCAGACCGCCAGGGCCAGGACGACCAGCAGGGTCAGCACCGTCACCGACCCCAGGGCCGTGACGTCGGCGGCGGCCGTGTGCAGCCATTCTGGACCGATCAGCTGGTGCGGCTGGCCCGGCACGCGCAGCGCCTGCAGAACCTGCAGGTCGATGGCCCGGGTGTCGCCCTCGGCCACGTCGTCGGCGATCTCGAGAAAGGCCAGGAGGCCGAGGCCCGCCACCAGGAGGGCGGCCGTGGCGGCGATCTCGCGCCGGGCGGCCTTCAGCAGCAGGGCCAGGTCACGGCGGGGATCGAGGCGGAGCTTGAGCGGCATGCACCCTCAACGCGCGAAAAGCAGATTGGCCGCAACCGGTATTCGGCATGTATAGCTACAATGTTTCATGAGAGAAACATGAACCGTTCCTGAGTTGCTTCGTTCATCACCAGTCCAAATCGACCTCACTAAGGTGGGCACATCGAAGGGAAAGGACTTGTCATGAAACGTCTCATCATCACCGCCGTCGCCGCCTCGCTGCTGGCTGGGACCGCCCTGTCGGGGACCGCCATGGCCCAGCCCCGCCACGACGACCGTCACGACCGCTACGAGCAGCAGCGCGCCTACGAAAAGGGCCGCCGCGACCAGGCTCGCTACGAGCGCAAGGAAGATCGCCGCGAGTACCGCCGCTGGGCCAAGGGCCAACGCCTCGACGCCCGCTATCGCGCCGACAGCTACTACGTGAAGGACTACCGCCGTCACGGCCTGCGCCAGCCGCCCCGCGGCTACCGCTGGCAGCGCGTGAACGACCAGTACGTCCTGGCGGCCATCGCCACCGGCCTGATCGCCTCGGTGATCATCGCCAACAACTAGGGACCTTCGGATCCTCAAGACGAAGGGCGGCGGAGCAATCCGCCGCCCTTTTGGCGTTTCAGAACCTCCCCCTGTGGCGGAGGTGATCGCGCAGCGATCGGTGGGGGAGTATTGGGGGCGCGACTAAGATCCCGACAGTTGAAGCCGCCCCCCCACCGGCCTTCGGCCGCCTCCCCCACAGGGGAAGGTTCCTTACGGCGCGGCGCCCCTTTTCCCGCAATTCCCCCCTTCCCCTCCCAAAGGTGGAGCGCTAATCGAAAACCCATGCCCGAACTGACCGACAGCCACGCCGCCGATCCCCTGATCACCCTGGCCCCGGACAAGTGGGTGACGCTTCGCGACGCCTTCGGCGTGGACAGCGACATGAAGGTTCCCGCCTTCAGCCATCGCGACAGCCACGTGCCGGAGATCGACAGCGCCTACCGCTTCGATCCGCAGACGACCAAGGCCATCTGCGCCGGCTTCGCCAAGGATCGCCGGGTGATGGTCCAGGGCTATCACGGCACCGGCAAGTCGACCCACATCGAGCAGATCGCCGCGCGCCTGAACTGGCCGCTGGTGCGCGTGAACCTCGACAGCCACGTCTCCCGGATCGACCTCGTCGGCAAGGACGCCATCGTCCTGAAGGAAGGCAAGCAGGTCACCGAGTTCCGCGAAGGCATCCTGCCCTGGGCCCTGCAGCGCCCGATCGCCCTGGTGTTCGACGAATACGACGCGGGCCGCCCGGACGTGATGTTCGTCATCCAGCGCGTGCTGGAAGCCGGCGGCAAGCTGACCCTGCTCGACCAGAACCGGGTGATCCGCGCCAACCCCTATTTCCGCCTGTTCTCGACGACCAACACCATCGGCCTGGGCGACACCACGGGGCTCTATCACGGCACCCAGCAGATCAACCAAGGCCAGATGGACCGCTGGTCGATCGTCACCACGCTGAACTACCTCGAGCACGACGTCGAGGCGGCCATCGTGCTGGCGAAGAACCCGCACTACGACACCGCCGAGGGCAAGCGCACCCTGGCGGCCATGGTCCGCGTGGCCGACATGACCCGCAACGCCTTCATGAACGGCGACATCTCGACGGTCATGAGCCCGCGCACGGTGATCACCTGGGCCCAGAACGCCGAGATCTTCGACGGCGACATCGGCCTGGCCTTCCGCCTGACCTTCCTCAACAAGTGCGACGAGCTGGAGCGCGCGACCGTCGCCGAGTTCTACCAGCGCGCCTTCGGCCAGGACCTGCCCGAAAGCGCCGCCCGGGTGAAGGTGGCGTAAGGGGGCCTGCCCCTCAGGCGCCCTCCACGGAGGTCCAGGCGCCGATCGAGCTGCCCGGCGCCCACCGCAGGAGATAGACCGCGCCGTCGACGCCGGCGGCGAGGATGTTCAGCGCGCCGTCGGCATGGGCGATGGCCAATGGACCGGCCAGGGCGCTCTGGGGCGGATGCCCCAGGCTGCGCTCCGGCTTCCAGCCCTTGGCGTACTCACGCACGAGCACTTCGCCGCCGACCACCGCGCCGACGACGTACTTGCGCGGACCATAGCGCCCCGAGGCCAGGCTGGTCGCGCCCTTGAATTGAAAGGGCGTCTTCGTCCAGTCGCCCCACCGGGCCGCCGCCGACCGCTCCCAGACATGGCCGTCCGAGCCCGCCGCATAGAGGGCGTAGCGTCCGGCCACGTAGTCGACCGCCGTCACCGGCCCGGTCAGGCGAACGCCGGCGGGCGCGCCAAGATCGTTCCAGCCCTTCCAGTCGCCGGCCGCCCACCAGCGTTCGTGAAGCTTGCCGTCTTCGCCGACGGCATAGAGGCCGTAGCGGCCGGCCGCCCAGCTGACGGCCGACAGTTGCAGCAGCCGCGTCCCCGCATGGGGCAAGGCGGCCCAGCCTTGTTCACGTCCCCTGCTCAGATCTTCCTCGTGAACCCTCCCGGCCTGATCGAGGGCGTACAGCGCTCGCCGGCCAGCCGCCCACGACACGGCGGCCATGCGTCCTGTCAGGCCGATCGGACCGCCCAGTTCGCGCCAGCCGCCCCATGCGCCGCGCACGCAGGCCTTTTCGAACGCCTGCCGCTCGCGGTTGAGCCCGAAATAGGCGAACTGCTGGGGAAGCCAGGCGCAGGCGGCCAGATCCGGACCGGCGACGGGATCGACAGGGATGCTGACGATGCGCCTGTCCTCGACGCCGAGATCCACGACCTCGCCGAACTTTCCGTCCACGCGCCCGCCGTCGCAGACCAGTTGGTTTCCCTTGCAGACGATGGTCCGCTCGACCCCGGCGATCGAAATGATGACTCCGTCGGACGCCGCACGGTCGCTGAGCGGCGTGCCCGGCTGACCGCAGAGGACCGAGAAGTCGACGCTGGCGCCGCCCGGCAGGAAGACGTCCTGATCGCGCGCCCGCGTGTCGCTGTAGCGCAGCCAGAGCGGCGCCTTGGCCGTGTTGGTCACGCGGCGCAGATAGATGTGAGAGGACATGAAGGGCTCCTAGATCAGGATCGGCGCGGGCTTGGGAATGGCGGCGGCCCACGGTACGGCGGCGTCGCGCGCGGCCTTCCAGAGCGGCGTCCAGTAGGTCTCGACCAGGTCGGCGACCATGGCGTCGTCCTCGACCAGGCAACCGAATTCCTGCAGCCCCTCGTTCAGGGGCGGGATCGGATAGAGGTTGTCGGACCCGACGTAGAAGGCCCTGTCGTCGATGATGTAGACCTTGGCGTGGTTGGCCGGCTCGCAGGCCGGCCCGCAGACCCAGCGCCACTCCCCAGGATCGGCCCGCACGCGAAGCGGCGCCACGGTCGCGAACTCCTGGCACCGGGCGATCGCGGCGGACAAGCTCATGCCGTGGCGGCGCATCATCTGGTCGACCAGCACCTGGACGGCCGCCAGCGGTCCGCCTGCGACATAGGCCGCGCCTGCCCCGTCCTTGGCGTCCGGATTGCTCAGCACGATCTGCACCTCGACCTTCTTGTGGATCGCGTCGGCCAGCGCCGCGATCACGGTCGCGTTCGCCGCCAGTTCGTCGCCCACCTTGAGGAAGACCAGGTCCTGCTGGGAGATGCGGATCAGGCGCTCGGCCGAGCGGATCGCGAGGACCCGCGCCGTGGCGCTGGCCTCGCCGGCCCGGCTCACCCGCTCGACGCCCGCGCCCAGGCGGCCCAGCCCCAGCATCCGTCCGCTCGTCTCCGAAGCCGGCGGCGGCGGCGCATGCGGATCGGCCGCTATCCGGGACAGGGCTGCATAGGCGAACTCGCCGCGATGATATCGGCGCGACCAGGCGTGCTCGCCCGGCCTCGGCAAGCGCGGCGTGGTGATCGTCCGGTTACGCGCAGCGTGAGCCCAGAGCCGATTGAGGAAAGCCTGCGGCGCCTGGACGGCCGGGCCCTGGATGCGCACCGACAGGTCGTGGACAGGCGCGAAGCCGCAGTAGGAGGGATCCCACATGTTGTGGCCGCCGATCAGCATCTCGCGGCCATCGACGATCAGCAGCTTGGCATGGTTCCAGGACCCCAGCATCGGGGTCTGGGCGCACAGATAGATCGGGATCTCCGGCGGCGCGCCCAGACCCGCCAGCCAGAAGTCGATCTGTGGAAAGACCTTGTGGGTCAGATAGGCCTTGTCCATCGCCTGCGCGCCGTTCGCGGGCAGCGGAAGGCCAGCCAGCACCCGCATCACCACCGACGTGCGAGCCTTGGCCGGGATCCGGTGCAGGCCACGATGGATGGCGTCGCGGAACAGGCCGTTGGGCGGCGGCCACAGAGTGGACAGGTCGATCGACTGCCGCGCCCCGGCGACGATGTCCTCGACGGCGGCGACCAGTTCGTGCGCGGGCTTGGTCTCGCCCGTCCAGTAGTCGTTTTTCGCCGGGTCCTGGCCCCAGAGGTTGGGCGTCTGCAGCAAGGAAAGGCTGTTGCCCCCGGTCACCGCGTAGGTGACGCCCTCGTGGCGCAGGTCGACGCTGTCGTCCTCGCGCAACTGCCTGTGGATCTCGTCGATCAGCGATGGGTGGGCGGACAAGACGGGCTCCCCGATAAACCGGCGCTCCATCTGGCGCCCGATCGTCCATAGGCTGTGGCCACGGAAGGCCGTCAGGCCTTGCGTCTCTGGATTTGACGGTCCGTCTCACCACTGCGATACCCGCCAAGGTTGCCATCAGACGAGGCGATGATGCCGACGGTTCCTTGGCTTGGCTTCTCGACCGACGAGATCGCGCGTCCCAACCGGCTGGACGCCTGGCGGACGGCCATGGCGCCGTTGTTCGAGGTGGCCGCCCCCGACGACGACGGCCACGCCTTCGAGGGGGCGGCCTTCACCGCCTTCCTGGGGCCGCTGGCGGTCGGCGGCACGCGGATGGGCGCGCTGGCCTATGAGCGGACCAAGGCCCTGGTGCGCCGAGACCAGACCGACCACTTCCTGCTGCGCCTGGACTACACGCCGTCGAGCCCCGGCGGAATTCTGCGCCTGATCGACCTTGGCCAGCCGATCCGCCTGCCGCCCGAGCCGATGGTATGCCTGTGCGCCTTCATTCCGAGGGACGCCCTGCTCGGCGTCCTGCCGCAGGCCGAAAGCCTGCATGGACGCGAGATCGGCGGGGCGCGGGGACGGCTGCTGGCTGATCACCTGCGCGGCGTCGTGCGGGCCGCCGGCGAGGCCGACATCGCCGACGCCCCCGCCCTGGCCGAAGCGACCCTGCTGACCATCGCCGCCTGCCTCTCGCCATCGCCCGTTCGCGACGAGCCGGCCATGTCGATGGTCGAAGCGGCCCTGCTGCGCCAGGCCCGCGGCATGATCGAGCGCGAACTCTGCGACCCGGGGTTGACGCCCGCGCGGCTGGCCGCCGGGCTGTCGATCTCACGCGCCACGCTGTATCGGCTGTTCCAGGCCGACGGCGGCGTCGCCCGTTACGTCCAGAAGCGCCGGCTGCGCTGCATCCACCGCCTGCTCGGCGATCCCCGGGAGCGGCGCACCATCGGCGAGCTTTCGTTCGACTTCTGCTTCGGGGACGAAGCCAGCTTCGCCCGCGCCTTCCGGCGGGAGTTCGGCTGCACCGCCTCGGAGGTTCGCGCCCGGAAAGCCGCGCGCACCTGGGACCCGGCCGTCCCCGAGGCCGCGCCGGACGACCTGTCCGCCGACGGCCGGATCGCGCTCTGGGGACAGTGGATGCGAGGCCTCGGGATCTGAGCGGCGCGGCGCCAGCTGTGCCTCGAAGGCACAGCTGCTTGTCCTGGAAGCCCCTTGAGCGGCGGGGAGGCGGTTCGCACCTGAGCCGTCCCTTCATGCCCCGAAAGAGCCCGCCCGCATGTCCGCCCTGTTCACGCCCTTCCGCCTGAAGGACGCCCAGCTTCGCAACCGCATCGCCATTCCGCCGATGTGCCAGTACAGCGCCGAGGACGGCGTCACGACCGACTGGCACCTGCCGCACTATGCCGGCCTGGCGCGCGGCGGCGCGGGCCTGGTGATCGTCGAGGCCACGGCCGTCTCGCCCGAAGGCCGCATCAGCCCCGGCTGCACCGGCATCTGGACCGACGAGCAGGCGCAGGGCCTGGCCAGGATCGCCGCCGCCATCAAGGCGGCCGGCGCCGTCCCCGGCATCCAGATCGCCCATGCCGGCCGCAAGGCCAGCGCCAACCGTCCGTGGGAAGGCGACGACCACATCGCGCCGGACGATCCGCGCGGCTGGGACACCATCGCCCCCTCGGCCATCGCCTACGGCGCGGGCCTGCCCAAGGTTCCGCGCGAGATGACCCTGGCCGACATCGAGCGGGTGAAGGCCGACTTCGCCGCCGCCGCCCGCCGCGCCCGCGAGGCCGGCTTCGAATGGCTGGAGCTGCACTTCGCCCACGGCTACCTGGCCCAGAGCTTCTTCTCGCGCCACGCCAACCACCGCACCGACCAGTACGGCGGGGACGCGGCCGGCCGCGGCCGGTTCATGGAAGAGACCCTGGCGGCCGTCCGCGCCGAGTGGCCCGAGAACCTGCCGCTGACCGCCCGCTTCGGCGTGCTGGAATATGACGGCCACGACGAGGAGACCCTGGTCGAGTCGATCGACCTGACCCGCCGGATGAAGGCCGGCGGCCTGGACCTGCTCAATGTCAGCGTCGGCTTCACCATCCCCAACACCAGCATCCCCTGGGGCACGCCGTTCCTGGGCCTCATCGCCCGGCGCGTGCGCGAGGAAGCCGGCCTGCCGGTCGCCTCGTCCTGGGGCCTGGACGCCCCGCGCCTGGCCGAGCGCCTGGTCGCCGATGAGCAGATGGACCTGGTGATGATCGGCCGCGCCCACCTGGCCAACCCGCACTACGCTTACGAGCTGGCCCAGGAACTGGGCGTCGACCGCCCCACCTGGACCTTGCCGGCGCCTTACGCGCACTGGCTGGAGAAGTACCGTCCCGCCACGGAACTGGCGGCGGCTGCGGAGTAGCGCCCCTCTCCCGGAGGGGAGAGGGAGGGTGAGGGGAGACGGCGCCCGACGGCGTGCCGGCGCTCCGGTTGAGGGCGTACCCCCTCATCCTCCCGCGCCTGACGGCGCGGGCCCCTCCTTCTCCCTATGGGAGAAGGTAGATTACAGCGGCACCGCGAAGGTCTGCTTCACCGTCTGGGCGGGGATGTCGGTCTTGACGTTCAGCACGCCCCGGATGCGGCTGAGATGATCGGCCTGGAAGCGGCGATAGGCGGCGATGTCGGCGGCGACCACGCGCAGCAGCATGTCGCAGTCGCCGAGCATGACGTAGCACTCGACCACCTCGGGCATCTTGTTGATCTCGGCGACGAAGTGGTCGACGGCGTCCTCGTGCTGCGAGTTCAGCCAGATGCGGGTGAAGAAGGTCTGGCCCCGGCCGACCTTGGCCGCGTCGACCACCGCCACGTAGCGGGCGATCACCCCCGCCTCCTCGAGGATCCGCACCCGCCGCAGGCAGGGCGAGGGCGACAGGCCGACGCGCTTGGAGAGCTCGGCGTTCTGGATGCGGCCGTCCTTCTGCAGCTCGCGCAGGATCCGGCGATCGATGTCGTCCAGCTTCATGGAATTCTCTGCTACGATCGAGCAATCTACTTCGCTTGAATGCCAATCATCGATCATATGGGAGCATGATCGCAACCCGATTGCGCGCCTCTTGCGCTAGGCTGCCATTCCTTCCCGCAACCGCTCCTCCCCCGGTCGCCCATGCAAGCCGAAACCTGCGCTCCCGCCGCCATGCCTGGCGACGGGCCTTCCGAACTGCGGCCTGGATCCAGGCCCGAATTCCTGCGGGGCCTCGTCGCCTCGCTGCCGGTCACCGCCGGCTTCACGCCCTTCGCCCTGGTGCTGGGCGCCCAGGCGGCCCAGAAGGGCCTGACCGCCGTCGAGACGCCGCTGATGACGGGGCTGAACTTCGCCGGCGGGTCGGAGTTCGCGGCCATCGGCCTGTGGACCTCGCCGCCGCACCTTGCGCTGATCGCGGCCGTGACCCTGATGGTCAACAGCCGCCACCTCCTGATGGGCGCGGCCCTGGCGCCGTTCCTGAAGGCCCTGCCCAAGCGCCGGGTGCTGCCGGCGCTGTTCCTGATGTGCGACGAGAGCTGGGCCATGGCCCTGGCCGACGCCCGCTCTCGCGGAAGCTTCAGCCTTGCGCACTATCTGGGCGTCGCCCTGCCGATGTGGCTGGCCTGGATCGTCTTCACCACCCTGGGGGCCCTGGTCGGACCGGTGCTGGGAAACGTCGAGACCCTGGGCTTCGACATGGCCTTCCCGGCCATCTTCCTCGTGCTGCTGCGCGGCATGTGGAGCGGCCTGCGCGCCGCGCGGCCGTGGCTGGTCAGCCTGGCGGTCGCCGCGACCGGCCACCTGCTGGCGCCCGGCGCCTGGACCGTGGCGGCCGGAGCGCTGGCGGGCCTGGCCGTCGCCTGGCTGTGGGCCGGCGCGGACATGAAGACTGGCCAGGAAGGAGCCGCGGTGTGATCTCCCTGCCCGTCTTGCTGACCATACTGGCCATGGCCGCCGTCACCTACCTGACCCGCATCGGCGGCTATCTGGTGCTGAGGAACCGCACGCTGGGGCCGCGCGCCACGGCGGTGATGGAGGCCGCCCCCGGCTGCGTGCTGATCGCGGTGATCGCGCCGCACTTCGTCTCGCCCCGCCCCGCCGACCTGCTGGCGCTGGCGATCACCTTCCTGGCGGCCCTGCGCCTGCCGATGCTGGCCGTGGTGCCGATCGGCATCGTCGCCGCGGCCGCCCTGCGCTGGCTGCTGGGCTAGGCGTCCAGGCGCCAGGCGGCCTCGAACTCGCCGGCGGCGACGCGGGTCAGCGACAGCCTGTCGTCGCCGTCCTCCGCCCCGTCGCCTTCGAGCAGGGCCTCGACGGAGTCGTGAAAGTCGTCTTCCGACAGGCTGCCCTCGCCGGGCAGTTCGTGCTCGCGGCCGACATAGCCCGCGACCGCGTCGCGCTCGCGGCTGCCGTCGCGGAAGACGTCGACCAGCCGCAGTACGCGGCCCTCGTCGTCGACCTCGTAGAAGATGGCCACGGGTTCCTCGGCGTGGTCGTGGTTCCAGTCGCAGCGGTAGTGAGAAAGGCTCATGGTCGCCCCTTTCCCCGAACTGCGGCCGCGAGGCAAGCGCCGACCTTGCCAGCCGGGGTCGGCGCGGCCATGTCTTTGCCCATGACCACGCCCGCCGA
This sequence comes from Caulobacter flavus, assembly GCF_003722335.1. GTDB lineage: Bacteria > Pseudomonadota > Alphaproteobacteria > Caulobacterales > Caulobacteraceae > Caulobacter > Caulobacter flavus. Next base: position 531,344 of record NZ_CP026100.1, read on the forward strand.
AGACCTGCTCGACCGCGCGGCCGCCGCCGCTCTTTCGCTGGCCGCCGACCGCCCCTGGCCCCAGATCGCGCTGCGCGACATCGCCGTCGCGGCCGGCGCGCCGTTCGCCGAGCTCTATGTGAGGGCCGACAGCAAGGCCAAGATCCTGGCCCACCTGTCGCGGCGCTTCGACCAGGCGGCGCTCAACGCCGACGCCGGCGAGGGCGCGGCCGCCCACGACCGGCTGTTCGACGCCGCCATGGCCCGGGTCGAGGCCATGGAGCCGCATCGCCACGCCCTGATCGCCATCGGCAAATCGGAAGGCCTGCCCCGCGCCGCCGTCCGCTTCCCCAAGACCGCCCGGGCGATCCTGGAAGCCGCCGGGATCGAGGCCACGCCCGTGCGCCTGGCGGCCATGACCGCCGTCTGGGCCCGCACCCTGCAGGTCTGGCGCGACGACGAAGGCGCGCTGAACCGCACCATGGCCGAGCTCGACAAGCGCCTGAAGCAGATGGCCGAGCAACTGGCCAAGGTCGGCGCGGGGTTCTGAGAACGGTGATGGAACGCGAGCCCGGAACCCGCCATGCGCCCTGAATACCTGTTGCTTGTCCCGTGCCTCGCGGCATGTGGCGTCGGGATACTCGCCCGACGCGTTTCGTGGGCTGCGCGCTGGGCGGCGCTGTCGGCCGGCCTCCTTGGTCCGCTGTTCGTCGTGGGCGCGCCGGTCGGCCTGGTTCATGTCGCGGCCGGCGTCGGCGGCGCGGGGCTGTTCCTCGGCGTGCTGCGGATCTCGGGCGGGCTCATCGCCCACGCCGAGCGCGTGTCCCAGACTCCGCGCGTTCGCTAGTCAGGCCTCGTTCCACGACAGGCTGGCCGTCCGCGCCACCCTGACCGAGCGCGGAACCGGCGGCGGCACGGTGGCGGGCCAGCGCGCGCCGAGGAAACGGTCCTTGCCCAGCCAGGCCAGGGAGACGCTGTCGGACTGGTTGCCGCCCAGGATGCGGAAGGCGCCCGTGTCGTCCTCGCCGGCGTAGAAGCCCACGTGGCCCTTGCCGCTGCCCCGGCTTTCTCGCCAGAATACCATGATCGCCCCCGGCGTCGGGGTGATTGGAATGCCGAACCGCTCCCAGGCCCTGGCCGACAGCAGGCTCGAGGGCGTGGCCTCGCGGTCGAGCGTGCTGCTGACGCAGTGGCCGACGAACAGGCCGCACCAGGGGATGTCGTCGCCGGTGTAGATGGACTTCAGCCCTTGCTCGGAGGCCCAGTCGAGGATCTCGGGATTGTCGCCCTTGCCCGGCTTTTCGCGCGTGCCGATCAGGCGGCGGGCTTCCTGGAACCAGACCAGGCTGGGATCGTCGAAACCGGTCAGGGACAACGGCGTCGGGGCGGCGGCGGCCGGCGCGCCCTGAAACAGCGCCGCCAGCGTCAGGGGACCGACCACGCCGTCGGGCTCCAGTCCGTGGCGGGTCTGAAACCGGCGGACGGCGGCGATGGTCTGACGCCCCCATATGCCGTCGATCGGCCCGGGCGTGTAGCCACGCGCGGCCAGTTGCTGCTGGATGTCCTTGATCTTCATGACCAACCCTCTTCGGAACACCGCGGCGGGAGAGATGAACAGGCCAGATAATCAACTATAAGCGGCATTCAAGGCCGTTGCGCGCAATGGAGAAATACGGGAGCTTCGCCGCATGCAGCGCCGCGCCCGCACCGTGTGAGCGGCCCGGCCGACTAGCGCGCCCTAAGTATTTGATTTGGATAATTTTCAACGCCTCACATGATTTCATGTGAGGCTAAAAGGCTCTAGCCAGGCAGCCGCATCACCGCCCGCAGGCCGCCCATCGGCGAGCGCTCCAGCACCAGGTCGCCGCCCAGCCCCCGCGCCATGTCGCGGGCAAGCGCCAGGCCCAGGCCGACGCCCTTCTCGTTCTGGTTCCGCGACTCGTCGAGACGGTTGAACGGCTTGAAGGCCTCTTCGTAGCGGTCCTCGGGAATGCCGGGGCCGTCGTCGTCGACGACGATGTTGACCCCGCCGGTCAGCCGGGCCTCCAGCGTCACACGCACCGTCTCGCCGTGGGCGGCGGCGTTGTCGACCAGGTTGGCCAGGGCGCGCTTGAAGGCGCTGGGCCGCAGGTTGGCCGCCAGGTCCTGCTCGAGCACGGTCTCGACCCGCGCCCCGCCGCGCTCGGCCGCGGCGCAGACCCCGGCGATCAGCGGGGCCAGCTCGACCTCCTGCAGCGCCTCGCCGCCCTCTCCGCGGGCGAAGGCCAGGTACTCGTCGATCATGTGCTCCATCTCGGAGAGATCGCGCTTGATGGCCTCGACCTGCGCGCCCGGCTCGGCCAGGGCCATCTCCAGCTTCAGCCGGGTCAGCGGCGTGCGCAGGTCGTGGCTGACGCTGGCCAGCAGGGCCGTGCGTTGCTCGATGTGACGCTGGATGCGGGCCTTCATGGCCAGGAACGCCTGGGCCGCCTGGCGCACCTCGCGCGCGCCGTGCGGCTTGAACTCGTGGTCGAGGCCCCGCCCGAAGGCGTCGGCGGCGTCGGCCAGACGCTCGATGGCCCGCACCTGGTTGCGGATGAACAGGATGGCGATGGCCGTCAGCAGCATCGTCGCCACCACCATCCACAGGATGAAGATGTGGCCCTGGGTGGCGAAGGCGCGATCGGTGGGGGCGTAGATCCGCAGCACGCCCTCCCTGACCTTCACCTGGATCTGGACGTGGGCGGCGTAGCGGTTGGAGGCGTCGAACCAGAACGGCTCGTCCAGGCGCTCCTCCAGAGCCCGCTGCATCGAGCGGTCGAGCGAGGCGAACATGGCCGGCCGCTTGCTGGTGGGCAGCTCGCGCCCCCGCAGCAGGGCGATCGACAGGTCCATCGTCTCCTCGGCTCGCTGGGCCATGCGGTCGACGGCGGCCGGGCTGGGATCGTCCTGGTAGGTGGCCACGGCCCAGGCGATGTCGCCGGCCAGGCCCTCGGACAGGCGACTGTTCACCGTCTCCCAATGGGCGTCGAAGAACCCCCAGGTGACGGCGATCTGCATCACCGCCACCGGCAGGACGATGATCAGCAGGGATCGGCCGAACAGCGAGGTCGGCAGCCAGCGCTTGATCTGGCGCGGAATGAACAGGCGGGTGCGCAGGCGCATCTACTGCGCCCCCGAGAAACGGGGGAGGTGACCGATCAGTGAACCTCCCCCCGTGGGGGAGGCGATCGCGCAGCGATCGGTGGGGGGAAAAGCTACGAAGTCGGCCAAGCGCGAGAGCGGCTGAAAACGCCCCCCCACCGGCCTTCGGCCGCCTCCCCCAGAGGGGGATCGTTGCATAATGGGGTAAAACAAGAACGACTTTCCCCTTTTGATTCCGAACTGTTCTCGAACGGATTCTGGTCTGTTCTTCGACGTTCCGAATTTCGCAACAGTCCCCCAGAGGGGGAGGTTCCTCGACGCGAAACCCCCATCAATCCGGCGCCAGCCGATAGCCCACGCCCCGCACGGTCTGCAGGTACCTCGGGTTCTTGGGGTCGGGCTCGATCTTGCGGCGCAGGCGGGTGACCTGGACGTCGACGGCGCGGCCGGTGGCGTCGGCGGTGTCGCGGGCCAGCTCCAGCCGGTCGACAGGCTCGTGCAGGGCGCGGGCCAGGCGCCGCAGCAGCGCGACCTCGGCCTCGGTCAGGCGCACCGGGGCGCCGGCCCTGGTCAACTCGCCGCGATCGGGCATGAAGGCGCAGTCGCCCATGACGATCTCCTGCGGCCCCAGCGGCTTGGGCGCGGCGCGGCGCAGGATCGATTCGATGCGCAGCAGCAGTTCCTGCGGCTCGAACGGCTTGGCCAGATAGTCGTCGGCGCCGTGGGTCAGGCCCTCGATGCGGTCGCCGGCGGCGTCGCGGGCGGTCAGCATCAGGATCGGCATGCGACCGACCTCGCCGCCCTTGGCCCGCACCCGCCTGGTGAAGGAAAATCCGTCCTCGCCCGGCATCATCACGTCGAGCACCAGCAGGTCGAAATCCATCACCCCGATCAGGCGGTCGGCATGGGCGGCGTCGGCCGCGGCGCTGACCCGGAAGCCGGCGCGGCTGAGGAACTGCTTGAGCAGCTCGCGGATACGGTCGTCGTCGTCGACCACCAGGAGGTGGCGGTCGCGTCTTTCCTCGGGGCTCACAGCGCCTCCCTTCGATTGACGCCCACGCCCTGGCGTGATCCGGCCAGGGCCGCGAGGATCCGCCGCGCGCCCGGAACCCCGTCGAGGCCGCCGGTGCGATAGGCCCGGCCCAGCAGCGCGCGCAGCCGCTCGCTGACCCGCGCCTCGAAGGCCTTGCCGGCCTCGGTCAGCACGGCGGGCCGGCGACGCGCGTCCAGATCGCCGGCGGCCTTCTCGGCCAGGCCCAGCTTCTGCAAGTCGCTCAGCGTCTTGCTGGCCGCCTGCTTCGACAGGCTGGTGAGCTTGGACAGGTCCTGCACGCCTATGCCCGGACGCCGCCGCAGCAGGAAGGCCGCCCGCCAGTGCGAACGCCCCAGGCCCGGCCCCTCGGTCTCGAGCACGCCGTCGACCGCCGCCCACAGCGCCGCCTCGGCCAGGAGAATCAACTCCAGGCCGCCGTCGAGCTCCTCCTCGCGCAGGATCAGGCGGGGATCGGCGTGCGGCGTCATGCGGTCGCGTCCATTTCGTTTGACCTTCCGGCTCCTCGGGCGTCTAAGGACCGGGTTCCAAATAAGGAGGTCTTGGACCGATGTCTCTCGTTCCCTTCGATGATCGCGACGGATGGATCTGGCTGGACGGCCAGTTCGTTCCCTGGCGCGAGGCGAAGGTGCACGTATTGACGCACGGCCTGCACTACGCCTCGTCGGTGTTCGAGGGCGAGCGCATGTACGGCGGCGAGATCTTCAAGCTGACCGAGCATACCGAGCGCCTGTTCAAGTCGGCCGAAATCCTCGACTTCGAAATCCCCTACACGGTGGCCGAGATCGACGAGGCCTGCAAGGCGACGGCCGCCAAGAACGGCCTGTCGGACTGCTACGTGCGCCCGATCGCCTGGCGCGGCAGCGAGATGATCGGCGTTTCGGCGCAGCAGACCAAGATCCACGTGGCCATCGCCGTGTGGGACTGGCCCAGCTACTTCGACCCGGCGCTGAAGGCCAAGGGCATCCGCCTGACCTGGGCCAAGTACAACCGCCCCGATCCGAAGACGGCCCCCGTCGCCGCCAAGGCCGCCGGCCTCTACATGATCTGCACCATCTCCAAGCACGCCGCGGAGAAGGACGGCTACACCGACGCCATGATGCTGGACTACCGCGGCTACGTGGCCGAGGCGACCGGCGCCAACGTGTTCTTCGTCAAGGACGGCGTGCTGCACACGCCCAAGCCCGACTGCTTCCTGGACGGCATCACCCGCCGCACGGTGATCGAGATCGCCAAGGGCCAGGGCGTCGAGGTGGTCGAGCGCCACATCGAGAAGGAAGAGCTGGCCGGTTTCAGCGAGTGCTTCATCGTCGGCACCGCCGCCGAGGTCACCCCGGTGGCCGAGATCGGCGAGTTCACCTTCACGCCCGGCAAGCTGTCGCTGGGCCTGATGGACGCCTACGCCGCCCTGGTGCGCCGCGAGGAAGTCGTCCCGGCCTGAGGACTGTTTCGAGCTTTGAATTGGAAGACCCCCGGGGCGGCGACGCTCCGGGGTTTTTCTTTGGGAGAAGACCCCCTCAGTCGCTCCGCGACAGCTCCCCCAGAGGGGGAGCATCTCGAAGAACCCTGCGCCGACCAGATCCTCCCCCTTTGGGGGAGGTGGCCCGGAGGGCCGGAGGGGGCCCCGCCTCAGCGGGGCCCCACCGTCGCCACCAGCCATCCGCCGCCCCACGGCGTGTTGACCACCGCCTCGTCGTGAACCTCGCCCATGGCCTTCAGGCGCCGCCACAGGCGCAGCGGCTTCAGCGACAGCCACATGGTCAGGCCCACCGCGCCGCCCGGCGCCAGCATGGGCCGGTAGTGCTCGATCAGCGGCTCGAGCTCGCCCAGGTGCTCGATGCATTCGGAGAACACCACCACGTCGAAGGTCTCGTCCGTGCGGAAGGCGCGGCCGTCGCCCAGCAGCAGCTCGACCTGGCCCGAGGCGATCTCGGCCGGCAGGCGCTTCTGGCCGGTGATCACCGCCGGCTCGGAGAAGTCCACGCCGACATAGCGGGCGGGCCGGTGATTGCGCAGGGCCTCGAAGAACACCCCCTCGCCGGCCCCGATCTCGAGCACGCGGGGGCTGGGCCAGCGGTCGGCGATCATGGCGGCCAGCAGGCGGTGATGGTGGCGCTGGTCCGAGCGGTGCAGGCGGTCGTAGACGCCGTCGCGATATTCCTGGTCCCAGCGCTCGACCGGAGCGGCGCGGAAGGCCTCGCCCTTGCGCTTCTCCATCAGGTCGCCCAGCCACGGGCGATCCAGCGACGCCATCTCGATGAAGCGCCGCCAGCGCAGATAGACCATGACTTCCCCCAGAGCGGGGATGCTCCCCGAAAGCGGCGGATGATGGCGGTCAGGAAGCTTGACTACAAGCGCCCTACCCCGCCACCCGGGCCTCGATCTCCTCCAGGCGCGCGCGGGTGGCGACGAGGTCGAGGCCGAAGCGGGCCGGGTCGGCGGCGGCCAGGCGCGCGGTGACGTCGTAGCTCTCGCGATAAAGGTCCAGCGCCCGCATGCGGTGGCCGCGATCCTCGCGCAGGTCGGCCAGGCGCTCCAGGGCCACCGACAGCGCCCGCTGGGCGCCGGGATCGGCGGCTTCGCGGCCGCCGGGCGAGCGGCGCAGGGCCAGGGCCTCCTCGAAGGCGGCCAGGGCTTCGTTCAGCCGCCCCTCGGCCTCGGCGGTGTCGCCGACCCCGGCCAGGGCCCCGGCCAGCAGCTCGTCCGCCGACGGATCATTCGGCTGGGCCTTCTTGACCATGCGGGCGTAGGAGACGGCCTCGTCATAAGCCTCGCCGGCGTCGTCGTGGCGGCCCTGGGCGGCGGCGAAGTCGCCCAGGTCGCGATAGGCGATCGTCCGTTCGCGGTCGCTCTCGGCGGCGCGGACCAGCCTGGCCAGCACGCGGGCGGCCGGGTTCCAGGCCTCCGAACCGCACAGGGCCAGCATCTCGGCGCGCAGGATCTCGAACTCGGTCGCCCCGATCGGAGCAGGCGCGGGCGTCGGCGAAACGGTCTGGGAGGCGGCGGGAGCGGTCGTCATCGACGCGACCATAGCCGAAATCGGCGTCGCCGGCTCGGGCCCGCCCATGTCGAAAGGCTTGGTCAGGGAACGCTCGCCCCCGCGAGCGCTCCCTTTCCTGCGACGCGTCCCCCGACGCGACGTCCCCATCCCGGGAATCAGGGCGGCGACGAGAAGGATTCCCCCCAACGTCATCGCCGCCCAACCGGCGGTCGTCCGATGCGGCTCGAACGGGCCGAGATCCCAGCCGAAGGCCCACGTCCCCAGCGTGCCCAGGCCTGAGATCACGTATCCCGACGTCGTCAGGATCAGCCCCAAGATGATCCCTACGATGCGAGCCAGCATGTCGCCCCCTCCACGACTTACGTCCGCCAGGGGCGGAAAGTCATAGGACCGGGCGACCGGCGTCGAGCATACTCGCCTGCCAGGGGAACGCTGATAACCTGGAAGTCGCCCGCGCGGGCGCCGACAGTCGTTCCTGCCTCTAAATCAACCACGTGCGCGGTCGCGGATAGGCCTCTCCGCGCACGAGGAAGGCGATTCCGGCGATGCAGCGGACGACGAACCAGAGGCTGATCGCCGAGATGATCGCCACGCCCGCGATGATCATCGGCACGCCGACCAGCACCAGCGAAAGCGGGATACCGAACAGCACCAGCGCGCCGCCGAGCAGGAACCAGGCGATCGACAGCCAGAAGGTGCGGATCGCGAAGGTGTAATGGCTTTCGTTGATCGGCCCGGCCTGGCCGCGCTGCACATAGGCGACAATCAGCCCGATGAAGAAGGTCAGGCCGTTGCTGAAGCCCAGCAGATAAAGGCCGTAGACCACCGCCGGGACGATCTTGTCCTCGGAGTGGCGCTCGGCGACGGGAGCGAGGTCGGTCATCTGGCCTCAGAGCATCCAGTTGCGGGGCGTCGGATAGGCCTCGCCCTTCAGCAGCCACTGCAGGCCGACGATCGCGCGAACGGTCACCCAGATGCCCACGGCGACCAGGATAAGGGCGCCGATGCCGATGATCAGGGTCAGCACGCCCAGCAGGCCGCCCAGCAGCGACAGCCAGAAGGTGCGAATCTGGAAGACGTAGTGGCTCTGCAGCCATTCCGGCGCCGTAGCCTTCGAGACATAGGCCAGGATCACGCCGATGACGGGCGAGATCCCCGTCACCCAGCCGGCGATGTAGCAGGCGTAGACGATGATCGGCATGGTCTTGTCGTCCTGCAGCGTAGGCGGGACGGCGGGGTCGGGCTGGGCGTCGGTCACGGGCTTCCTGGATCGAAAAAGCGATGTTTCGCCGATGCTCGCCAAAAAAGCGCGGCGATGCAAATGAAGCTTCCGAAAGGACGCCCGCAGCTCCCGCGACCAGGTCTCAGGCGCCCTTGCGCAGATGCACCAGGGGATAGCCGCGCCCCTGGCCGTCGGTCGGCGAACGGCCGGTGACTACGAAGCCCATCCGCTCGTAGAAGCCCACGGCCTGGGCGTTCTGCTCGTTGACGTCGGTGGTCAGGGTCGGCTGCGTGGCCAGGGCCAGGGTGACGAGGTTGCGCCCCACCCCCGTTCCGCGATGGTCGGGATCGACGAACAGCGCCTGCATGTGGGCGCCCTCCAGCAGCATGAAGGCGACGGCGACGTCGGCCTCGTCGACCGCCAGCCACATGGGGGCGGTCGACAGGAAGCCCTTCACCTCCTCCTCGATGGCGGCGCGGTCCTCGGGCGAGAGAAAGTCGTGGGTGGCGTCGACGGCGCGGCGCCAGATCTCGACCACGCGGTCGCCGTCGTCGGGGAAGGATTGTCGATAGCTGATCATGGCGTCGGAGGTAGAGCCGCCGCCGAGCCGGGGCAAGAGCGCGTTGTCAGGGCAGCCAGCGCGCCGGCAGATCGTGCGGGTCCAGCGCCTCGCCGCGCGGCAGCCACGGCAGGGCCGAAAAGATCAGCAGCAGCAGGAAGGCCATGCGGGCGGCAAGGTCGACAGCCATGCCGCGCATGGACGACGAGATCGCCAGCAGCAGCAGGGTCGCCGCGCCCACCGCCAGCAGGCTGGTGACCAGGGTGACGGCGTCGCGCAGCTTGAAGCCGGCGGTGTCGAAGCGGGCGTGGGGCGAAAGGTCGGCGCCGACCGCGGCGATCGTCCTGGCCAGGAGGGAAAAGCTCTCCAGCCGGTCGTCGTAGAGGCCAGGACCGCGCCAGCTCTGCGAGGCGATGGCCACCCGCTGGCGACCGAAGCTCAGCATCAGGGCGCGCTGGCGACCGCCGCCGCGCGGCATGGCCAGGCGGAAGCGGCGCAGATGGGCGAGCTCAAAGCGGCGCTCGCGTCCGCCGCGGCGCTCCACCAGCGTCCCGCCCTCCAATGTCCAGGCCGTCTCGGGCTGGAACGGGGCCAGGCGGGCGCTGTGGGACAGCGTGCTCACCCCCGGACGGCGGTGATCTCGACGCCGGCGGCGGCGGCGTGCGGGGCCAGGGCCAGGGGCTTTTCGACCCGCACCCGGGCGCGGGTGACGCGATGGTCGTCGAAACAGGCCTGCGCCAGGCGCTCGGCGAAGGTCTCGACCAGGTCGATATGGCCGGCCGCTGCGATGTCCTGGGCGGCGGTGCGGATGGTCTCGTAGTTCACCGTGTCGCCCAGTTGCTCGCAGTGGCTGGCGGCCACGTCGAGCTCGACGTCGATGACCAGCGGCTGCACGCGGCCGTGCTCGTGATCATAGACCCCGATCTGGGCGTCGACCTTGAGGCCGCGCACGAAGACCTTGGTGACGATGATCTTGGCGACCTTGGGGGCGAGGGCGGGCGCCGGGAACGGCGTTTCGGAAAGGGGGGAGGCGGACAAGGGCGGGGGCCTTCAGGAACCGAGGACGTCGGGCGTGCGCCAGGCCAGGTGCTGGCCGCCGTCGACCGCGATCATCTGGCCCGTGACCGACGGCGCGTCAATGAGATAGCGCATGGCGGCGGCCAGTTCGGACGGCTCGACGGCCGCGCCCAGCGGCGTGGCGGCGGCCTCGGCCTCGAACTCGCCGGGCGCCTGGTGCACCGAGGCCAGCACCGGGCCGGGCCCGATGGCGTTGACGCGGATGGCAGGCGCCAGGTCCTGGGCGAGCGTGCGCGTCGCCCACCACAGGCCCGCCTTAGAGACGCTGTAGCTGAAGAACTGCGGATTGGGCTTCAGCACCCGCTGGTCGACCAGGTTGACCACCAGTCCCTTGAAGCCGGCCGGCAGGGCGGCGGCGAAGGCCTGGGCCAGCAGCACCGGCGCGCGCAGGTTGGCGTCCATGTGCCGGTCCCAGCTGTCGGCGCTCAGGGTGGCGACGCGGTCGTCCTCGAAGGTCGAGGCCGAGTTGACCAGCAGGGTCAGCGGCCCGACGGCTTGGGACGCCGCCCCGACCAGAACCGCGCCGACGTCCGGGTCGGCCAGTTCGCCCGGCACGGCGACGGCGCGACGGCCCAGCGCCGCGATCTCGGCGACCACGTCCTCGGCCTCGTCCCGGGCGGTGCGATAGTGAACCGCCACGTCGTACCCCGCCCGCGCCGCCTCCAGCGCCAGCACCCGCCCGATCCTGCGCCCCGCGCCGGTGACGAGCGCGCCGCCGCGCGGGGATGGGGAGGTGGGGGAGCTGGACATGAAGCCTTCCTACTTCGCCGGCTTCTCCACCGCTAGCGGCCGCACCTTGTCGACCAGCGCGACCAGGAACTTGCCGGGCTCCTCGTGCGGGGCCAGGTGGGCGGAGTTCTCGAACCAGACCAGCTCCTTCCTCGGGGCCTTCAGCCGCGCCAGCCAAGGCTCGATCACCGACGAGGGCGTGGTGATGTCGTGGCGGCCCAGGAACATGAAGACGGGGAACTTCGTCGCGGCGATCCGGGTGTGGTCCGCCGCCGTCATGTCGGGCAGCAGGGCCGGCACCGACAGCTGGCCGCCCTGGTCGATGGCCAGGCGGTCGGCGTAGTCGTAGAGCGGCGACAGGCGCGCGGCGCGGAAATAGAAGTCCGCATTGTCGCGCCCCGCGGCCAGGCCTCCGTAGGCCATCACCCACTTGCGCACGACGTTGACCTTGGCGAACGGGATCTCGCCGTCGCCGGGATAGGGTGCGATGGCCTTGAGCTCGGTCAGCGCCGTCTCGTCCCTGCGTTCGGCGGCGATCTTCAGCAGCGCCTCGTACTGGGCGGCTTCGTTGGCGCGCAGGGCGAACAGCGGACCCACCCCGACATAGGCGGCCACCAGGTCGGGCCGGGCCATGGCCGCGTCCAGCGCGATGACGTTGCCCCACGAGTGGCCCAGCAGGATCACCTTGCGCGCGCCCAGGCGGCCGCGGACGTCGTCGATCAGCGCCAGCAGGTCCCTGGTCATCTGGGCCCGCGACAGGTGGGCCCGATTGGCCGCCTCGCCGCCCGAGCGCAGGGTCTTGCCGGCGCCCGGCTGGTCCCACTGCACGACGGTGAACCAGTCCTCCCAGCCCTGCTGGTAGGGCCAGGAGCGGCTCATCTCGGTCGCGCCCGGCCCGCCGTGGACATAGATGATCACCGGGTTGGCCCCGTCGGCCCCGCGGATGGAGACCCACTGCGGCAGGCCGTTCAGGTTCACCGGCTCCAGCACCTGGATCCCGCTCGGCGTCACGATCTTCTGGCGGTCGGCGATCATCGCCCGGGCGGTGGCGTAGTGGGTCTCGGTCGGCGGCGACGCGTTCGGGTCCTGGGCCAGGGCCGGACCAGCCAGCAGGACGGCGGCGAGCGCGAGAAGCGGCAGGCGGCGGATCATGGAGCGACTCTCCGGACGCGAGGGACCAGCGCCTCGTTTAGCCGCCCCTCGCCGCGCCGGCGACCCGCGTCGTGCGAACGGCGCTCGCCGGCGGTTGCCTGATTTGACAGCAGCGCTGCCTGACCTATGATGCCGTCACCATGTATCGCATCGAATTCTTCAATCGCGAGCAGCATAGGGCGGGCCACCTCATCGCAGGAGCCTAGTCCCGAGCCCCTATCGACGCGTCCGCGCCGGGCTCGGGACGAAAACCACATCGACAACAGCGTTGCGCAAGACTTCGACACATAACCGGTCGAGGTCCAGAAAACTTGCGCCCTTAGCCCCATTACTACGGCGCGCGGCCATGGCCGCGACGCCGCGCCATGCCGCATGGCCGAAAGCCAGGAGCGCTCCATGCCCGCTTCCCCGCCCTCTTCCAAGCGCGATCCGCGCCCGCCGATCGCCGTCTGCGCCGAGGACTACGACGCCCTCGCCGCCCTGGTCGCCCACCCCAGCGCCGCCCCGGGCCAGGCCCTTCTGGCGGTGGAGCTGGAGCGCGCCGCCGTGGTCGAAGGCGCCCTGGCCGCCAATCGCGTGCGGCTGGGCTCGGAGGTCGACTACCACGACCTCGACCGCGACCGGATGCGCACCATCCGCCTGGCCCTGCCGCACGCAGCCAGCATCGACGACCACCGCGTTTCCGTGACCGCCCCGATCGGCGCGGCCCTGCTGGGGCTCAAGCCCGGTCAGCGCTTTTCGTGGGCCGAAGCCGGCGGCCGGGTCCGCTCGATCAAGGTGCTGGCGGTGCGCAATGACGGCTGACGACGTGCTGGGCCCCTGCCCCAGCCCCGGCCATGGCCTGGGCGCCGCCGCGGCGAGCGCCCTGCTGGCGGCGGCCGATCACGTGGAACAGGCCTGGGCCGGCGCCTCGCCCCGGGAGGCCGCCACGCGGCTGTCGCTGCACGCCGAGGACCTGGCCCACTCGCCCGTGGCCCGCGACCAGCTGCTCAGCCGGGCCCTGGAGCTGGCGGCCGGCGACCTGTCCGAGGGCCGCCGCCCGCTGACCCACTGGCCGTTGTTCTTCACGGAGGACATGACCCCGTCGCTGGAGGCCCGCGAGGACGTCCGCGCCTGGGTGCTGGCCGGCGCCGATCCGATGCTGGCCGACGGCGAGGCCGTAGCCGAGGCCGTCGAGGCCCGGGCCGTGCGCGCGCTGGGCGACGCCTTCGAGACGGCGCGTGGCCTCACCCGGCGCCTGCGCGTCGAGGCCTGGCTGCAGCTGGCTTTGTGGGACGATCCCCGCATCCCGGCCAACGCCGAGACCCGCTTTCTGATGCGCGCCGGCGGTCGGCGGCTGATGGCGCGGGTGGGCGACTAGAAGGCGCCTAGACCAGGATCTTCGCCAAAGATCGCACGAGACAGAAGAGCACGGCGAAGAACCCGACCCTCGTTCCGACGATGAACGCCATCGGAGCGATGGCCAGGCCTCTCACCGGCTTCAGTTTCGGCCGGCGGAACAACAGCCATCCGGCATAGAAGAGCCACGCCAGGAGCAGGTACGCCAGCAGCGCGGGAGGGAGATTTCCGCCTTCCGCGCCGAAGGCGAGCGCCGGCAGGCAGAGGCACGCTATGATCAGCGTGTCCTTGCCCGACAGCGCATACAATGACGGGCGGCGGTCCTGGCGAACCTGCCCCGACATCCGGCGCCTCAGTCGATGCGGCCGAACTCGAAGGCGTTCAGGCCGACGACGACGCCCAGGAAGATGGCGATGATCAGGATCGCGAGCATGTTAGCGCCGCTCCGGCTTGGTTGTTGTTTCCTCTTCCCCGGCTTTAGCGGCCAATGTTCGGTGGGGCAAGGCCTGCCCCTCGCCGCCGAAACAGCCTAGCCTGCGCTCCATGCTCTGGCGCCGCAAAGTCGAACCCTACACCCGCCCCTTCGTCTACGCCTGGTTCCGCATGACCCGGGGGCTGACGCTCGGCGTGCGCGGCCTCGTCACCGACGACGAAGGCCGCGTGCTGATGATCCAGCACACCTATGTTCCCGGCTGGTACCTGCCCGGCGGCGGCGTCGAGCGCGGCGAGATCGCCGAGACCTCGCTGGTGCGCGAGATGCAGGAAGAAGCCGGCGTGCGCGTCATCGGCCGCCCCACCCTGCTGTCGGTGCACAGCAACGAGCCGCGCCATCCGGGCGACCACGTGCTGTTCTACCGCGTCCACGCCTGGGAGCCGTGCGAGGCGGCGGAACAGGGCGAGATCCACGAGATCGGCTGGTTCCACCCCGACGGCCTGCCGAGCGACGTCACCGACGCCACCCGCCAGCGCATCGCCGAGGCCCTGAAGGGCGCGGCGATCGATCCGATGTGGTGAGCATGGACTGGCTGACGCGACTGATCGGCCGGCTGCGGCCAGCGCCCGCCCCGCCGGCCGCGCCCGAGCCTCCCCACAAACTGGAGACCTCGATCCGCGAGCACCTCGCGCCGCTGCTGCGCGAGGACGGCTTCACCGGCTCGGGACGAACCTTCCGGCGCCGGGTCGCGGGGCTGATCCACGTGGTCTCGGTGCAGGGATCCAGCGACGGCGGACGGTTCGCCGTCAATCTGGGTGTTCAGCCTCTGGCCATCCCAACGGACCGCGATATCGATCCGCGCAAGATCACCGAGACCGACTGCGTGTTCCGCCGTCGGCTCAGCCGCTCGGGCGCGGATCAGTGGTGGCCGCACGACGGGACCAGGACTGGAATGGACGTCGCCGTGCAGGATGCGGCAAGCGTCTATGCCGCCGTCGGCGGACCAGCCTTCGCTGCGCTGAGCGCGGACGCTTCCCCCCTGCGCGTCGGCACCGTAGAGGAATTCGCGAACGGCGGGCTGGACCTGCGGGGCTTCCGCGCCACCGACGTCGTCGTGGCGCACGCCTTCGCGCTGATGCGCCAGGCCGAAGGCAAGCCCGAGGCCGCCAGGGACTTCGCCCTTTGGGCGCTGGAGGAAATCGAACACAGCGGCGGCGGCGTTCTGCTGCGTCGTGAACTGAGGGCTGTCGCGGACGCCTGCTAGCCGTCGCGAGGGCCGCGCCCGCGCCCCGCGACTTCCGGCGCGATCCGTGCTAAGCGCCCGCCCAACGAAATTCACGAGAGTTCCATGGCCCTGAAAGTCGCCATCGTCGGCCTGCCCAACGTCGGCAAGTCCACCCTGTTCAACGCCCTGACCCAGACGGCGTCGGCCCAGGCCGCCAACTATCCGTTCTGCACCATCGAGCCGAACACCGGCGACGTGGCCGTGCCGGAAGCGCGCCTGAACGCCCTGGCCGCCATCGCCGGCTCCAAGGAAATCATCCCGGCCCGCATCAACTTCGTCGACATCGCCGGCCTGGTGCGCGGCGCGTCCAAGGGCGAAGGCCTGGGCAACCAGTTCCTGGCCAACATCCGCGACTGCGACGCCGTGGCCTTCGTGGCCCGCTGCTTCGAGGACGGCGACATCACCCACGTCGAAGGCCGCATCGACCCGCTGGCCGATCTCGAGATCATCGAGATGGAGCTGATGCTGGCCGACCTGGAAAGCCTGGAAAAGCGCCTGCCCAACGTCGAGAAGCGCGCCAAGAGCGGCGGCGACAAGGACATGATCGCCACCCTGCGGCTGATCAACCTGGCGCTGGAACAGCTGCGCGCCGGCCGTCCGGCCCGCGCCGCCGACGTGCCGAAGGAAGACGCCAAGGCCTGGGGCATGCTGCAGCTCTTGACCTCGCTGCCGGCCCTCTATGTCTGCAACGTCGACGAGGGCAGCGCCGACAAGGGCAACAAGTTCTCCGACCTGGTGGCCGAGCGCGCCAAGGCCGACAACGCCAAGAGCGTGGTGATCTCGGCCCAGATCGAGAGCGAGATCGCCCTGCTGGACGAAGCCGAACGCGCCGAGTTCCTGGAGACCCTGGGCCTGGAGGAGCCGGGCCTCAACCGCCTGATCCGCGAGGCCTACAAGCTGCTGGGCCTGCAGACCTACTTCACGGTCGGCCCCAAGGAAGCCCGCGCCTGGACGATCCATGTCGGCGACACCGCTCCGCAGGCGGCCGGCGTCATCCACACCGACTTCGAGAAGGGCTTCATCCGCGCCGAAACCATCGCCTACGAGGACTACGTCAAGCTGAACGGCGAAGGCGGGGCCAAGGAAGCCGGCAAGATGCGCTCGGAAGGCAAGGAATACGTCGTCAAGGACGGCGACGTGATGAACTTCCGCTTCAACGTCTGATCGCGGACTTGAAATAGATCGCCGCCTGGCCGAGCTTGCCCGCCGAGGGTGGGGAGCTCGGCCGGAACGTGACGTCGTGGATCATCGGGAGCGCCCTGGCGCTTGCCCTGGCGTCGCCGCAGGACGCCCTGACGCCGGTGGCCCGTCCCGCGGGCGGCGAAGCGGTCCACGCCCTGAAGGCGGAAGGCCCGCCCACCGTCCGTCCCGCCGGCCGCGCCGTCGTCGGCGACGTGCTGATCGCCCAGCCGGTACGACACGCCTTCACCGGCGTCCTCAGCCAGGACGTTCTGCGCGACGGCCGCGTGGCGATGCGGGCCGGCACGCGCGTCATCGGCGTCCGCCAGTCCTTCTACAGCGTGGCCACCACCCGGCTCCAGCGCAGCCGGGGCCAGATGGGCGAAGTGCGCCAGAACGGCAACCAGACGATCTGGTGCGCCGCCGATCCGGCGCGATCCAAGACCGCCGTGGCCTGCCTGCCTTTCGTCAACGGCGTGACGCGCTGGGTCGAGGCGTCGCCGCCCCACTATCCGGTCATCCGCAGCTTCACCCCCAAGGCGCCGCTCGCGGGGCCGGTGCTGGTCGAGCCGGCGCCGATCGAGGGCCTGCCGCCTCTGCGCTTCACCGTCGTCTTCGCCGGCTGGACGCCCGAGGGCGCGGCGGTCGACCTGAACGTCGAAAGCGGCGACGGACCGCCGGCCACGCGGCGCCGCGTCCTGGAGCGGAACGCCGACGGCGGCGCCACGCTGCTGGCGCTGGGCGGCCGCCTGCGGCTGACGCCCGTCGCGGCCGACCCGAACGCGGCCGACATCGAGATCGTCATCACGCCCTCGCCGACCGCCGACCCGGAGTTCTGAGCGTGCGCCTTCCGCTTCTCCTGTCGATGCTGCTGGCGCTGGCCAGCTTCGGCGCCTCGGCCGCCACGCCGCCGGCCATCGAGGGCACGGTCGACAGGATCCTCATCGAGAAGGCCGCCCGCCGCATGACGCTCTATACGGGCGACCGGCGGGTGCGGACCTACGTGATCTCGCTGGGCGGCGGCGGGCTGGCGGCCAAGGCCCGCCGGGGCGACCGGCGCACGCCCGAGGGTGACTACCGCATCACCGGCCGCAATCCCAATAGTCGCTTCCACCTCTCCCTGCGCATCGGCTACCCGACCCCGGCCCAGGTCGCCGCCGCTCGCGCCAAGGGGATCGATCCCGGCGGCGACATCATGATCCACGGCCTGCCCAACGGTCGCGGCGCCCTGGCCGCGCTGTACCAGGGCCGCGACTGGACCGACGGCTGCATAGCCGTCACCGATCCCGAGATAGAAGAGGTGTGGAAGCTGGTGCGCGACGGCGCCCGTGTGAGGATCACGCCATGACCGACGCCGCCGCGCCCCTTCTCGTGCGTCGCTCATGGCGCAAGGCCGTATTCGCGTCGGCGGCCCTGCTGCTGGTCGGCGCCGCATGGATGGGCTGGCGCGCCGCGCAAGGCGACCAGCCGCCCTGGATCGTGCTGGGAGCGATCGCCGCGTGGTGCATGATCGGCACGCCCCTGCTGATCCGCGACCGCGCCCCTCGCCTGGTCGTCGCAGCCGACGGATTGAGTTGGCGCGACGCCCGCAAGGAGCCGCTCTATCACCTTGCCTGGAGCCGGATCCTTTCGGCCAGGTTCGAAGACCGCGGCGAGGACGGCCACGTGCTGCTGCTGACCCTCGATCCGCCGCCGATCGTCGAGCAGCAGGCTTCCGATCGACGGGGCCCCTTCGTGGTCGACATCCCGGTCAGCGGCCTGGACCACTCGCGCCAGGCCGTTCGAAGCGCCATCCGTCGCCACGCGCCGCACCTTTTCGCCTCCGGCCGCGCCTGACAGGCTTCCCGTTCGGCCCGCGATCCGCTGGAAGAACAATCGGCACACGCGCCTTGACCGCAAGGTCGGCGCGGTTCTTGGATGCCCCCGCCATTCGAGCCGGGAGCCGCCCATGTCCGACACCATCACCCTGACCTCCGCCATCGACGGCTTTTCGTTCACCGCCGGCCACGTGCGGCCCGAAGGCCCGCGCAAGGGCGGCGTGGTGGTGATCCAGGAGATCTTCGGCCTCGACCAGTACGTGCAGGCCGACCTCCAGCGCTGGGCCGCGCGCGGCTACGAGGCGATCGCGCCGTCGCTGTTCGACCGCGTCACGCCCGGCTACGTCGCCGAGCACGACCCCGAAGGCTTCCAGAACGGCGTCGCCGCCGTCGGCAAGGTGGGCATGCCGGCCATGCTGTCGGACATCCAGGCCTGCATCGACGCCCTGAAGGACAAGGGTCCGGTGTTCGCCGTCGGCTACTGCATGGGCGGCTCGCTGGTGTGGCTGGCGGCCTCGAAACTGGAAGGCCTGGCGGCCGGCTCGGCCTATTACGGCAGCCAGATCGCCGCCAACGCCGCCCTGCCGCTGAATTGCCCGGTCATCGTCCACCTGGGAGCCAAGGACGCCCACATCCCGGCCGAGCAGGCCAAGGCCGCCATCTGGACGGCCCATCCCGAGCTGGGCGTCTATGTCTACGAAGCCAGCGGCCACGGCTTCAACAACGACGGCCGCCCCGACAGCGATCTGGCCGACGCCGAACTGGCCCGCCAGCGCACGGTGGAGCTGTTCGAAGCGAACGGCGCCGGCGCATGACCACGACCGGGACCCGCATCGCCCTCTGCGACCGCGATGGCGGCCCGCTGTCGGCGTTCCACGTCCAACCCGGCGAGGCCCGGCGCGGCGGCCTGGTGGTGCTGCACGCCATCTGGGGCATCACCCCGCACATCCGCGAGTTCAGCGAAAGCCTGGCCGAGCACGGCTATGAGGTGATCGCCCCCAACCTGCTGGACAGCGCCGACGCCCCCTGGCCCGAGCTCAACACCGAGCCGGCGATCCTGGACGCTCGCATGGCCCTGGGCGAACAGGCCGGCTGGGGCGCGGCAAGCGTGCCGCGCGTGCAGGCCGCCATCGACGCGCTGGAAGGGCCGGTGTTCGTGATCGGCTTCTGCTTTGGCGGCACCACCGCCTGGCTGGCCTCGACCCGGGCCCACGGCGTGACGGCGGTGTCGGCCTTCTACGGCGGCGACATCGTGCGCTATCGCGACGAGACGCCCAAGGTCCCGACCATCCTGCACTTCGGCAAGACCGACGAGATGATCCCGCCGGCCGACGTGGCGGCGATCGAGACGGCCCATCCCGACCTGCCGATCTATCAGTACGACGCCGGCCACGCCTTCGTCGCCCCCAGCGGCCACCATCCCGACAGCGCCCGCCTGTCGATGCTGCGCACGCTGCAGCTCTTCCAGCGCTCGGGCGGGAGCAGGGGCGAGGCCTAGGATCCCTAGGTCGCCTCCACCGCATAGAAGGTGTTGAAGCCGACGAACATCGCCACCGCCAGCAAGGCGATGACGAGGGCGGCCAGGGCCAGCACCTTGACGTGCTTGCGCCTGACCGGCTTGGGCTGCTGGTCGGGATGGGCGTCGGGCTTGGTGTCGAGGTCCATGGTCACTCCGAAAGGGGTTGGTCCCGACAACGCCCCGTCCCGGTGATCCGCTCCGCACAACGCGCGAAAGCCGATCCGGATTGCTGAGCGGCGCTCAACACCCCGTGCACCGCCAGGCGCCTAACGCGCCGCGCCCTGCGCTGTTACGCTTCGTCTCTTTCGCTGGGCCGACACCCGCGACGAAACCACCCGCGCGCCCGGCCGCTTTAACCGCGGACTCATGGCGCGTGGAGGACCGGAGGATGGGATGGCGATACTCGACGACCTTCAGCTTTCGAGGCGCGAAGTGATGGCGACCGGCGCCGCCGCGGGCGTCGTGAGCGCCCCGGGCCTGGCCGACGCCGCGCCCGAGCACGCGGCGCCTTCGATCATGACGGTGTCCTTCACGGTCAATGGCCAGCGCCAGACCCTGGAGCTCGACACCCGCACCACCCTGCTGGACGCCCTGCGCGAGCACCTGAAGCTGACCGGCAGCAAGAAGGGCTGCGACCACGGGCAGTGCGGCGCCTGCACGGTCATCGTCGACGGGCGACGGATCAATTCGTGCCTGTCGCTGGCGGTGATGCACGAGGGCGACGAGGTCACCACCATCGAGGGCCTGGGCACGCCCGAGAAGCTGCACCCGCTGCAGGCGGCCTTCGTCAAGCACGACGGCTACCAGTGCGGCTACTGCACGCCGGGCCAGATCTGCTCGGCCAAGGCGGTGCTGGACGAGATCAAGGCCGGCGTGCCCAGCCACGTCACCGCCGACCTCAACGCCAGGATCCAGTTCAGCGAGGACGAGCTGCGCGAGCGGATGAGCGGCAACATCTGCCGCTGCGGGGCCTATTCCAACATCGTCGAGGCCGTGGCCGAAGTGGCGGGGAAATCGGCATGAGGGCCTTCACCTACGAGCGCGCCAGGAGCCCGCGCGAAGCCGCCGCGGCCGTCGCCGCCGATCCGACCGCCCGCTTCATCGCCGGCGGCACCAACCTGCTCGACCTGATGAAGCTGGAGATCGAGACCCCCGCGCGGCTCGTCGACGTGGGCGGCCTGAAGCTGGACCAGATCGCGCCCACCAGGGACGGCGGCCTGCGCATCGGCGCCCTGGTGCGCAACACCGACCTGGCCGCCGACAAGCGGGTCCGCAAGGACTACGGCGTGCTGTCGCGCGCCCTGCTGGCCGGCGCCTCGGGCCAGCTGCGCAACAAGGCCACCACCGCCGGCAACCTGCTGCAGCGCACCCGGTGCCCGTACTTCTACGACACCAACATGCCCTGCAACAAACGCAGCCCCGGCGCGGGCTGCGCGGCGATCGGCGGCTTCACCCGGAGCCTGGCCGTGCTGGGCGCCAGCGAGGCCTGCATCGCCACCCACCCCAGCGACATGGCCGTGGCCCTGCGGCTGCTGGACGCCACCGTGGAGACCGTGGCGGCGGACGGGACCGAGCGTTCGATCCCGATCGCCGACTTCCACCGGCTGCCGGGCGAGACCCCGCAGGTCGAGACGGCCCTGGCGCGCGGCGAACTGATCACCGCGGTCACCCTGCCCAAGCCGATCGGCGGCGTTCACGCCTATCGCAAGGTGCGCGACCGGGCCTCCTACGCCTTCGCGCTCGTTTCCGTCGCCAGCGTCATCCACAAGGACGGCTCGGGCCGCGTCGCCCTGGGCGGCGTTGCTCATCGGCCCTGGCGGGTGGAGGCGGCGGAAGGCCTCATGCCGCGCGGGGCCAAGGCGATCTCCGAAGGCCTGCTGGCCGGCGCCAGGACCACGGCGCAGAACGCCTTCAAGCTGACCTTGGCGCAGCGCGCGATCGGCGCGGCCATCATCGAAGCGAGGGCTTGAGGTCATGAAGTTCGACACTCCCGCCACGACCAATCCGATCGACCAGCTGAAGGTGGTCGGCAAGCCGGTCGACCGCATCGACGGGCCGCTGAAGACCACCGGCCGCGCCCCCTACGCCTATGAGCGCCACGACGCGATCCCCAACATCGCCTACGGCTATGTGGTCGGCGCTTCGATCGCCAAGGGCCGCATCGCCGCGATGGACGTCTCGCGGGCCAAGGCCGCGCCGGGGGTGCTGGCCGTGGTCACCGCCGCCGAGGCGGGCAAGCTGACCAAGGGCGACTTCAACACCGCCATGCTGCTGGGTGGTCCCGAGATCCAGCACTACCATCAGGCCATAGCCGTCGTGGTCGCCGAGACCTTCGAACAGGCCCGAGCCGCCGCCAGCCTGGTGAAGGCGGATTACGAGCGCGCCAAGGGAACCTTCGACCTGGTCTCGGCCAAGGACGGGGCAACCAAGCCCAAGGACGGCGGGCCCGACAGCGGCGTCGGCGACTTCGACGCCGCCTTCGCCGCAGCCCCGGTCAAGCTGGACGAGACCTACACTACCCCGGATCACGGCCACGCCATGATGGAGCCGCACGCCAGCATCGCCGCCTGGAAGGGCGACAAGCTGAGCCTGTGGACCTCGAACCAGATGATCGCCTGGGGGGCCGGCGACGTCGCCAAGACCCTGGGGATCCCGCGCGAGAACGTGCGGCTGATGTCGCCGTTCATCGGCGGCGGCTTCGGCGGCAAGCTGTTCGTGCGGGCCGACGCCATACTGGCGGCCCTCGGCGCCAAGGCGGCGGGGCGGCCGGTGAAGGTGGCCCTGACCCGGCCGCTGATGTTCAACAACACCACCCACCGCCCAGCCACCATCCAGCGCATCCGCATCGGGACCGACCGCGAGGGCAGGATCACCGCCATCGGCCACGAGAGCTGGTCGGGCGACCTGCCCGGCGGCGGGCCGGAGACGGCCGTGCAGCAGACCCGCCTGCTCTATGCCGGCGCGAACCGCATGACCAGGACGCGCCTGACGGTGCTGGACCTGCCCGAGGGCAACGCCATGCGCGCCCCCGGCGAGGCGCCGGGCCTGATGGCGCTGGAAGTGGCCATCGACGAGGTGGCCGAGAAGCTGGGCATGGATCCCATCGACTTCCGCGTGCTCAACGACACCCAGGTGGATCCGGAGAAGCCCGAGCGGCCGTTCTCGCAGCGGCGACTGAACGAGTGCCTGCGCACCGGCGCCGACAAGTTCGGCTGGAGCCGACGAGGCAAGCCCGGCCAGACCCGCGACGGCCGCTGGCTGGTGGGCATGGGCGTGGCGGCGGCCTTCCGCAACAACCTGGTCATGAAGTCGGCCGCCCGCGTGCGGCTCGAGACCGACGGCGGCGTCACCGTCGAGACCGACATGACCGACATCGGCACCGGCAGCTACACCATCATCGCCCAGACCGCGGCCGAGATGATGGGCGTGCCGCTGCACCGGGTGAACGTCCGCCTGGGCGATTCCAGTTTTCCGGTCTCGGCCGGTTCCGGCGGCCAGTGGGGCGCCAACAGCTCGACGGCCGGCGTCTACGCCGCCTGCGTGAAGCTGCGTGAGGCCGTCGCCGGCAAGCTGGGCCTGGATCCGGCGAAAGCCGAGTTCGCCGACGAGCGGGTGAAGCTCGGCAACCAGAGCCTGCCGCTCGCCCAGGCCGCCGCCGCCGGCCCGGTGACCGCCGAGGACTTCATGGAATACGGCGACCTCACCAAGACCCACCAGCAGTCGACCTTCGGCGGCCACTTCGTCGAGGTGGGCGTCGACGCCGACACCGCCGAGATCCGCATCCGCCGGATGCTGGCAGTCTGCGCGGCGGGCCGGATCCTCAATCCGAAATCGGCCCGCAGCCAGGTGATCGGGGCGATGGTCATGGGGGCCGGCGCGGCGCTGATGGAAGAACTGGTCGTCGACAAGCGCATCGGCTTCTTCGTCAATCACGACCTGGCCGGCTACGAGGTGCCCGTGCACGCCGACATCCCCCGCCAGGAGGTGATCTTCCTCGACGAGACCGACCCGATGTCGTCGCCGATGAAGGCCAAGGGCGTGGGCGAGCTCGGCATCTGCGGCGTCGGCGCGGCGGTGGCCAACGCCGTCTACAACGCCACCGGCGTGCGGGTGCGCGAATACCCGGTGACGCTGGACAAGCTGCTGGAGGGGATGCCGGTCCTGGCGTGAGGGTTAGCGACACACTCAATTGAGCGACCCATCGAATTCAAGAAATTCAATCGCCTATCGCCCGTCATCCCGGAAAGCGCGAAGCGCTTGTCCGGTATGACGAGTAAAAATATGCGCGCAACGGGGTATGGACCCTAGAACCAGCCCGCCTCCTTCAACAGCGGCGCATAGGTTCGGCTGACCGGCGCGACGAGGCCGCCCGCGAGGCTGGCCTCGCCCGCGCCGCGTCGCCAGCGCACCGCCTCCACCGCCTCGGCCGCCACCCACCACGAGCGATGCACCCGCCAGCCGTGGGCGCCGGCCAGTTCCTCCAGCGCATCGGCGAAGCGCAGGGTGATCAGCTCGGCGCCGGCGTCGGTGTGGACCTTCAGGTAGTGGTCGTGGGCCTCGACGGCGATCAGCCGCGCCCCGCGCCGCTTGGCCGACAGCCGGCGACGGAAGGCCGCCTCGGCCTGCGGCAGCGGCGGCGCGATGACGGTCCGGGTCTCGATCCGGGGCGCGACACGCCGCCAGGCCAGGGCCCGCACCACCATCACCGCCAGCGAGATCGGCCACACCTGCCAGAGCAGGCGCCCATACGCATGGGGACCCAGCGTCCCGTCCATGACGAGGTGCTCGGTGGCCAGCACGAACAGCGACACCAGCGGCGTCATCGCCACCGACACCACCGCGGTGCGCAGCCACGGCGCCGGGACGGGCCGGGCCAGCGCCGCGTCCACCCCGATGCCGATCAGCCCGCCGCCGACCATGCAGATCATCCAGTAGACATAGCGCTGCGCCGCCGGCGCGCGTTCGGAGGCGAAGGGGCCGAGGAACCCCATCACCAGGCCGATCGCCACCAGCATGGCCAGGTCGATCATCCACCGTCGCGCGGCTGTCGATCCGCCCTGCGTGCCCGTTCCGCTGTCCATGCCGTCCCGTTCGCGCAGCCCCGGCGCCGTTCGCGAAGCAAGGCCTAGCGAGCCGCCGCCCGTCCGGCAACGAGGTTGCGCCAAATCGCCAGCCGGGAACCTCCGCCTTGACCGTCACGACCGCCACGCTCGCCCCCGCATCCATGTCCTGGCGCGCGCGCCTCGCCTGGATCCTGATCGGCCTCCTCTGCCTGGGGATCGCCGCCTATTCCGCCCGCTACCTGCTGCATCCGCCCCAGACACCCGCCCAGGCGCTGGGCAATCCGCGCGGGGT
Source organism: Caulobacter flavus (assembly GCF_003722335.1). Lineage (GTDB taxonomy): Bacteria > Pseudomonadota > Alphaproteobacteria > Caulobacterales > Caulobacteraceae > Caulobacter > Caulobacter flavus. The sequence continues at coordinate 556,163 of NZ_CP026100.1, forward strand.
TCCTTGGCTGGTCGTCCACATCGCCGGATCGGTCGTCGCCCTGGCGCTCGGCTCGCTGCAGTTCGTTCCGGCCCTGCGCCGGGGCGCGACCCCGCCGCACCGCTGGACCGGGCGGCTCTACGTGCTGGGCTGCCTGGTCGGCGGCGGCGCGGGCCTGGTCCTGGCGCCTGGCTCGTCGGCGGGGCCGAGCGCCTCGGCGGGCTTCGGACTGCTCGCCGTGATCTGGATCGCCGTGAACCTGCTGGGCTGGCGCGCGGCGATGCAGGGCCGCTTCGCCGAGCACCGCCGCTGGATGATCCGCTCGTGGGCGCTGACCCTGGCGGCCGTCACGCTTCGGCTCTACCTGCCGCTGGTCATGGCCCTCGACCTGCCGTTCCTGCCCTGGTACCGCGCCATCTCGTTCCTGGCCTGGGTTCCGAACCTGGTCGCCGCCGAACTGTGGCTGCGGCGCCGGGGCCGGCGGGCCTGAGCTGCCTTGGCCCTCAGGCCGGCTGCAGCACGCCGACCAGCTCGCCGGCCCCGCCGTCGGCGCCGACCGCCGTCAGGTCCTGGACCTGCACCTCGCTGCGCGCCGGATTGACGCCGACGAACCGCCCCGTGATCGCGACCTCGCCCGAAAGCCGCCCCGTCATCGCCGACCGCAGCCGCAGCACGGCCGTGAACGGCGCGACGACCCGGACATAGTCCACCACGGCCTGGTAGCCGTAGGCCCGCCCGGGCGGAACCTCGACCAGCGCCTGGGCCGGATCGTCGATCAGCTCGCGATACGGCGCCTGGGGATCGCCCTCGGGCAGCGGCTGGATCATCCGCTCCATGGTCTGGCCGTCGATCAGGCCGTCCATCGCCTTGTCGAACCCGGCGGCCTGGCCGAACGCCGCCATCGGACCACGGTCGCAGGCCTCGTCGACGACGAACGCCCGCTCGATCTCATAGGTGCGCGGCGTCCAGCGCACGTCGGTGAGCAGTTCGGCGCCCGCACGGTTGTCGACGACCATGACCGGTCCTCGCTGGGGGGGCCTGGCGATCACGTCGGTGAACAGACGGTGGGCGTATCGCAGTTCGGTGGCGACCGCCTCGCCCGCCTCGACCGGCAGGGTCCACGACTCGTTGTCGGCGCCGCCGTCCCAGCGGTAGACGCCGATGTCGCCGCGCGGGTCCGAGCGATAGATGTTCAGCTTGTATTCCCAGTCGAGCCGGGTGTTCAGCGCGACCCAGCCGTTCACCGCCTCGGCCCGCCAGACCTGCCGCACCTCGCCCGGTGAGAAGGCCGTCAGGTGAACCGCCCCCTCGGGCGTGTCGTAGCCGCCGCCCTTGGGCGTCGAATAGTGGCGAGTCCGATAGGTCAGGGCCAGGCCGCTGGCCAGGTGGCGCAGCACCGAACCGCCATGCGGGTGAGGCGTGGCCGTCCACAGCTGGGCGATGTCGCCGGCCAGCGGCTGCAGCACCGCCCTGCCCTCCCCGCCGAGGGTCAGGGCCAGGCTCTCGCCGCCACGCAGCTTGGAGAGAATGTAGAAGGGACGGTCGGGAAACGGGACCTCGGTGGCCATCGGGCGCGCCTCAAATCAACCCTGAGGAGCGGCTTAGCAATACGCGAGCGCCCTGTAAGCAAGGCCCGCCCAGAATGGGTAATCACCCGTCCGGGAACGCGCCGCCCGAACCTCAGAAGCTCAGGGCCAGCCCGCCGCGCAGCGACTGGTCGGTCGACCGTCCCGCGAACTGGCCGTCGTAGGACAGGTTCAGGCGCAGGCGCGAGGACACCGCCGCCGAAAGGCCGGTCTCGACCGCCAGGGCGTCCTTCTCGATGGGCAGGCCGATGACGGTGAAGGCCGGTCCGGCGGCGAAGGACGCCGTCGCGGTCGGGTCGACGTCGCCGGAGGCCCGTCGCCAGCCGAGGCTGCCCCGCGCGGTCAGCGACCGGTCGCCGCCGAGCGCGAAGCTGGCGCTCAGGCGCGCGCCCACCGTGGCGAAGGTCACCGCGGTCCGGTCCTCGACGCCGGCCAGGGCCGAGATCCCGCCGGCCTCGCGCTGGCCGCCGGCCTCGAGGCTGACATGGGCGAGGGAGGCGAACGGCTCGAGCGTGGCCGCGCCCTTGCCGAAGGTCCCCGCCGGCAGGGCGTAGCCAATCTCGGCGAAGGCCTGGGTGGTGCGGCCGTCGCCGCCGCTGGCCAGGGCCTGGGAGAAGCCGGGAAAAACCACCGAGCGGGTCGCGCTGAAGTCGTGCCAGCTGTAGACGGCGCCGCCGCGCAGCCCCAGCGCGCCGAACGCGCGGCCGCCATAGACGCCCAGGTGATAGTCGTCGCTCTCGTTGCGATAGGTCCGGCCGCGCGTCTTGCTGTCCGAACGGCCGTAGCCGGCCATCAGGCCAAGCCGCCAACCCGCGAACGCCGGCGCGTCGACGCCGAACAGCAGCCCGCCGATGTCGCGCTTCATGGTCGTCGCCTGGGCGCCGCCGTCGAAGGTCCCGCGGGCGCCGAACAGATCGCCCCAGACGGTGAGAGGCTGGTCGCCGGCCAGGCGAAGGCGGCCGATCGCCGCCTCGCGCGCGAAGCGGCTGTCGGCGACCAGCACCGACCTGGCCGAGGCCCGGTCCGCGCCGGCCAGCTGGGCCAGGGCCAAGCGGGCGGACGCCTCGTCGGGCAGGGCCAGCAGGGCGGCGGCCAGGGGATCGCTGGCCGCCCGGCCGTCGAGCGCCGCGCCGACTGCCGCCTCGTTGGCGTTGCCGCCGCCCGAGGCGAAGGTCCGCGCCTGGACCACGTCGAGATAGACGTCGCTGTTCTCGTAGACCGCCTTCAGCCCGACGAAGTAGTTGATGCCCTGCCCGTCGACGTCGAGGGTGTAGCGCCCGGCGACGTCGCCGGTGGTGCTGACCACGGTGTAGCGCGTGCCGACCACCAGAGGGGCCGCATCGGTCTTGGTCACCTTCAGGATCGAGCCGGCGGCGAGGTTGGCCGATCCCAGCACGACGATGCGATCGGACGCCCCGTTGGACGTCAGGTCGACCTCGTAGGTCGATCCGGCCAGCTGGTTGAAACCGCCGAAGACGTACATCAGCCCGGTCGAGGGTCCCGGCGCAATCGCGCCGCCCACCGTCACCGAGCCCAGCCGCCCCTCGCCCTCCAGCCGCCCACCCGCCATCACGGTGAGGTTGCCGCGCAGGGAGATGCCGTCGACCACCAGCGTGCCGCCGTACACGGTGGTCCTGCCGTCGAAATTGACGCTGTCGCCGCGCAGGATGGTGCGCCCGGTCCACTGGTTGATGGCGCCCCGCCCCCGCATGCGGACCGTGAACACGTAGGTCGCGTCGGTGTAGTTGAAATTGAGCTCGCTGGTCTGGCCGATGAACAGGTCGTTGACCCGCAGGAAGCCCGCCGCGGCGGCGGCCTGGCCGCGCTCGCCGCCGATGTTCAGCACGCCCGAGCCGTTGTTGTCGCCCAGATGGGCGCCGTTGGGACTGGACGCCGTGACCACGCCGCCGTTGGACAGGGTCAGGGACCCCGCGCCCGTGTCGCCCACGGACAGGCGGTCGTCGATCGCCCAGTTCGCGCCCGAGACGACGACCTTCCCCTGGCCGGAAGACGAGGCGCCGATGACGCCCGAGGCGCTGGTGACGACCGCGCCGGGGCCGAAGGTGACCGTCGCCAGGCCGGTCCGCCCGACGCTGAGCCTTCCGGTCTGCCAGCGGGATCCCGCGCCGCTGACCGTGACCGTTCCTCGGCGGATGTCGCTGTCGTCGTCGCTGGCGACCAGCAGCGAGGCGCCGTTGGTGACGCTGACATGGCCGTCGGTCGCGCCGCCGACGGTGAGGCCAGGGTATGGGACCGTCCAGACGGGCGAGGCGGCGGGCGAGGGCGTCACTTCGCCGGACACGACGATCTGCGCCTGGGCGCCGCCCGCCGCCAGCGCGCCGAACGCGCCGCCGAGCAGCAGGGCGTTGATCACCGAGCGATTGTTCGCAGTCTTCGCCATTGCCGCCCCCCGATGTCATCCCAGCCCACGGCCGCGCGGCCGGGCCGGGCGGATCCGTCGATCGGGGCCAGGCTGACGAGCGCGCGCGAGGGGCGCGCCCATCGGATAGGCGACGCCACCATGGCGCGCAAGACTCTCGTCATGATGGTCGGATCGACGCCTCGATCAACGCGGCGCGGTCGTCGCTCGCGCCCCGCCCGGGAGGCCCGTCAGGCCAGTTCCGGCTTGTCGCGCAGGCACTCGCCGATGGCGCGGGCGCAGCCCGGCAGCCCCAGGGCGCCGATGAAGGACAGGGCGACGGCGCAGACCAGCATGATCGGTTGGAAGATGCGCATGCGTTATTCTCCACCTTGTCCCGCCTCTCCCTCCGGAAGGGAGGGGTCGGCCGCGGGGTTGATAGACCGCCGTCCAGCACGCTTAAATCGCAAGCTTGACGTTGGTTCCGGCTGCGACTCCGGAAAACTCAGCATGCGGCATAAATGCCTCAAACTTGTGTCAGTCGTCCAGTTTGCACATCGAGATCGTAGGCCGCTCGCGCGTTTTCCAGCCGCGCCAGCTTGGCGTTCAGCGGCGCCCAGTCGTCGGACTGGTCGATCGGCGCCCACAGGGCCTCGACCTCCTCGATCAGCAGCTCCTCCGGCTCGGACCGTCCGAACACGGGATGTTCCAGGCGCTCGGGACGATCCGGCTCGAAGCCGGCCAGCCGTGAACGGAACTCGGCGAAGGCGGGATCCTGGTAGAGCGCGCCGCGCGGTCCCTCCAGCGCCCGGGCTTGGGACGCCTCGCCGCCGAACCAGTCGAAGAAGAACGGCTCCCAGCGCAGGGCCTCGCCGCCGGCCAGCCTGGTCCCCTCGGCCAGGGCCTTGAAGGCGGCGTTGACCAGTTCGACGTCGACCTCGGGGCCGCGGCTCTTCACCGCCAGCCGCGCGATCATCGCCGCGCGCAGACCGTCCTTGTAGGCGTCGGAGAAACGGTTCAGCGCCGCGATCAGGCCCGCCTGGTCGGGACTGACCAGCACCAGGCAGGCGGCCAGCTGCTGCAGGTTCCAGAACCCGGCCTCCGGCTGGCGACCGAAGCTGTAGAGCCCCGAATGGTCGAAATAGGCCGCCGTGAAGTTGGGATCGTTGCGGGGCAGGAAGCGCCAGGGGCCGTAGTCGAAGCTCTCGCCGGTGACGACCATGTTGTCGGTGTTGAGCACCCCGTGCACGAAGCCGGCCGCCATCCAGCGGGAGACCAGGCGCGCGGTGCGCACGACCACCTCCTCGAACATCGCCGCCGGACGGTCGGGCGCATCGGCCAGGTGCGGGAAATAGGTCTCGACCACGTGGTCGACCATCTGGGAGATCAGGTCGGCGCGATCGAAATAGGCCAGGCGCTGGAAGGTCCCGAAGCGGATGTGGCTGTGGGAAAGCCTGGTCAGCACCGCCGAGCGGGTCGGGCTGGGCTCGTCGCCGCGGGTCAGGGCCTCGCCGGTCTCGATCAGGCTGAAGGCCCGCGAGGTGGGAACGCCCTGGGCCTCCAGCAGGCTGGCGGCCAGGATCTCGCGCATGCCGCCCTTCAGGGTCAGGCGGCCGTCGCCGTGCCGCGACCACGGCGTCTGGCCCGAGCCCTTGGTGGCCAGGTCGAGCAGGCGATCGGTCGCGTCCTCCCTGAGCTGGGCGAACAGGAAGCCCCGCCCGTCGCCCAGTTCGGGATTGTAGGAACGGAACTGGTGGCCGTGATAGCGCATGGCCAGCGGCTGGCCTTGAGCGCCCGGCAAGGGCTCGAACCGGCCGAAATGCCCGGTCCACTCGGCGTCGCTCAGCGTCTCGAGCCCCACCGTGGCGGCGGCCCGGTCGTTGCGAAACCGCAGGATGGTCCTGGGGAAATCGGCGGCCGCCACCGGGTCGGCGAACTCGCCGCCCATCGAGGCGAAGCGGGAATCGGGGCGATAGCGTGCGTTGACCGGCATGGACGCCAGATGCGCCCGCCCCTTCCCCAGCGCAAGCCGAGGCGGCCAAGACGGCCGTTTTAAGAACCCCGGGATGTTCGCATAACGCTGTCGCAGTTTCGCAACAGGAACCTTCGAACCGTTTTACAGCAAGGTTTTCGCTTGCCGAGCATAAGGACCGCCCATAACCATTGGCTGTCCATTCGAACGATCGTTCGGGTGAAGGCCAATCAAAAAACCGGCGGGGGCGGTGCAAGCGCTCTCGTCATAACGAACCGAGGTAGGAAATGCGCTTTACCCAGGTGCTTCGCGGCACGGCCTCCGCCGTCGTGCTCGCGGGCGTCGCCGCCGTCGGCGTCGCCCATGCTCAGGACTCGGCCGCGGCGGCCGCCCAGGAGCCCGAAACCCTTACCGTCGACAGCATCATCGTCACCGCCCAGAAGCGCGAGCAGAACCTGCAGGACACCCCGGTGGTGGTCACCGCGGTCGGCGCCAAGCTGCTGCAGGACACCGGCGTGCGCGACATCAAGGACCTGACGATCCTGACGCCGGGCCTGACTGTCACCTCGACGACGTCGGAAGCCTCGACCACCGCCCGCATCCGCGGCGTCGGCACCGTCGGCGACAACCCCGGCCTGGAAAGCTCGGTCGGCGTGGTGATCGACGGCGTCTACCGCCCGCGCAACGGCGTGTCGTTCGGCGACCTGGGCGAAATGGACCGGATCGAAGTGCTGAAGGGCCCGCAGGGCACCCTGTTCGGCAAGAACACCTCGGCCGGCGTCATCAACATCATGACCAAGGAGCCGGAGTTCGGCTTCGGCGCCAACGCCGAGGTCACGGCCGGCAACTACGGCGCCAAGGGCGCCTCGGCCTCGGTCACTGGGCCGCTGTTCGGCAGCGACAAGTGGGCCGGCCGCCTCTACGCCGCCGCCCGCCAGCGCGACGGCTTCAACGACGTGGTGACGGGCGAGGGCCCCAGCACCGAGAAGGAAGACGCCGACCAGAACTTCTACACCGTGCGCGGCCAGCTGCTGTTCGTGCCGGACGACAACTCGACCTTCAAGATCATCGCCGACTACACCAAGCGCGACGAGAACTGCTGCGGCGCCGTGCAGATCCGCACCGGCCCGACCGCGGCCATCGTCAACGCCCTGTCGACCGGCCCGGGCATCTCGACCCCGGCCAAGCCGTTCGACCGCGTGGCCTACTCCAACCGCGGCGCGCCGCAGGAGATCGAGGACAAGGGCGTCTCGCTGCAGGCCGACATCGACCTGCCGATCGGCACGCTGACCTCGATCAGCGCCATCCGCAACTGGCGCATCGACAGCGGCCAGGACAGCGACTTCACGGCCGCCGACATCACCTATCGCGCCAAGGACGGCACCAACTACGCCGAGTTCACCACCTTCAGCCAGGAACTGCGCCTGGCCGGCAGCACCGAGCGCCTGAACTGGCTGGTCGGCGCCTTCCTGGCCGACGAGCGCCTGGACAACGAGGCCAACTTCCGCTTCGGCGCCGACTACGAAGCCTACATGTCGACGATCATCCTGTCGGGCGTGGCCGGCGCGCTGGCGCCGGCCGGCGTCACGGTCAACCAGGCCAACAGCGCGCTGTTCGCCTCGCAGGCCACCGGCCTGCCCTTCGGCAGCTCGTTCACGGCCGGCACGGGCCTGCACGACACCTACAAGCAGCGCTCCAAGACCATCGCGCTGTTCACCAACAACACGCTGAAGGTCACCGACGCCTTCGACATCACCGTGGGCCTGCGCTACACGGCCGAAGAGAAGGATCTGTCGACCTACCAGACGGGCGCCTCCAACGCCTGCGGCGTGCTGCTGACCCCGGCGGGCCAGTCGCGCACGGCCGCCGCGCTGGTCGGGCGCGGCGTTCCGGCGGCCCTGTTCGCCACGCCGACCGGCGCCAGCATCATCTCGACCGTCGCCGGCAACATGTGCCTGCCCTGGGCCAACCCGCTGTTCAACGGCCGCGGCACCGAGCAGAGCCTGAGCGAGCGTGAGTGGACCGGCACGGTGAAGGCCAGCTATCGCCTGAACCCGTCGGTGTTCGCCTACGGTTCGTACGCCCGCGGCTACAAGGGCAGCGGCTTCAACCTCGACCGCACCCAGTCGTCGAACGGCCTGCCCTCGGGCGGCGTCGGCGTCGTGCCGATCAACGACACCTCGTTCCCGGCCGAATTCGTCGACAGCTACGAGCTGGGTCTGAAGAACACCCTGTTCGACCGCACGGTCCTGTTCAACGTCACGGGCTTCTACCAGAAGTTCAGCGACTTCCAGCTGAACACCTTCCTGGGCACCTCGTTCGCGGTGCGCTCGGTCGAGGAAGTGACGTCCAAGGGCGTCGACGTCGACTTCATCTGGTTCCCGCCCGTGCGTGGCCTGACCGTGCAGAGCGGCCTGACCTACGCCAAGACCGAGTACGGCGACCAGCCGGTGGCCAACGACCCGACCAACGCCTTGGCCCTGCTGCCGGGCGGCCAAGTGTCGTTCGCGCCGGAATGGTCGGCCTCGGCCTCGATCAGCTACGAGCACGCCGTCGGCGGTTCGCTGAAGGCCAAGTACAACATCGGCGGCAAGTATTCCTCGGAGTACAACACCGGTTCGGACCTGTTCCCCTTCAAGATGCAGGACGCCTTCACCCTGGTGAACGCCCGCGTCGGGATCGGCGACGCCGACGACAAGTGGGCTGTCGAGCTTTGGGCCCAGAACCTGTTCGACGAGGACTACTACCAGGTGGTGTTCAACGGCCCGCTGCAGGGCTCGTCGGGCCTGTCGGCGACCAACAAGGTCTACAACCCCGCCGCCGACACCCTGACCTACGACGCCTTCCTCGGCGCGCCGCGCACCTACGGCGTGACCCTGCGGGCGAAGTTCTGATCGAAACGGCTAAGGGGCCCGGCGACGGGCCCCTGGGGCAGGGAAAGGGCGGTCCGCAGGGGCCGCCCTTTTTCTTGCGAGGGGCCTGAGCGCGGCCTCAGCCGCTTTCAGAGGGTGGAAGGCCTGCAAGCGCCCTGGCACAGTTATGGCGTCGAAAATCGGGGTGGCTTAGACGACATGCGTTACGTGCCTTCTGATGCGGAAGTGCGAGCGGCGACCGAAGTGCTTTACGGTTATGGGCGCCGCCATGGCTGGTTTCCGGACGGCCTTCCAGAGGCCTACACCGACATGGACCCGATCGGCGCCCAGGAGCTGGAAGCGATCGTTGACCATATTCTGGTGGTCGCGCACCGGGCAGCGGGGGACTGAGGCTGCCAAGACCTGATGTGCGCATGCTCACCCCGCCGCGTACGCCGCCTTCAGCTGCCGGTAGGGCCGGGAGTTAAACGCCGCGATGGTGGCCAGCACGCCCACCACGCCGGCCGCGGTGAACACCAGGGCGATGCCCCGGTCGGCGCCGCGCCCGAACCAGTCGCCGATGGCGACCGCGCCGGCGCCGTTCGTCATGAACGGGATGACCACGAACTGGGTCAGCGGACCGATCAGGAAGGCGGTCAGGGGCGAGGCCGCCTGCTCCACCGACTGGGCGAAGCCGAACACCCGCCCCTGGCGTTCCAGCGGCACCACCTTCTGCAGGGTGGTCTGCTCGGCGGCCTCGGCATAGGGCCCCAGCAGCATCCAGACGAAGCAGCCGCCCGCCAGCAGCCAGATCGACGACTGCAGGGTGAAGACGCAGCAGACGGCCCAGGTGATCAGGTTGACCAGCAGCAGGGTGCGCAGGGGGCTGGGCCCCAGGCCTGTCTTCGAGATGACGATCCCGCTGAGGATGAAGGCCGTCGACAGCACGCCGAACAGCAGCCCCCAGGCCTGCACCGACACCAGCGACAGGCCGTAGGCGTCGAGCAGGGCCATGAAGATCCCGCCCAGGAAGTTGTTGAAGCAGGCGAACAGGATCAGCGCGAACAGGCCCGGCACACCGGCGATCACCTTGACGGTGCCGGCGATGTCGACCCGGCGCGGGGCGGCGTGCTCGCCCGCCTCGGCGCTGGCGCGCGGCTCGTCCACCCGCACGGCGGCCAGGTGCGCGAAGGCGGCCAGGGTGAAGGCCAGGGCGAACACCAGCGTGAAGAACATCCCGCCCCAGGCCACCAGGAAGCCGCTGATCACCGAGGTGGTCAGGAAGCCGACGCCCGTGACCATGCCGACCAGGCCGTTGGCCTTGTCGCGGCGGTCTTCCGGCACCAGGATCGTCACCAGGGTAGGCAGGGCCACGCTCCGGACGTTGCCGGCGATCACGCCCAGCATGGTCAGGCCGATGAACAGCCACAGCCAGGGCCGGCCGACGTCGGCGATCGCGCCCTCCGGCGCCAACTCGTGCGCGAGCAGGGCCAGGGCGTACAGCCCGAACGAGGCGACGCTGGAACCCAGCATGGCCGTCTTCTTGCGATGGTGGTCGACCAGGCTGCCGAACCAGAAGCCGCAGCCCGCCGTCAGCACCAGATAGACCCCGGCGATCATGCCGGTGGCGAACACCGACTTGGTCTCGAGGTAGACGTAGAAGGTCAGGGCGAACCAGACCGTGAAGTTGGTCACGTTGGCCACGAGGTTGTTGGCCAGCAGATGATGGAACGGGGTCACGACGTGCTCCGCGCGGCGCCTGGGCCGCCAGGCGGCGACCGTGCCAGCGGCGTGCGACAGGCGCAACGGCGGCGAAACGGACCCCGCCGTGGAACGACGGGGTCCTTGGCGTCAGTCGTCGCCTTCCGGCGCTTCCGGGTTCACGGGATCGGGCGCGGGCTCGACCGGCTCCACGGGCTCGACCGGTTCGGGCGTCGGCGGCGGAGGGGGAGGCGCGGGATCCTCCTCCTCGTCGGGTCCCGGCAACGGCACTTCCTGATTGTCCGGAAACACCGGCAAGTCGGGATCGTTGGGGTCGCCGGGATCCAGGGGGTTTGGCCCCGCCGGCTGATCCGGGTCGACCGGCGCGCCCCCGGGCTCGTTCGGATCGACCGGAACGCCCATCGCCAGGACGCCGGCGAACCGGGCGCCGAACGGGACGCCGCCGACTTGCAGACCGTTGATGCTGGTCATGTCAGGCGGCCTCCGTCCGGGCCTTCGGAGCGGCCGGTTGCGGGATCTGGATCATCAGCGGGACGAGCGTGATCTCGCCCGACCGGTCGCCGGTAATCCTGAACGCCTCGCCGATCCGGCCTCGCAGCGCCGACGCATACTCGTCGAAGAACCGGGTGCCGCCACCGCCATGGTCCGACACCATGAAGGTGATCCTCACCTCCAGCGCCAGCCCTCCGCCGCCGGCCGCGCGATCGATCGAGAACAGGGCGCTTTCGTCGTGGCTGAAGTCGTGCTTGGCCACCGGAGACTGGTCGTTGACGGCGAACGTCCACTTGGCGCTCTCGCCGTCCTGCAGGCCGTCATATTCGACCACCACGCCCGGCAGGCTCATCGAGCGGGTCGTGGTCGTGCTCACCGAGACGCCCACGCCCCCGGTCGGATTGTCGGCCATGAAGCCGACATTGCCGCTGATGGACCTGGTCAGGGACGTGCTGACCGTGCTCTGGCCCAGCGAAGACTGGGGCGCACCCTCGCGCAGTCGGGCGGCGGGGTGTCGCGGAACGATCTCGATCCGATAGCCGTCGCAATAGAGGCTGGATTCGTCGGGATTGGGCACGACCGGATAGCGCAGCTCGCCCTGCAGCTGGACCAGGTAGTAGTCGAGCACCTCGCCGCCGTTCTCGCAGCTGAGCGCGAAGGTCGAGTAGTTGACGTTGGCCACGCCGGCTTCGACGTTGAAGGTATGGAGGACGCCGACCAACGGCGCGGACTCGCTCCACGAGAACGCCGGCACCGCGAAGGGCCAGTCGCGGGACGGCGGCCACAGCCCGCTTATGGACTGGGCGTGCTCATAGATGGAAACTGGATCCGACATGTTTTTCCTCCCCCGGGCCTGATGGCCCACGAGCGACCATCGCCGACCGCCTGGGGAAGGCTGTGCAAAGCTTCACAATGTCAGGACGCCCGCCGTGCAGAGGCGGCTGGCGCCTTACTTCTCCCGGACCACCTTGTTGTCGACGCCGGTCACGCTGCGGCGGACCTCGCCGGTGGAGCGCCAGCGCACCTTCTGGTCGGTGCCCGCGACCGACAGCAGGCCGCCGGGCGCGATGGCGACGGTCACGGTGTTGCCGCTGCCCGTGATCTCGACGCTCTTGCACACGCCAGTCAGGGTGATGACGTGGTCGACGCCCTCGATGCTCACCGCCCGGCCGTTGCAGGGCAGGGTCTCGTTGTGCTCGGTCCCGGCGATGGCGATCGTCTTGGCGTCGGTCTCGACCGGGCCCACGGCCTGAGGCGGCGCCGCGGCCAGCAGGAGCAGGGACGACAGGAGGGAGACGACGCTCATCGGTGACCTCGGCGAAGCTTGTGAGACGCCAAACCCATAGCCCGGCCCGACGTTCCGGCCATGCTAGGGAAAACCCTAGCGTCGCCGCCGCCCCGATGCCGATTTTCGTCCGTTTAGCCGCCTTTCCCCCGTTCCCCCCGCGCGCGAACACCCGCACCCTCGACGCCAAGGGCCGGGGATGGACGCGAGGGCGAGCCGCGCATGAAAGCGATCAGACTTCTCGGATTCTGGATCTGCCTGCTGCTGGGCCTGGCGCTCGCCGCCCTGGCGCAGAGATCGCCGGCCGTCACGCCCGCCAGCGCCCCTCCGGACGCCTTTTCCGCCGCGCGAGCCATGGCCGACGTCCGCGTCATCGCCCTGCGCCCCCACCCCACCGGCTCGACCGACATCGTCCGGGTGCGCGACCACCTGATGGCGCGGATCTCGTCGCTGGGCCTGGAGCTGTCGGTGCGCGCCGACGAGGGCTACACCACCCCGCGCAACGACGGCCGCTGGATGGCCGCCGGGGCGGTGCAGAACGTCATCGGCGTGCTGCCGGGGGCCGACCGGTCCAAGCCCGCCGTGCTGATCATGAGCCACTACGACTCGGTGGCCAATTCGCCGGGCGCGGCCGACGACGCCGCCGGCGTGGCCGCCGCCCTGGAGGTCGCTCGCGCGCTGAAGGCCGGGCCGACGCCGGTCCGCGACGTCATCTTCCTGTTCACCGACGGCGAAGAGCAGGGCCTGCTGGGCGCCGACGCCTTCTTCGCCCGCGACCCGCTGCGCCAGAAGGTGGGCGTGGTCATCAACATGGAGGCCCGCGGCGACAGCGGCCGGGCGGCGATGTTCCAGACCGGCCCGCAGAACGGCGCCCTGATGGCCCTCTTCGCCCGCGAGGCCAGGCGGCCGGCCGCCAATTCGCTGGCCGCGGCGGTCTACGACAAGATGCCCAACGACACCGACTTCACCCACGCGGTGAAGGCCGGCCTGCCGGGGCTGAACTTCGCCTTTATCGACGACCAGCTGGCCTATCACACCCCGCTGGCCAAGGCCGACCACCTCGACCAGGGCAGCCTGCAGCACTTCGGCGACCAGGTGCTGCCCACGGCGCGCGCCCTGGCGTCCGGCGCCGACCTGCCCGGCAAGGCGCCCAATGCCGTCTATTCCGACGTCTTCGGCCTCTTTCTGGTCAGCTATCCCATCGAGGTCGCCTGGGGCCTGCTGGCCCTGGCCGGGGTGCTAGTGCTGTACGCCCTGGTCCGCGGCCTGATGATCCGGGGAACCAGCGTCGTCGAGCTGCTCAAGGGCCTGTCCGGCTTCCTGCTGGTCGGGACCTCGGGCGCCCTCGTCCTGCATCTGACCGGCAAGCTGCTGCACATCGCCGACCTGCAGGCCCACTACGCCCTGCTCGGTCGCTTCGACCCGCTGCTGCTGGGCTGCACCGCCATACTGGTCGGCGTGGCCCTGGCCGTGGTCATCGGCCAGGCCAAGGGCGCGGCGCGGATCTGGCCCAGCCTGCTGGCCCTGGCCGCCGGCGGCGCGACCTGCCTGGTCGGCGGGCCGCCGGCGCTGGATCCGGTCGGCGTCGGGCTGGGCGCGGCCAGCGCCATGCTGGTTTGGGCCTCGCTGGGCAAGCCCGTGGGCGTGCTCGGCGCCTGGATCGGCGCCCTGGTCGGCCTCCTGGCCCTGGCCGTGGCGACCATGGTGCTGCTGCCCGGCGGCTCGGTGATGACCACCTGGCCGCTGCTGGTCGCCGCCCTCGCCGCCGTGCTGGTGCTGGCCAAGGGCGGCACCCGTGACCGCCGCGTGGCCTGGGCCCTGACCGCCTGCGTCGCCCTGGCGGCGATCGTGGTCGTCGTCCAGGTCGGCGCCTGGGGCGGCTGGACCTTCGCGGGCCTGGGCGTGACCCTGCCGGCGATCCTGGCCGCGTTCGGCCTCCTGGCCCTGCCGGCCCTGATCCCGCTGGCCCACGACTTCTCGGCCCTGAAGCTGGCGGCCATCCCCGCCACCCTGGTCGCGGCGCTCGGCGGCGGCCTCGTCGCCTACGCGGTGCTGGCCGGCGCCACCACGGCACGCCCCGAACTGACCGAGGCCGCCCACCTGTCGGACCTGTCCAGCGGTCAGGCCTGGCGGATCTCGACCCTGCCGCGCCTGGACGCCTGGTCGCGCGGCGCCCTGGCGGCCCAGGGCGGGACGCCGGTCCAGAGGGACCTGCCGCCGTTCTTCCGCTCCAAGGTCTGGATGGCCGAGGCCCGTCCCGTGCCGCTGGACCCGCCGCAGCTCATTCTCGAACAGGCGGGCGAGCGCCTGCTGGTGCGGGTGATCCCCGGCCCCGGCGCCGAGTATGTCACCCTGCGCATCAAGCCGGACGGCATGCTGGCCGGCGCGCGGCTGAACGGCCGGCCCATCCCCCTGACCACCAAGCGCGGCGAGTGGACCAGCCTGACCTACCACGCGCCCGATCCCAACGGCGTGACCCTGAGCTTCAGCCGCCTGAACGGCACTGGCCGCGTCGAGGCCGCCGCCCTGGAGACCCGCGAGGGCTGGCCCCGCGCCGCGCCCTCGCCGGGCGCCAAGCCCGACGGGCTGATGGGCTGGGGGCTCTCCGACAAGACCCTGGTGCTGACCCGGGCCAGCGTGAGCTGGTGAGCGCCTGAAAAACCTCTCCCATCGGGAGAGGGAGGGGCCCGCCGCGCAGCGGTGGGAGGGTGAGGGGTTACACCCTCACCCGGTTGTCCACGATGGCCCGGCGCGCCGGCCGGCCTCGTAACCCCTCATCCTCCCAAGCCTACGGCTTGGGCCCCTCCTTCTCCCTATGGGAGAAGGAAACTCGGGGCGGGAGAAGGCCTACTCCGCCGCCTGCTTGGGCGCGTAGCCGAGGATGGCCTTGGTCTCGAGGAACTCGCCGAAGGCGTGGTCGCCCCACTCGCGGCCGTTGCCGCTCATCTTGTAGCCGCCGAACGGGGCCATCAGGTCGGGGCTGGCGCCGTTGAGGTTGACCTGGCCGGCGCGCAGCTTGGCCGCGACCTTGCGGACCTCGCCCGGGTCGGTTCCCGAGACATAGGCCGCCAGGCCGTACTCGGTGTCGTTGCCGATCTCGACGGCCTGGTCGACGCTGTCGTAGCCGAGGATCGCCAGCACCGGGCCGAAGATCTCTTCCCGGGCGATGGTCATGTCGGGGGTGACGTTGGCGAAGACGGTCGGCTTGACGTAGTAGCCGGTCTCCAGACCCTCCGGCTTGCCCGGACCGCCGGCGACCAGGGTCGCGCCCTCGTCGACGCCCTTCTGGATCAGGCCCTGGATCTTGTCGAACTGAACCTCGGAGACCACCGGGCCGAGCTTGGAATTGCCGTTCGGGTCGCCGACCGTATGGGCCTCGGCGGCGGCCTTGGCGATGGCGATCACCTCGTCCATGCGCTTGGCCGGGACCAGCATCCGGGTCGGGGCGTTGCACGACTGGCCCGAGTTCATCATCACCGAGGCCACGCCACCGCCGACGGCGCGCTGGAAGTCGGCGTCGTCGAGGATGATGTTGGGGCTCTTGCCGCCCAGTTCCTGGTGCACGCGCTTGACCGTCGGGGCGGCGTTCCTGGCCACCTCGATACCGGCCCGGGTCGAGCCGGTGAACGACACCATGTCGACTTCAGGATGGCTCGACAGCGCAGCTCCCACCGTCGGGCCGTCGCCGTTGACCAGATTGAACACCCCGGCCGGCACGCCGGCGGCTTCCAGGATCTCGGTCCACACCCAGGCCGAGAACGGCGCCACTTCCGAAGGCTTCAGAACCATGGTGCAGCCGACGGCCAGGGCGGGCGCGACCTTGCAGGCGATCTGGTTCACCGGCCAGTTCCACGGCGTGATGAAGGCGCAGACGCCGATCGGCTCCTTGACCAGGCGGGTCGTGCCGCGGTCTTCCTCGAACCTGTAGTCCTTGAGCACCTGCAGGGCGGTCTGGACGTGGGCGATGCCCATCGCCGCCTGAGCGCGCTGGGCCAGCCACGCGGGGGCGCCCATTTCCTCGGTGATGGCTTTCGCCATGTCCTCGAAGCGCTTCTGGTACTCGGCGATGATCCGCTCGAGCAGGTCGATGCGTTCCTCGCGGCTGGTCTGGGAGAAGCTGGCGAAGGCCTTGCGGGCCGCGCGGACGGCCAGGTCCGCGTCTTCCGCCGACCCCAGGGTCACCCGACCGGCGACGGCTTCCGTCGCGGGATTGATGACGTCCACCGTCTTGTCGGACTTCGGTTCGACCCATTGGCCGTCGATGCAGAACTTCAGGTAGTCGCGCATGGGTTCCTCCTGCCGGGCCGCTCTAACCTGGGACGGGGGCGGCGCTCTTTCAAACGCTCATTCTAATTATCGGCGATCACGTGGGAAGAGGCGCCGTCGGTGGAGTTTGTTAATTCACCTCGCCGAAGTTGAGCGGCGCTTTCGACACGAGGGGAACCGACATGGTCTATCTGACGCCGCTCAGCACCCTGCTGGAGCGCGAGCCCGCCCTCGCCGACGCCGTCCAGGCGCTGGAGCGACTGGCCGTCGAGCAACATCGCCTCGACGAGGCGGCGTTTCGCGCGCCGCAGGATGCGCGCGACCAGGTGAACGTGCCCATCCTTGAGCGGGACAGGATCGTCCAACAGGCCTACGGCTACGGCGCTCGCGGCGGCGATCCCAGCCCCGTGGAGCCCAAGGCCCTGGAGGGAGACTTCGCCGCGCTTTCGACGTCGGAGGCGCGACAGGTCATCGAACTGGCGGCCGCCACGGCCGACCGGCCCGCGCTGGAGCAGCCGAGCCGCAAGTACCTCGTCGGCATGGACCGAGGCGCCAAGACCCCGCAGGCCGCGTTCTTTCGTATCGACATCACGACCTGGGTCTCGCCGCTGGACAGGGCGCATCCGCTGTCGGGCCACATCGACGGACTGCTCGTCGTCTCGGCCGTACGATCGTTCGTCGACATCCAGAAGACGCCGCTGAACACGTTCATGGCCATGTATCAGCACCAGCTCAGCCGATCCGGCCGCTCGGCCAGGGACATCATGGACGCCCTGGACACGATGCAGAAGGTCTGGCGGCGGGCGCTGGAGCACGCCGGCGCCTAGAGCCTTTTAGCCTCACATGGAATCATGTGAGGCGTCTAAAAAGGCTCTAAATCAAGCATTTAGAGCGCGTCAGTCGGCGAAACCGCTCACACTTTCGCCTGACGCGCTCCAGCGCCGCCTCAGCACTCCACCCGGTTCACCGACAGGCCCACGGCCAGGCCGCCGAGCGAGGTCTCCTTGTAGATCTCGTTCATGTCCTCGCCGGTGCGCTTCATCGTGGCGATGACCTTGTCGAGGCTGACCGAGTGCTGGCCGTCGCCAAGCAGGGCCAGGCGAGCTGCGTCGATGGCCTTGATGGCGCCCATGGCGTTGCGCTCGATGCAGGGGATCTGCACCAGGCCGCCGATCGGGTCGCAGGTGAGGCCCAGATTGTGCTCCATGCCGATCTCGGCGGCGTTCTCGATCTGGGCGTTGGTCCCGCCCAGGGCGGCGCACAGGCCGCCGGCGGCCATCGAGCAGGCCACGCCCACCTCGCCCTGGCAGCCGACCTCGGCCCCGCTGATCGAGGCGTTGCGCTTGTAGAGCGCGCCGATGGCGGCGGCGGTCAGCAGGAAGACGCGGATCTGCTCGGGCGAGCCCTTGTGGAAGCGCACGAAGAACCGCAGCACGGCCGGCACCAGCCCCGCGGCGCCATTGGTCGGGGCGGTGACGACGCGGCCGCCGGCGGCGTTCTCCTCGTTGACCGCCATGGCCCACAGGTTGACGAAGTCCATGGCCGCCAGCGGGTCGCTCATCTGGCGCTCCATCCGGCCGAGGATCGTCTGGTGGATCTGGCGGGCGCGGCGCTTTACCGTCAGGCCGCCCGGCAGGATGCCCTCCTCGCGCATGCCGCGGTCGATGCAGGCCTCCATGGCCCCGAAGATGCGGTCGAGGCCGGCGTTCATCTCGCCTTCGCTCATCCGGGCCAGTTCGTTGGCGGCCATCACCTGGGCGATGGTCAGCCCCGCCTGCTCGGCGCGCTCCAGGAGGTCGGCCGCGCTCTCGAACGGGAACGGGATGGCCGGGCCTTCCTCCGGCGGCGCGTTGCGGCCCATCTCGCTCTCGTCGCGCACGAAGCCGCCGCCGATCGAGAAATAGGTGCGCTCGGCCAGCACGCCGCCTTCGGCGTCGAAGGCGCTGAAGGTCAGGGCGTTGGGGTGCTGGGGCAGGCGCTCGTGGCCGGCGAAGACGATGTCGCGGGCCTCGTCGAAGCCGATGCCAACCTCGCCGCCCAGCATCATCCACTGCGTGGCCTTGGTTTCCGCCAGCGCCGCCTCGCCGGCGTCGGGATCCAGCTGCGCGGGCGAAAAGCCCATCAGCCCCAGGATCACCGCGCGGTCGGTGGCGTGGCCCTTGCCGGTCAGGGCCAGCGACGCATAGAGCCGGGTCTCGACCCGGGCCGTCAGGGGCAGCTTGCCGGCGGCGCGCAGCCGCTCGACGAACATCGCCCCCGCCGTCATCGGCCCCATGGTGTGGCTGCTGGAAGGGCCGACGCCCAGCTTGAAGAGATCGAAGACGGAGGCGGTCATTGTGAGGGAAATCGCAAAATAGGTCGTCATCCCGGAAGCGCCGAAGGCGCTATCCGGGACCCAGGGGCGGTGTGCAAGGCCCCTGGGTCCCGGCTCTACGCTGCGCTCCGGCCGGGATGACGGCTGAGGGAGCGCGCGGTTCTCAGCGGCCTTACTTCCGTTCGGCCTTGCTCTTGTCGCGCAGGTCCTTGAACTCCGACCCCGCCTGCCATTCGGGCCAGGCGCGCGAGTTCGCCAGATCCGCGCCCACCTTGTAGAACAGGCCGATGTCCATGGCCTGGCCCGACAGGTCCCAGTCCGCCGACCATTCGTCGGCCGGCTGGTGGTAGCGGTTGGCGTTGTAGTCGGCCTCGGCCTTCTCGCCGGCCTCCTTGCCGCCCTTTACCAGGTCGCTGCCCGAGCCCACCGAGATCGCCGGCACGCCGCGCTTGGCGAAGGGGAAGTGGTCCGAGCGGTAGAAGTGGCCGGCCTGCGGCACGGGATCGGGCGTGAAGTAGCGGCCCTCTTCCTTGGCCTTGGCCACCAGCATGTCTTGCAGGTCGACCTTGCCGTCGCCCGAGGTGGTGACGTCCTTGGCCGGGCCGGCGGCCGACAGCGCGTCGATGTTGAGGTCGGCGACCGTCTTGGCCAGCGGGAACAGCGGGTTGGCGGCGTAGTACTCCGAACCCAGCAGGCCCTTCTCCTCGGCGGTCACGGCCAGGAACATCACCGAGCGCTGCGGCGCGGGCTGGCTCTTGAAGGCCCGGCCCAGCTCCAGCAAGGCCGCGATGCCGTCGGCGTTGTCGACGGCGCCGTTGTAGATCTTGTCGCCCCTGGCGTCGGGCAGGCCCACGCCCAGGTGATCCCAGTGGCCGCTGTAGATGATGGTCTCGTCGGGATACTTGGTCCCCTTCACGCGGCCGGCGATGTTCTTGGAGACGATCACCTCGTGCTTGACCGCGTAGTCGGCCGAGAAGGTCGCCTTCAGGTCCACCGGCTTGAAGTCGCGGGTCTGGGCCTGCTTCTTCAGGGCCTCGAAGTCCAGGCCGGCCTTCTTGAAGAGGTCGACGGCCAGGTCGCGCTGGATCCAGCCCTCCAGGGCCGGGTGCGACTTGGTCGGATCCTTGCGGACGATGTCGAACATCGTGTTGGTGTTGGAGTTCTTGACCGTGGCCCAGCCGTAGGAGGCCGGCGCGGTCTCGTGCACGATCAGCAGGCCGGCCGCGCCCTGGCGGGCGGCTTCCTCGTACTTGTAGGTCCAGCGGCCGTAGTAGGTCATGGCCTTGCCGCCGAAATCACCGGCGCCGGTCTCGAAGTCCGGGTCGTTGATCAGCACGACAGCGATCTTGCCCTTCAGGTCGACGCCCTTGAAGTCGTCCCAGTTACGCTCGGGCGCCTTGACGCCGTAGCCGACGAAGACCAGCGGCGCGTCCTTGATCGACACCTTGTCGACATTGGTCATGGCCGCGCGGATGGCGATCTGCTCGCCCTGGCTCAGCATCACGTGGTCCGGGCCGGCCATGACGTGGGCGCTGACCGGGCCGGAGATCTCGAACTTGGCCAGCGGCACGTCCTGGGTCCAGGCGCGCTTGCCGTCGGTCTGCAGGTCGCCGGCCGGCTCCAGGCCGATCGCCTTCATCTGCTCGGTGACGTAGGCGACGGTCTTCTTCTCGCCCTCGGTGGCGGGGCCCCGACCTTCGAACTCGTCCGAGGACAGCACCTTGATGTGCTGCGACAGCTTGGCGGGGTCGATCTTGGGCGCGTCGGCCGCATGCGCGAGCATCGGCGCGGCGATCAGGGCCGTGGCGAGGAGAAGGCGTTTCATCGTCCCTACTCTTTTCGAGCGTTTCGTTTCGAGGTCGCGGACCCTAGCGGGAGGTTTTGACCGCCGCTAGGGGGTGTCGAGAAAGTGGGCGTGCTTCAGCTTCCTTCTTCTTTTGCGGGAGAAGGCGGCGGCCGAAGGACACGGATAAGGGATCGGAAGCGGGCGCTACCCCCTCAGTCGCTCCGCGACAGCTCCCCCAGAGGGGGAGGTGGCCCGGAGGGCCGGAGGGGGTCGTCTCAGACGCCCGTCAGCACCCCCGCGAACACCGCCGGATCCACGTTGCCGCCCGACAGCACGATCACCGCCGTCTGCTCCTTCACATCGATCTTGGCCGACAGCGCCGCCGCCAGCGCCACGCAGCCGCCCGGCTCGACCACCAGCTTCAGGTGCATGAAGGCCCAGCGCATGGCGGCCGCCACCTCGTCGTCGGTGACGGCGGCGACGCCGGTCAGGGTGCGGCTGTTGATCGGCCAGGTCAGGGCGCCCGGCGTCGGGGCCAGCAGGGCGTCGCAGAACGAGCGGGCGTCGGGGTCGATCACCTCGCGCTGGCCGCTGCCCAGCGAACGGCGGGTGTCGTCGAAGCCGGCCGGCTCGGCGCCCCAGACCTGGGTGGCGGGCGACAGGGCCTTCACGGCCGTCGAGGTTCCGGCGATCAGGCCGCCGCCGCCGATGGGGCAGAGCACCTTGTCCAGCACCGCGCCGGCGGCCTCGGCCTGGGCGACGATCTCCAGCCCCACAGTCCCCTGGCCGGCGATGATGTGCGGGTCGTCGTAGGACGGCACGACGATCATGCCGCGCTCGGCGGCGATCTCGGCGGCGATCGCCTCGCGGTCCTCCTTGAAGCGATCGAAGAAGCGGATCTCGGCCCCGAAGCCGCGCGTGGCCTCCACCTTCACCGACGGCGCGTCGGCGGGCATGACGATCAGGGCCGGCATGCCCAGCCTGTCGGCCGCCAGCGCCACGCCCTGGGCGTGGTTGCCCGACGAGAAGGCCACGACGCCGCGCGCCCTCTCCTCGTCGGTGAACTGGGAGAGGCGGTTGTAGGCGCCCCGGAACTTGAAGGCCCCGGCCAGCTGCAGGGTCTCGGGCTTGACGAAGATCCGGCCGCCCAGCCGGTCCGACAGGGCCGCGCTCTCCAGCAGGGGCGTGACCACGGCCTGGCCCGTCAGGCGTTCGGCGGCGGCCTGGATGTCGGCGAGCGAGACGGTCATGGGGCCCTCGGCGGCTCAGTGGCTATGCGGCCACGCGGCCACAGCATTCGATAGCACTCGCTCTAGCTCGCACCGGCGGTTCGCGCCATAAGGGAGCCGGATACTGCTGAGGGGTCAGAGACCATGAAAACCGCACTGTTGGCCGCCGTGGCCGGCGCCGCGCTCGCCTGCGCCGTCGCCTCTTCCGCCTCGGCCGGCGAACTGATCGTCGGCGCCTACAAGCACGACGTCACCTTCATCGGCGAGGCCGTGGGCCTGGGCGCCGCCGGCCGCGAGGACGGGGTCGACCTGCACATCGGCTACCGCACCGATCGCCTGGAGAACGTCCGCTGGCTGGGCAAGCCGCAGGTTCACGCCTTCGTGTCGCTGAACAGCGAGAACACCTCCAACTTCGTGGCCGCCGGCCTCAGCTGGCCGATCGATTTCGGGGCCGAGGGCGGCTTCTATTTCCGTCCGGGCATGGGCCTGGCCTACACCGACGGCGAGACCGGCCTGCCGCCGGTCAACGAGCCGGGCATCAGCCAGGCCGAGATCGACCGCCGCCTGAAGCTCTACAACACGCGCATCGATTTCGGCTCCAAGGTGCTGTTCCAGCCGGAACTGGCGCTGGGCTACCGCTTCAACGACAAGTGGGCCGCCGAACTGTCCTACGTGCACCTGTCGAACGGCCAGATCTTCCACCAGGGCAAGAACCAGGGGCTTGACGATCTGGGCGTGCGCCTGCTTTACGCCTTCTGACTTCGCGGGGGCCGGCTGACGGCCCCCGCCCGTCACCGACAATCTGACGAACGTCCGCCGCCGAGTCCTGTCGAAGGGCCGCGGGCGCTACCGGGCAGGTGACAAGGCATATCCGTATCATGGCCAACGTGACCGTCGTGGGCGCCCAGTGGGGCGACGAGGGCAAGGGCAAGATCGTCGACTGGCTCTCCAACCGGGCCGACGTCGTCGTGCGCTTCCAGGGCGGCCACAACGCCGGCCATACGCTGGTGGTGGACGGCAAGGTCTACAAGCTGGCCCTGCTGCCCTCGGGCGTCGTGCAGGGCAAGACCTCGGTCATCGGCAACGGCGTCGTCGTCGACCCGTGGCACCTGCTGACCGAGATCGGCAAGATCGCCGACCAGGGCGTCAACATCACCCCCGAGCTGCTGGTGCTGGCCGACAACGCCACCCTGATCCTGCCGCTGCACCGCGACCTGGACCAGGCGCGTGAAGCCGCCTCCAGCCAGAAGATCGGCACCACCGGCCGCGGCATCGGTCCGGCCTACGAGGACAAGGTGGGCCGTCGCGCCATCCGCGTCGCCGACCTGGCCGACCCCGAGGCCCTGAAGCCGAAGATCGAGCGCCTGCTCAGCCACCACGGCGCCCTGCGCCGGGGCCTTGGCCTGCCCGACGCCGACGCGGGCCAGCTGTTCGACCAGCTGATGGAGATCGCGCCGAAGATCCTGGCCTACGCCCAGCCGGCCTGGCGGGTGCTGGACCAGGCCAAGAAGGCCGGCCGCCGCATCCTGTTCGAAGGCGCGCAGGGCGCCCTGCTCGACGTCGACCACGGCACCTATCCGTTCGTCACCTCGTCCAACACCGTCGCCGGCCAGGCCGCCGCCGGCTCGGGCATGGGCCCCAAGGGCCCGGGCTACGTGCTGGGCATCGTCAAGGCCTACACCACCCGCGTCGGCGAGGGCCCGTTCGCCTGCGAACTGCAGGACGAAGTCGGCAAGCACCTGGCCACCATCGGCCGCGAGGTCGGCGTCAACACCGGCCGTCCGCGCCGCTGCGGCTGGTTCGACGCGGTGCTGGTGCGCCAGTCGGTGGCCATCAACGGCATCGACGGCATCGCCCTGACCAAGCTCGACGTGCTGGACGGCCTGTCGCCCCTGAAGATCTGCGTCGGCTACAGGATCGGCGACAAGGTCGTCGACTACCTGCCGGCCGGCATGCGCGACCAGGCGGCCGCCGAGCCGATCTACGAGGAGATGGAAGGCTGGAGCGAAAGCACCGCCGGCGCCCGCTCGTTCAAGGACCTCAACGCCAACGCCATCAAGTACGTGCGCCGCGTCGAGGAACTGATCGGCGCCCCGGTGGCCCTGCTGTCGACCAGCCCCGAGCGCGACGACACCATCCTGATGCGCGACCCGTTCGAGGGGTGATCCCCCTCCGGCCCTCCGGGCCGCCTCCCCCAGAGGGGGAGGATCTGGGCCGCCGAGATGCTTCCCCTCTGGGGGAGCTGTCGCGGAGCGACTGAGGGGACCCTCTCCCACGAGGGAGAGGGCGCTCCCGCCATCCGCTAATCCCCATTCCGGGGACTACCTACGGTCACGGTTAGCGTTTGCTTAGGCCGCGAGCCGTATGGTTTCCCCCGTACACCAAGGGGGTTCCTGATCTTGTCCGCGCGTCGAAAGCTCGCCCCGGTTCGCAAGCCGGACCGCCTGACGCGCAGCCTGCGCGCCCTGGAGCGCACGGCCTCGACCAGCCGGGTGCTGAACCTGCTGGCGATCGCCGCCGACAGCAGCCAGCGCCCCGAATATTCCCAGCACCCGCTGTTTCGGAACCGGGTCCTGAACAACGCCCTGATCGTCAAGCACCGCCTGCGCAGCGACGACCTCTTCCTGTTCGACGAGGCGCGCCCGACGGCGACCAAGATCATCATCCCGTTCGAGCGCAGCGACCTGTCGCTGGGCGGCCAGTCGTTCTTCGTCGGCCAGCGCGGCTGGATCGACCTGCTGCGCGAGGCCTGCAACGACCCGTCGGACATGACGCGCGACCTGGCGACCCTGCGCATGATCGACATGCTGCCGTCGCTGGATCCGTTCCTGCTGCGCGAGCATCTGCGCCGCCACGGCATGATCGTGGCCCCCTGCTACTTCGCCCTGTCGCCCGGCGACCTGGAGCAGATGCAGGGCTTCGTCACCGTCGAGATCTCGCGGCTGATAGACCTGGCCTATCGCGACACCGGTCGCACCAACGGCGCCCACGCCGCCCGCCTGGTCGAGGCCCTGCTGTCCACCGACGTCGACGAGCGGCTGGAGCCGCTGCGCGAGACCCTGGTGCTGGAAGGCGAGAGCTTCCGGGAAGGCGTCTTCAGCTGGAAGGGCTTCCTCTATTACAAGTGGATGCTCACCCGCCTGTGGCCGCAGCTGACCGCCACGGCCGGCGAGATCGGCCAGATGGTCATCACCGGCGCCCGAGAGGCCGAGACGGCCCGCTATGTCGACGACGCCCGCAAGCGCCTGCAGCACGGCGTGGTGGTCGAGCGCGCCTCGATCCTGCGCACGCTGAAGGTCTATGACGACGCCTTCGAGGACCTGATCGACAACGGCAAGCCGCAAGCCTTCCGCGAATTCCTGCTGCGCGCCCCCGACATGTTCCTGTCCCTGGGCGAGAAGGTCGGGGTGATCTCGCACATCGCCAGCTTCTGGCGCTACCGCTTCCCCGAAGGCCAGCCGGCCATCGTCGACGTCGAGGAAGCCGTCGACATCCTGCAGGATTTCGATTCCGGCCTGTCGGCCTCGCTCGCCATCTGAAACGGTCGTTCTGACGCACAGGTCGGGCGCGTAATCATCAAGCGGTTTTTTACCCTCATGGGCTAAGACTCGGGGTCCGATCTTCTGGAGACCCCGCCCCGTGTTCGACGGCAACCCTCGCACCCTGCAGCGCATCGCCGCCAAGATGCAGCGCGTGCTGGTCGTCGACCCGAGCACCGCCGCCGTCCGCCTGCTGGGCGACCAGCTGCGCCACGTGGGCAACGTGCAGATCTTCGCCGCCCCGACCGTCGAGCAGGGCTGGGGCATGGTCCGCACCGTCGACCCGCAGATGATCTTCGTCGAGCACGCCAGCGCCGGCGTCGACGGCCTGGCTTTGGCCCGCAAGATCCGTCGCAGCGACCTGGCCTGCCGCCAGGCCCCGATCATCATGTGCACCGCCGAAGCCACCGCCGAGGCGATCTTCGGGGCGCGCGACGCCGGCATCCACGAGTTCATGCGCAAGCCGTTCACGATCAAGGATCTGGAGCGGCGCCTGGAAGCGGTGACGCTGAAGCCGCGCGACTGGGTGGAGGCCGTGCAGTACGTCGGTCCCGACCGCCGCCGCTTCAACTCGGCCGAATACAAGGGCCCGCGCAAGCGCAAGGCCGACGCGGCCGGCACGCCCGCCGCACGCCTCTCGCAGGCCCTGCGCATCGTCAAGTCCGCCGCCCAATCGCTGGACAGCGATCCGGCCCAGGCCCGCCGCGCCCTGGCCGCCCAGGCGGCCGAACTGCGCGCCGTCGGCGAGGCGGTGAAGGAGCCGCGCCTGATCGAGGCCGCCAACGCCCTGGGCGCGGTGACCCAGGTCGAGACCACCGGCGCCATGGCCCGCGCCGAACTGGTCAAGCGCATCGACGTGCTGATGGGCTTCATGACCGACGAGGGCAACGGCCGCGCGGCTTGAGGGATCCACCCCTCTCTCGCTTCAGCGACAGAGGGGGCGACCGCCTCCTCTGAGCCCAGCCTCGCCCCCTCCACCACTTCGTGGTCCCCCTCCCCCGTTCACGGGGGAGGAACAAAGAAAAAGGCGGCGCCCTTTCGGACGCCGCCTTCGTCTTTTCGAACCGTATGGCCCCGATCAGAACGCCATGCGGGCGATCAGCTGGAACACCGGGCCGGCCTGCTCGCGCTCGAGTTCGTACTCGTCGAAGCTGCGGTCGACCTGGTCCTCGATGGTGGTGAACTTGTTGAAGCTTTCCTTCTTGGAGGCGTCCAGCAGGTTCGAACCGGTCAGGCGGACGGTGATGTCCTTGCCGATGCGCTTCTCGACGAAGATCTCCAGGTCGCCGCCGTAGGTGGTGGTGACCTCCTCGCCGACGACGCGGCTGTAGGCCTCGCCCTGCTTGCGGTAGGTCGCGCCGAACGAGGCGCCCCAGGTCGGCAGGTCCTGGATGAAGCCGACGTTCAGCACGTAGTCCGACTGGCTGTTGAACTTGCGCGAGCCGAACTCGTCGTCGATGTCGCTGTCCAGCCACGAGTAGTTCAGGAACACGCCGGTGTTGTCGAGACCGACGAAGGTCAGCGGGGTCGACAGGTCGAACTCGACGCCCCAGACCTTGCCGTCGCCGGCGTTGCGGGCCGAGTAGACAAAGGTGCCGTCGCCCTCGCTGCCTTCAGCGCCGGTGTTGTACAGTTCCAGCAGGTCGTTGACCTTGCGGTAGAAGACGTTGACGCCAGCGACGCCCGAACGGCCGAGACGGCGCTCGTAGCCGACGTCGAGGCCCCAGGCGGTTTCCGGCTTCAGGGTGGGCACGCCGACGAAGTCGTTGTCGCCCAGCTCGGCTTCCAGGGTCGCCGGCGAAAGGTACTCGAAGCTCGGGCGGCGCACGGTGCGGGCCGTGGCGGCGTACAGCTGGTCGGTGTCGGTCAGATTATAGCGCAGCGAGGCCGACGGCAGCAGCTCCTTGTAGTCGTTGTCGTAGGTGTCGCCCGAGGTGCGGTCCTCGATCGAGACGTCGGTGGTCTCGTAGCGCAGGCCGGCTTCCCACTTCAGCGCGCCGGACTTGCCCGACAGCATCACGTAGGGGTCCAGGCGGGTCTGCTCGAAGCTGGCGTCGCCGCCAGCGATCGGGGCGTAGGCGCCGAAGGCCGGGACGGTCGTGGCCGGCAGGTTGTAGCGGTTGCGCGGAACCTCGGTGAAGAGGGTGTCGCGCTCCTTCTTCTCGTACTGCAGGCCGAACTCCAACTCGGCGCCGAACGACAGGTCGCGCTCGTGCTCGACCTTGGCCGAGAACTCGGTGTCGTCGATCTTGCTGCGCGACTTGTCGCGGGTGATGCGGTCGCCGTCCGGGAACGGGATCGCGTCGCGCAGGTACTCGATCTCGTCCTCGAACTCGTCTTCCTTGCCCTTGAAGCCGGCGTAGCCGAGCTTCACCGAGGTGCGGCCGCCGAGCATCTCGCGCTTGTACTTGCCGGTCAGCGACCAGCTGTCCTGGTCGATCTGGACGTCGTTGTTGTTGATCGTCTGGATGTTGGCGCTGGTGCGGATGTCCTTGGCGTACTCGATCGAGTCCTCGTCCTGCAGGCGGTCGGTGCGGACGAAGAAACCGGCCAGCTCCAGGTCGCCGCCGGCCACCGGAACCTGGTAGCTGGCGTTGACCGAATAGTCGGTGCCGTTGCGGACGTCGGTCTGGACTTCGCTGTTGTCGAGCGTGCCGTTCGGCTCGTCGTAGCGCAGCGACAGCTTCTGCTTGGGATTGCGGCGGCCCTGGATGTTGGCGCCCACCAGCAGGCGGCCGGGGCCGACCTGGCCGCCCCACACGCCGCCGACCGTCTCGCGGATGCGCTTGTCGTCGAACATCATCGCGCCGGCGCGGACGAAGCCGCCGTCCAGGGCGTAGGCGTCGCGCAGCACGATGTTGATGGCGCCGGCGACGGCGTCGCCGCTGCGGTTGGCGCTGGCGCTGCGGACGATCTCGATGCGCTCGATCAGTTCGGCCGGGATGCGGTCGACGAAGAACGAGCCGTCGGCGCCGGCGCCGAACGCGCCCGAGCCCGAACCGGCGCCCGGGATCTTCTCGCCGTTGATCAGGATCTGGGTGTAGGCCGGGTCGAGGCCGCGCAGGCGCACGCCATCCGATTCCAGCACGTCCGACAGGAAGGCCACCGAAGGCACGCGCTTGAGGGCGTCGCCGGCGGTCAGCGGCTCGAAGCGCTGGAAGTAGTCGAGGCCGTACTCGAGGACCGGAGCGGTCTCCTCGGTGCGGTTGCGATAGGCGATCTGGGCCTGGACCACGACTTCCGAGGCCGTGACCGGCGCGTCGGCGGTGGCGATCGGCGCATCGGCCGGAGCGACGTCGGCGGCCGCGGCCTGGGCGGCGAGCGCCAGCGGAGCGATGGCGCACAGCGCCAGCAGAGCGGTCTTCTTCATCGGAACATCCCCACGGACACTCCGCGCCCAGGCCCGACACCTGGAGAACACGGGTGTTCTTGTCGGGGGAGGGCATAGTTTCGCCACAACCTCTGAACCAGAGAAGTTTCGGCGACAGTTTTATTGCGGTTTTATGTAGGTGCGCGGATGATCCGTGCACGGATCACACTAGCCCCCCCCTTTTCCATCGAAGAGGAACCTCCCCCCGTGGGGGAGGCGATCGCGCAGCGATCGGTGGGGGGCGTGGCCGCAAACCCGACCAGCGCGCTGAAAGCTGAAAACGTCCCCCACCGGCCTTCGGCCGCCTCCCCCAGAGGGGGGAAGTTCCGAAAGCCGGCGCTGGCTTTTGTCAGCTAAGGCAGGTGCGCTGGATTTCGGCGCGCAGCTCCGGCAGGCCCAGGCCTTTTTCCGACGAGGTGGCGATCACCCGCGGGAAGGCGGCCGGGCGCTTGGCGATGGCCTTGAGCGTATCGGCCACGACCTTGTCGACCTCGGGCGGCTTGATCTTGTCGGCCTTGGTCAGGACGATCTGGTAGGACACCGCCGAGATGTCGAGGGCGTCCATCGCCTCGGCGTCGACCTTCTTGAGGCCGTGGCGCGAGTCGATAAGCAGGTAGACCCGCTTCAGGTTCGGACGGCCGCGCAGGAACTGGCGGCCCAGGTCCTGGAACTTGCTGGCCGTCGAGCGCGAGACGCGCGCGAAGCCATAGCCCGGCAGGTCGACCAGCCGCAGCTGTTCGGCCAGCAGGAAGAAGTTCAGCTCGCGCGTGCGGCCCGGCTCGTTGGAGGCGCGGGCCAGGTACTTCTGGCCGACCAGACCGTTGATCAGGCTGGACTTGCCGACGTTGGAGCGGCCGGCGAAGGCCACTTCGGGCAGGTCGGCGGGCGGCAGGCCGTCCATGCGGACGGCCCCCATCATGAACGAGACCGGCTGGGCGAACAGCACCCGGGCCGCCTCGATCTCCTCGTCGGTGTAGAGCGGCTCGATCGGATCGGTCATCAGGTCGCCGTCGCGGTCTTGCCGATCAGCCGGCCGATGATCTTGTCGATCGGGTTGTCGACCTTGTAGCGGCGCATGATGATGTACTGCTGCACGATCGTCAGCACGTTGCTCCAGCACCAGTAGATCACCAGGCCCACGGCGAAGCCCGACAGGGTGAAGGTGAAGATGATCGGGAACAGCTGGAAGATCTTCTGCTGCATCGGATCGCCGGCCGGCGGGTTCATCGCCGTGGTCAGCCACATGGTGAAGCCGTAGAGCAGCGGCCACACGCCCAGGTGCGCGATCATGGCGCCCAGGAAGGGCAGCGAACCCGGATCCCACGGGATCAGGCCGAACAGGTTGAAGATCGTCGTCGGATCCGGCGCCGAAAGGTCCTGGATCCAGCCGAAGAACGGCGCGTGCCGCATTTCGATGGTGACGGTCAGCACCTTGTACAGCGAGTAGAACACCGGAATCTGGATCAGCATGGGCACGCAGCCCATGAACGGGTTGATCTTCTCCTTGGCGTACAGCGCCATCATTTCCTGCTGCTGCTTGGCAGGGTCTTCCTTGTGCTTGGCGCGCAGCTTCTCGACCTCGGGGGCGACCTTCTTCATCTTCGCCATCGACTCGTAGCTCTTGTCCGCCAGCGGGTAGAGGATGAGCTTCAGGGCGACGGTCAGCAGCATGATGGCGATGCCGAAGTTGCCGACCAGCTTGTAGAAGATCTCCAGCACGTTGAAGATCGGGCGGGTGATCAGGGCGAACATGCCCCAGTCCACGGCCCATTCGAAGCGCGGGATGGCCTGGGCCTTCTTGTCCCAGAATTGCCACCAGGCCGGGGCCTGGCCTTCGCCGTACTCGTACTTGCGCAGCAGCGGCACGGTCTTGGCGCCGGCGAACAGGCGGGTCGTCTCGGTGACGGTCTGGCCCGGGTTCACCGTCTTGGCGACGGCGGCGAAGTTGGCTTCGTAGACGTCCACGCCGCCGACGGGCGTGACGTTGTACTGGGCGTTGATGCGCTCGTTCTGGGTCGGGATCAGGGCCGTCAGCCAGTACTTGTCGGTGATGCCGGTCCAGCCGCCGACCGAGGTGATGGTCTGCTGCGGCTTGTCCTTCTTCCACTTCTGGTACTTGGACTGCTCGAGCTTGTAGTCCTTCTCGCCCAGCATGCCGATCGCCCCTTCGTGGACGATGTGGTTCTTGCCGAGGTCGGCCGGGACGCCCCAGCGGCGCACCGAGGCGTAGGGCGTGATCGAGACCGGCTGGCCGCCGTTGTTGCGGACGCTGTCGGTGACGGTGAACATCGCGTCGGCGTCGACGGCGATGGTGCGGTTGAACACCAGGCCCGCGCCGTTGTCGTAGGTCAGGGTGACGGGCGAGCCCGGGCGCAGGGTCTGGCCCGGCGCGGCGGTCCACACCGTGTTCTCGCCCGGCATGGCGCCGAGGTTCTGGCCGCTCCAGCCGAACAGCGTGAAGAAGGCGTTCTCCGCGCCGGCGGGGCGCAGCAGCTCGACCGGCGGCGAGGCCTTGTCGGTGGTCTGGCGATAGCGCTTGAGCAGCAGGTCGTCGACGCTGCCGCTCTTGAGCGACACCGAGCCCGACAGGGTGGGCGTGTCGATCGGGATGCGCGGGCTGGCGGCCTTGGCGGCCTCGCGCGACAGCTTGATCGGCTGCGGCTTGCCGTCCGGTCCGATGGCCATGCCCGGATTGGCCGCGGCGGCCTGAGCCTCGGCGGCCTTCCTGGCGCGGGCGGCGGCTTCCTGCTTCTTCTGGTTCGGGCCCAGCACGAGGAACTGGTAGCCGATCAGGATCGCGAACGCGCTGACGATGAAGATCAGCGTGTTCTTGTTGTCGTTCTGCATGGACACTTAACCGGGATCGGAGGGATCGGACGCAGGCGCGTGCGAATGGGGTGAAGCGGGCGCGGCAGGGGCGGGCGGAACGGTCCGTTTGCCCCCGCGGTCGATTTCGGCCGCGAGGCTTACCAGCGCGGATTTTACATCGTCAAGCAAACGCCCCCACGGCCGCGAGCGCGTGCCGCCGCGGGCGATGAACACATAGTCGCAACCGGGCCGTCCATGAAGGGGGAGAAGCAGCCTGGCAGCCTCGCGCAGGCGTCTTTTGGCGCGATTGCGCTCCACCGAGCCGCCGACCTTCTTGGAAGCGGTGAAGCCGACCCGGATCAGGGCGTCGTCGTCGCCCCGGGGGCGCAGCTGCATGAAGACGGCGCCGCGCGACAGGGAAGGCGCCTTGGCGGCCTTGAGGAAGTCGGCGCGCACCTTGATGCGCTCGATCTTCGGACCCGCTGCGACCGGGGCGGAAACCTGGAAATCGGTCATGAAAAAAGCCGCCCTTTCCGGCGCAGGCTGAAGGCCTGGTTCTGGGAAGGGGCGGCTTTTGTCATGTCGTACGATCCCGCCGAAGCAGGAAAGAAGAGCGGGAAACCCGCTCTTAGGCCGTCAGGCGCTTACGGCCCTTGGCGCGGCGACGCGCGACGATCTTTTGACCGTTCTTGGTGGCCATGCGGGCGCGGTAGCCATGACGGCGGGCTCGCACGAGCTTCGACGGCTGGAATGTCCGCTTCACGACGTGGCTCCGAATATAATAGCGTTGACGCGGAAGCTGGTTGGCCGCCGCGAGTGAGGGGCGGTGGATAAGCGACGGGCCGGGCGATGTCAACCGCGCAAAAACGCCGGAAGCCGAGTCTGGCCAAGGGCTTGGCCCTCTAGGCCCTCGCGCTTCCCAACAGCACGAGCGCGAAGATCGACCAGTCGAGGGTCAGATGGGCCGCGAACGAGGACCAGACGCTTTTCGTCAGCAGGTAGGGAATCGTCAGCACCAGCCGCGCCGCGCCGATGACCAGCAGCACCTGCAGGAGGTTCCAGCCGTAGGTCGGCAGGTGCAGCAGGCCGAAGATCGCCGCCGACAGGATCCACGCGCCCGCGATCGCCCTGTGCTTCGAAAGGCCCAGGCGGCCGTGCAGCAGGGTCAGCAGGGCCAGGAACGGCACGAGGGTGACGATCTCCTCGCCCAGCAGCTGGGGCGCCGTGCCGCCGATGAACACCAGCCGCCGCATGCCCTCCAGCTGGGCCACGATCACCGCGGCGGGGTTGGAGACGGCCGGGCCAAGCCGGCTGAAGACGAAGGCGACCACGCCCGACACCGCCAGGACCAGCGGCGCGAAGGCCACGCCGATCAGGATGTCGAGCAACCTGGGGCGCGGAAACAGCGCCATCCATCCCCTCCCCGCCCCTAGGGTCAGGCCGGCCAGCGGCAGGATGACGAACAGCAGCGGCGCGACCAGGCCCGGCAGACCGCCCAGAGGACCGCGCGGCACGAGGATCAGGGCCAGGAAGCCCGCCACGCAGCCGCCCAGCGCCAGGACCCAGCCCGTGGCCGACAGAGCGACCGGCGCGCCGCGATAATAGGGGAAGTCCCGCCTGGCCATGTCGAAGCTCCGCTGTCGCGAGGATTAGGATCCGGCTTCGCCCGCCGTGTATAGCGCCCGCCGCGCGCGCTGTGGTGGAAAGGCTGGAACTGGCCGGAAAACGGCTGCTATCACCAAGGCGACCGGTGGAGTGCGTCGCCCGTGGACCTTCTGAAAATCCTTAGAAGCTTCGAGGAACTGCTCTTCGAAGCCATGACGTGGCTCTACTTCTATCCGCGCACCATGCTGCGGATCATCGCCCGACCGATAAGCACCATGGCCTACTCCGACCGCGAGGAAGGCCAGCCGGAAGACCAGCGCTACGACGACTCGCTGAGCCCGCCGGTGCTGCTGATCATCACCCTGGTGATCGCCAACGCCGTCGGCTGGGCGGTCCATGCGCCTCAGCCGGCTGGGGCCGCGTCGCTGTCCAAGATGATCTTCGACTCCCAGCAGAACCTGCTGATGTTCCGCTGCCTGCTGTTTGGCCTGACGCCCCTGGTGGTGACCCTGACCCTGCTGCGCAAGCAAGGTCAGGTCGTTTCGCGCAAAACCCTGCGGCGACCGTTCTACGCCCAGTGCTACCTCGCCTCGCCGGTGGCGCTGACGGTGTCGCTGGGCCTGATGACCGTGCAGAGGAACACCCCCGGTTTCATGGCCCTGGGCCTGGCGGTCATCCTGGCCTCGACCGCCTGGCTGCTGACGGCCGAGACCCGCTGGATGGCGCGCCACCTGAAGACCAGCCTCGTCCGCGCGGCCGTGATGGCCGCCAGCGCCATAGTTCGGGCGCTGTTCTACATGTTGCTGATCCTGCTGCCCGTGGCGCTGGTCTAGGGCGTCAGTAGGGCTCCATCGCCCGCACCTGGCCGCTGGACGAAACCGTGCAGCGCGAGCGGTACGGGCCGGTGGCCATGGTCAGCTCCCAGTCGCCCCGGCCCAGATCGCGCGCGCTGATCGGCACGCTGCCGCCGTAGGGACGGTTCTGGAATTCGTCGGCCCGGCGCGAGCAGGCCTCCTGCGCCGAGCGTGGCGCGTTGCGGACGTAGCGGGTGTTGGAGAAGCGACGATTGTCGCGCTCGGACTGCCCGGCCAGGAAGCCCTCGTGGTAGCCCTCGCTCTCATGGCGGTCGTCGTAGTCGGAGCCGTAGAGGGCGGCCTGATAGCCCCGCTCGTACTCGGCGTCGTGGTCGCGGTCGGCGTCGTCGTGGTGCTTCTTGTGCGCCGCCAGGGCCGCGGCCAGGCCGACGATCGCGACGCCCGCCACGACGGCCGAGGCGTCGGAGCCCGAGCTCTTCTTGCGGCACATGCCGCGGGCCTCGACGATGGTCAGGTAGCGGCCGTCGCGGGTGGTGACCTGCACGCATTC
This sequence comes from Caulobacter flavus, assembly GCF_003722335.1. Classification (GTDB taxonomy): domain Bacteria; phylum Pseudomonadota; class Alphaproteobacteria; order Caulobacterales; family Caulobacteraceae; genus Caulobacter; species Caulobacter flavus. The sequence continues at coordinate 590,692 of NZ_CP026100.1, forward strand.
GTCGCCCCGGCGCCAGTAGCCGAACTTGGCCGAGCCGCCTTCGTCGACGTGGTCCAGCGCATAGCCGCGATCCTGCAGCTGGCTTTCACCGCCGGCGGCGCGAGCGCCCACCAGGTCGCGCAGATTCGAAGGGATCTGGGCCGCGGCCGGCGCCGCCCCGGAGATCATCCCCGCCACGGCGGCGGCGGCGACGAGTTGACGACGGACGGACATGCGGCGGCTCCATGACGGAATCGGGGTCGCGACGCGCGCCCCACGACAGGTTGAACCACGGCCAATTGACACGGCAAAGACGCAGATCCGCCAATTCGCGGCGAATCGGCAAGAAATTTCGTCCGACGTTAAACGGCGATCAAACATGACCGCCTAGGTTCCCCGCTCCTCACCTTTCACGCGGCCGCCAGGCCCCTCAAGGAGCGTCTCGTGCCCCAGCGTCCGTTCCGCATCTTCGACCGCCAGCCCGCAGGGCCGGCCGCGTCGAACGAGAACGACGCCGGCTGGCTGCGCTATCGCAACCTCAAGGTCGAGGCGGTTATCTTCCTGCTGCTGCTGGTCACCTTCGCCGCGATGCTGGGCAAGAGCGCCCTCACCCGCCAGACGCTGGAACTGTCGCCGCGATCGACCCAGTACGCCGGCTACGCCTTCGCCGACGACGAGAACGGCGGCCGCTCGAGCGTGACGCCCGATCCGAACCGGCCGATGGCCTGGTCGTGCGAGATCCGCGCGGGCGTCGCCTATCCCTACTGCGGCTACGGCATGCTGCTGAACCTCGGCGCCAAGGGCCGGGGCCTCGACTTCTCGCGGTACCAGACCCTGACCCTGCGCCTGAACTGGCGCGGCGAGGCCGACCGCCTGAAGGTGCTGCTCAAGACCGCCCCGCCGGCCGCCCTGCGCCATCGGCTCGGCGACCAGGACGTGCCGCTGGCGGCCGAGGTGTCGGTCGTCCCGGGCGCCAACACCATCGTCCTGCCGCTGGACCGGCTGGCGCTCGAGCCGTGGTGGCTGTCGAGCCACGGGGTGTCGCGTCGCGACGTGACGCCCGAGCTCTCGGACGTGCGCTCGATCGCCGTGGCCATCAGCGACGCCCCGCCCGGCTCGCTGGCCGTGTCGATGGACTCCGTCGCCGTCGAAGGCGTCCAGCTGTCGGACGAGCAGTGGTACCTGATCATCCTGGGCGTCTGGCTGCTGATGATCGGCGCGTTCCTCGTGCATCGCCTGCTGGGCATGCGCCGCGACTTCGAGACCCGCCAGCGCCAGCAGGCGGACGAGGCCCGCGCCCTGTCGGACGCCCGCATCGCCGCCGAGACCGCCAACGCCGCCAAGTCGCAGTTCCTCAGCCACATGAGCCACGAGCTGCGCACGCCCCTGAACGCGGTGATCGGCTACAGCTACTGGCTCAGCCGCGGGAACCTGGATCCCAAGCAGCGGACGGCCGTCGACGCCATCCGGTCCAGCGGCGAGCACCTGCTGGCGGTGATCACCGACATTCTCGACCTCGCCAAGATCGAGGCCGGCAAGCTCGACCTGCAGCCGGTCGCCTTCGACCTGGCCGCCTGCCTGGTCGAGCTGGACCAGATGTTCCGCCTGCGGGCCGAAGAGAAGGGGCTGGCCTTCGTCGTCGAGCAGGCCCCCGAGGTCCCCGGCCAGATCGTCGCCGATCCCAAGCGGCTGCGGCAGGTGCTGATCAATCTGCTGGGCAACGCCGTGAAGTTCACCGACGCCGGCTCGGTCACCCTGCGGGTCGACCGACTGGAGGACGGGGCGGGCGAAACGGCGCGCCTCCGCTTCACCGTCGAGGACACCGGCATCGGCATCGCGCCCGACCAGCTGGACGCGATCTTCCGGCCGTTCGAACAGGTCGGCGACGCCTCGCGGCACGTGGGCGGCACCGGTCTTGGCCTCAGCATCACGCGCCAGATCCTCGAGACCATGGGCGGCGAGATCCGCGTCGACAGCACGCCGGGCCAGGGCAGCCGCTTCGTGGTCGAGGCCTCGGTGGGCCGGGTCGAGACGGCGACGGCGAAGCTTCAGGCCTGACCCACCTCAACCACCGTCGCGCCCGCCGCCCGCAGCGGCGCCAGCATCTCGGCCGGCAACCCCGGCTCGACCAGCACCGCGCCGATCTCCGCCAGGGGCACGATCCCGTAGGGCGAGGCCGCGCCCAGCTTGTCGCGGGTGGCCAGCACCACGGTCTCGGCCGACTGGCGGGCGATCAGCCGCTTGATCGCGGCCTCCTCGGGATCGCCCGTGGTTACGCCGGTCTCGGGGTGCAGGCCGGTCGCGCCCAGGAAGAACAGGTCGGCCCGGACCCGCGCGATCGCCTCGGCCGCCGCCGCGCCGACTGCGACGAGCGAATGCTTGAACAGCCGGCCGCCGACCAGCTCGACCTCGACGGACGGGTGCTCCGCGAGCGCGACGGCGATGCTGGGGCTGTGGGTGACCACGGTCGCCCGCAGATCGGCGGGTAGGCTCCGCGCCAGCCGCGCATTGGTGGTGCCGCCGTCGAGAAAGACGATCTGGCCCGGCTGGATCATCCGCGCCGCCGCGCGCGCCAACCTGGCCTTCTCCGCCGTCGCCCGCCCCTCGCGCACGCCGAACGCCGCCACCGCCGGCGAGGCCGGCAGGGCGCCGCCGTGCACCCGCTGCAGCAGGCCCTCGGACGCCAGTTCCCGCAGGTCGCGCCGGATGGTGTCTTCCGAGACGCCCAGGCCCTGGCTGAACGGCTTGGCGACCAAACGGCCTTCCGCGCCCAGCACCCGCAGGATCAGCGCCTTGCGCTCCGACGTCAGCATATATGCACGAACCTTCTTGACTCCGCACGATACTGCACGAATTTAGACACCCAATCCAGGCCCTCCCCAAGGTTCCGTCATGAGCATCGCCGATCGCGTCCGCGTGGAGGACGTCACCGTCCTGTCCGACGACTGGTACACCCTGAAGAAGACGACCTTCTCGTATCGGCGCGCCGACGGGACCTGGCAGCGGCAGTCGCGCGAGACCTACGACCGGGGCAACGGCGCGGCGATCCTGCTCTACGACCCCGCGCGCCGGACCGTCGTTCTGGTCAGCCAGTTCCGCTACCCGGCGTTCGTCAACGGCCACGACGACCTGCTGCTCGAGGTTCCGGCCGGCCTGCTCGACGACGCCGAGCCCGAGGCCCGCATCCGCGCCGAGGTCGAGGAGGAGACGGGCTTTCGCGTGAAGACGGTGCGCAAGATCTTCGACGCCTTCATGAGCCCCGGCTCGGTGACCGAGCGGCTGCACTTCTTCGTCGGCGAATACGCGCCCGAGGACCGGGTGTCGGCCGGCGGCGGCGAGGCCGACGAGGGCGAGGACATCGCCGTCGAGGAGGTGGAGATCGAAGAGGCCCTGGCGATGATCGACACCGGCGCCATCCGCGACGCCAAGACGATCATGCTGCTGCAATACGCGGCGCTGCGGCTGTTCCCGGCGCGGTAACGACACGAAGCGCGGGCGGCAGAAATTCAAACAATCGTTTGACTTCGGCGACACCTCGCCGCCTACTCCCCGCGTCGATCGCCGAGGGAGACGGCCATGGCCTGGGATTTTCTGGTCGCCAAGTCCGACCTGCGCAGCACGCGGTTCCAGGACGTCGACCCGCCGCCGCTGCGGGACGGCGAGGTCCGGCTGGCGGTCGAGAGCTTCGCGCTGACCGCCAACAATGTCACCTACGCCGCCTTCGGCGAGACCATGCGCTACTGGGACTTCTTCCCCGGTCCCGACGGCTGGGGCCGCGTGCCGGTCTGGGGCCATGCCCGGGTCGAGGCCTCGGCCCATCCCGAGGTCGCCGTCGGGCGACGCTTCTACGGCTTCCTGCCGATGTCGACGCATCTGACGGTGCAGGCGCGGCCCGGCCGCGCGGGCCTTTCCGACGCCGCTCCGCATCGCCAGGGCCTGGCGGCGGCCTACAACCACTATCTGGCCGTGGACGACGACGGCGGCCAGGACGACTACCGCGCCCTGTTGCAGCCGCTGTTCATCACCTCGTTCCTGATCGAGGACTTCCTCGACGAGCACGACCGGTTCGGCGCGGCCTCCGTCGTCCTGACCAGCGCCTCGGCCAAGACGGCGATCGGCCTGGCCTGGCTGCTGAAGGCGCGCGGAACGGTGAAGGTGGTCGGCCTGACATCACCGCGCGGCCGGGACTTCGTCGAGGGACTGGGCTGCTACGACCAGGTGCTGGCCTATGGCGAGCTGCCGGGGGCTTCGATCGCGCGGCCGGCCGTCTCGATCGACTTCGCCGGCGACGCGGGCGTGCTGCGCGCCGTGCACGAGACCTTCGGCCAGGACCTGGCCTATTCGATGCTGGTGGGCGGCGCCCACTGGGAGGCCGGCGGCGGCCAGGGCGGCCTGCCAGGCCCCAGGCCGGTGTTCTTCTTCGCGCCCGACCGCATCGCCAAGCGCCGGCAGGACTGGGGCGCCGGCGGGTTCGAGCAGCGTTACGGCGCGGCGTGGAGCGGCTTCGTCGCCGACGCGCCGCGCTGGCTGCACGTCAATCGCTCGCAAGGTCCCGAAGCGATCGCGGCCGCCTGGCTGGCCCAGGTCGACGGCCGCACCCGGCCCGATACCGGCGTGACCCTGGCGCCCTAACCGCCGGCCTTGACGGCGTCCCAGGTGCGGACGCCCGAGCCCTGGCCCAGCGCGGCGCGCAGCCAGGCCAGGTTGTTGTCGACCATCTGCGGCGGCAGGTCCTGGCGGGCCATGCGCTCGGCCTCGTCGACGCGGCCCTGCAGGCCGACGACCAGGGCGAGGTTCTGGCGAATCTGGATCGTCGAGGACGGCATGGCCACGGCCTTGCGCAGCAGGGCCTCGGCGCCGGCCAGGTCGCCGTGACCGGCCAGGTACATGGCGAGATTGGCGGCCGGGACGGCCTCGTTCGGGGCCAGGGCCACGGCCTGGCGATGGGCGACCAGGGCCTCGTCTTCGCGCCTGGACTGCTCCAGGGCCACGCCCAGCAGCGACTGCGGACGCCAGTCGCGCGGCGCGGCGGCCGCAGCGGTTCTGGCCGGCTCGATGGCGAAGAAGCCCTCGCCCCGCGCCAGCTGCACGCGCGCGGCCTCCAGCAGGGCCTCGACGTCGCTCGGGTGCGAGACCAGCACGCGGCTCGCGGCGGCGGCGGCGTCGTCGTAGCGGCCCAGGGCGCGCAGGGCCTGGGACAGGCCCACGCCCGCCTCGGCGTCGCGCGGGTCGGCCTCGAACTCGCCGCTCCAGAAGGCGGCGCGGGCCAGCGGATCCAGGCGGCGGGCCTCGGCGCGTTCGGCCGCGCTCGCCTTGCGCGGCGCGGCGGGCTGAGCGGCCGGCTGGGCGGCGACTGGCGCGCTCTTGCCCGCCTTGTCGCCCTTGTCGGCGGCCATGACCGGCGCGCTCAGCAGAAGAATGGGCGTCAGGACGGTTGCGAGCAGGGCAGGCTTGCGACACATGGAAGGCATGTCTCCGGAAGGTGGGCCGAGCATCGCGCGGCCCCCTCAAGGAATCGTTAAGCATAAATTCGCGAAGGCCCCGGCCCATGACCGAACCCCTGATCACTTCGTCCTCGCGCGGCGCGGCCGACGGTCCCGTGATCCCGGTGCACGCCCTCTGGGAGGACGAGCTGGCGGCCTTCCTCGACGCGCGGCCCAGCTTCGTGCGCGGCTTCGCCCAGCTGTCGGACTTCTCGGCCAAGGCCGGCCAGACCGTGGCCGTGCCCACCCCCGAAGGCGCCCTCGACCGCGTGCTTTTCGGCCTGGGACAACGGGTTAAGGGCGGCCCTGGCGGCGGCCCTGGCGGCGGCAAGCCCGACGCCATGGCCTTCCGCGCCCTGCCGGCCAAGCTGCCGGCCGGCGACTATCGCCTGCACGCCGTCCCCGAGGGACTGGACGCCGCCCAGGTCGCCCTGGCCTTCGCCCTGGGGACCTATCGCTTCGACCGCTTCAAGGCCCGGGGGGCCGATGGGGCGCGACGCCTTGTCGCGCCGGACGGGGTCGAGGTCGCCGAGGTCCAGGCCATCGCCCACGCCTGCGCCCTGGCCCGCGACATGGTCAACAGCCCGGCCAACGCCATGGGCCCGCGCCAGATCGAGACCATCGCCCGCGAGATCGCCGAACAGTTCGGCGCCAGCTTCTCGGCGATCGTCGGCGACGCCCTGCTGGAGCAGAACTATCCGGCCGTCCACGCCGTGGGCCGCGCCGCCGTGCCCGAGCGCGCGCCGCGCATGCTGGAACTGCAGTGGGGCGACGAGAAGAACCCGGTCGTGGTCCTGGTCGGCAAGGGCGTGGTGTTCGACACCGGCGGCCTCGACATCAAGCCCTCGGCCGGCATGCGGCTGATGAAGAAGGACATGGGCGGCGCCGCCCACGCCCTGGCCCTGGCCCGCATGGTCATGGCCGCCAAGCTGCCGGTGCGGCTGGTGGTGCTGGTCCCGGTGGTCGAGAACGCCATCGCCGGCGACGCCATGCGCCCGGGCGACGTGCTCGACAGCCGCGCGGGCCTCACCATCGAGGTCGGCAACACCGACGCCGAAGGCCGCCTGATCCTGGCCGACGCCCTGACCCGCGCCGCCGAGCTGTCGCCGGCCCTGACCATCGACCTGGCCACCCTGACCGGCGCGGCGCGCATCGCCCTGGGTCCGCAGGTGATCCCCTTCTACACCCCCGACGACGCCCTGGCCGGACAGATCGAGACCGGCGCCCGCAAGGCTTCCGACCCCGTCTGGCGCATGCCGCTGTGGGACGGCTATCGCGAGGCGCTGGAAAGCGACGTCGCCGACCTGAAGAACGACCCCGACGGCTGGGCCCAGGCCGGGTCGGTGACCGCCGCCCTGTTCCTGCAGCGGTTCGCCCCGACCAGCGGATCGTGGGTCCACCTCGACATCTTCGCCTGGAACCCCAAGGGCGCCCCCGGCCGTCCCAGCGGCGGCGAGGCCCAGGCCATCCGCGGCCTCTACGCCATGCTGAAGGCCCGGTTCGCCTGATGGATCCGCGCCTCACCCTGGCCCGCCCCGACCTGGCGGACGTCGCCCTGCAGGGGATCGTCGCGGCCGAGCGCTACGAGGCCCCAAAGCGCCGTCAGGTCGCGACCCCGACCGCGGCCCTGCGCAAGGCGCCCGCCGCCGACGCCGAGCAGTGGAACCAGCTGCTGTTCGGCGAGCGCTTCGCCGTGCTCGACGTCAAGGACGGCTTCGCCTGGGGCCAGGCCGCGCGCGACGGCTATGTGGGCTGGGTGGCGGAGGCCGATCTTGCTCCCGTCGGCGAGCCGGCCACCCACCAGGTGGCGGTCTTGAGAACCTATGCGTTCGGCGCGCCCGACATCAAGTCGCGGCCGCAGGGACTCTATTCCCTCAACGCCCTGGTGACGATCGAGGCCCGCGAGGGGCGCTTCGCCAAGGCCGCCGGGGCGGGCTGGTTCGTCGAGGCCCACCTGGCGCCGATCGGCCTGGCCGCCGCCGTCGACCCGGCCGAAGTCGCGCTCGGCTTCCTGGGCGCGCCCTACCAGTGGGGCGGGCGGGAATCCCTGGGCCTGGACTGCTCGGGGCTGGTGCAGCAGGCCCTGGCCGCCTCGGGCCAGGCCGTCCCGCGCGACACCGACATGCAGTTTTCCTTCTTCGAGGCCATCGAAGAAGCCGACCGCCGGCGCGGCGACCTGGTGTTCTGGAAGGGCCACGTGGCGATCCTGCTGGACCGCGACACCATCGTCCACGCCAACGCCCACCACATGGCCGTAGCCATCGAGCCCCTGGCCGAAGCCATCGCCCGCATCGACGCCGCCGGCGTGGGCCGGCCGACGGGGTGGCGGCGCGCCCGGACCTCGCCCCCAAGCGTCGCCTAGTCGACACTGGCGCCCTCGAAACGCGAACAACGGCAACGGGTTACCTCGCCACTCGCCTTGAGCGAGGCCCGTTGTTGTCACGCCGCCGCTTTACCTTTATCGCGACGCATTCTCACCTGTCGGAGAAATCCCCGTGTCGCCCCGTCTCGCCCTGATGCTGTCCACCGCCCTGCTCGCCCCGCTCGCGGCGAGCCCCGTCCTGGCGCAGGAAGCCGACCCGACGGCCGTCGAGGAGGTGATCGTCACCGGCTCGCAGGTGCGCCTGCCGCCCGCCTATGCCGGCGGCCAGGTCGCCAAGGGCGCGCGCGTGGGCCTGCTCGGCGCGCTCGACACCATGGACACCCCGTTCTCGGTGACCAGCTACACCGAGGAGCTGATCCGCAACCAGCAGGCCATCAGCATCGGCGACGTGCTGCAGAACGACCCGACGGTGCGCGTCACCAAGGGCTTCGGCAACTTCCAGGAACTGTACGTCGTGCGCGGCTTCCCCGTGTACTCCGACGACATGACCTACAACGGCCTCTACGGCGTGCTGCCCCGGCAGTTCGTGGCCGCCGAGCTGGTCGAGCGCGTCGACGTGTTCCGCGGCGCCAACGCCTTCCTTAACGGCGCGGCCCCGGGCGGCAGCGGCGTCGGCGGCGCCTTCAACCTCGTGCCCAAGCGCGCCGGTAACAACCCGCTGACCCGCGTCACCGCCGGCTGGGACGGCGGCGAGCAGCTGTACGCCACCGCCGACGTGGCTCGCCGCTTCGGTCCGGCCGACGCTTACGGCGCGCGCCTGAACCTCGGCCTGCACGGCGGCGAGACCAACATCGACGGCCAGGATCGCGACCTGAAGGTGATCGGCCTGGGCCTGGACCGTCGCGGCGAGCGCGCCCGGTTCTCGGCCGACCTGGGCTGGCAGGACCACCACATCGACGCCCCGCGCCCGACCGTCACCCCGGCCGGCGCCATCCCCAAGGCCCCCTCGGCCGACAAGAACTTCGCCCAGGACTGGACCTATACCGACGAGCGCCAGCTGTTCGGCGCGGCGCGCGGCGAGTTCGACCTGACCGACGACGTCAGCGCCTGGGCGGCGATCGGCGGCCGCAAGGGCAAGGAAGACAACGTCCTGGCCAACCCGACCGCCCAGGCGGACGGCACGATCAGCGCCTATCGTTTCGACAACGTCCGCAAGGACACGATCGTCTCGGCCGACGCGGGCCTGCGCGCCAGGTTCGAGACCGGCTCGGTGGGTCACAGCCTGGTGGCCTCGGTCGCCCAGGTGAACCTGAAGTCGCGCAACGCCTATGCGTTCTCCAGCTTCGCCGGCTTCGCCAGCAACCTCTATGCGCCGGTGCAGGTCGCCAGACCGGCGGCCGACTTCTTCATCGGCGGCTCGCTGTCGGACCCGCGCGTCACCGAGCGCTCCAAGACCCGCAGCGTCGCGATCGCCGACACCCTGTCGTTCCTGGACGAACGTCTGCTGGTCACCGCCGGCGTGCG